>MGXR01000001.1 GCA_001801425.1 Gammaproteobacteria bacterium RIFCSPHIGHO2_02_FULL_42_43
GTGGCTTGATATGTCGTATTGGGCTGTAATCCTGTGATGGAAGCAGTGTTATTATTTGCGTTAATTGTAATGTTTTTGCTTGATAGTGTAGTTCCGCCGCTATTGCTTGTTACTTGAATTGTGGGAGAAGTCACATTTCCTTGCCAAGCCAGTGTAGCGTTATTTTCTGTCACGTTTGACTGAGTTAACACGATGTTTTGGGCAGTGGTGAATTGTGCTGGTTTTGAAATAACGGGTGAATTCTTCGCATATTGATCAGATGCAGTCACGGTAAACGTATAAGTCGTAGTTGGCTGTAATCCTGTTACGGTAAGACTGTTATTTCCTGCGGAGACTGAAAAGGGGCTGCCTGAAATAGCCACACCATTACTTGTCTTGATTTGAATCGCTGACGAAATATTTTTCGCATAATCTCCATCGGGAAGATTCCATGTGAGCGTTGCGCTATTGCTTGATGCGCTCGCTGCAATTAATCCGCTAGGCCGAGTCAAGGTTGCTTTCTTAGTTTTAAATTTCTTACTGGCGCTCGGCGTATTGCTCGCGTTTGTGTTGGTCGCTTGCACAGTGACCGTATAACGCGTGCCCGGCTCTAATTGCGCAAGCTCAGCACTGGAGGTGTTACTTCCGACGGTTAAACTTTTCACTTTTTCACCGTTGCTGTTAGGCGAAATAGAAACATTGTAATTAATGTTGCCAGCTCCGGTGGAATTTTCCCAAGTTGCCACAGCGCTGTGATGATGGCGATGTGTGATTGTTAACTGGCTGAGTGGCGTTAAAGTTGCTTTTGGTGTCGTAAATGATTGCTCCACAGACAATGGCGAATTGCTCGCGCGCGCATCTGTCGCTGTTACAGTAAGCGTGTATGGAGTGTTTGGCTGTAAATTATTTAAAGTGACAGATTGCTCATTGTTTGCTGATGCATTCAGTGCAGATTGCAGTACTGATTGCTCATTGTTTGCTGCTGTATTCAGTGTCGCTGTTTCACCGTTGGTAGTTGGGGAAATTGAAACGCTGTATGTCACATGACTCGTGGTATCGCCAATTGTTGTTGCATCCGTGTCCCAGCTTGCGGTTGCCGTTCCAGCGCCTGCTGCTGAATAAGTTGCACTACTCACACTGATTGCACTTGCTGACAAAGTCAGTGTTGTTTGTTTGGTGCTAAATGTGTTTGTGCCACTGACTGATTGTTCCGCATTATTATCTTGCGCAGTCACAGTGACTGTATATGCCGTATCGATTTTTAAATTCGTTATTGTTGAGCTTACTGTCGTACCGGTAACTATAGGGGAAGTGATGTCGCTAGCAGGAAGAACAGCATCATCCGCGGACACCACCTGAACTGAATACGTAGCACCACTCACTGCATTCTCTTCTGCGGTTGTATTTGTCACTGCATTCCAATTAATGACAGCGCTTGTGTCAGTGAGAGTTTCTGCAGGAACAGATAGTCCAGTCAATGCGCTCAAGCTTTGTTCTGGCGCGGTAAATGAAACAGCGTTCAGCGCAACCGGGCTATTTTTTGCAGCGGCATCTGTTGCTGTCAACGTCACCTGATATTGCTGCTCGGGTACTAGATTCAAAAACGTTGCTGTTTGCGCTTGCTGATTCACTTGCACAGTTTCACCATTCTGGTTCGGTGAAATCGTCGCGTTATAAGTAATATTGTTTGAGTAATCGCCCTTCAGAGACCAAGCCACGATCCCTTTGCTGTATGACGGTTGACGAGACACTGCTAATGTCGTTTTTGGTGTGGGAAATGTTACCGTCACCGATGGAGAATTGATGCTACTTTTATCTATTGCTGTAATTTTAAATTGATACGGTGTATTTGGTCGCGCATTGGAAATAATGGATGACACACCAGAAGCATTGAGTAATGGTGCACTAGCAGTTGCTGTAGTTCCAGTGGGTGAAAGAATAGAAACGTTATACTGAATGCGATTTGACTTATCGCCCGTCACTGGTTTCCAAGTTAAAACTGCATTTTTGTATGATTGACTCCTAAACGAAACGCTATTCTTAGCAATCGCAGAAAGTAATATTTTAGTGCGAAACTTAAGTGATAACGACGGTCTATTTCCAGCGTTTTTATCTACTGCGGTCACAGTTGCAAAGTGTAGCGCGCCGGGGATTAATCCAGTAATCGTTGCGCTGGTATTCGTAACTGTTTGAGTTGATAAAACGCCCTTGGCTGATCTTACTACGAGAGAATAAGTGATTGGGGTCAAATCATCTCCACTTACCGCAGGCCAAGAAAGAGTGGCTTTATGTTCTGTTGCACTCACCTTCAATTGAGCGGGTTGCGCAAATTGAATCTGTGCTGGCGGTGTGCGAAACGTCGCTGTACCGGAAGGAATAATGACTCGATCGTCCGTAGCACTCACAGTAACCGTGTATTTAGTGTTGGGACTCAAACCAGAGACGATCGCGACAGTGTGTTTCGTGCCCTGCAGCATTGAATTGAAATTTTCCGTGTTGAGCGTAACCTGCGGTGTTATGGTCACAAAATAAGTTGGGTTTGGTTGGTATTGAGCAAATGGCCCTGATGCAGGAATTGCAGCAGGCGCTTCCCAACTTAACACCGCAGATTCAGAAGTGGCTGTTGAATAAGAATAATTTGCTGGAAGCCTAAAAACACTGGGCGCGCCATCAAGCCCTTGGGGAGAAAATTGAATACCTGCTGTTTGCAGCTTACCACCCGTAGAGAAAGTCAATGTGGTCGGATTGCAATTATTCGATAAATTAGTATAGTTGGTATTGACGGCTTGTTGATTGCCGGTTACAACGCCTTCTTGATCGCTGTATACTTGCAACGCGGGGACGTTTACATAATAAGTTGCATTGTATTGCAAAGCACCGGTTAGGCCTACTGGTGTTATGTACGATGTTGAACAAAATGTGTAACCCCCTGGATTTTTTGCTTCTGCTAGCGATTTCCCTAATAGTGGTGGTTGCGGACCGCTTTTACCGCCGGAGCCTTCTTGCACTGCAAGACTTCCGGGATTCCCTGTTAACATCCACCCCCGCGGCACGAAATTCCACCCCAGTGGATTTGAGCTCCCTCCCGGAGGGGGTTGCGCAGGATCAGGAGTAGGGGTAAGAGGGAGGCAATCCGGCTGATTAGCGGGATCCGCCGACGCAAATCCAAGGGTGACTACGCCCGCTTGATTTAAATAAACGGCCGGCAGCGGGCATTTTCCATATAGGCCATCAGCATGCCCCGACACCGTGATACAACAACCAACGATACTGGTTAATATGCGAAATAAGTTACTATTTTTCATCATACATCCAGAAATTCAATGCTAACGTAGTAGTGTAACAGGTATTATTTGAATAGCGCAATTGATGCACCGCTTAACTACAAACATCGAACCAGATTCCCACCTTCTTTTCTCGCCACATCCAATGCTTGTTTTGCTTTTGCAATCAGCTGATCCGTGTTCATCGTTTCTTTGGTATTTTCTGAAATTCCCGCAACACCAAAAGAAAGTGTGACGTGATGATTGAGTTTCGCGAGACCTTGTCGCAAATATTCCGCAACTCTCGCACCTTTGTCCATGCCATTGTGAGACAGTAAAATAATAAACGCATCATTTTCAAATCGTGCAAACGAATCCGTTTTTCTGCGCAGATACGTTTTTAATTCGATAGCGACTTGTCTCAGGCATTCATCTGCACGTTGCGTGCCATTTTTTTCAGCGTAGGCACTGAAATTATCGATGTCTGCGATGATGATGGACAAGGGATAATGATAACGTAAAGCACCTTCCAATTCTTTTTGTAAAATGGTTAAAAAAGTGGGGCGCGTCAAAGCACCCGTGAGTGGATCATGTTGCGTTTGCGCCGACAATAATTTTTGTACTTCAAGATACGGTGTAATATCACGACCAATGAAATATAAATGCTGACTGCCTACATCAAAGTAACCCTTCCAATCGATATATCTCGATAAATTATTTTTGGTTTCCACTTCCGCTTCAAATGCGAGCGAATGCACACCGCGTTCCAATTTGGAAAACGCGCGATGCAAATTTTCTTTCCCAACTGTTGATGGAATAAAACTATCCATGGGTTGACCCAGCATGTCAGCTGGTTTCAATCCCAAAATACTTTCAAAAGCAGCATTGGCATACAAAATGGAATGATCGGTTGCGCTGACAGCACAACACAAATCAATTGGCAGGTCACAAAACTGTGTTTTCTGACCTTTAAAAGCATCCTTGATCATATCCTGCTCCTCAATGGGTTCACCCTCTGACGAGTATAGCGAATATTTTGATTCCGCCTAATGAAATCATTCTATCTCATTGATATAATGAATATCCTTCACATATCGGCTTGAATTCCTTGTTAATCAAGCCCATATGGTGTTCAATAGGGCGCTTTTTGAATTGAAAAGCGAGAGTGGCGGAACTGGTAGACGCGCTGGATTTAGGTTCCAGTGGGGTAACCCGTGAGAGTTCGAGTCTCTCCTCTCGTAGAACAATATAATCCGGGGTGTTTCAGTTATGTCAGTCAAAATCACATCAGCGTCTGGGCTTTTAAAACAGTTGGAAATTACCGTTCCTGCCGATGAGCTTGTTAAAGCGTATCAAAAGAAAATCACGCAGTTTTCAAGTAAAGCGGTGATCAAAGGATTTCGGCCGGGAAAAATTCCCGCCGCCGTTGCTGAAAAAAAATTTGGGCAAGGATTGTTGTATGAAACCGCTTCCGAATTGATGGACACCGCTTTGCAAAACGCCATTCGTGATCATCAATTAAAAGTAGCAGGAAGACCAACGGTAGATGCTGATGTTCAGTCTATTAAAAAAGACGCAGATTTTACTTTCAAAGCCACGGTCGAAGTGTTTCCTGAATTTACGCTGAAAGATTTAACTGATGTTTCGCTGGAATCATTGTCGGGTGAAGTTACTGACGATGACGTGACAAATAGGTTGGTGCAATTACGCACGCAACACTCGGAGTGGATTCCTGTTTCACGCACAGCAAAACTGGGCGATCGATTGAATATTGATTTTGATGGCGAGATGGATGGAAAACCATTGGAAAAAGGCAGCGCAAAACATCAAAAATTAATTTTGGGTTCGAAGAATATGATTGCAGGTTTTGAAGATGGCTTGATTGGCGTGAAAAAAGATGACAAATTGACATTGTTTCTGACATTTCCAAAAGATTATCACGTCGATAATTTGCGCGATAAACCTGTTCAATTTGCAATCGTGGTACATGAAGTCGAAGAACCCAAGTTACCAGCATTAGATGACGCATTCGCGAAAAAAGCAGGTGTTGAAGGCGGGGTTGATGCATTGAAAACAAAAATAAAAGAAAGAATGCAGCAAGAATTAAATGACGCAGCGAAAGCATTACTGAAAAAAGAGGTGTTGGAACAATTGCAAACGCTGAACACCATCGAAGTACCGCCCGCATTAATCGAAACCGAAATTCAGCATCTGCAGCGCATGACGCGTCAACAATTTCGTCAATTCAATCCTTCTATGAAAGAAGCGGACATCAATAAACTTCCGCTGACGCGAGAACCTTTCGAGGCGGAAGCAAAAAAACGCGTGCTGCTCGGATTGCTCTTGGCTGAAGTGGTGCGACACAACAACATCAAGGCCGATCAAAATCGCGTACGTGAACGCTTAGAAAATATTGCCGCGCAATATGGCGACGTGTCGCAGGTATTACCGATATTACTCAAAAATAAATCGATGATTTCAGAAGTCGAAGCATTTATTTTGGAAGAGCAGGCGGTAGATATACTCTTAAGTAAAGCACGTGTGTCCGAATCGAAAAAAAGTTATGATGCGATAATGAATGCTGAAAAAGCGTCTCAATCAGATAAAAAATAGGGGATGTGGCAATGAGTGAATGGAGTAATAATCTGGTTCCGATGGTGATCGAGCAAACTAGTCGAGGCGAACGCGCGTATGACATTTACTCGCGACTGCTCAAAGATCGCGTGGTGTTTTTAGTTGGTCCATTAGATGAACACTCCGCTAATTTAATTATCGCGCAATTGTTGTTTTTAGAATCGGAAAATCCAGACAAAGATATTTCGCTTTATATCAATTCACCAGGCGGTGTTGTCACGGCAGGAATGGCAATTTACGATACCATGCAATTCATCAAGCCCGATGTGCGCACATTATGTATCGGCCAAGCGGCGAGCATGGCGGCATTGTTGTTAGCCTCGGGTATGAAAGGCAAACGCCATTGTTTGCCAAATTCCACGGTCATGATTCATCAAGTCTTGGGCGGCTATCAAGGTCAAGGCACTGATATTCAGATTCACGCCAAAGAAACACAACGCGTGAGTGACATGTTGACGCATATTTTGGCGAAACATACGGAGCAGTCCCTTGAAGTTATTAACCGAGATACAAATAGGGATAACTTTATGTCTCCTGCAGAAGCCAAGGCGTATGGCCTAATCGACTCGATTTTCACCGAACGCGGTAAAACAGAAGGGTAAAAGTTGGTACAATAGATAAAGAGGCAGTTGATGACAACAACAAAAAATAGCGGAAGAGATAAACCACTGCATTGTTCTTTTTGCGGCAAGAGTCAATTTGAAGTGAAAAAACTTATCGCGGGCCCTTCGGTTTATGTGTGCAATGAATGCGTCAAGCTTTGCAACGATATCATTCACGAAGAAGAACGCGCGGACAAAACACCGTCGGATCAACCGAAACTTTTATCGCCGAAAGAATTGCATATGCAATTGGATCAGTATGTCATCGGCCAAGAAGAAGCGAAAAAAATATTATCTGTGGCGGTTTATAATCATTACAAACGATTGCGCAATCACGCATCGAATGACGATGTGGAACTGTCAAAAAGTAATATTTTATTAATTGGTCCCACCGGTTCCGGAAAAACATTGTTGGCACAAACATTGGCGCGTGTGTTGAACGTGCCATTTGCCATTGCCGATGCAACTACGCTGACTGAAGCGGGTTATGTCGGCGAAGACGTCGAAAACATCGTGCAAAAATTATTGCAAAAATGTAATTACGATGTAAAAAAAGCAGAGACCGGTATTATTTATATCGACGAAATTGATAAGATATCCCGCAAATCGGACAGCCCTTCGCTCACACGAGATGTGTCTGGCGAAGGCGTGCAACAAGCATTGTTGAAATTAATTGAAGGAACAGTGGCGGCAATTCCTCCGCAAGGTGGTCGCAAACATCCTCAGCAAGAATATTTGCAAGTGGATACAACCAACATTTTATTTATTTGCGGTGGTGCGTTTGCAGATTTGGATAAAATTGTGCAACAACGCACGGATGAAAGTGGCATTGGTTTTGCAGCCACCATGAAAAAGAAATCTGGCGTGCCAGATGCGGGCATTGTGAAAAAAGTGGAGACACAAGATTTAATTAAATATGGGTTGATTCCGGAATTTGTAGGTCGCCTGCCTATTATTTCCGTGCTGGATGAATTGGATGAAGACGCTTTGCTGACTGTATTGACGGAGCCCAAAAATGCGCTCACCAAACAATATCGCAAATTATTTGATTATGAAAATATTCAAATTGAATTTCGCGAAGATGCGCTGCATGAAATAGCGAGATTGGCTGTCGCCAAAAAATCTGGCGCGCGTGGCTTGCGTGCGATTTTAGAACAAGCATTACTTGAAGTGATGTATGAAATTCCATCGATTGATGGGTTGAAACAAGTGATCGTTGACAAAAATGTGATTAGCGGAAAATCCAAACCGCTTTACATTTATGAAAATGATCAACAAAAAAAAGCAGCGGAATAATCCCTAGGGATTAATAAGGATTTATATGGCTCAACCAAAAGTAGCGAAAAATCTTTTGCCACTGATTCCATTGCGCGATGTCGTTGTCTATCCGCACATGGTAATTCCATTGTTTGTTGGCCGCGCAGAATCCATTAAAGCGTTAGAAGCCGCGATGAGCAAAGACAAACAAGTGGTTTTGTTGTCGCAAAAAAACGCTTCAATTGATATTCCTGCAGAAAAAGATTTGTTTCGCGTGGGAACATTAGCCACCGTTTTGCAAATGTTGCGTTTACCGGACGGCACGGTGAAGGTATTGGTCGAAGGCGTTGCGCGCGCGAATATCACTGCGTTTGATGACACGCTCGAATTTTCTCAAGTACAAGTTGACGTGCCAGAATCTCCTGAAATACCCGTGGATTCTGAAGTGACGGTGCTTATGCGCAGTATTGTGACGCAGTTTGAGCAATTGGTGAAAGCCAATAAAAAAATTCCACCTGAATTGATTACATCCATTCGCAACATTAAAAATCCCGCGCATTTTGCAGATAGTGTTGCAGCGCACTTAACCATCAGCATCGAATCGCGACAAAAAATATTAGAAACCTTTGAAACTAAAACACGGCTGCATGTGCTGCGCGAATTGATTGCGCAAGAATTAGAATTGCTGGAAGTAGAAAAAAGCGTGCAAGGTCGCGTGAAACAGCAAGTGGAAAAAAGTCAGCGCCAATATTATTTAAGTGAAAAATTAAAAGCGATTCAGCAAGAGTTGGGCGAATTAGATGAAAATGCGCCAGCCAATGAAATGGAACAAATCGAAAAAAATATTACCAAAGCGGGCATGCCAAAAGAAGCGGAAGAAAAGGCCAAATCAGAGCTCAGTAAATTGCGTTTGATGCCGCCCATGTCTGCTGAAGCGACGGTGTCGCGTAATTATCTAGAAGCGTTGTTGCAAGTGCCTTGGAAAGCCACTTCGAAAATTAATCACAATTTGAGAGCCGCTGAAAAAATACTAGAAGCGGATCATTACGGTTTAAAAGAAGTAAAAGAACGTATTCTAGAATATTTAGCCGTGCAGCTGCGCGTGAAAAAATTAAAAGGGCCGATTTTATGTTTGGTGGGGCCGCCTGGCGTGGGTAAGACGTCACTTGGGCAATCCATTGCAAATGCAACGGGTCGAGAGTTTGCGCGTATTTCATTGGGTGGCATTCGCGATGAAGCCGAAATTCGCGGACATCGTCGCACCTATATCGGCGCCATGCCTGGCAAAATTATTCAGCGCATGATGCGCGCTAAAGTGCGCAATCCATTATTTATGTTGGATGAAGTGGATAAAATGGCCGTTGATTTTCGCGGCGATCCTGCATCTGCGTTACTTGAAGTATTGGATCCCGAACAAAACAATAAATTCAATGATCATTATTTGGAAGTGGATTATGATTTGTCTGATGTGATGTTTATTGCGACTGCCAATTCATTAAATATTCCGCCCGCATTGCTGGATCGCATGGAAGTGATTCGTTTACCCGGTTACACCGAAGATGAAAAATTAAATATCGCAACGCATTATTTGGTTCCGCGACAAATCGAACAATCGGGTTTGAAAAATAGCGAGGTACATATCTCTGAGCACGTGATACGCGAAATTATTCGCAGTTACACGCGCGAAGCTGGCGTGCGTAATTTAGAGCGTGACATCGCTAAAATTTGCCGAAAAGTCGTTCGTCAAACCGCAACGAATCGCAAAAAAGGAAAGCCAGCGCTTATTACCGTGACGGTTCGCAATTTAGAAAAATATTTGGGCGTTCAAAAATATCGTTACGGTTTGGCAGAAGAAAAAGATCAAGTGGGGCAGGTGACTGGTCTGGCGTGGACAGAAGTGGGCGGTGAATTACTGACGATAGAAGCGCAAGTCGTTTCTGGCAAAGGAAAATTGTTGCATACCGGAAGCTTGGGTGATGTTATGCAAGAATCGATTCACGCTGCATTAACGGTTGTGCGTAGTCGCGCGCCGATGTTTGGTGTTGAAAAAGATTTTTTTCAAACCAATGATTTTCACGTGCACGTTCCCGAAGGCGCGACACCCAAAGATGGCCCGAGCGCGGGTATTGGCATGTGCGTTGCGTTGGTTTCTGCAATCACACATATTCCTGTGCATGCCAACGTTGCGATGACGGGCGAGATTACGTTGCGCGGTGAAGTGCTGCCAATTGGTGGATTGAAAGAAAAATTATTAGCAGCATTGCGCGGCGGCATCAAAATTGTGCTAATTCCGCTTGAAAATAAGCGAGATTTGAAAGAAATTCCGAAACCTGTATTGGAAAGTTTGGACATTCGCCCCATTCGCTGGATTGATGAAGCGTTGGAAATTGCGCTGGAACATCAACCTATCGCATTAAGCGAGAATCCAGGAATGGATCCCAAAAAAATGCCTGTAAAAAAAGTGATTTCAAAATCCAGCAAATCTAAATCGCGGCAAACACATTAATTTTTTATAATCTGATGAATCAAATACAACAACACGCTTTAAAAAAATTAAAATCTTTACACGTCGACTCCGGCGAAGTTGCTTTGCATCAAACCAAAGGTTTTTCAGTCACCGCGCGTTTGGGCGAAGTAGAAACAGTTGAGTATCATCTGGAAAAAAATTTCAGCGTCGCCATTTATCATCAGCATCGTTGCGGAACTGCATCCACGTCTGATTTTTCCATTCACGCCATCGACGCCGCTATCGAAAAAGCATTGTCTATCGCCACATTTTCCAACCCCGATCCTTTTTCTGGGCTTGCCGATGCGAAAAAATTAGCAACCGTGATTCCGCAGTGTGATTTGATTCATCCTTGGAATATCACGCCGCCTGAAGCAATTGCGCTCGCTGTCGCTTGCGAAAAAAATGCCTTGGCGTTTGATCAACGCATCGTGAATTCCGACGGCGTCAGTGTCAACACCATTCAATCCGATATTATTTATTCAAACACGTTGGGATTTATTGGCGAATACGCTTTAACTGATCACAGCATTGCCTGCAGTTTGGTTGCCAAAGAAAAAAATAATATGCAGCGTGATGATGCTTACACCACTGCGCGCAATCCTGCTGAATTAGAATCCATTGATGTGGTGGCTCAACGTGCCGCAGAAAAAACCGTTGCGCGATTGAATGCGCGTCGATTGAAAACACAAAATTGCGCGGTGATTTTTGATGCCCCGGTTGCGAAATCTTTATTGAGCGCGTTTGTGCAAGCCATCAGCGGACCGCAATTATATCGTCAATCCACTTTTTTGTTAAACGCGATGAATACAGCGGTTTTTCCCGCTTTTATTTCTATTCAACAACAGCCGCATTTGCCTTCTGCGATGGGCAGCGCTCCATTTGATCGTGAAGGGGTTGCAACACACAATCAATATTATGTCGACAATGGAAAATTAATTCGCTACGTGTTAGATAGCTATTCGGCGCGCAAGCTCAACTTGGAAACCACGGGCAATTCGGGTGGCGTTTTTAATTTATCTATTACGTTCAATGCAACAACACGTGATGAGTTAATGCAAAACATGAAGACTGGTTTATTAGTTACTGAATTGATGGGGCATGGCACTAATATCACCACCGGCGACTATTCTCGCGGCGCTTCTGGATTCTGGATTGAGCATGGTAAAATTCAATTTCCGGTGGAAGAAATTACCATCGCCGGTAATTTGAAAGAAATATTTTCTGGTATTGTGGGTGTTGCGAATGATATCGATATCCGCAGCACCATTCGCACCGGTTCAATTTGGATTAACCGAATGACGGTGGCTGGAGAATAAATCAGCGCAGAAGCACGCGCGAAGCATAGCGGAGCAAGTGCGTACAAACGGATATTTTGGAGCAATTATGAAAATCACCAAAGCAATCACCACGAGCTTAATCGCTGTTGCGGCCATCGGCGTTTATCACGTCGTTGGCATTCAACATGCGCATGCGTCCATGTCCACAACGAAAACGGAGGATAGTGCAGCACTCTTGCAATATCTTATGTTGAGATTGCCTGCGAGCAACATTGCCTACCCCGTTTATGTTTACAAAACGACACCAACAGATCCAACGCCAAAACAAATCGCATATGTCACTGGGCCCAGCCAACAAGTTTTTTTAGGAAAATATGATGGCAGCGTTAATGCGACGTTTACTTTGTATTATCAGCAAAACGGATGGTTTCAATGTAGTTTTACATTCAGCAATCAACAAGTCAGCAACAATGATCCTGCGCACATTTGCCCCGGCATCGTTATCAACACGCCAGCAACCGGAACTGGTATTGTCAACAATGTGACACAACCAGTCACGTCGAATGCATGGCCGGTTGTGATGGGTGCGACTGCATGGAGCGCTGGCACTGCACCCGCTAATCCACAACCCACTAATTATAATCAACAACGCACGCTTACTTTTGTAAACAAAACACCATATGCTGCTATTCAAATTGGCATGGTGTGCACTGTTGCGAGTAATCCTGACAATACGGCGTGCCAAAATACCAACACACTTTTTCCCGCTAGCGGTATTGCGCAGGGAAAATCGCTGGCTTTTAACATTCCGGCGTCCGGAATTATCTCTTCCGCTTTTTATGTGTCTGCGTATCAAGTGACGAGCAGTGATGCATGGCAGCAAACAGGCGGTTATTACACGGGGCAGCAACCTTATGCCACAAAATTTGAGCCGACTTGGCAAGCAACGGCAGTGCCTGATGCCGCAACTGGTGTTCCATCGGTATTGCCAACCAATATCGATGTTTCTGCTGTTGATGGATTTAATTTTGGCGTGATTTTATATCCCGCGGATTCGACATATTGCACCTTCACTATCGGTGAAGGTTCCAATATTTTGGGTGTTGGAAAATATGGCCCGTCTAATCCGCTCGCGAAACTTGTTCCAACATCAGCGCTTTCGTTATCACAACTTTGTCAAAATAGTCAGACCAATGGTTGGGATTTAACAAAATATCCAACATCATTGGGCGATACCGGTTGCGTGAGCCCTTGCAGTTATCTCAAACTGGAATATCCAGAGCAAACAGGCTCTCAATATCCAACGATTGTGAACCAATATTGTTGCTTGGGGCAATATGGAGCGAGCGCCACAGATTGTTATGGTCCAGGCTTAGGAAGTTCTTCCAATTACGTAACACAATTAACGCAAAATGCGACTCACGTTTACACTTTTGCGTATGGTGATGCGGATGGTGATTATGCCTGCGATGGTATGTCAAATTTCGTTATCGAAATTTATTCAGCGCCGTCACAATAGCCGGTTATGCCCGTTCACTTTCTTTGTCTTTTACATCTAATCAGAAATTACAATGCACACGACAAAAAAATTACCGCGTCATTCCGGAAATTTTTGTACTCAAAAATTATCCGGAATCCAGTGTTTTTCTCCTAGATCCCGGATAATTGCTAGCGCAATTTCCGGGATGACGAGTGCTTTTTCATACCTCTGGATTTATCAAGACGTGAAAATCGCATCACATGCGCCTTAACCGCAACGCATTTGAAATAACAGAAACCGAACTTAAGCTCATGGCAAGCGCGCCTATCATGGGGCTCAGTAATGAACCGGTCCAAGGGTATAAAACACCAGCCGCAATTGGAATGCATAATACGTTGTAAGCAAATGCTAAAAATAAATTTTGACGAATATTGCGCATTACTTTTTTGCTGAGTTGTAGTGCATGCACAATGCCCGTGAGATCGCCTTTTACCAGGGTAATTCCAGCGCTTTTCATCGCAACATCCGTGCCATTTCCCATTGCGATACCCACATCAGCTTCTGCCAGAGCGGATGCATCATTAATGCCATCGCCTGCCATCGCAACAATATTTCCTTCTTGTTTCAAACGTTTTATGATTGCATTTTTTTCTTGCGGTAAAACACCAGCGATGATGGAATCAATTTCAAGTGATTTTGCAACCGCTTCAGCAGTGATACGATTATCTCCCGTGACCATCACAATTCGAATACCCGCGCTGCGTAATTTTTTTAAAGCGGTTGGTGTTGTTGTTTTCACGGGATCAGCAACACTGATTAAACCCGCAATGTTGCCATCAACAACGACAAACATCACTGTGCCACCTTCGTGTTGCAATGCTTCTGCTGTGTTTTCAAAAAAACCAGCTTGCATATCCAATGATTTCAGTAATGCAATGTTACCCAATGAAACTTTTTTATTATTAATTTTTCCGCTCACCCCTTTTCCAGTGATAGCAGAAAAATCAGCTGGGCTAATAAAATGAATATGGCGTTCTTTTGCCGCAGAAACAATTGCCGCGGCTAATGGATGTTCACTGTTATTTTCTAAGCTTGCTGCCAATGTTAAAATTTCATTTTCATTAAAATTTGGCGCGACGATAATTTTTTTTAATACAGGTTTTCCTACAGTTAACGTGCCAGTTTTATCAATCACCAATGTATTTATTTTTTCAAAGCGCTCCAAACTTTCAGCATTTTTAATCAGAATTCCCATTTGCGCGCCGCGTCCCATTCCCACTGTAATTGACATCGGTGTTGCTAAACCGAGCGCACAAGGGCAAGCGATAATTAACACTGAAATAGCGGAAATAAAACCATAAGTCATTGCAGGCGCTGGCCCAAAAAAAGTCCAAATTAAAAAAGTAATAATTGCGATAAGAAGAACAATGGGAACAAATATACTTGAAATATAATCTGCTAATTTCTGAATGGGCGCGCGTGAACGCTGCGCTTCAGACACTTGCGCTACAATTTGTGACAGCATTGTGTCGCTACCAACACGCTCGGCACGCATAATAAAGCTGCCAGATAGATTCATCGTGCTGCCAATGACCATCGCATCTTTTTCTTTTTCAACAGGAATAGATTCTCCAGTAATCATCGACTCATCAATGGTGCTGTGTCCCTCCATTATTTTACCGTCGACAGGAATTTTTTCGCCGGGTCGTACTTTCAAAAGATCACCCACTTGCACTTGATCCAACGTAATTTCAATTTCGCTGCCATCACTATTTATTTTCCTCGCTTTTTTTGGCGCTAAATCTAACAATGCGCGTAATGCGCTGCCCGTTTGTTCTCGTCCGCGCAATTCCAATACTTGTCCCATTAAAACCAGGGTAGTGATCACTGCAGCAACTTCGAAATATAAACCGATTTCTCCATTAGATTCACGAAGTGTTGCTGGAAATAAATGCGGAAATAATATTGCAACGACGCTATATAAATAAGCAACGCTGGTGCCCAACGCAATGAGTGTAAACATATTAAGATGACGCTTCACAATCGAGAAAAAACCGCGCTTTAGAAATGACCAACCACACCAAATGATAACGGGTGTTGCCAGTAAAAATTGCAGCCAAACAGAAAATTTCAGAGGAATAAGATGCACAAGATTCGATATGCCATAAATATACATACCCATCGTTAAAAATAACAACGGGACCGTTAAAATCACGCCAATCCAAAAGCGATACGACATCTCCACTAATTCAACATGCGGTGTTTTTTCCGCTGAAATCGTGACACGTTCAAGCGCCATGCCGCAAATTGGACATGAGCCGGGATTGTTTTTAATAATTTCGGGATGCATTGGGCAGGTATAGGTTTGTAACATAGGCTCCTAAAATAATAATGTTAAACCCACTGTAAAAAGGTTCTGTTCTGGCGATTCATTTTCTCGCTGATCATATTGACTGAGAGCACCATAATCTTTTGTATACTGGTATTGCGCAAAAATATTTACGCCAGGTCTTATGCGATAAAAAGGGCGCAGAGTATATTGCATTTCATTTAAACCACTAGCAATAGCGGAATTAGAAATGGTTTTTGTTGCAAAAATTCCCTCGACGGAGGTTCGAATGAAAAAATTATCGGTAATTTGTGTATCGCGCGAGAGTTCTGGATCAAACTTAACACTGCCACGATATTCATATATTCGAAATTCAGTGTCGATAAAATAAGGCATTAAACCGACAATTCCAATGCCGGGTTGCCAGTAAGGATTTTGCGTTGGGCGATAAAAATAATTAGCACCGCCTTCAATTGCCCAGAATTGACTGACCAAATGCCAGTAAAAAATATCCAGATTGAAATCAGTTATTTTTCCTTTTTCGATTTCAGTATTTTCTGCGTTCAATTTTAATTTATTAAAATCTTTTCCATACATTCCTGTTAGTGTAATTTCTTGCGTATTATTCCAAAAATCATTACCAACATCTAAAAAATTGCTCGTATAGAAACGAGCGGGGTGCCCCATGGGATGATGAATTAACATTGGAATAATAGGCGTTTCTTTATCGACACGAACAATGGGTCGATTATCGTAGGGTGTTTTTGAAATAAAGCGAATGGGTTTTGCAGTGCCATTGACAATGTTAATCAATGTTTGATACTGAAAAACACGCGCCATTCCACCCATCATGTGATACAAAAGATGGCAATGAAAAAACCATTGACCACTTGCATCCGCATCCACATCAGCAACAACTGTTGCGCCAGGTGGCACATCGATTGTATGCAACAGTGGATCATGCGCACCATGATTATTGCGTAAAATAAACCAATGCCCATGAATGTGCATAGGATGATGCATCATGGTTGGATTAGTAAAAATAAATCGATAGCGTTTTCCGGGGATGAAAATAATTGGTTTTGCTTTAGATTCAGGCAGCCCATTGATCATCCAGATATAGCGATCCATGTAGCCAAATAATTCCATGCGAATAACATGATCAATAGGTTTTTTTGGGTTATTTGTTTTTACGAGCGCAATTAAATTTTGATATTTTGTGCCCACTGTTTTGATTGCCGCCACTGCTGGAGTAAATTTTTCAAGCTGATCTCCCATCATGCTTGATTCAATCTGCATGGATGAATGGTTTTTGGCGGCGCCGTGCTGCATTTGATGCATATCATGCATTTTTCCCATATTATTCATCATTTCCTGTGTCACAGGGATGGGCTTTGGAAACGGTGCTACATTTTTATAATTTATTTTTTGATGCGATGAGGTGATAAGTGCGCCAACAGCAGCGCCTGAAGTATCTGATGATTCTGCATAAATGATAGCAGGATTATTTTTTTTGATGGTGACCAGTAGATCCAGTGTTTCACCTGGCGTGATAAAAAAATGTTTTGTGCTATAAGGTTTGACATCATTACCTTGAATCTGAATTACTTGCATATCATAGCCAGGAATTTTCACGTTAAAATTAGTGCTGGCACCAGCATCAATCATTCGCAAACGCACCACATCGCCTACGTTCACTTTTGCAGTCCATGGATGGGTATTTGGTTTTCCGTTTAATAAAAATGCGTCGTAAGCAACATCGCTAAAATCATAAATACCCATGCGCATTTGTTGCATCATCTTGTAATCATCGATGAGTAATTTTCGCTGTTCAGGAGACGCTTTTTTATAATCATGAATGAATTTAGCAAGCGATGGCTGGAGTGGGAAGCGGGGGGAATAATAATCACCGTCTCTTTTTAAATTAGCAAAAATTGTGTTGGGATTAGTATTACTCCAATCCGATAAAACAATTGTTGCATCTTTATTGTATTTATAAGGCGATGGTTTTTTGGGATCAATAATCAATGCACCATAAAGCCCTTGTTGTTCTTGAAATCCTGCGTGGGAGTGATACCAATAAGTACCGGATTGTCTCAACGTAAAATGATAACGAAACATTTTACCTGGAGGAATGGCCGGTTGACTCACGCCCTCCACACCATCCATTTGCCACGGTAAAATAATGCCGTGCCAATGAATAATGGTACCTTCATTTAAATGATTAAACACATTAATGACAACATGATCGCCTTCTTTAAAATGCAATGTTGGTGCTGGAATTTGATTATTGACCGCAATGGCTTCGCGCTTTTTTCCTGCAAAATCTACTGTTTTATAAGCTACTACCAAATTGACGACACGATTTTCAGCAAACGTGTTTGAAATACCGAAAGAAATGGCAATCAAAGCGAGCAGTAAAATAACGCGTTGAATTTTGAAGTGCTCAATCATCCTGACATCCCATCCTGTATTGTTAATATCATAACGTATTTGGGGTGATGCCTGTATTTGATATTTGCACGAAAGGGTATGGTTGCCGCAATGAAAATGGCATTAGAAGAATTACGGGGAAAAAAGAAAAAACATGAATAAAGGTGTGCTTTGATGTTAGCGCATCTCAAAAAATATCTAATTTTTCAATTAGTTATAAGTTATATTTTCTATTTGACTTTTCAATATAATAGTGTATATTTTGCCATATGGTAAAAAATACACTATAATTGAGATCAGATGGAATGGTCAATTTATATGAGCCGAAAGGCTCAAGATCAGATTAAAAATCTTCACAATGATGATGTATTATGTGCGATTCGTTTGTTGGTTGATTGCTTAAAAACAAAAGGACCAATTCCAGGAAGACAATCTATGTTTGTTGTTGGGAAGTGATTAACAAAAAGAAACGTGTTATCAAGGTTTATTATGTCGGCACACATGAAAAAGCACCATATTAGCGTAAGAGGCAACGTGATGCATGTTGTCTACAATGAAGATGTCTACGATATTCCAAAATCTATTGCGGAAAAATATAAAATATCTGTGGCAGATGAAATGGATCGTGAACCCAGTGAAGGCGCGGTGTCTGCTGATGCATTGTTCGCAGAACTCGATCGTAAATATACTAAGCCTGGTGTGTTACTCCGTGGTTTGCGCGCCCGTGAGAATTTATCGCAAATTGAATTTGCGCAAGCTATTGGCGTTACTCAATCTGATGTATCCAAAATGGAATTAGGTAAACGCCCAATTGGAAAAATCATTGCAAAGCGCATTGCCGAGAAATTTGACATTGGTTATAGAAGTTTGCTTGCTTAGAAATAAGATCACCTCAATGTCATTTCACTGCTTATTTGTGCTGGCACATCAATTTCGAGGGCGTGGGCATTCTTGGTGCCACTTTAAGAGTGAGACACCATGATCACCATGATTATCTTCTAAAAATATTCTGAATCGCTCTTTTTATTGCAGGTTTTGCAGATACTGCAGCGTACTTAAAAACACCCAACGTAACGACAGCGCCAACACCACCGACAGCACCAAAAACAACTGCATTTTGTTGTTCTTGTGTCATAGTTCGTAAGGTCAATGGAGACATGTTAAATTTACCGTAAGCTAATGCGCTGACCTTTTTTTCTTCCAAACAAGGATTCATAATTGATAGAGAAAATTTTCGATATTCACTAGAAAATTCTTTAGAAAATGCGTCAATAGTCCCTAAAAGAGCTTGAATCGTTCTATCAAGCTCTGGTTGTTGGCCTCTTCGCATGTGCAGATACTCTTTTAGTTTTAATTGATGAGAAAGTATCGCAGTCAATAGATCAGGTTCAAGAGCATCATTGGATAATATTTTTTTTAAAGTGCCAAGTGTTCCTAAGTCAAATCCACTCTTATAAAAATGCCTTTGAATTAAAGAAAAATCTACTAGCACGTACGATCCACATTCAAGCGCAATTGCTAACTTTTTAATTTCTTCTCTTATCGAGTTCACTTCCATTGCATGTATGGGACCATAACTTCCTTGAAGAACTAATTGTCCATTTAATTCATTAAATACATGTGCGTATTTTAACATCAACTCCGGGAGCGTTTGATTGGAAGTATCTGGATTTCTCATTTTTCATCTCTTAGTAATTGCAATAATTTTACAGTAATAAAAACGGACGTTTATACTACCTCATCTCTAAATTCAAATCCACTGCAATCGCAATTTAATCAAGAGGCAGGGGGATCTACTTGAAAATATGTCTATTTTGCAGTACACTTAAAAACAGACGCGTCTAATTTGCAATACGAGTTAAAATAGCCATGAAACGATATATCACACAGCATATTATCAAAGACTTGCAAAAAAAGATGGTTTTTATTGGCGGCCCTCGTCAAGTGGGAAAAACCACGTTAAGCATAGCCGTTGCCGAAGCAATCAACGGGAAAAATAGCATGCCCTTGCATGGCAAACAAGACTATTTCAATTGGGACGTGGATGAAGACAGAGGCAATATTTTAAAAAAGCAGTGGGATAAAAAAGCACCGCTGATTATTTTTGATGAGCTGCATAAATACCCACACTGGAAACGATGGATTAAAGGTGTATTTGATATAAAACCCCCACATCAAGAATATCTCGTGACTGGTTCTGCAAAAATGGATGTCTATAAACGTGGTGGCGATTCACTCATGGGTCGATATCATTATTGGCGTTTACATCCATTCACACTGGATGAATTTCCCAATGACATAAACAAACATGATGCATATCAGCGTTTGTTAACGGTCGGTGGATTTCCAGAACCATTTTTACAAAATGATGAACGTGAAGCGAGACGCTGGCGTCGTGAACGAATGAATCGTATTTTGCGAGAAGATGTGCGCGATTTGGAGCAAATAAAACAATTACCATTATTGGATTTATTATTAAAAGGATTATGCGCACGCGTCGGTGGGATGGTTAATTATTCTAATTTGGCAGCTGATTTACAAATCGCACCCAATACTGTAAAAAATTGGTTAAGTTTAATTGAGCGCATGTATATTGCATTTTCAATTAAACCATACACAAAAAAAATTATGCGCGCGATTCAAAAAGCGCCTAAGGTTTATTTTTATGACAATGCGGATGTCATCGATGAACATAGTCCGCGTCTTGAAAATCTGGTTGCAACGCATTTATTAAAGCGACTGCATTTTATTGAAGATTATTTTGGGCATCATTGTTCATTGCATTATATTCGCGATAAAGATGGACGTGAAGTAGATTTTGTCACGGTTATTGATGATGTTGTGTATGATTTAATTGAGGTGAAAGAAAGCGATAGTGCTATTTCATCAGCATTAAAATATTATAAAAAATTATTAAATCCAAAACACACAACGCAACTTGTATCAAATTTGAATCGCACTTTTGATCAGGACGGTATACGCGTAACAACCCCCATCGAATTTTTTACAAATGCGCCGTGGGAAACATTGAAGGTAGATTAAATAGTATGTCATTATAGCAAAATGAAACATTATGTTTACATTTTGCAGTGCGTTAATGACACGTATTACACTGGTTACACAATTGATATTCAGCGTCGATTTGAAGAGCATGTGAATCGAAATGCTAACTGTCGATATACACGCAGTTTTCCGCCAATAAAATTATCCGCATGCTGGTGTTTTGATGATAAGTCAACAGCACTCAAAGAAGAGGCGAGAATCAAAAAATTATCTCGACTGGAAAAAGAGAAATTAATCAGGGGCAGCACATGTTAAAAAAAACACGTTGCGCTTGGGTCACCGATGATCCCATTTACATTCGCTATCATGATGAAGAGTGGGGCGTTCCAATTTATGATGATCAATCACTGTTTGAATTTTTAATTCTAGAGGGCGCGCAAGCAGGTTTAAATTGGTTAACTATATTAAAACGACGTGAAAATTATCGACAACGCTTTGATTATTTTGATGCCGAAAAAATTGCGCGTTACGACGATCATCATGTTCAAAAATTATTAAATGATTCTGGCATTATTCGCAATCGATTAAAAATTCAATCAGTGATTACGAATGCAAAAGCTTATCTTGCTATTCAAGAAGAATATTCCAAATTTTCTGATTACATTTGGCAATTTGTTGATGGAATACCAATAAAAAATAATTGGAAAAATCAACAAGAAGTGCCAGTCAATACCACTCAGTCTGACAAAATGTCGCATGATTTAAAAAAACGCGGATTTAAATTTGTCGGCAGCACGATTTGTTATGCGTTTATGCAAGCGGTTGGCATGGTGAATGATCATTTGATGGATTGTTATTATATATAAAAGTTCCGACTTGAACTGACAGTAAGACGCATGACTAAAAAATGGGTAACTGTCAGATCAAGTCGAAACTTTTACACTGTATCGGTAGTGTTTAAATAACTGTGTCAGTTTTCTGAAATTGGTAATATACACAACAATTTCTGGAGAACTGACACAGTTATTTAAACACTACCAATAAATTAGGTATTCATCGCGCATGTCTCGCTCATATTGTCCTACTGAATATAACAATGTTTCAAATATTTTCTTTTTTGGATGTGCGCCCTGTTGTAAAAATGATTCTGCGCAAGGGTGCATAGAAAATGCTTACGATCTTGCGAAATGGGCCATTCCTGCCGCTCAAAAAGCTGGATATACCGTAGCGCCTTTTTTAGGAGAAAATGCTACAACCGAAACTTATCAAAACATGTTGATGTGCGGCTCCAAATTAGGTGTTTTCTTTTCGATGGAAAGTCATTATGACCCTGGCCAATCATTTTACACCGCCAATGGTGTTTTTAATTACACGTTTTTTTATAAACATCCCGAATTAGATTATAGAAAAACAACTTTTTTACTTGAAACATGTTATGCATTTGATAATCCGCCAGGAGGAGGTCTCTGTCCATCCATTACGGACTTGGGAGCAAAGCAATACATATCTGGTATTACACCGCTCAGTTTTATGGGTGCCACCGAAAGTTTTAGATGTGTTATGGAAAAAATGTTTCTGGGTAAGAAAATAACCAGCAACCTATTAGACAAATGTGTTGTAGAAAACTCACCTTTCGTACCTGGTAGCACAGCAGGGTTATATTTTGGTTGTAAGCCTTTTAATATTATTTCTTCAGGTAATACGACATTTACTATCACCACCAGTCTTGGGATATCCCATGTTTTAAAAACATCACCAGAAATGCTGACCTCGACTCGTTTTCATTTAAATCTCGCATTAAATGAAACAATACGTCAGGTGTCGGTCATTTCTAATATAACCACAATCGCTTGCTTTCAACCAACAGGTGATACTCCTCAAATTATCGGAAATTTACTTAAAGCGGGTGAGGTAATGTTTAGTGTTACAAATGACACTTGTGGTTTTAACACTCCATTTTATCCCTATCCACCTCAGCCAGTTGATCAATTTGGCATGTATCCAGCACAAAATTGCACAAACCCAAATCAAACACAATCTGGTTCAGCATTTTTATTAGGACCGGATAATGCTACAAGATCAAATGTTTTGTTCAACGCTTTACCAGAAACTTGCGAAGCATTACCACTACTACCAACATTTTTTAAAAACATTTTTCATTCGGCAACACAAGGTGCAAAGCATGGCTCGCTCCGTGGTATTGCCAATGCATCAGCTTATACTTTGGAACGTTTTAATCAACCGCAGTCTGTAATTACAATTGCACAGCTTGGGATTTATTGGACTGGGTTACTATTAATGACGCTGTATGAAAATATGAATTTAGCGCAACGTGATCGTGATTTTTCAAATGTATTTATTCAATCTGTTTTAAGTGCAATATTTTTTATGACAATCAATGTGTGCATGCAATTAATATCACATAGTCTCAAAAATTTTGGTGAAAAATCCACTAAAAACGGTTGGGCAACATCAGGGAAGATATTAGATAAATTAAGCGATTATCTACCATTGAGTATTTACGCACTCAATGCTGCGCGACAAGATGAAATAGCGATGGCTGTCGCCAGCACTTCATCAGGCATCATTTCACAATTTGCTATTGAACAAGCTGGCAGAGTAATTATTGATACAGCGCGCCCTCGCACGAGATAAATTTGTTTTAAAAATTTCTTTCACTGCGATTGAACACAACAATTTCACTCGCGCTTTTTTAAAGAAAATCAGATAAAATAATTATTTTAAAATATTTATTTTAATATTTTTAATTGTCTGATATATTCTTAAAATAATTTGGCGGTATTGAAAAATATCGTCATTTTAAAGCCGAATCTCCAGATTTCCTACTATTATTCTAAACATGGCTTCTTAAAGTTTTTTACTTTTATTTAATAACAATCGTTTTAATATTAACAAATATTTTCAGTATTTTTTGTCAATAACGCTTGCAAAGGTATACAAAATATTGTATATTTATCCACATGGACAATAAAAAAGAAATTGATTTTCGTGGTGACTCGCTTGATGACTTAAGGGCATTTCCTGTTCTAGCCAGAAAAGAAGCTGGTTTTCAATTGGATAAGGTGTAGTCAGGGCTTGATCCAGACGACTGGAAGCCCATGAATACTATCGGCTCTGGCGTTCGAGAAATTCGAGTTCAGGATCTTGCGGGTATATTTCGCGTCATTTATGTAGCAAAACTCGCCAATGCTGTTTATGTGCTCCACTGCTTTCAAAAAAAGACTGAAAAAACGAGCAAAATGGACATTGATCTGGCGACAAAACGTTATAAAGAATTAATGCGGGAGTTAAGAAAATGAGTAAAAAACGATTCAAAAGTGTATGGGATGCGATTGAAGATACCCCAGAAGAGGCAGAGAACATGAAATTGCGTTCTGTTTTAATGATGGCGCTGCAAAAGCGTATTGTGCAATTGAAGCTAACTCAAGAGCAGGCAGCAAAATTGCTCGATGTTACTCAACCCAGAGTGTCTGATTTGATGCGCGGGAAAATTAATTTATTTGCGCTTGATGTGCTTGTGAACATGACAACTGCAGCTGGGTTGCATGTTGAAATGCGTATCAGCAAAGTGAAAAAGGCAGCTTAAAATCGGGTTTGACTGCTGACCCATTTCCCATGATTTTCAACTATACAATAATTTGACAACCCCCCCCCTGCGATACATGATAGAAATTGTAATACCCCGACAAAACCTCGACAAAAAAGTAGAGAAATCATTATGAAAAAAATCAGCAAAATAGTCGTTTTATTTTGTGGTGTTGTGGGATTGGTGAGTGTTGTGTATACGACAGCTTTAGCCGACCAATGTCCCAAAGCTTCCGAGATTAAATATAACTCACAAACTGGAGTTTACGTAGGACCGGATGGATGGCAAGCCACTTATAAGACAGGCACTAATAAAATTCACCGTTTCTATGATGTGCAGCTGACCAATGATATGTCGCCTGGCAGTACTGTTGCAACATCAGCGCAATGTACTTACGCATTAAAGCCTCTATCATTAGGGTACCTTCCGCTTACTCAAGCTGGGCAGCATCATTATAAGCATATCGGTCCAAATTGGCACCCGATGAGTCCTCCACCTGAACCAAATATAGGTTACATGTGCGGACCTCCTGTAAGTGATCCGGCATCTTGCCTGTTTAAAGTAGGTGCTCCATAAAATAACAGACAATATAAAAATCTGAGACGCGATTCGCTGCGTCTCATTTTTCATTTTCAACACGAAAAACTATAAACTCTACAATACAATATATAGTACAACCCATTAAGGCTGAATCTACATAAGCGCCGGAATCTGTCACTCGTACTGCAATTCAAAATATAATCAATAAGTTGCAGAATTTTTCGTCGTGAAATTTTTCATGCAAATTGTCTTAACAGCATGTTATTATGGCGAAATTTCGTAAAAACTGGTTATGGATTGATCGTGTACTATAATTCCCGGATGAAATGAGACTTCTGGAGATTAGTCATGCCATTATCAAGCAAACTTCGCGCAGAATATGTTGAATTAATCAATCAAGCGCTCGATACAATTCCAATGCTAAAACCCACTGATTTTGGAACAGCGGTGCGCGACCTTGAAAAAATACTCGCTAGCACGTCAGGGGGAGGTACGCTTGATTTTGCTCCACAATTAAAAGAAAGCATGGAAACGGTGCATGAATTTTACATACAACCAGGTCTGTATGTTGAGGTGCGGGCTAACGATGCCGAATACCAGCAAATTATCAAAGACCGAATCCAAGCAAAAATAAACGAATTTAATTCATTTACTCCTGCGCAAAAACACCAATATGTAATAGATCAAAAAGTTGTGCGTGATCAAGCAGTGCAGCATCAACAAACTATGGCTGCAGGTGAATCAAGGCGCGCAGCACATGCACAACACATGGAAACCGAACAAGATATATTGGGTAGGATGCAAAGAAATTTTCAACAGGAAAGGGATGTACCGCTTGCTCGTGGTCCCGATAATGATCTTGTATCCCTAAATAATAGATTAACAGCGGAGCCTAGAGATACGACAGCACGACTGAATCGCGCAAGAATTCTTAATAATATGTCACGAAGAGATGAGGCTTTATCAGATTACAATATCCTATTAGAAATGGCTCCAGCCGTTATTACAGCAAGGTTTGAGCGAGCTGTAATATTAGAATGGCGTGGAGATATCGCGCTCGCATTGGAAGACTATTTCTATGTTTTTGAAAATTATCCTGCAAATCGAACTGCGCAAGTTGCGATTGAGCGTTTAGCGCGAAGGTTGCCAAGTCCCCAACAAGGAACCGGTTTTGAGTTTTTGTTAGCCAGCCTCACAGGGCAGCAACGTGCAGCGTTAAGAAACGCTATGCCCGCCACATCAGCTTTTTTTCCTCCTATTGAGCGATCAAGCGCCACAATTCATCACGTCATCGGCAACTTATATTTCAAAATAGAGGAGCGCGATGCGCGATTTGTTGGTGGTGAAACGCATAACTTGCACGTCATCGTAAATGGACGAGAACAAAATTTTATTATGTTAAGACCTAATCGTATTCAATTGATCATGGATAATATAGGCAATGTAACTGAGCTGAAAAATATATTTACAAACGTAATTAGAGGTGTGACGGCTAGAGAAATATTAACCAGTTTAATCAATGCCGAAAGGGAAGCGGGTCCCAGGGGTCCTAGAGTGAGAGATTGAGATTGACTTAAAATTTCTTAGTAGTCTTATTCTAAGTAGTAGTAAATTGTGGTAGAGTAGGGGCTCTTATAAGGATTTTAGGAGTTCAAACCCATGTCAGAAGTCGTCATTTATAAAGCCAAAGATGGTCACGTTGAAATCGATGTGCAATTATCCAACGAAACGGTCTGGTTGTCACTCAATCAAATGGCTGAATTGTTTGGTCGAGATAAATCTGTTATTTCACGCCATTTGGCAAATATATTTAAAAACAATGAATTGGAGAAAAATTCAGTTGTTGCAAATTTTGCAACAACTGCGGTTGACGGTAAAACCTATCAAGTTGACCATTATAACCTTGACGCCATTATTTCACTTGGGTATCGCGTGAATTCTAAAGAAGGCATCCGTTTTAGAAAATGGTCATCAGAGGTGCTGAAAAAATATTTAATCGATGGTTATGTGTTACGCGAAAAACGCCTTGCAGAATATGGCATCAAGGAATTACAGCAATCTATTGCCTTGTTGCAAAAAACACTTATTTCAAATGAATTGGTCAACGACATTGGCGCAGAAACAATTCAGGTCATTATGAGCTACGCAAAAACGTGGCATTTATTACTCGCGTACGATGAAGATAATTTAGTACTACCTGAAATCGGAAAACCACCATTGTCATCTCTAGATTATCATGATGCAGTGAAATCAATAGCCGCACTTAAAAATGATCTTGGTGAAAAAAAAGAAGCAACTGCTTTGTTTGGTAATGAACGTGATCATGGTTTGCAGGGAATTTTAGGAAATATTGAGCAGACATTCGGTGGTGATCCATTATATAAAACGGCTGAAGAACGCGCAGCAAACTTGCTTTACTTCATCATTAAAGATCATCCATTTAGTGATGGCAATAAACGCATCGGATGTTTTATTTTTTTATTGTACGCAAGAAGGCAAAACATTTGTATTAAATTAAATGATAACGGTCTTGTCGCATTTAGTCGTCAACTTACTGGTGGATTAAAATGGTGACAAGAAAATTAAAAAATAATCTCAAACCAATAAAGCCCTTATTTTTAATGGTCGATGATAGCAAAAATATTGGTAATCACATTATTGCCTTTGCAAAAGATGATTATAACAAAGCCATCGGTGCGTCGTTAATCGATGCAAGAAACGATGCACAAGCCATTTCCTCGTTTTTATTGGAATTTCGTGATGCGCCACTCACATTAGTTTCCTATTCAAAAGAAATTGAAAGATTATTATTGTGGTGCATTCACATTGTTAAATTAAACATATCAAGTTTGCGTCGCGATCACTTAATGGCATATCAAGATTTTTTAAAAAATCCAGAACCAAAAAATGTGTGGATTGGCGCAAAAGTAAAACGACAACTGGCAGACGGATCAGCAAATCCAAACTGGCGCCCTTTCGGAAAAGCATTAAGTGCAACAACGATTAACAAAGTCATCACTATTTTAGACTCGTTTTTTAATTATCTTGTGCAAACGAACTATTTAGTGGGAAATCCATTAGCGGTTGATCGACGTCGTAAAAAACGCAACAAAACAAAACCACAATTAATTGATCGTTATTTAGAAATTGATGAAATTTATTCTGTATTAAATGCACTTTCTAATTATGCTCAAAACAAAATCCAAGAAACATTTCAAGTTGTGCGTGCGCGCTACATTATTTTATTGTTATTTTACACTGGCCTTCGTATTGCCGAAGCTGCTAATCATTCTATGGGAAATTTTATTCAGCGCGAAGAGAATTGGTTTTTGCATGTTGTTGGCAAAGGAAAAAAGTTAAGAGAAATTCCAGTGCCGGATGATTTATTGGATGCCCTGGCTGAGTTTAGAAAATCAGTAGGTCTACCCTCCCCTGAACCAAAATTTCGAGAAAAAACACCGCTCATTCCCATGCAAAATTTACAGCAACCGATTAGTGCGCGTCGTATTGATCAAATATTAAAGTGGGCATTTAACTTGGGCGCGCAACAGTTTGATGTTAAAGAGCCGCGTCGTGCATCTAAATTACGGCAAGCATCAGCGCATTGGTTGCGTCATAGTTATGTCACGTATTTATTAGACTCGGGCGCACCGTTAAAAGTGGTTCAAGAAAATGCGGGACACAGCGATGTGGGCACCACTATGCATTATCGACACGTTGCGCAAACAGATCGACACGAAGCCACACGGACATTATCATTGTCAGATCTAAAAAGGAAAAAAAGGCAATCTACATGCCAAGACTGAATATTCTTACGAAAGCATTTTTTCTATTTAAAATAGCATTATTTTATTTTATTGCTGTTTACGTGTACCAATATTTCTTTTTAAAGATGATTGTTTGGCCATTTATTCATTTAATCATACACGAATTCCCTATATTAAAAGCAGAAATTAAATCATTTATAAATCTTGATTATGGACGAATTATTGGAAGAATTGCTGGATTTTTATGGGTATTGATACTATTTATTTTGTATTCAAAATATATCGACAAAATATCTATCAAGCATACAGTTCTTTTTCCATCCACCTCAAAAAGTAAATATTTTACTTACGGTACTTTTTTCGGATCAACTTTAGTTTGTATTACGATTATATTGACGTTAATTACAAAGTCTATTTCACTTGAATCAACCGGGCATATCACAACTGAGTTAATTCCCACGGTTATTCTTTATGTTTTTGCAATGCTAATAACTGCATTTACGGAAGAAATTATTGTTCGCGGGTATATGCTGAATAATTTTTTTAAAATAATGAACCCATATTGTGCTATTTTTTTGACCGCAATAATTTTTGGTGCTTGGCATCTCGCATACTCTCCGCTCTATGCCGCATTGGCATTCCTGTTTGGTCTAATCTCAGGATATGGATTTTTATGGACAAAAAATTTATATTTTTGTGTTGGCCTGCATTTCGGATGGAATTTTATAGAATCTATTGTTTATTCACAGTCACTTTTTCATATTATCGTGCGCAATAAATTTTTAGCAGGTGCAAAAAATATTACGCCAGATCGTGAAGGAATTTTGTCGTTACCGGCATTGATTATAGGATTTTTAATTCTTTGGGGAATTAGAAAAAGATTCTACTTTGATTGAAAAACATCTGTGTGATCCAGCCACAAATTTCTGGACACCTTGCTAAGTGACTATTTTAACTTCAAATGACTCAGGACCTGGTCGTAGCTTCGTTTGTTGGTTTGCGTAATTTATTTTTTATAGCCTGACAGTAAACGCCCAATATCACCGATCAAATATAATGGCAGATTAATAAAATCTTTTTGCTTATCTAAATTCTGTGGCGATGCACGCAATGATAATTCCGGTTGATATTTATCACGATACAACATTAAACTTTTTTTATGATTGCTCATGCCGGATTTCACTTCCAGTGGATATACAAATTCTTCTTGCTGCAAAACAAAATCTACTTCAGCGCGATTTTCACTGGTCCAATAATGCAATCGTTCGTAATGTTGTACAAACTCTTGTGCCACAAAATTTTCTGTTAATGCGCCATGAAACTCTTGAAATAAATCATTTCCATCTATTACTGCGTTAATTGGCAGCTCTACCAATGTACTCAATAATCCCGTATCGCAAAAATAGGCTTTAAAATATTGCGAATTTTCGTATGCAATTAATGGTAATTTCGGCGTACTAATTTGATATGTTTTATTAAGCAAATTTGCTTCTACAAGCCATTGCAGCGCTTCCTCATAAGTTCTTGCGCGCGCACCTTCACGTATAATGGAATAAATAAATTTTTTATTTTCTTTGGATAATTGACTACCAATAGAGTGAAAACATTCTGTAATTTTTATAACCAAATGTGTCGGCGCATGTTTTAAAAAATCCAAATCATAAGCACGCAAAATATCTTTATGTACTTTACGCACCTCATCGAATTGTTCTGTCTCTTGATAGATATTAATTGCTTCTGGCATACCACCAATTAAAAAATAATATTTTAAATATTCCAAACATTTTTCGTGAATGCTTTCATTAATAATATCGTTAAATGTGAGCGATAAAAGATAATCTTTTAAGCGTGTTTCATTGAGTGCATCCAAAAATTCAAAAAAACTCAGCGGAAATAGTTTTTCGAAATGAACTTGGCCAACAGGAAATCCTTTTGTGTGGGATAATTTAACACCTAGCAATGAACCTGCACCGCATACGTGATATTCGTTTGCATTTTCACGAAAATATTTCAAACTGTTTAATGCATCAGGACAATCTTGAATTTCATCAAAAAATAATAATGTTTCGCCGGGAATAATTTCTGTATTCAGCTCAAGACAGATATCGCGCACAATGCGTTTAGGATCTAAATCGCGCTTAAACAATCGTTTTAATTTTGGATGATCATCGAAATTAAGCTCAACCATATTGCGATAACATTCTTTCCCAAAATTCCGCAATAACGTTGTTTTCCCAACTTGGCGAGCACCCATCACCAACATAGGTTTTCGATGGGAAGATAATTTCCAAGTTTTTAAGCGATGCAATAATTCACGTTTCATATTAAGAATGTATCATAAAGTGGTAAGATTGCCAAATATTATGGGGTAAAAAATGGCTTTTTTACCAAAAATATGTGCATAAAAGTGTGAATTTTGCCAGAAATACATACATAAAAGTGTTGCAGTCAATAAAAACAATTAGTTGGACATCCCCGCCCTTCAACCTAGATTCGGCAGTTGAAACCGTAACGAGAGCGATTAAGCTAATGAATCAGACGATTAATCGCTCGCAGTAGGTTTCAACTGCCGAATCTAGGTTCAAGATATTTCCGTCTGTTTTTTATTTTCTCGCGGGTGTCGCTGATGTTATCCGTTCTGGAGTTCCAGGCAGATCACTTAACTCAATATTTTCCCATTTTTCTTTCTCGAATTGTTGTTTCATTACATTAATAAAATCTTCTGAATACTTACCTCTGTTTTCAGATAAGTAATTTTCAATTTTCTCTTCAGGCATTTGAGAAAATAGTATTCCACGACAATTTATCACGCAATTTTTAAAATCATCGCTTACATTGGTAACGCCCAGTAACCAATTAAAATGATCTAGTAAAGAAAATTGGGTTGCTTTTGGATTTTTGAGTTCCGTGAGTAAGTCGTTGGCGGCATTAATACTACTCATTTCTTTTTTTTGGCCAGGCATTACGCGAGTAAAGAAAGTTGGTGCATATTCCTTTTCTGTGCGTTTCGCATTTTTATCTAAATAAGTCGTGATCAAATCTATTGCTGATTTTCTTGCATCCGCAACTGCTAGCGCTTCAGTAATGCGCGCTTGTTCATCAGCGGCATATTTTGTAATATCCACAGACTGAATCGCAGCCATTAGACTTTTGTTGGCATTCACCGTTAATTGGATTAAAAGATCTGCTGATGTGTTCGGACGTTTTGCAATGCGTTCCAATATCCATTGATTTTCCAAAGACGATTCTTGCGCAATATGAGCCACCTTGATCAACACATCGTTAGATGTGTTGGGATGTTGCGCAAGCATTTTTAATATCTCCGGATAAACAATGCGTTCTGGACCTCTAAATGAACCATCAATGACTGCTGTGGAAGCGGCTGAGTTCCTCAATAGAGCCCCCATTTCTGCAAAAGAAAGCGGCGACTTTATTAACAATGTTTGCAGTTTGTCATCTGGAACAAATGGATTGCTGAGCAAAGCAATTTTAAGCAAATCATGCCCGCGAGCGATTGTATCGATATCATTATCATTTATATTAGAAAGAATATTATTGACTGCTTGTTTCGAGACATTTGGATTCATTAATATATTAATACGCGTGCTATAATCTTTCGTGTTAGAAAATTTCTCTAGCATTCCTGTAGGTGTATTAGGGTTCCCGGATAAAATACTTTTCAAATGATCTATGTGGTTATTGTTTAGCGGTTTTTCTGTTGCTGCATTGTATAGTGTTTCCAACATGAAAGATGAAGTACCATGATCACGTGCGCATGCGAACATGTCATTTTCATTTAATACTATTGCCAACAACTTCACTGTATCTTTTAATAATTCAATTGTGAATATTTTTCCCGGTATATTAAAAAAACCGAAGGTGTGTTTTTGACGATCAATAATGTCTTTGGTTGTATCGGAACTTACTCCAAGAGAAAATAATAGTTCTTTGAATTTTTCTATCTCATCGTCCTTGGAATTTTTATCCTCTGTAAAAATATTTTTTTCTGTGATGCGAGTGCGATAGAACTCCAAAGCACCATGTATATCCCCATCCGTTTTTTTAAGTGTTAAATTCCACAAAATTATTTTTTCAACGTCCTCTATTTTTGGATCCCTAATTATTTTGTCAAAGTCAGCCAATACTGGGCCATTTTCAGCTCGAGAACACATAACACGAACTGCATTTTTTTCTTGATCAGTTGCTTTCGAAAATAAATTGGTAAATGCATCTTCAAGACTATGAATATTAGTTTTATCGTTTTCAATTTTTGTTTCAGGGTTAGATAAACTAAATAATTGGTAAATGCGATCGCGATCAATATATTGTTTATTTAACCACCGTTCGCATTCACGTTTTAGCGCATCGACCAGCCAAAAATCATTTTTTAACCGCAATATGGTTTCTTTATCCATATCTGGAAAATGCGCATGAAGAAAGCTAAGCGCTTGTATGACGTTAGTGTTTATTCCGTTGTATTTGATATTTGAGATCAGATATTGCTCCAGATAATTTTCCGCAAACTGAAGGCTTGTCTTACTTTCTTTTTGCGCCTCTTCATCACGCTGCAGCAGTAACGCCATTCCCATATCAATACAAACAATTCTTCCATCCGCTGTTTTTATAAAATTACTTACAACAAAACCATCTAGAAGAATTCGGCCTGTTTTTACGTAAACATCCACTAAAAAATCAGCAATTTCTTCCTCGATTGGCTCGATTCCTTGAATGAATGGAACGATGACGCCTTCTCCAGCTTTCAGCGCATTCAAGGATTGTGCTGCATTTAATTCATTCCATAATCGAACAAAACGATCTGGTTCGTCTAAATCATTTTCCGAGGATTTTTTATCCCATGCTTTAGTGGCGGCACGGTGGTGTTTCTCTAGCGTTTGCAATTCTTTTTTTATTTTCTCGATCTCTATCTCAGTTGGCGAGTTTTGAAAAGATTGCTCTGCGTCTTGCAGCATCGTGCTTGTCGCGTGAATTTGTGTAACATATCCTTCAATTCGTTGACGCTGGTTATCTAATTCACGCGTCACACTTTCTACATCTGATCTTTTTTCCTTATAGACCAGCACCGCGCCTTTTTTAAACGTGGCGCTGCCAACGCGAACATCTTTTTCCAGTGTTGTGCGATACGCATCGTTAAAACTGCCTGAACCCAGATAAGTGAACTTCACTGACTGATTTCCAATCCGGATTTCCTTTGTTTTGTCTTTTTTAGTGTTTGATGGCATAACCGCTCGCCTTCATGTTTCACAGGAGAGTATAGGATATGACGATAGCAATTACTCCTTCAGGTATTATGAAAAAATTTATAAAAAACAATAGATTGCGTTCTTACTTCTCAAAAACCCGTGGCACCCATCATCTTCGTCATTCCGGAAATCGCGTTAGCGATTATCCGGAATCCAGTGAAACCAGTTAGATTTTTTGGATCCCGGATAATTGCTTCGCAATTTCCGGGATGACACTACCCCGCTTTTTTGAGAAGAATCCTTACTAATGCCTGACACGGTTTTAGTGTAGACTTTTAACCTATACTTACATTATCGTTTTCCAAATTAGCGCATGATGAATAAGCCCCAAATGAAATATTTTGATTTTCAGTCGATGTCTGAAGATGGCAGGCAAATCTGTATTCAAAATTATCGTCTCGCACTCACGCAATCCGAAGCGCTTAAAATTCAGTCATTATTGAAACGCCCACCGACTTTAGCGGAATGTATTTTGTGGGGCATTCAAGGCTCTGAACATTGTTCTTATAAGAGCACACGCCAATACTTAAAAACACTTTGCACGCATGGGCCGAATGTTATTTCCGGTGCGAAGGAAGATGCTGGCATTGTGTGGATTGCAAAAGACAAACAGGGTTATCGTTATTGTGTTGCGATCAGTCATGAGTCGCATAATCACCCCTCGCAAGTTGTTCCGTTTGAAGGCGCTGCAACTGGCATTGGTGGAAACGTGCGCGATGTATCCTGCATGGGCGCAGAAGTGATCGCGAACGCAGACAGTTTGCGTTTTGGAAATTTAGCTTGGATTGCAGATGAAGTTGTTAAAGGTGTTGCAAGTTATAGCAATGCGATTGGCGTTCCAAATATCGCGGGAGATATTTTTTATCACAATGGATTTAATGATAACTGTTTAGTGACCGTAGTCAGTTTGGGTATAGTGCGAGAAGATCACATTATTCACTCTTACGCGCCGAAAAATGCAGCTGGGTACGCATTAATTTTGGTTGGAAAGCCAACTGATCATAGCGGTTTTGGCGGTGCGAGTTTCGCATCAACGGATTTAGATGAAACCAATTCCGATAATAATAGAGGCGCTGTGCAAGAACCGAATGCATTTTTAGGCCGTCTCTTGCTAAAAACAAACCTTGATTTATTTAAAAAATTACAACAAAAAAATTGCATTGATCGCGTAGGTTTTAAAGATTTGGGTGCGGGCGGTATTGCGTGCGCAAGTATTGAGATCGCTGAAAGTGGTGGTTATGGCGCAGATATTTTTTTAGAAAATGTGCCTGTGAGTCAAAAAAATCTCGATCCCAGTGTGATTTTGTGCGCAGAAACGCAAGAGCGTTATTTGTGGGTGGTGCCGGATCATTTAATCAAATTTATTTTGGATCATTACAATACGCTTTGGCAATTACCAGCAATTTCTGCTGGCGCGAAAGCCAGCGTGATTGGAAAAATTCGTGAAGATGATCAATATGTCGTGCATTTTCAGGATCAGCAGTTAATTTCTGCTAAAGCGTCTGATATTACGCAAGGTATTTTATACGATCGCCCTACCCTAAAACCAAAACGCCACACTCTCGCATCAACAATAATTGACACAGACTTAAATACGGCACGCGAAAAAGTGCTTACACACTCCATGTGTGCATCAACGGAAAATGTCTATGAGCAATACGACAAACAAGTGCAAGGCAGAACAATAGTAGAGCGTGGTGTTGCTGATGCCGGTGTTTTACAACCATTTAATAGTTCTGAGTATCCAGTTGAGATTCAAAAAATTGGTATTGCATTGAGTGTTGGCTGTAATCCACTGTATGGAAAAATTGATCCGTATTGGACGTCAGTAAATGCAGTTATCAATTGCGTTGCGAAAGTAATTGCGGTGGGCGCAACACCTTGGTGTTTAACAGACTGTCTTTGTTTTGGAAATCCAGAAAATCCTGAACAAATGTGGGAATTAGTATCTAGTATTCGTGGGTTAAAAGAAGCTAGTGAAAAAATCGGTTTGCTTGATTATGAAAATACACCACTTCCAATTATTGCTGGAAATGTCTCACTTTACAATCAAAATAAAAATGGTAACGCAATACCAGCGAGTCCGATGATCAGCGTGCTGGGAAAGATGGATGACGTGGAAAATGTGATTACACCGCAGTTAAAATTCAGTGACAGCATTTTAATTTGCTTAGGAAAACGCACTGATGACTTAGGCGGCAGTGTTTATGCGCATGCTTTAAATATAGAAAGTAACGATTTACCAAAACCTGATTTGCTAACATTTCGATTGTATGCACAGCAATTTTTAGAATTACATGCCGCGGGATTTATTTTAAGTGCAAAAGCAATTGAACATGGCGGCATTTTCGAAGCAACTAGTGTAATGGAAAAAAATTCTGAATTTAAAGCAATTTTATCAACGGAAAAAAATTTATCAGAAACCGCTTTTTGGTGTAATGAAATGCCAGGCTGGGTACTTGAAATTTCACAATCCAAATTATTACCTGTCGAAACACAATTGCATAAAAATAAAATAGATTACTATTTGATTGGAAAAACAAAATGATTACTTATCAGGATGCTGGCGTAGATATTCATCAAGGTAACACCGCTGTTGAACGTATTAAAAAACATGTCGCGCGCACAAAAACAAAATCTGTCTTAACAAACGTTGGTGGATTTGGCTCAGGATTTAGCTTAAAAGAAATCAATGCGCAGTATCAATCACCCATTTTAGTGCAAAGCATGGATGGCGTTGGAACAAAGACAATTGTTGCGAGAATGGCAGATGATTATCATTTTCTTGGACACGATTTATTGAGTGCATGCGCGAACGATATTGTTGTGATGGGCGCAAAACCCCTCACTATTTTGGATTATTTAGCAAGCGCACATTTAAATTCCGAGATCATCGAGCGTATTATTGCGAGTTTATCGCAAGCGTGTTGTGAACAAGGCGTTGCATTAGTCGGCGGAGAGATGGCGCAAATGCCTGACACTTATGTGCACGACGAATGGGATTTCGTGGGTATTGTCACGGGTGTTGTTGAAGAAAAAAAAATGATTACGGGCGAACGCATTGTTGAAAATGATTGCGTCATTGCATTTGAATCCAACGGACTGCACACCAATGGATTTTCTCTCGCGAGAAAATTATTATTTGAAGTGGCGGGATTTTCTATTGATGATACGCATCCAGAATCCAAAAAAAAAATATCTGAGTTACTATTAGCACCCCATTTAAATTATACAGAACCTGTTTTAAAGTTATTGTCTCATGAAATTGATATTCACGGGATGGCGCATATTACAGGTGGCGGCATTTGGGATAATATTCCACGTGTTCTGCCTAGTCATTTAACGGTTGAAATCAATAGAAACTCATGGACTATTCCGCCTATTTTTAAATGGTTAGTTGAGCTAGGACATCTTGACGAGAAAAGTGCGTACCATACTTTTAATATGGGGTTGGGATTTATTTTAATGATGAGTGAATTTTCTTGGGAATCTGCACAAACACTTTTAAAACAATATTCGCACATTCAGGCGGTGAAAGTGGGAAAAGTTGTGCGTGGAAATCATGAAGTGAGATTAATTAAATGACCTTTCAAATTGGCGTTATACAATTTCCTGGTTCTAATTGTGAACGTGAAACCAAACTTGCATTACTGCGTACTCAATTAAACCCCGTTGATATTTTTTGGTTTTCCGATGCTGATACATTAGAAAAATGTGATGGCTATGTCATTGTTGGTGGATTTTCATATGAAGATCGCGCACGCTCCGGCGTGATTGCAGCACATGATCCATTGATGAAAGCATTGACGCATGAAGCAAAAAAAGGGAAACCTATTTTAGGTATTTGTAATGGCGCGCAAATTCTTGTTGAGTCTGGATTGGTTCCGGGCTGTGTGAATGAAAACAATGAAACTGAAACGGTGATGGCATTAGCGCACAACCGCAGGATTTTGGACGAAGAAATCATAGGCACCGGGTTTTATAATGCATGGATGTTGATGAAAGCAGAGAAAAGCCCACTATTAAAAGTTCCCGTCGCACATGGTGAAGGCCGATTTTTAATGTCTGATGATTTGTATGCCCTACTTCAAAAATCCAATGTTCTCTGTTGGTATTATGTTGACGAAAATGGAAATAGAAATCCAAACTTCCCAACAAATCCTAATGGCGCTTATCAAAATTTAGCTGCTGTTGGAAATTTTAGCGGAAATATTTTAGCAATGATGCCGCACCCAGAAAGAACGATAGATGGCAATTTTGTTTTCGAAAATATGCGACATTACTTGGAAAATAGAAAACCATTTCAATGGATAACAAAGAAAAGTCAGGAATCATTTAAAAATAAAATTAAGGTGCAATGTGATCATTTTTCTAAAACCTATTTTGTCAGATTGGCGATCTCAGATAATGAATCTATTTCGGTTCAAATGGCGCTTCAAAAACTTGGTTTGGATATTCTTGTTCAAAAGTATCGTTTCTGGGGTTTAAATGCAGATGAAAAAGAATTAACAAAAATTGAAAATTCATTTGAATTGTGGAATCCACAAAAAGAAAATGTCTATCACACATTACCTGAAATTAAAAATACACATTATTTATTGGTGAATGATTTTGGAGATACGATTGCCGCGCAGAAAGCGTTACGCTTGAAGGACAGAATTAAAGTAACTTCGTTATCTCGTTTAACGACTGGGATTATTTGGCAATTAACGGGTTCTGTGGAAATGGTTTCAAAAGCAATTAAATCGCATTTACTGTTTAATCCAATTTCGCAACAAGCAGTTTCGCTGAATCAAGGGGTTTTATGCCAAACATAAGTGCTTCGCACTACTCTGGCAAAGTGCGCGAGCTATACGATGAAGGTGAAACGTTATTAATTGAAACAACCGATCGTATGAGCGCATTTGATCGCTATCTTTGCAAGATCCCACATAAAAGCCAAGTGCTCACGCAATTGTCAGCTTGGTGGTTTGAAAAAACACGGCATATTGCACCTAATCATTTCATTTCTTTAATCAATCACAATACAATGCGTGTTAAAAAATGTCGTGTTTTACCGATTGAGGTTGTTGTACGTGGATTTCTAACAGGGTCTACCAACACGTCAATCTGGGTCTTGTATGAAAAAGGAGAGCGACAATTTTTTGAAACTTGGTTACCAGATGGCTTGCAAAAAAATTGCGCGTTACAAAAACCTATTATCACACCAACAACGAAATCCACTATGCATGACGAGCCTTTAACAACAAAAAATATTGATAAATTTGTCTCAAAAGAATTATGGAGAAAAATAAAAACGCTTTCACTCACTCTATTTCAATTCGGGCAAGAAACAGCTTATCACAACGGATTTATTTTGGTTGATACAAAATATGAGTTTGGTTTAGATGATCAAAATAATATTTTCCTGATTGACGAGTGTCACACTCCAGATTCAAGTCGATTTTGGTTAAAAAATTCTTTGGAGCATTACGATAAAGAATATTTACGTTTGTGGTATAAAAAAAATTTCGACCCCTATCGTGATTCTATTTTACCAATACCAGAAAACGCGTTAATCCAAGAAATGTCTAGGCGTTATATTTATCTCTACGAAAAAATTACGCAAAAAAAATTGGAAATCAGCTGATGTGTGGTATCGTCGGAATCGTTAGTCAAAAATCAGTAGCATTAGAATTGTATGACAGCCTAATTCAATTGCAACATCGCGGACAGGCGGCAACTGGCATTATTACTGTCGATCAAAAATTAAATATGAAATTAGGAAAAGGATTGGTGCGCGAAGTTTTTAAGAAATCTGATTTTGAAATGTTAACGGGAAATATGGGAATCGCGCATGTGCGTTATCCTACAGCAGGAGATAGTGGATCGCTCGCTGAAACTCAACCATTTTGGCTTGGTTTTCCATATGGTATGGCGATGGGTCATAATGGAAATTTAATTAATTACGATGCATTAAAAAAAATACTGCGAACTCAATATCGACGACACTTAAATACCAAAAGTGATTCAGAAGCATTGATTCATTTAATTTCTGCTTTTTTGGAAGAAGCCGAAATAAAAAAACCCAATGATGATTTTTTTGCGCGCGCATGTGATGCGATTCAAAATGTATTTGAAAATGCAAAAGGATCTTATTCAACAATTTGTGCGATTGCCAATAAGGGCATGTTAGCGTTTCGTGATCCGCATGGTGTCCGCCCGTTATTAATGGCGCGTCGTGGCGAACAGGATTATATTATTTCATCTGAAAATACACCGTTTTTTTCACTCGGATTTAAAATATGCGAAGACATCCAGCCGGGTGAATTAATATTTATCGATTTAGAAGGAAATTTAAAAAGAAAGAAATTAGTTACAAAAGATTTCCACCCCTGCATTTTTGAATATGTTTATTTTGCAAGGCCAGATGCAGTATTGGATGAAGTGAGTGTATATCGTGCGCGCTTAAATTTAGGAACACGTTTGGCCAAAGCATGGCGAGAAAAATATCCGAATATAATCCCTGATGTGATAGTTCCGGTTCCCTTTACATCGAATACCGCAGCGCTTTCTTTTGCGCGTGAAATCAACGTACCATACAGCGAAGGTTTATATAAAAATCCGTTTATTGGTCGTACATTTATTATGCCTAATCAACAAATGCGGCGTTATTCCGTTCGACATAAACTCAGCCCACAGGCAGGAGAAATTCAAGGCAAGAAAGTATTATTGCTGGATGACAGTATTGTGCGCGGAACAACGAGTAAAGAAATTGTGCGCATGGTAAGAGAAATGAATGCAAAAGAAGTCTATTTAGTCAGCACCTCCCCACCCATTAAATATCCGTGTTATTACGGCATTGATATTCCAACATCCGATGAGTTAATTGCAAATCAAATGAACTTGGATCGATTAAAAGCGTTTTTAGATCTTGATGTATTGTTGTATCAAACAGAAAAAGATTTAGTGGAAGCAATTACTGAAAATAAACCAAACATGAAATCGCCCTGTATGGCATGTATGAATCAACAATATTTTTGTGGCACACCGCCATGTTCCCAAAAAACTGCGGAGATTGCCAATGTCTAACGTTCTAATTGTTGGCGGCGGCGCTCGAGAACATGCCATTGCGCGTGCTTTGAAAAAATCACCCAAGGAAATAAACATATTTTATTGCGCGTCTACTCAAAATCCAGGTATGGATTTGCTTTGTAAAAATTGTTGTGTTGTGAACTTATCTCAACATGCAGCGATTATTCATTTTTCGTTAACTCATCACATTGATTTCGCAATTATTGGCCCAGAGGCGGTATTAGCTGCGGGTTTGGTGGATGATTTGCATAATGCAAACATTAGTTGTGTTGGACCGACAAAATGTTTGGCGCAAATTGAATCAAGCAAAGGTTTTGCGCGAGATTTAATGCTGGAATATCATATCGATGGTGCACCACACTATAATAGATTTTTGAAATTTAACCGAGACGAAATAAAAAATTATTTACAGTTTCTTGAAAACAATTATGTTATTAAAGCGGATGGTTTATGCGGTGGAAAAGGTGTTAAAGTTTCCGGAGAACATTTATTTTCAATAGAAGATGCATTGGACTATTGTTGCGAAATTAATGGGCCATTGGTCATTGAAGAAAAATGTAGGGGTGTTGAATTTTCACTGATTAGCTTTACAGATGGAGAAACACTGCGTCATTTTCCACCTGTGCAAGACCACAAAAGAGCGTTTGAAAATGATATTGGACCTAACACGGGCGGCATGGGAAGTTATTCTCTCGACAATCATTTATTGCCGTTTTTATCCGAAAAACACGTTAGGGCTGCGCAAGCGATTAATGAAACCACATTAAAAGCGCTTCAAAATAAGTGTCAACAACGTTACTGTGGTTTTTTTTATGGCGGATTTATGCTCACAAAAAATGGCGTGAAGGTCATTGAATTTAATGCGCGTTTGGGCGACCCAGAGGCGATTAATTTGCTTTCAATTTTGGAAACAGATTTTTTACAACTCTGTGAATCTGCAATTTTAAAAAAATTATCAACTATAAAATTAACTTGTTTTCACGAATCAACGGTTGTTAAATACGTTGTGCCAAAAGGATATCCAGAAAAAACGCTTGAGGCGCCGATTGAGATAGATAATATATCTAACCAGCATTATTTTGGTGCTGTGAAAACTGTCGATAATCAATTCATCATGACGGGTTCACGCGCGATTGCTGTTTTAGGTAAAGGAAAAACATTACTTGAGGCTGAAAAACAGGCGGAAAAGTTGGCTTCTCAAATTAAAGGCCCTGTTTTTTATCGACAAGATATTGGGACAGCAGCGCTGGTTGATCGCTACGCGAGGATGTCGAGTGAATGTATTTAAAATAAGCGTGCTGGGTTCAACACGCGGAAGTAATTTACCAGGTCTTTATCAAAAATTGTTAAATACATCTGCTAAAATTGTTGATGTACTGAGTGACAAACCGCACGCGGGAATTTTACAAAAAGCAAAACAGCTGGGATTATCCAATTGTTATATTCCAATCGTAAATTTTGAAAAAAAATTAAATGCGCATTTAATCAATAATGGTACGGATTTATTGGTTTTAATTGGTTTCATGAAAATCTTAAGTCCTTTCTTTGTGTCACGGTGGAGAAATAAAATCATCAATGTCCACCCTTCTTTGTTACCAAAATATGCGGGATTAATGAATCTAAATGTTCATCGGGCGGTTTTAGATGCGAAAGAAATACAAACGGGTTGCACAGTTCATTGGGTGACCGAACAAGTAGATGCGGGCGCTGTGATTCTACAAAAAAAATGTGACGTTTTTTTAAGTGATCATCTTGAGATTTTAAAAGAACGCGTACAACAATTGGAAATACCGGCATTAGTTGAAGCGATTGAAAAAATAAGAGGTTAATACTATGTCTAATCTAACTGTCAAGCGTGCACTTATTTCGGTTTCAGATAAAACTGGATTGATTGCATTTGCAAAAAAACTTTCCGAGTTGGGTATCCAAATTATTTCAACAGACGGCAGCGCAAAAACTTTAAAATCAGAAAATATCCCGGTTATTTTAGTTTCGGACATTACACAATTTCCTGAAATGATGTCTGGACGCGTTAAAACATTGCACCCAAAAATTCACGGTGGTATTTTAGGAAAACGTGATTTACATGCGAGTGAAGCGATAAAATATAATATCCCCTGGATTGATCTTGTTGTATGTAATTTATATCCTTTTTCACAAGCAGCGGAAAAAGGATTGCCTTTTTCAGATTGCATTGAACAGATAGATATTGGCGGTCCTGCAATGATTCGCGCTGCCGCAAAAAACATGGAATGGGTAACCGTTGTTAATGATCCTGTTGATTATGATTTAGTTGTTAATGCAATTCAAAATAATGAGATTGATTTAAATATCAGAAAAAAATTATCCGCAAAAGCATTTGCACACACTGCGCATTATGACGCAATCATTGCGCATTATTTAAATTCTGAAAATATGCCGGAACAATTGAATATCCCATTTAAAAAAATAATGAATTGTCGTTACGGTGAAAATCCGCATCAACATGCTGCTGTTTATCGCAATTTATTAGAAAATGAACCTAGTATTTTGGATGCTAAATTATTACAGGGAAAACCATTATCGTATAACAATGTCAATGATGCTTCAGCTGCGCTAAATACACTGATTGCGTATCAAGAGCCTGCCTGCGTAATTGTAAAACACGCCAATCCTTGCGGTGTTGCAATTGCGGAAAAAATAGAGGACGCATTTGAAAAAGCGTGGCACGCGGATTCGCTTTCTGCCTTCGGAGGTATTGTTGCATTAAATAAAATGTGCACTGAAAAAATTGCTGAATTTTTAACAAGCGTTTTTATTGAAGTGATTATAGCACCCGCATTTTCGGATGCCTCTTTATCGCTATTTTCAAAAAAACCCAATATTCGTGTGTTATTGCAGGAGAATTGGCCTTCGCAATTTCCAACGCATTCTCCAAAATGGATTAATGGTGGTTTATTATGGCAGACTGCTGACGACAGTAGATGCGATGATAAAAATTTTCGTGTGGTTACCAAAGTAAAACCGACGGATGCAGAAATTTCTGCAATGCGTTTTGCTTGGCCTGTCCTCAAGCAATTAAAATCTAATGCTATTTTAATCGCAAAATCAGATGTGACACTGGGTATGGGTATGGGGCAGGTTTCACGAATCGATGCAGTTGAGTGTGCGATTAAAAAGGCAGGTAGTCAGATTGAAAATGCTATTCTAGCTTCAGATGCGTTTTTTCCATTTACAGATAACATTGAACTAATCGCTAAAACACAAATTAAAGCGATTGTGCAACCCGGCGGTTCTATTAAAGATGAAGCGGTGATTGCCGCTTGTGATCATTATGGCATCGCAATGGTGTTTACAGGACAGCGTTGTTTTAATCATTAAAAAAGTGCGCGGAGAGAAATAATGATTGGTATTGTAATGGGTTCTCGTTCCGATTGGCCAACAATGCAATATGCATTCACAATTTTAGAAGAGTTAAAAATTTCTCACGAAGTAAAAATTGTTTCAGCGCATCGCACACCAGATTTATTATTTGAATACGCAGAAAATGCTGAAAAAAATGGATTGAAAATTATTATTGCAGGTGCTGGAGGCGCTGCACATTTGCCAGGCATGCTTGCTGCAAAAACATCTATTCCCATTTTAGGTGTCCCTATTCTATCAAAAACATTAAAAGGAATAGATTCATTGTTGTCGATTGCGCAAATGCCAGCAGGCATTCCTGTTGCGACATTTGCAATAGGTAAAGCAGGCGCTACGAATGCTGCGTTATTTGCCGCCGCTATTTTAGCGCTGAAAGATAAAAGTATTGCGAATCGATTAAAAAAATTTCGTGCGAAACAAACAAAAAAGATATTAAAAAATTTGGATCCGCGGCAATAGAATGAGTGAAGTGGTTTGATGAAAACAGTTGGAATCATCGGTTGCGGACAATTAGCGCAATTACTCGCGATGAGCGCTTATCAGCTGGGTTATAAAACACTGTGTTTTGCGCAAGAAGAAGAGTGTCCCGCAAAACGTTTGAGCCCACTCTTTATTGGAAAATTATCTGACGTGGATGCCATAAAAAAATTTTCAGAACAGGTCGATGTTATTACGGTTGAAAATGAGAATTGCGATGTTGACCATTTAAGGCAGTGTGAAAAAATAAAACCGGTTTTTCCAAATCCTGACATTATTCAAATCGCACAGGATCGCTTGTTAGAGAAAAATTATTTTCAGAAATTAAATATACCGACTACTCAATTTTTTGAAATAAACTCCTTGGATGATCTTAAAACTGAAGATGGTTTTTTGAAAACGCGAAGATTTGGTTACGATGGAAAGGGACAGGTTCGAGTGTCACAATATTCTGATTTAGCGCTGATGTGGAATGCATTGGATAAATCCGCTATTTTTGAGCGTTTCGTTGATTTTGAAGCAGAGGTATCACAGCTTGTTGCACGCAATAATTCGGGTGATATTCAATTTTTTCCATTAATTAAAAATAGGCATCAGGAAGGAATTCTGCGTGAATCGCAGTTTGCCGATTATGTTGGATTAGAAAAAATGGCACAGGATTACGCAAGAAAATTGGTCGAGTCACTCAATTATGTTGGTGTGTTGGCAATCGAATTTTTTGTACATGAAAATCAATTAATCGCAAATGAAATAGCACCGCGTGTGCACAACTCAGGGCATTTAACAATTGAAGGTTGTAATGTCAATCAGTTCGAACAACACTTGCGCGCGATTTTCAATCTACCTCTCATAAAACCAAAAATAATTCAGCCTGTTAAAATGATTAATATTATTGGAGAATGGCCTCAAAACTTAGGGCGGTTTTCGCGTGTTTATAATTATGGAAAACTGATTAAGAAAAATCGAAAATTAGGCCATGGAATCCTGGTAACACAATAAAAAAATCACGTCATACCGCGCGAAAGCGCGGTATCCAGAATGAATTAACGCTTCATTGGCTTTCCCATCGATGGGCGGCGCTTGAATTTTAATTTTAATATATTCGCCATGTTTACCACAAATTTCTGATTTTTTGGCGCCGGGTTGCAGGTAGATTTTGACGGTAGATGTGTGAGTCATAATGAGGTATCCTTGAATGATTTTATTTTATCATAAGGCAACTCGGGATTACGCGCGCAGCGGTTTGGAAAACGATTCAAAAGCTCGAAGAATATGGGATTAATGTACAATCAGTGAAAGGTAAGGGTTACATGCTCTCCTCCCCGCTTATTTTATTAGACGCCAATAAAATAAAAAAACGACTAAAAAAATCTTCTGAAAAAATAACCGTGTTAGAAAAAATTGGATCGACTAATGATTATTTGAAATTGCATGCAGATCAACAAGTATGCCTTGCTGAAATGCAAACCCAAGGTCGCGGGCGTTTTAATCGTTCATGGCATTCCCCCTTTGGTCAAAATATTTATTTGTCAATGCGATATGCTTTTCAAAAAGACCTGAGTGAATTGTCTGGATTAAGCCTGATTACAGCGCTCGCTGTTTGCCGCGCGATTGAATCCATCATATCCATTCGCAATTTAAAAATTAAATGGCCAAATGATATTGTCATTGGATCGGAAAAAATTGCAGGAATTTTAATTGACGTGAGCGCTGAATCTCACGGATATTGTGATGCTATTATTGGCGTTGGCATTAATGTGAATATGCAAAACGCGGCGAAAAAAGAAATCAAACAGTTGTGGTCCTCATTGCAAAAAATCACTGGAAAATATATAGATCGAAATGTATTAAGTGCTGCAATTATAAATACAGTATCAGATGAGATAGCGCGTTTTTCGAAATTGGGTTTATCTGATTTTGCAAAAGAATGGGCAGAAAAAGATGATTTATTTGGAAAATCCGTCGTGATGCTTTTGGAACAAAAAAAAATAACTGGCATTGGTGCAGGTATCAATGCGCAGGGGCATTTAATGCTGAAAATGCCGGATAAAACGCTGCGAGCGTTTTCATCGGGAGATGCCAGCAAGGATCGCGTGTAAAAATTACCTTTTTTTTGGAATCATAAATGAATATTCAGCGCGAAAGTTTTTCTGATCCTTTTTTTGATAATCAGAATTCCTGGAGTTCTGATAACAATATTCACAAAGATCTTATTGCTACGAAAAAATACATTTATGATCCATGCAAAATGATAATTTCCACACCGATGATGGAATCTGAAAGTGCTGAGTATGGGGCTTTTACATTTAAATTAAATGATTTTGACATCAGATTTCGCGTTGCAAAAATCACTCCGACTAAAACGGGGCAATTTGTGACACTATGGAAAAGATCAGCAGGTGAACCAATTCAGCCGTTTGATGCTTCTGATCCAGTGGATTTTGTTGTTATCTGTGTTCGAAATGATAAAAATTTCGGGCAGTTTGTGTTTCCAAGCCCTGTTTTATGCGAAAAAGATATACTTTCAGTAGATTCAAAAGGTGGGAAGCGTGCCATTCGAGTTTACCCACCGTGGGACGAAACCACGAGCAAACAAGCTAAAAAAACACAAGAATGGCAAATGAAATATTTTCTGGAGATACCTGAGAATCGTTCTGTAGATTGTGTTCGAGCTAAATTTCTTTACTCAGGACATTAATGTAAGTGGCACCTGGTCGAAGCTTCGGTAGTCCCGGGCCGGAAGTGTCAGATTAGATCGGAACTAATGCACGTCACTTGCAGCGAGTCAGGAGATTTTAAACAGGCTCTTAGTATAACACATACTCTGAAATAATTTTTTAATAGCTTACTTCCCTGTCGCCCACGCCATATTTAATTTCTTATGTTTGTGTGCGCAATCACGCAAATAAAGATTAATAAGCGTTTGATAAGGAATATCACTGTTTTGTGATAGTTTTTTAAAATAATCAATGGTATCGGAATCAAGCCTTATCGTGACTTGTTTTTTTAAATCCTGAATGTAAGGATTTCTTTTTGCTTTTGAAAAATCATATTGTTTTTTCATAAATCGTTACCTTTATATTTATATTGCATCGATTCTTGTTTAGTTGCTTTTCTGGCTGAAATGATACGTATAATTTTGTCTTTTTTTCGATAACAGTGAATCACAACCAACATACGTGAAGCCACACTCAACCCCAAAAGTACAAACCTTTCCTCATCATTAGAATGCTCTGGATCATGAATAATAATCGCATTTTCATCGTAAAAAACAGTTTTAGCTTCGTTAAAGCTAATTCCATGTTTTTTCTGATTGACAGACGCTTTTGCAGCATCCCATTCAAATGTCATACTTTTCATAATTATATTATAACTACATTGTAGTTGTTTTCAAGACCATTGGTTTAGATGATCCTATGACGGTTTTGGACTACGTCGGGAGATGCCAGCAAGGCGTGAGTAGAGCATCTTTCATGTCTTGTTAAAGGTCTGATACTCACCCGACATGAACTCTTTTACATGCCACGCGTTTCACCTTCACTTTTTTGTTCTTCCGTCTTAGTAAGTTCAGTTAACATTTTTTGCAAGACGATGTCAAATTCACCGAGTTTTGCTGATTGTTCAGTCTGATTTGAAAAATAAGCGGAAACTTTCCTGTTTTTTTCTATTGTAATTTTTATTGATTCGATAATGTTAGCTTTATTTGATGCATTGTGAATGGCAGAAGTGAGTTGTATTGTTAATGCGTTTTTTGCAGAAGACAATTTTTTATTGTGTATCCATCTTGAATTATTCTTCTGCATGTAATTTTTTAAAGCAACCATTAAATTTCCTTTGAGCATACGAAATTTAACCGAGGCGGCGTCAGAATGCGGTGGATGAAAAATATCTTCATGTGGATTAACTGAAAAAATGGGTGAATGAAAGTGGTAATAAATAATACCCAAGTTGGATAGGTATTCATATTCTTGGTTTCCGCTGGGTTGAATCCCACTTCTTTGAACGAGATACGCATCCGCTAAAGCATGAAGAAGCGCCTCATTGTTATCTAACTTTTCAATTTCTTTCGTAGTTAGCAATGGGTAATTTTCTGCTAAATACTCCAAAGCTAATACCGTAACGCTAGGTTCCTCATTTTTATAATTAGTGGCTTTACCGCTGCTTTGCAATCTAACAACATGCGTGCACAAACATTTTTCGATATTTTTTTCTACTGAGGTATCAACGCTACCGTTAGTAGATGTATCGAGTATTTTTATTGTTGCGGGTAAAATAGCTAAACCTAAATCAATGCAAAATATTTTTTTATCTGATTCTCGCTTGATAAAATTTTTTAATTGATGTGCGTCATACACAATTCTTTTTGTGTTGGCATAAATATTAATTATTTCGCTTGAAACTTCTTTGCTGCTAGGAGTTTTTCCAGCTACATAGGGACTTAGCCAACCGTAATAAGGTTTATTGGCAACTCTAGCATTACCTAACTTTTCACCATTGATGCTATTCCACACTAAAACAGCATTCTCAGGGATGTCGGTTGATGGAATTGCAGAGTTTGGCGTAAGCGGTGATTTTACTTTGGGTTGCTTGAAAACATACAAGCTTGTCTTCGACAAATAAACATCGTTAAACGCACCATTGCCCAGTAAGCGATCAAATTCAATACCCTCTTCATGAAAAATAGGAATCACTTGCATATTACAATCTCCCGTCTGCCGTTTTTTAATTGTCTTTTATAACTCCGTATCTCTGTACACGACAAAAAAATTACCGCGTCATTCCGGAAATTTTTGTACTCAAAAATTATCCGGAATCCAGTGTTTTTCTCCTAGATCCCGGATAATTGCTAGCGCAATTTCCGGGATGACGAGTGCTTTTTAAATTTCGTCGTGTACAGAGACTCCGTATACACTTTTCACATTCAATCTGGATAGCTTCTTTAATTTTTTAAGCGTACTTCTTTTTGAAATACGCTGAGGGCAATAGAAATAATAAGCGTAAAAACGACAACACTAAATCCTAGTAACACCGATATTTTGATCCAATGCGCAATGAGCATTTTTATACCAACAAAAACTAAAATAAATGCAAGGCCATATTTTAATAAATGGAATTGATGATTCATATTTGCCAGCAAAAAATACAACGCTCGCAAGCCAAGTATCGCAAAAATATTTGAAGTAAAAACAATAAATGGATCATTGGTTACTGAAAAAATAGCGGGTATGCTATCAACCGAAAAAATTAAATCAGTCACTTCAACTAAAATAAGCACTAAAAAAAGCGGCGTAAAATACAGCAATCCCTTTTTAAAAATATAAAAATGCTCTTTGTGTAGCTCATGAGTAATGCGCAGGTGATTGCGCATCCATTTTAAAACAGGGTTTTCTGACAAATTCGGTTTACGATTTGCGAAAATAAACATTTTTATCCCTGTGATCAGCAAAAACAATCCAAATATATATAAAATCCAAGCAAATTTACCGACCAACCAAATCCCTAGCACAATTAAAATTAAGCGCATCACAATAGCGCCAATAACACCAAGCATCAAAACACGGCGCTGATATTCCGCAGGAATAGCGAAGTAATTAAAAATCATTAAAATAACAAAAATATTATCTACCGATAAAGATTTTTCAATAAGATAGCCGGTTAAAAACTCAATCGATTTTTGATTGGCAATCGCTGTTCCGGCCGTGTGATTGAGATAAATCCAAAATAAAAAATTAAACAAAAAAGAAAGTGAAATCCAAACGATTGTCCATGTAAGCGCTTCCTTGGTGGAAACGCGATGCGTTTTTTTTCCACCAAACAGAAAAAAATCCGCAAACAACATGCACGCAATAAATACTAGAAAAGCGACCCACATCCACCATTGACTAACCGTGTGCATCAACATTTCCATTCATGTTAGCTTCATCCACCGGGTTAAACTAACGTTTAACCAAGCAGCTTCTAATACTTTATTTCAGCTTATTCATCAGGGTCGCCATAAATTCCATCGGCAACGGAAATACAATGGTTGATGTTTTATCGCCAGCAATATCAATTAAAGTCTGTAAATACCGTAATTGAATTGCCGTGGGTTGTTGTGACAAGACGCCAGCGGCTTCTTGTAATTTTTGTGCCGCTTGAAATTCACCCTCAGCATTAATAATTTTTGCGCGACGTTCACGCTCTGCTTCTGCTTGCGCTGCAATAGCGCGCACCATCGTTTCATTTAAATCCACGTGCTTCATTTCAACATTTGATACTTTAACACCCCAGTTATCGGTCGCTGAATCCAAAATCAACTGCAAATCTTTATTTAATTTTTCACGCTCTGCTAATAAATCATCGAGCTCGTGTTGACCCAATACCGAACGCAATGTGGTTTGCGCCAATTGACTGATCGCTTCATTATAATCTTCAATTTGGATAATGGCTTTTTCAGGATCAACGACACGGAAATAGACAACTGCATTAACACGAACAGACACGTTATCGCGTGTGATGACATCTTGGCTGGGAACATCCATTACCACTGTACGCAGCTGAACACGCACCATTTGTTGGAAAACAGGGATGATGATAATTAACCCGGGCCCTTTCACTTTCCAAAATCGGCCAAGCATAAACACTACACCACGTTCGTATTCTTTTAAAATATTAATTGCACTAAATAACACGATAGCAACAAAAATAATTACGATATAAATAGCCATACCCATATTAAACTCTCCACAAGAATCTCAATGATCAAATGCTTTCACAATTAATGTCAAGCCATCAACACGTACCACTCTGACCGACTGCCTATTATACAGTAAATCTTCGGATTTTACGCCCCATCGTTCACCATTTATCAATATCCAAAAATGATCGCCATCTTGTTCAATCACACCAGTTTTCCCAACTAATGTTTGCACACCACTAACAACAGATTTATATCGTGAGCGCAATAACAATTGCGTTAATCCAATTAAAAATAAGCCACTCGTAATGGTTATGCCGGCGATCAACTGCCATGGTAATATAAATCCCGGTATTTCAGTATCAAATAACAAAAACGATCCAATGACAAAGCTGATAATGCCACCTAAACCAAGTGCACCAAAACTTGGAAAAAACACTTCAGCCACCATGAAAATAATACCCAGCACAATTAAAATAAATCCGACGTAGTTAATCGGCAATAATTGAAAAGCGTATAACGCTAAAAATAATGCAATCGCACCAATTACGCCAGGCGCCACATATCCTGGATTCATAAACTCAAAAAATATACCATACACGCCAACCATTAATAAAATGTATGCGATACTTGGATCAGTAATGACAGTGAGTATTTTATCGCGCCAATTGGGTTGTATTTTCAGCAAGGTCACATGCGCTGTATTGATTTTTATTGGAGCATTGTTTACCAACACAGTCTTTCCATTTGCCGCTGCTAATAAACTGTGGATTGTTGGTGACACAAAATCAATCACATTTAATTTCAAGGCTTCTGTTGCTGATAAGCTAACTGCTTGTGTTACCGCGATTGAAGCCCATTGTTCATTGCGTCCACGTAATTGTGCAAGACTGCGAATATAAGCTTTCGCATCATTTATCGCTTTCATTTCAGACGCATTTTTTTCTGTGTCGCTATTAGTATTTTTATTTTCTTTATCTTGTTTTTTTTGTGATGTAATACTAACCGGTGTTGCCGCACCTAAATTTGTTCCTGGCGCCATCGCCGCAATGTGGCTTGCATACAGAATATAGGTTCCCGCGCTTGCAGCTCTGGCGCCGCTCGGATAAACATAGCTTATAACTGGAATTGCTGAGTGCAAAATAGACTTAATAATGCCGCGCATGGAGGTATCCAAACCACCTGGCGTATCCATAGTTAAGACAATTGCTTTTGCATTTAATTTTTCAGATTCTTTAATGCCTCGCTCAATATAATCTTGTACTGCAGGGCCGATAGCTCCTTGAATATTTAAAACCGTCACTGTTGGATGTGTATTTTCTGATTGCGCAATAGCCCCATGAAAAAACATCAGCCCAGTTAGTAAAGCTGCGCATAAAAATAAGCGCGCAATGATAGAATATTTATTTCGTTTCATTAATATTTCTTCCATAATCATCTTCATATCTCACTATGTCTCGCTCCAATACTTTTCCATACGCCACTTCAAACACGCACGCTGATGTTTTGCCGATGATGCGATGTTTTTTTGTTTTTGGTACAAAAATAAAATCGCCCTTTTTTACATCGAATGTTTTACTGCCAAGAACAACGGTTATTTTACCGCTTAAAACAAGCCATATTTCGTCACGATGCTGATGACTTTGCAAGCTCAAACGAGCACCTTTATTGACAAATAATTTTTTTGCCCACTGTGAACGTGATTTTTTGAGAATGGTATAGCCGCCCCAAGGACGTCTCACTTCAGGTGTTTCTGTTGACATTGATGATTACCTCAGCTATCAAAACCTATTTGCACTATATCCGCTTCTTGCTGTAAAAATCCCACCGCGTAGGTTAATTCACCGGCAGCATCAGAATGAATAACAAACAAAGGTTGTTCTTTATCAACACGCATTCCAAGTGGTGTCAGCAATTCAATTCCAGCCGCTTTTGATCGCGGTGCGCCGGCAAGTTTTGCTAATCGTGACAACATCCGATTATTAATCGCAATCACTTTTCCTGCTTGTTTTGCCGTAACAACGTGCTGATGTTTTGCGATGGGCGGCGTAAACAACCCTCCCTGTGCTTTGCAAATTGCTTGAAATTTATTCCAAGCTTTTCCACTATTTAAAATTTTGGTGGCAGTTTCTTTTCCTGATCCTGCAGGTATTTTATTTGAAAATTCAAATAACAATCCCGCTAATGTTAATGCGCGATCACGCAAATCTTGCGGTGCATTTTTTTCATTTTGCAATACTGCCAACACATCTTTCGCTTCTAATGCAGGGCCAATACCTCGCCCCACAGGCTGTGATCCATCAGAAAAATGCACTTGAACACGCACGCCTAATTTTCTGCCCACATTAATCAAGAATTTTTTTAATTGACTTGCCATCATGTCACTGCGTACTTTCGCAGTAGGACCTGTCGGAATATCAATCAAAATATCCGTTGAACCCGCGGCAATTTTTTTTGATAAAATTGAAGCAACCATTTGCCCTTCGCTATCCAAATCAATGGCGCTTTCCACGCGAATTAAAATATCGTCTGCGGGGCTTAAACCTATTTTGCCACCCCATGCGATGCATCCATTTTCTTGCTCAACAACCTTACGCATGGTTGCAAGATCCAAATCAACGGGTGCTAATACTTCCATCGTGTCTGCCGTACCCGCGGGTGAAGTGATTGCGCGTGACGATGTTTTTGGCATTAACAACCCAAATGCCGTCACAATGGGAACGATCAGCATCGTGGTACGATTTCCGGGTAAGCCGCCAATACAATGTTTATCAACCACCGTTTCTGAAGGCCACGTTAAACGATTTCCAACGCGAATCATCGCATCCGTTAAATGCGTAATTTCATCTTCAGACAATCGACTGTCAGCGCAGCTCGTCAAAAAAGTAGCGATTTGAATGTCTGAATAACGTCCTTTAGTGATATCAGCAATAATTTGATTGATTTCATCCTGTTTCAACGCTGTGCCGTATACTTTTGCGCGCACATAACTCATCGAATTCAGAATGCGCGGATGAGATAGAAAAACTTGCCCGCCCTCTTCTGCTTGTAAAAATTCCCACGCATAATTTGATAATCCTGCTTCGCCCAATCCCAGCAATTCTGAATCCACGGTATTTAATGTTGCAATGAGTGAGCGGTCATTCAAAGTGACTTGAACGCGCGCTTGCGTTTCAAAGCCTTCTGAGCGGCAGATATGACAATCTTTTCGCATATAAATAACAGGTTCTTTATAGGTATCAATTCCTAAGCGCTTTAAGCGCAATGGATGAGCTGTCGTTGTCATGCCAATTTCCATTTAGAACCAGCCTGTTTACGCGCGCGGCTCTTTACTTTCATAATCCAAAAAATCGTACAACGTTTTGCGATCTTGCATTTGATCGATCATATTTTTTTGTGTACCGTTTTTTCGGATGGATTGAAATACCGCAAGTGCTGCGTGATTCATCGCGCGAAAAGCACTGAGCGGATATAAAATGAATTGAACCCCCGCACTTTTTAATTCGGCAACTGTAAACAACGGTGTTTTTCCAAATTCGGTGATATTCGCTAACACTGGAACAGAAATATGTTTGCAAAAAATTTCGTAATCTTTCAGCGTATAAAACGCTTCCGCAAAAATTGCTTCAGCACCCGCTTTTACATACGCTTCTGCTCTTTTAATCACACCATCCATTCCTTCAGATGCCATTGCATCTGTTCTCGCAATCAAATAAAAATCAGCATTTTTTTTTCCGGCAATCGCTGCGTGCAAGCGCGCCACCATCTCGGGAATTTCTACCAACATTTTATTGTCACGATGTCCGCAACGTTTCGCCGCCACTTGATCTTCAATGTGCGCGGCTTTAGCACCTGCTTTAATAAGCTGCGATACAGAACGCTCAACATTTAATTCATTTCCCCAGCCTGTATCCATGTCGACCAACAGAGGCAAATGAGTGATGCTTGTGATGCGACGCACATCGTCGCACACATTATCTAAACTCGTCATGCCCAAATCAGGCAAGCCATACGATGCATTGGCACATCCCGCGCCGGATAAGTAAATCGCGCGATAGCCTGTTTTTTCTGCCATAATCGCGCAATATGCATTAATCGTGCCGATAATTTGCAGCGGATTTTCAGCTTGCAATGCCGCTTGAAATGTTGACATGGAATGCGTCCAATAATTTTTGATGAATCCCGCCGAAACTTTTATTACTCATCACGAGCACATGATCGCCAGGCTTCGCTTGTGTGGCCACTGTGTTGATGATATCAGAAACTGAATCATGCGCGAAAGCGCGATCCCTTACTGCAACGAGCATGCTCATCACATCCCAGCTTTTGTCTTCAGGACAAAGCACGTGCACGATACTGGCTTGTGAAAATGCAGGGCCGAGTGCTTCCTTGTGCGCGCCTGCACGCATGGTGTTGGAGCCAAATTCCGCAATCGCAATAATGCGCGCCTGCCCCACTTGCTTTCGCAATCCATCAATCGTCGTGGCGATTGCTGTTGGATGATGCGCAAAATCATCGTACACCGTAATATTATTGACACATCCACGCACTTCCAATCGGCGTTTCACATTTTGAAAAGTTGCAAACGCTTTTTCAATTGCCGACACACTCGCGCCAATGGAATCTGCCGCAGCGATTGCTGCTAATGCATTCATCACATTGTGTTGGCCGATGAGCTGCCACTGTATCGTCGCGCGTTTTTCATTTTGATAATACACATCAAACACACTGCCGTCAGTTTTTTGCAACATCGCATGCCATGCATTATTATCACCTGTGATAATTTTATTTCCCCAGCATCCGCGCGCAATCACATCCGCCACATTTGCATCGGTTGCAGGAAAAATAACGGTGCCGTTACTTGGAACACAACGCAATCCATATTGAAATTGTAATTTAATCGCTTCAATATCAGGAAAAATATCGGCATGATCATATTCAATATTATTAATAATGAATGTGGTTGGATGATAATGCATGAATTTCGCACGTTTATCGCAAAACAAGGTATCGTATTCATCTGCTTCAATCACAAAATATTTTCCACCACCGAGCCGACTCGTGTTATCAAAATTTTTTGGAACACCACCAATTAAAAATCCGGGATTGAATTGAGCAACTTCTAAAATCCAAGTGAGTAATGCGGTCGTTGTGGTTTTTCCATGTGTGCCAGAGACAGCAAGCACATGCTGATCGCGTAAAACGTTCTCGTAAATCCATTGCGGCCCTGAAATAAAATGTAGGCGTTGATTTAAAATAAAATCCACACATACGTTGTTGCGTTTCACTCCATTGCCGATAATCACGCAGTCCGTTTTTGGATCAATATTTTTTGCATCGTAACCAATACAAATGGGAATCCCCGCCGCTTGCAATGCATCTGACATGGGCGGATAAACATTCACATCGGAACCTGTGACGTTGTGCCCCAGTCCACGCGCCAAAAGTGCAATACCGCCCATGAAAGTACCGCAAATACCGAGAATATGAATTCGCATAAAAAAATGATACCCTTTGCTGCAGAATGATGGAGTCCATTATGCCTAAAAATATCCTCTATGCACAATCCGGCGGTCCAACTGCTGTTATTAATAATAGTGCCTGTGGTGTGATTGAAGCCTCGCGCGCACTCTGCCCCGACAAAACCATGTTTGCTGCCAAAAATGGAATTATTGGCGTTTTAAACGATGAGTTGATTGACACTGGCGACGAATCTGCGGAAGCGATCGCGAGCTTGCGTTACACGCCTGCCAGCGCCTTCGGCAGCTGTCGTTACAAATTAAAAAAAATGCACGAGGATGACAGTGAATATCGCCGATTAATTGAAGTATTTCAGAAACACGACATTCATTATTTTTTCTACAACGGTGGTGGTGATTCGCAAGACACCGCACACAAAGTATCGCAATTGTCGGAAAAAATGGGTTATCCAATGGCGTGCATCGGCATTCCCAAAACCATCGACAATGATTTGCCAATCACCGACAATTCCCCCGGCTTTGGGTCAGTTGCAAAATATATTGCGATTTCAACATTGGAAGCGGCACTCGATGTAAAAAGTATGGCTGCTTCTTCCACTAAAATTTTTGTGTTCGAAGTAATGGGAAGGCATGCGGGATGGATCGCCGCTGCTTCCGGATTAATTCATCAAAAAGCAGGTGACCCGCCGCATTTAATTTTATTTCCAGAAATTGCGTTTGATGAAAAAAAATTTTTAAGCAAAGTGGATGAATCAGTTAAAAAATATGGATATTGCGTGATTGTCGCTTCCGAAGGCATTCGTAACGCAGATGGAAGTTTCATTCAGCAATCGGGATTATCAGACGCATTTGGTCACGCACAATTGGGCGGCATTGCACCTATGCTCGCGGAAAATATCAAAAAGAATTTGGGTTATAAATATCACTGGGCGGTTGCGGATTATCTGCAGCGTGCTGCAGCACATATCGCATCAAAAACTGATGCAGATCAAGCGTACGCGCTGGGAAAAAAAGCGGTGGAGTTTGCATTGCAAGGTGATAGCAATATCATGCTCACCATTGTGCGTGAATCATCCTCACCTTATCGTTGGTCTATTGGTAAAGCACCACTCGAAAAAGTAGCGAACGTGGAGGCAAAAATGCCGCGAGATTTTATTTCACAAGAGGGTTTTGGCATTACGGAAAAATGTCGCGAATATTTATTACCGCTCATTCAAGGCGAACATTATCCGCCTTATCACAATGGATTGCCGAGTTATGTGTCGTTAAAAAATAAAGTAGCGCAGGAGAAATAAATGAAAATTATTGTTAGGGGTATGTTGCTTTGGTTAATGTTGTTTACTGCCGCATTTGCAGAAAAAATCACCGTGACTTCACCCGAAAAACCAATTATTGTTCATTCTGTCAAACAGCGAGATTTTGTTATCGCACTGGCTGCGAACCCAACCACCGGTTATTCGTGGTTCTTGCAATCGTTTGATGACAAATTAATTGTGCCCGTACATCAAAAATTCATTCATCCTGAAAATAAAAAATTGATGGGTGCAGGTGGACTAAGTGTGTGGACATTTCGCATTCAGCAAACCGCGTTTATTGTGCCGCAAACGACGAACATTGAAATGGTTTATAAAAGACCGTGGAGCAATGAAGATGAAACAGTTCAGAAGTTTCGCGTGGTGATTGATTAATTCACTCGCTACCGCTCGTGTCTATGTGCATTGTGCATTTGGACTAGGGTGTCCAAACTCACCAAAACGCATTTCCCATGTTTTGGACCTCGCAGATCACCTCTCAGGTTGCTGCGCCAATACTTCCAATTTCCCGACATGCGGTAAAACATCGCGTCGCAGCTTGATTAATGAACCCCCGCAATTCATCGCAGAATTCTGCTCTGCCACACTAATCGCAATCACTTTTTTTGCATCCTCTATACTGAATGATCCGCAAAATGCTGACAACCGCGATGCAATTCGATCTGCATCTAAGTAAGCACTGAGCGCACCACCAACACTTGCCATCACTTTTTTTAAAAACGCAGCTATTGCATCTCCTGTCCACGATGATGCTACTGACACAGCAACACACTCAACGTCTTGCAATGTTGGCGCATGATCAAGCTGTGCGTGATGATTTAAGTTTAATGCCAATACGCTGAGAATTTTACCGGCGCCCAATCCAATGGAGAGATCAATCATCCAAACATACCCATTGGTAATATCGCGCACAAGTCCACCTGCTTTTTCAAATTCAATTGCCGCTTGTATTTTAACAATGGATAAGCGCATCACCCAGTTACTGATTGTCTGAGCACAAGGCGCTTTTGCTATTCCAAGTTTGCTGCTGAGAACTTTCAATACCCTGGAAATGGCACGAAACCCAATGCGACCCACTAAAAATAATGAAAGCGTGATGTGAATAAGCGTCACCTTGTCTGGCTTAATTGATAGTGCGGCGCCTTGCGATTTTAATTTTTCTTCAAGCACGACAATTTTTTTCAACGATGCATTGCGATTTGCCTTTATCCTGACAAGCTCTTTGCGTAATACGCGTGCAACAGCACCGCGGTTTTTTGCTTTTATCTTCCAGTCATCGCGAGCCTTGGTTAACTCCATTTGTCAAAAAAATGCAATAATACGCGCCATCTGGACACTCGCTAAGCAAAAATAATGGTGTTATAAAGTATGACCAACGATCGCATAACAGCAAAAAAAATTCCCGGAAAGCATTGTCGTTTTTGTGGCGATACTGACAAACCGTTAATTAAAACGCCATGCTGTCTGGAGTTAAAAATGCAACGCAAAAAATTCGTGAGGTGCTGCAAAAAGAAAATCCAAAATATTTTATCCGTGCCGATGTGAAATCATTTTACAAATCTATCTCGCACGGAAAGTTAATTTCGGATATTAAAAAATATTACGATGATCCGAAATTAATTGTCATGCTGCAAAATATTATTAAAAATCCGATTGATTCACCGTATGGTTACAAAAATCCTGATCATGGTATTGCGCTTTTTAGGCATACAGTATCCGCCGACACGAACGGTGGATAATACCAACATCACACATGCTGATGATGGCGCAGTAATCGATTCCAAACCTTGTGGGTTAAATAATGAGGGGGGAATATTTACTGCAAAATCAAACGCTTGGCGCTTCGCACATTGTTCCGCATCCGCGAACATTGCATAAAGCACGCGAACAAGTCAAATGGATGGTCGCCGATGGTGTCTCTCGCCCAAAGATCAAAAATTACCTTGTTCGCTGGTTGTGTTGGTGGGTAAGAACATCGGGTACTTGGAAACACAAAGAACTTAGCAATCAGTATATCGAATCATGTTGGAATCCCGCGGCAGCAGAAAATGCCACCGAGTTTCTTCAACACTATCTCACATCATCGCGCAACCTGTGCGAGACTGATGTGGTGATTTCGCTGGCTGCATAAATTTTCCAAGCCCGATGTTTTTGCTCGACACAATTTTTATAAAAGCGAACGAGCCCGACTCCGCCAGCGACTCCATGGAGAAGGCGACACCCAACACACGCACCGCCTGCACGAGCCGCCTCGCACCCACACAACCCCGCCGCCCAAATATATCAATACAACAACGAGAACCCAAATCAACGACGGAACGAATATCAGCAGTAGAACCTGCGAGGAGAAGAGATCGACGCGCGGGCATGTCTTTGTCAATATTTTGTGCGCGATTACAAATACCCTCTGCAATGTCCATCGAACGCTTTTTAGAGGTTTCAAGGTAGGTTTCTTGAATTAAACCAATTACAGGTTGCGAAAACAAACAAAGTTGATCGTCTGTCCACAAAGACCAGTTTTTATCATAAATCTCATACGCTTTAGCAAGAATAAAGTCATTATGCAGAGGGCGTGTTTTAGCAACATAGTCTTCTAATTTAGTTTTAAATTCTGCGATTTTTTGTTGTAATGCAGAGGTCGTGCCATCTGCGTTAGACACGTGATTAAGCGCGTTTCGCATCTCCGTTTGCGTTGCGCTATTAAATGCTGCTACAAGACCTTTGAATAAGCTTTGCGCCTCTTGCTCTTGTTGTTTAAAAAAAGCTGTAAAATCAGGCCTAAACACATTTTTAAATTGACGTGCCTTTTCTGCGGGATCAAGATATTGTGCTATTTCCCCAGCCATTTCTTCATCACCTGTGACCAATGCCACTTTAAATGCAGTGTCAAGGCGCGTTTCTGAATAGCTTTCTCCTTCAGGGGTAGATAATAACCTACTGCGATTTTCTGGATTGGTTTTTTCAATAATGTGCTTTAAAGCGTCAATATTTGCATCATGCGCCGCACTCAACAGAGCACCTAATTTAATATCAATACTGTAATTTAAAAAGTACAAACTTGATGTACTGTAATCACGACGATCAGGAACGGGCGCTGTGGCACAAAGCGCTGAAGAAACTGCCTCTAATTGGTCATGCTCATTAGTTATTTTTGGTGCAACGAGTCGCACAATAGCGGTATTAGAATATAGAAAAGAATAAATATACAAGAGCGTATCTTTAATCGGGGAAATCTTTTTTAAAAATTTTAGTCCATCATATCCATTCATTATTTGTGATAAATGGAGCATCAGTAATCGAAACGTGTAAAATTCATCATGCGTCATGGTCACAACACTGCGACCATAAAAAGAACTTGAAGTAACAACCAATGCAGTACCGCTTGGACCTTGTTGCGTAGTGAGATGGATTTTTTTGGGCGTGGTTTTAGTGGAGCTGGTTGTTGTTGCTCGAGTCATTATCGTTATCCTCTTGATACTGGTTTATATAAGAATGAATCATACAGGGTCGATCTTAAAGAAGCCTTAAACGGCGGTGAAGGTTTTTATAAAAAATGGCTAAAGTCAGTAAAGATAACGCTATAAGTTGGCGATCAGTTGTAGGAGGAATGAAGACCATGTTTCCGGGTCCATTTCCCAGGGAATGAAATCAGGTGATTTAGTGCGGTTTTGGACACCCTACATTTGGACATAGACGCGACCCGTAGGGAGCGAATCAATTACGACACACCGATGCATGCCGCGTGACACCATTCACAAACGACGTCCATTCGCATTTCTGATTGATTAAATAGGCTTCCTGCAGCATCACTTTAACTGCTGCAGTCGCTTGTTTTAAGTCACATTTGAATTCGCGAAGTTTTGCAACTAAATTATCCACCGTTGGATTGGACTGCCCCGAAACAGAAATCACAACGCTATTGATTTTTTTAGTTTCAGCGTTTGCAAAAAATTCAAAACGTGGACTCGCCGCCTTCAGTAATTTATCAAAAAAATATTTAGCGGGATCACCAATGGGTTTGGCAGCTGACAATGTAAATGGAAAATCCGGATGCACACAATACAATTGAGTGAGTGAATCGTGAAAACCAAAATATAGAGTCGTGGAGCTCGCCAAATACAATCGTTTCAAATTTTGATTGCGCACGTAAATTTGCAGCGGTGTTTTACCGCACAATCCAGATTGACGAAACAAACCAAGCTCCAATAAATCAAAATGCGTGATGAGAGAAATAGTATATCTTGCAGGAAATCGATATTGTTGCAAAAATGGATCCGACAACAGTGCGTAATTTGGCGCTAACAATGTGTCTCGAGTAATATTTAATAACACGATGAGTGTATTTGTTTTCCCTTCTGCGTCCGGAAAAACATGGCTGCGTTGGCGACCTGCTTCGTGACATAACGCTGGAAAATCAGATTGCGCATTTAAATCATAAATAGATTTTCCAAATTGAGCTTGTTTTTTATTTAATTCGCTCTTGATTGCCGATAAAAATAAATGTAATTGAAATTTTCCAGATAATTTTGATTCAAAATTTGACACGTGGAGATCTAAATCATGACGCAAAAAACTGAGTACGTCGGTTGTAGCTTCATCATAATATAACTGCATGGCTCTAAAAAATTTTCCATACAAAAAATTAATATTTTGGCTGCGATGCACAATATTTGGAATTTCGTTTAATTTTTCAAACGCTGCCAATTCGATTAAATCGTAAATATTAAATTTTGTTTTATATTCAATGTTAAATTTTATTTTAACGTGGTCCGGCGTTGCCAGTAGAATTTCAGAAAATTGCTCAACCAATTGCGATGTGATCGACCGATAGGGTTCAAATGGCTTTGGACGTATTTTGATGTAATGATCATTCAAAATAACAAGAAAGCGTTGCTGAATAAAAAGCGCTTGAGATTTCGGTAATTCTAGCGTGCCGTCTCCGTATCTCATCAGTCCCCCCAAATTTTAATCTAAGGTTCGACGATAACGTTTCCATGCAATCAACAAGACAACCAACATGAACAACACCATCGGCCAAATGCTTGGCCAGATCAATGCAATCGAGTTGCCTTTTAAAACAATACCACGCACAATCCTTAAAAAATAGGTTAATGGCAACATACCTCCTAAATATTGCGCCCATGCAGGCATCCCGTAAAACGGAAACATAAATCCAGACAGTAATAATGACGGCAAAAAGAAAAAGAAGGCCATTTGCATCGCTTGCAATTGATTTCGCGCGATACTCGAAAAAGTTAATCCAACCGACAGATTTGCCGCAATAAAAGGCAAAACAGACAGTAACAATAACCACACACTGCCGCGCATTGGAATATGAAATAAAAAATAAGCGCAGATTAAAATAATCATTACTTGAATGTAGCCCATAATTACATACGGTAAAATTTTTCCGAGCATCACTTCGAGCGGACGCACAGGTGTTGCGAGCAAATACTCCATCGTTCCGCGCTCACGTTCACGCGTAATCGCCATACTTGTCACCAACACCAACGTCATTGTTAACACGACACCCAATAATCCTGGCACAATATTGTATTGCGTAATTTCTTCCGGATTGTATTTTGCATGAATGATAAAATTTGCATTCGGCGCAGCATTTTTTAATTCCGCTAAATTACCCGTTAACCAACGATCGAAAACAGAATAAGTTAATTGCTGCATCGCGCCAACAGCGGCAGTCACGGCCACCGGATCTGATGCGTCCGCTTCAATTAAAATTTCTGGTTTGGTATTTCTAAAAAAACGTTTAGTAAAATCAGATGGAATCGTAATGACAAATAACACTTTTCCCGTCGCTAATAATTGATTGGCTTCCGACATGGAGGCGGGCTCATTTACGATACGAAAATAATTTGAATTTTCAATGGCGCGAACTAATGTGCGCGTTAGCACTGAATGATCCAATGACACGAGTGCCGCGGGTAATTGTTTTGGATTGGTGTTAATTGCAAATCCAAATAAAATTAATTGAATGAGCGGAATAATAATAATCATACCAACCGACACATGATCACGCATCATTTGAAAAAATTCTTTTCGCAGCACTGCGATCATGCGTTGAAGTGAAAAACTCATTCTGTATTTCCTTGCAAGGCAATAAATACATCTTCTAAATTAGTAAGACCGGAAGCTGCGATCAGTTCACTCGCAGTGCCTTGCGCTAATAATTTTGCATAAGAAATATAGGCAAGCCGCGTGCAGCGCGCCGCTTCGTCCATGTAGTGTGTGCTAACGAGTATCGTCACGCCCGCTTGCGACAGCGCGTGAATTTTATCCCAAAATTCTCGACGCGCCTTAGGGTCAACACCCGCCGTCGGTTCATCTAATAACAATAATTCCGGATCGTGTAATAATGCAGCGGATAATGCAAGGCGTTGCTTCCATCCACCAGACAACGTCTCGGTTAATTGTGTTCGACGCTCCGTTAATTTTAATTCTTTCAACACCGTATCGATTTTATGTTCACGATCTTTAATTTGATACAAACGCGCGGCAAAATCTAAATTCTCTTCTATCGTTAAATCACCGTACAAACTAAAACTCTGCGTCATATACCCCACTTTCTTTTTAATCGATTGCGCATCGCGACGCAAATCAAAGCCCAAGCATTGTCCATCGCCACCGTCTGGCGTAAGCAAACCACAAAGCATGCGAATCGTTGTTGTTTTGCCACTGCCATTAGGTCCCAGAAAACCAAAAATATCACCGCGGTGCACTGTCAACGAAATTTTATCAACCGCAATTTTTTTGCCGAATTTTTTGGTGAGATCGGTGACTTGAATGACGATGTCATTATTCACTGAATGAATACCTCGATTGGCTCGCCCGGATTAACTTTTAAAGCAGTGCTAGCATCCATCGATGCTTCTATCCAATACACCAATTTTGAGCGGCTCTCTTCGCTGTAAATCACGGGCGGCGTGTATTGCGCACGCGAAGAAATATAATCAATCGTTGCAGAAAGATTTTTTGCGCATCCATCACACGTAAATGAAATCAGTTGACCCAAATGAATGCCGCTTAATTTTTTTTCTGGAATGAAAAAAATTAACAATCGATTTTGATTCGGTAAAAATTGTATAACCGGTTTTCCAGCGGGCACAAATTCATTTTGTCGAAATAATGTGTCTTGCACGAAACCATCCGCAGGAATTACTACATTCTTTTGCGACACCATCCACTGATATTTTTCTACGGATGCACGCGCGGCGTTTACTTTCGCTTCTTGCGCTTCAATTAAATTCGTACGAGCGCCTAATTTCGCTTCTGCTAAATTGGCTTGTGCTTCATTTAATTTTTGCAAATCCGTTTGATGCGTCGTGCGTGATTGATCCAACATCGCTTGACTCACTGCACCCGTTTGTCTGAGCGATTGATTGCGATCCAACATTTTTTTAGAGTAAGTCACATTCGCGTGCGCTTGTAAAATTTGCGCTTCGAGTCGTTTGATAATCGTTTCACGCGCACCTAATTTTAAATTTTCTAAATCTCGTTCCGCGGATTGAAATTGCGCTTTGGCAGCAGATAATTCTGAGCTTTCAGGTTGAGGATCCAATTGAAATGCAACCTGTCCCGTTTTCACGGTCTCACCTTTTTGAACCGCAAGCTGGATCAATTGACCAGAAACAGGTGAAGACAAGTAAACGTAGCGGCCTTCGACATAACCAAGATAGGGGGTTTGATGGTGGCTGCAAGCGCAAATCAGACATAGCCCTGCGCTGATAAACATCCCTGTGACGCGTCGCATAGTGATTTCCAATAGTAAGTTATTCGATTATATCAAATATACTCACCCCGCTCACACTCCCGTCCACACTTTTTCGCGCGTGATTTCATGAAAATTCAAGTATACAATGGTCTGATGTGTCAAATTCTTAAAAAAAACGCATTGTTCGCAGCTTGGTTGATTGCATTAATTGCATTGTTATCGACGCTGTTCATGCAATATTTTCTCAATTGGCCCGTTTGCGTGCTGTGCTGGTATCAACGCATCGCGATTTATCCACTGGTGATTTTATTGGGAATTGCAGCGTATCGTAATGATCATGGTATCGTTCGTTACGCTCTGCCTTTTTGTGTTTTGGGATTTTTATTTGCGTTGTATCAGTATCTCGAACAAATGATTCCGGGATTTGCGCCCATCGCTGTTTGCGCGCAAGAATTATCATGCAGCACGATTCACTTTCAATGGATTAAATTTATCACACTACCATTGCTGAGCATGGTGGCGTGTGTGGCAATGGGGTTATTACTACTGATATAATGGTACGTTACGTAGAAATGGAGTAAGCGACATGAAAAAAAGTATTACTTGGATTGCGTTGACTTTATTGTCTTTAAGCATGCCGCCAATTTTCGCAGAGACACCTCACGAACCAAAAGCGACCGTCACATTTTCTGTAACACCCCGAATTGATTCAATTACTTTGCCAAACAATCTCTCACCCGGCACACGAATAACACCGGATCAAGTCATCGCTCATTTTCATTTGAATCCAACAACTTTCAAGCTCTCCATTCGCGGACTTCCGCTATCAATCCCGACTAACAGTGATCGTTATTCATTATGTTACATTGAACAATATAACCTGGCATTGAAAAAAGCACTTTCTGAATGGAAAAACGGTGGGCGCACTTGGAAAAAATTAATCACAACAGCGGAAACATCTGCAAACGAAAGCTTGGCAGATTCATCGAAATATCTGCAAGCAGGAATGAAAAAAGCAATTACGATAGCGGTAAATAACCGCAGGGATAGAAAAGACGTTGAGGCAATTGCAAAGGGTGTGGCAACACGATTCCTGAAAGCTAACTTATTAAAAATAAATACTCAGGCAAAAAAAGAAGCACAAAAAGCAGTAACTGACACGACGCAACTGTTATTTAAAGATATGCCGAAAGCACTTTCGTTATACGCGAAAGTAAAATGTGAGGAAAAGAGAATACATAATCCATTTGGCAATGGAAGTAGTCATGCAAAGACACCTAACCACAATTCTTCATCGCAGCAACTACAATCAAAACAACAAAATGTCACATTCATTTGCTACAAATCGGAAGCATTATTCACTGGAAAAACAACTGCGGCTGCACTTGAGCGCTGTCAAAAGCATTGCACACCTTATGCGGGCGTCGGCTGTCTCAACCTTTCTGCGGCGAATCAGCAGGCGAATCAGCAACTACGATCAAAGCAACTACAATCAAAGCAACTACAATCAAAACCGCAACAATATAGTTCTACCTGTTTGGGGTCAGGCAAGTCGTTTGTTGCGTCAACTGCCAGCGCCGCAGAACGGCTTTGCAACATTTCCATGTGTTTCACGTCTGGTGGTCTTATCGTGAGTGGCAACGGCTGTACTACAGCTGTTCCCGTTCGGTAACGATGTGGCTTCGATTTTATTTTGTATTCGCCTGCAAAATTTTCTGCGTATTGTTCGCTTTCGTCGTCATGCCTAAATGACGATACGATTTCATCATAATTTTTAACGCAGGAATCATCGACGGCGTGCGATCGTAATGCGCGACCACTTCTGACGCGCGATTAATCGCTGCGACATACGCTTTGCGATCATAATAAAATTTTGCGATACCCGCTTCCTTTTCCGCAAACAAATTACGAATGTAACGCATGCGCGACAAAGAATCGGAAACGTAAGGGCTATTCGGAAAAGTATGCACAAGCTGATCGAAGGACTCATAAGCGCCTTTTAAATTCGATTCATCCATGGGCGCTGGATTAATCCCCACTTTGCGTTGCAGCCACGTAAACCCTTCGGTAAACGCGATTACACCGCGCATGTAATACGCATAATCTGCATATTGACCTTCAGGGTACAAACGCAAATAACGCTCAGCGGTTGCCATCGCTTCTTCATTTTCATCATCTTTGTAATACGCGTAAGTCAGATTGATTAAACCAGACTCCGCGTACTCACCAAAGGGATATAACGCATTCAGTGCTTCCAGACGCTTCACCGCTCTGTCATCATGCCCCTTGAGTAAATCTTCCTTGGAAGAGTGATATAATTGCGCCGCCGTTTGATTGCGGTAAGCGGAGAATGAATTGTGTATGCTATCGCTGCCGCAACCCGCTAATAAAGCAGCAACAGAACACGATAAAATAGCGACTAATTTTCTCATGAGAGCTCCAACAGTTCCCTTTAAACGTCAAATTTGAATGACAAAGATGATATATGAAAAAAATCCAATTCACCACAATCATTACTGACAATTTGAATGGTAAACGATTGGATGCAGCGTTGTCGCAAGCATTCACAGATTATTCGCGCAATCAAATTCAGCAATGGATAGAAGCCGGCTGGGTAACAGTGGATCAGAAAGTAATTCAAAAAACGCGTCACACTGTCAAAACGGGACAAGTGATCGAACTGCGCGCGACGCTTGAAGAAAAAATAGAAGCTGCCGCGGAAAATATTGCGCTCAACATTGTCTACGAAGATTCAGAAATCATCGTGATTAATAAACCCGCGGGACTTGTCGTTCACCCCGGTGCCGGCAATACTCACGGCACCCTGATGAATGCCTTGTTGCATCACGATGCAACACTCCATTATTTGCCGCGCGCAGGCATCATTCATCGATTAGACAAAGATACTTCTGGATTACTGGTGATTGCGCGCACCTTACCCGCATATCAAGCGTTATTAAAACAAATGCGGCGGCGAGAAATTCAGCGCGAATATCGCGCGATTGTGGAAGGAATTGTGATTTCAGGCGGAACAATTGACGCACCCATTGGCCGTCATCCCACTGCGCGTACCAAAATGGCCGTAGTGGAAGATGCTAAAGAAGCCATCACACATTATCGCGTCTTAGAACGTTTTGCAGCGCACACACTCTTGAGCGTGCAATTAGAAACTGGCCGCACGCATCAAATTCGCGTGCATCTCGCGCATAAACACTACCCCATCGTAGGCGATCGTATATACACAAAAAAACAAAAAAGTATGCGTATTTCCATGGAATTACAAAAAGAATTACAAGCATTTTCTCGGCAAGCCTTGCATGCGTATCGCTTGTCGCTCATCCACCCTATCACGCAACAACGATTAGAATGGACAGCACCGATGCCGGAGGATATGCAACGATTAAATAAATTACTGAGCCGTACACGTTAGATAGCAAAACACGTATATCTTCGCATTAAAATTGTCGTTATAATGCACAACGAAAATATGAAACGAGGGGTTGTTCAGCATGAAAGTTATTCAAGCATTGTCCATTTGCGCTTGTCTGTTAATACCCGCGATTACCTTCGCTCATGTGCCTGCAGGCGACGCGAATAGCTTGGCGCCCATGCTGCAAACTGTCATGCCGGCGGTCGTCAATGTGTCGGTTGTCGAAGAACAAATGAAACGTCTCAATGAAATTTTACCGGTGTCTGACACGAGAAAAGTGCCCGTAAAAGCATATGCCGTTGGATCTGGTGTTGTTTTTAATGCAGAAAAAGGCTTGATTGTAACAAATGCGCATGTGGTGCAAGATCAGAAAGCGATTGTGGTAACACTCAAAAATGGCGAACGTTTTCACGCAAAATTACTTGCTAAAGATGCGGATTACGATATCGCGATTTTACAAATTCACGCGCCGCATTTAACCGCCCTGCCCTTTGCTAATTCCGATACATTAAAAGTCGGCGATTTTGTCACTGCAATCGGGAGCCCTTATGGATTATCCCAAACCGTCACTTCTGGAGTGGTGAGTGCACTCGATCGTTCTCATCCGCAAATTGAAGGATACCAAAGTTTTATTCAAACTGACGCGCCAATTAATCCTGGCAATTCAGGTGGTGCGCTCGTCGATATGAAAGGTAATTGGATTGGCATTAATACTGCTATGGTAGCGCCTTCTGATGGCAACATCGGCATTGGCTTTGCAATTCCAAGCAACATGGCGCAACGTGTTGTCGAACAATTATTGAAATATGGAAAAGTGGAACACGGTGTGCTCGGTGTTATCGTGCAAAATATCACACCGGAACTTGAAAGCGCGCTGAATTTGCATACCACCACGGGCGCGATGATTTCTGAAATTGTTCCAGAAACTCCTGCTGCAGCCAGTCAATTAAAAATTAAAGACGTGATCACACGTGTCGATGGTCATGTGATTAAAAGCGCAGAACAATTGCGTAATGTGTTGGGGCTGGTACATCCGGGTACATCCGCACAAGTCACTTTGCTTCGCGATGGAAAAACAGAAACGATTCCCGTCACCATCGCCAACCCTAAAACATTGCAACAACCGAAAATCCCTTACTTATCTGGCATGCGTTTACAAAAAATAAACGAACTTGAAAAAGATGGAACGCATTTGCAAGGTTTAATGGTAACAGCACTTACTGATGCAAGCACCGGTGCCTTAGCAGGCTTAGCATTGGGCGATGTCATCACTGCTATTGATTCCAAACCCGTGACTACCATCGAAGCGTTACAAACGTCATTGGCACAGCAACAAAAACCGTTGTTGCTTTCTATTACACGCGGTAATAATAATTTTTTCTTAGTGTTGAATCGGGAATAATATGGAACTGACTCAAAAAAAAATAACAATCACTTTAATTGTTGCTGTCATTCTTTCAATCGTGTTTTATAGTTTAGTTTTAAAAAAATCAGCTCACGCGACTTTACATCATGACACGGTGCTTGTGCGTGTCGCCCCGCCAACACAAAAAACCATTCAAAATATAACGACTGCCACAGGCACATTAGTTGCGAGAAAAAGTGCGGTGATCACACCGCGCGCCGCAGGTTATATCACACAAATTAATGTGCATGAGGGTGATACAGTTAAAGCAGGCCAACTATTATTTACGTTGGATAATCAGACGGAAAAAAATGCATTGTCTGCAGCGCAAGCAAGTTATGCGCTCAGTCAATTACAATTTTCGCGCGATGCAAAATTATTGCAGCGTGGATTTATCACGCAAGACATGTATTACGGTGCTAAAGTGACACTCAAGCAAAATCAAGCGGCACTTGCCACAGCGCAAACTAATTTCGATCAGCGCGCTATCACGGCACCCTTTGCGGGAACCGTTGGCAGCTTGCCCATCAGCATTGGTGACTACGTCAATCCAGGTACGCAACTGACGACTCTCGTTGACAATCAACATTTGCGCGCAGAATTCACGCTACCGGTGCATGATATTGATCACATTCAATTGCATCAAGCACTCACCATTACGAGCGCTGCGCATCACCATCCACTCAATGCCAATATTTCTTACATTTCTCCTGACGTCGATCAATCCACGCAAACCATCGCCGTGCACGCAAAAGTGAACAACACTGCGGCACTTTTTAAACCAGGAGAATATGTCACCATCACGCAAAATCTTGGGAGCGATAAAAATGTATTGTTAGCGCCTGAGCAAAGCGTGCTTGCAACTATCAACGGTTATTCTGTTTTTATCGCAAAAAATAATAAAGCGGTTCGCGTGCCAGTAACACTTGGGTCTCGTGTCAAAGGGGATGTGGAAATTACCGCGGGATTAAAGTTGAATGACGCGCTAATTGTTGCTGGTCAAAGTCAGCTAAAAAATAATGCGCCAATTAAAATTGATACGAAGAATTAACCATGAATTTACCCCAGTTTTGTATCAAACGTCCCGTTTTTGCAACCGTTTTGAGTTTAATTCTTGTTGTTATTGGCATCATGGGTTATCACAATATCAAAACGCGATTCTTTCCGCGCTTTGAACCCGCAAAAATTTTTATCACCGCATTTTACGACGGCGCCAGTGCAAAATTAGTGGAAAGCACTGTCACAACACCACTTGAGAAATCCATTAGCGGCATCGAAGGCATCGATGACACATATTCATCGAGCAGCCAAGGCTCAAGCTTCATCAAAGTAGAATTAAAACCCGGCGTCAATGTGTATGACGTCACCAATAAAATTCGCAATCAAATTGCGATGGCTGCCTCATCATTGCCCAACACCATTCAACCCCCGCTCGTGCAAATCGGTCACAGCGATATGGATTTAATGGATATTGCCTTCAGCATTCAAGGCGACAAGCTCAATGTGTTGCGTGATTATTTAGATCGTTACGTCACCGATCGTATTGAGCAAGTGCCAGGAATTTCGATGGTGAGTGTGACGGGTGCAAATAAATATGCGATGCGCGTCACATTGCATCCCGGCAAAATGACAGCGTTTAACATTACCGTGGATGATATTCGCCAAGCGATTACGAGCAGCAATTTGCAGTTGCCCGCGGGTTTTATCAAAACACCGACGATGAATTTTCCCATTACCGCAAAAACAGAATTGAATAACGCAACACAATTCGGCAACATCGTTGTGAAAAATAATCACGGGCAATTGGTGTATTTAAAAGATATCGCAACCGTTGCATTGGGCAGCGACACCAATTCAAAATCGATTATTCGCGTGAACGGCAGTCGTGCAATTTTGCTGTCGGTATACAATACGGATGATGCTAATCCCATTGACGCCTCCGCTCGCGTCAGACATTTATTGAAAAATATTCAAGCGCAATTGCCACCCAACATTCATTACACGATTACATTTGATCAAGCGACTTACATGCAAGCGAGCATCACGGAAGTATACAGGGCCATTGGCATCGCGATTTTATTTGTCGCTATGATTATTTTTCTCTCGCTTGGAAAATTTCGCTCAGCATTGATTCCCATTGTAACAATTCCGATTTGCATTTTAGCAACGATGGGGCTTATGTATTTTTTGGGATTCAGCATTAATATTATTACGCTGCTCGCGATGGTGCTATCAATCGGTTTGGTGGTGGATGATTCAATTGTGGTGTTGGAAAATTGTCATCGTCATTTGGAGCATGGCATGACGCGACTGCAAGCGGCGATTCAAGGCAGCAAAGAAATTGCAACGCCTGTCATTGCAATGACGTTAACGCTCGCAGCCGTTTACGCACCCATTGGTTTAATTCAAGGACCGGTAGCACATATTTTTGAATCCTTTGCATTCACGCTCGCAGTTGCGGTAATCATTTCAGGATTTGTGGCACTTACTTTATCTCCCATGATGTGCTCAAAATTTTTATCGCCACATTCTGTGAAACAAAACCAATTCAATGCCACCATCGAGAATTTTTTTATTGAATTAACAATAAAATATAAAAAAATATTATCCTGGGTGTTATCACATCGATTAAAAATTATTGCGATCACTTTGTTTTTAGTATTCTGCGGTTTTTTTGTGATTAGCGCTTTACCCAAAACTTTTTTACCAAATGAAGACATGGGATTTTTAGTCACGACACTCCATTCCGAATCTGGAACCAACAATGAATTCTCAGGAATTCAACTAAACACGCTCAATCAAATTTTATCGCAACAAAAAGATATTCAAACCAATGTATCGCTTTCTTTTGAGCAAGCAAGTGAAGACAATAACAACACGATTTTTTCCACGTTAAAAAATTATGGTGATCGACATCAATCTGCGAATGACATCGCTGCTTCCGTCAATCAATCCATTCACCAAATTCCTGGATTAGATGCGGTTTCTTTTCCGCCGTCATTTGGTGGCTCAATACACAGCCAAATTGAATTTTATATTATGGCGCCAGCAAGTTATCAATATTTATATCAAGTAAGCAATGCCATTTCAGCGGCACTGAATCAATATCCCGGATTAAAAAATGTGAAAGGCAATATTCAATTTAACGATCAACAATATAATTTGACAGTCAATCGCGCGCTCGCCAATCAATTGCAAGTGCCTATTAGCAGCATCGATAACACCATCGCCACATTGCTCGGTGGCTCTGCCGTTTCTAATTTTGATTTGAATGGACAAACCTATGATGTTGATGTGCAAGCAGAGCCATCGTATTTGTCGAGCGTTGAAGCAATGGAAACGCTAACGGTTGCGAGCAGCACTGGAAAATTAATTCCATTGTCGAATTTAATTTCGGTATCATCATCGCCATCACAAAGCGACAGACTGCATTACGATCGTTTGCGTGCCGCAGTGATTGGCGGCGAATTGACACCAGGATATTCAATGGGCGCTGTCGTTTCTTATTTAAAAAATGCATTGCCCACGTTGCTGCCTGATCAAGTTAAATTTGCTTTCAAAGGGCAAGCGCGCAACATTGAGCGATCATCGAATTCCATGTTGATGATTTTTTCGCTTGCCTTTGTGTTTATTTATTTAGTATTGAGCGCGCAATTTGAAAGTTTTGTAGATCCGCTGATTATTTTGCTTGCGGTGCCGCTCAGTATTGTGGGCGCACTGGTCTCATTAAAATTAATGGGCGGCTCAATTAATTTGTACACCGTAATTGCGCTCGTCACTCTCGTTGGATTAATCGCAAAACACGGCATTTTAATCACGCAATTTGCCAACAAATTACAAGAAGCTGGAAAATCGGCACAAGAAGCATTAGTGGAAGCCGCCAGCATTCGCCTGCGCCCCATTTTAATGACAACCGCAGCGATGGTATTTGGTGCATTGCCATTATTGTTGGCAACGGGCGCGAGTGCTATGAGTCGTGAACAAGTGGGTGTTGTGTTTGTGAGCGGCCTACTCTTCGGCACATTTTTTTCGTTGGTATTAGTGCCGATTGCGTATAGTTGTTTTGCGGGATTGAAGCAATGGAAGTGGGAGCGATAGCGACCACGTCTCAAATCGCCACACTTAATCCGATAAATCCATTCAGCTCGCCATTTGATGCGGTGCGAGATGTGCTCGCCACATATTCCCCCGCCGCACGAACCGCGACAGTTTTTGTGAAATAATAAGCAAGCTCGCCACCGATAGTCGGATCAATCTTGGTTTGATCGGTTGTGGGATAATATGCGGCACCCCCGATCGTGAAAGTTTGATGCATCTCTGAAGCCATGACGCCGAGTGTTGCCATCATTTGAATTTGATCTTCTGGATTAAACACATAACCAAAATTCGCTTCGAGCGCATTCATACTGGTTTTCACCGTCGATGGCAAACCGCCCAGCGTTGGCTTCGTCGTGTGCGAAAAATTTTGCAAGTAAGATAATTGCAAATCGACGTGACGACTCAATTGTGCGCCTACCCCCGCATGAAACCCATAAAATCCCCGCGGGACATTTCCCTTGGCGGTATAATTAATAGATTGCGTAGGATTGGTGACGGTTTGCGTTGTATCAGTTAGCAAACGATATGTGTAAGCGCCGCCTGCAAAAAAATAGGCGCCGTGACCCGTTCTGCCGTAATCAGGTCTGTCGCTATTAGCGCGTTCATAATAAATACCGAGATTGTTGCCAGTTACGTCTTCTTTTCCATAATCAAACCCGCTCGCAAGTGAGTTTGTGCAAAATAAAATCAAAATAATGAAAAAGGATAGAATTTGAACAAAAATACGCATGGTAAGCTCCGTATACCGATCAGACTCTTGTTAATAATATACCCATATTTGATCTTGGAAGCACGTGCTAAGCACCGCTCGTTAACACTCGCGGCTCTGATTTTCAATTGCGTAACAAAATTACTGCTGAAAAAATCGCTTCACGGAATCAAACCAGCTCGCCGTTTTGGGGCTGTGATTTTTATTATCTTGCTGAAGCAATTGATCAAACTCTTGGAGTTTTTGTTTTTGAGTGTCAGATAAATTGACGGGTGTTTCAATCACAACACGACACAACAAATCGCCAACCGAAGCGCTGCGCAACGCTTTCACGCCTTTGCCACGCAAACGAAATTGTTTGCCGCTTTGTGTTTCTACAGGAATTTTTAAATTAACGTTGCCCGATAATGTCGGCACTTCGACTTCACCGCCCAATGCTGCTGTTAAAAATGTCACGGGAATTTCGCAATGCAAATCATTTTCATGACGCTCAAAAATGGGATGTGGCTTCACCTGAATTTGCACATACAAATCACCCGCTGCAGCACCATGCAACCCCGCTTCACCCTCGCCACTTAAACGAATGCGATCACCTGAATCGACGCCTGCCGGAATTTTTACCGACAAAGATTTTGTATCGCGTACACGACCCTGACCGTGACAAGTAACGCAAGGATCTTTGATGATTTGACCGGTGCCCGCGCACGCAGCACATGGCTGAGCAATCGCGAGAAATCCGTGTTGAATTTGCACCTGGCCGCGGCCGTGACACCGGGTGCACGTCGTTTTGCCACTGCCTTTTTTAGCGCCGCTGCCATCGCACGTTTTACATGCAACCAATGTCGGCACGCGAAGTTCTTTGTGAGCACCATGCACCGCTTCTTCGAGCGTGATCGTGATTTCATATCCCAAATCAGCGCCGCGTTGTTGCTGCGCGCGACCCCCTCGACCACCGCGTTGAGCGCCGCCAAAAATATCACCGAAAATATCACCGAAAATATCACCCACGTTATCAAAACCAAATCCACCAGCGCCACCTCCTGTGCCACCGCGCACACCGGCATGACCAAATTGATTGTAAGCTGCACGTTTCTGCGTATCAGACAAAACATCGTAAGCAATTTTTGCTTCTTTAAATTTTGCTTCGGCTGATTTATCGTCTGGATTGCGATCTGGGTGATGTTTCATTGCCAAGCGACGAAATGCTTTTTTAATCTCGTCTTCGCTCGCGTTTTTGGAAACGCCCAATACTTCGTAATAATCGCGCTCGGGCATGAAACACTCGTAAGAACCCGCTTGCTTACGCGCGCGGCTCAGATTTTATTTATTATCTTTATCTTTCACTTCTTCGAATTCAGCGTCCACGACACCGTCTTCTTTTTTCGGCTCGGACCCCGCTTGAGAAGCGCTAGCGCCAGCATCAGCACCGGGAGCTGCACCGCCGCTCGATTGCGCATACGCTTTTTGCGCGATTGCCGAAGAAACATCAGTTAATTCTTTTGTTTTCGCTTCGATCGCGTCTTTGTTATCACCTTTGAGCAATTCCTTGAGATCTTTCATTACAGTTTCTGCTTTGGATTTTTCATCCGCGCTGACTTTATCGCCCAAATCTTTCAGTGATTTTTCGGTGGCGTGAACAAGCGAGTCCGCTTGATTGCGCGCGGTCACTAATTCGTGGAATTTTTTATCTTGTTCTTTATTTTCTTCCGCGTCTTTCATCATCTTTTCCACTTCTGCATCAGACAAACCACTCGACGCTTTAATTACAATCGATTGTTCTTTGTTGGTTGCTTTGTCTTTTGCAGATACGTGCAAAATACCATTGGCATCGATATCAAAAGTTACTTCAATTTGCGGCATGCCACGCGGCGCCGGCGGAATATCACTCAAATCAAATCGACCCAACGATTTATTTGCGGAAGCAATTTCGCGCTCACCCTGCAACACATGCACGGTCACGGCAGTTTGATTATCATCTGCGGTGGAAAATACTTGCGACGTTTTCGTCGGAATCGTGGTATTTTTTTCGATGAGTTTCGTCATCACGCCACCCATGGTTTCAATACCCAATGACAAGGGTGTTACATCCAACAACAAAACATCTTTCACTTCGCCTGACAATACCGCCGCTTGAATCGCAGCACCAACCGCCACTGCTTCATCTGGATTCACATCGCGACGTGGTTCTTGACCAAAAAAACTTTTAACAACGTCTTGTACTTTAGGCATACGCGTTTGTCCGCCTACCAAAATCACATCAGAAATATCTGAATTTTTTAATCCGGAATCTTTCATCGCGATTTTACAAGGCTCAACAGTACGCTCAATCAAATCTTCAACCAGAGATTCTAATTTTGCGCGCGTGACACGAATGTTTAAATGTTTGGGACCCGATGAATCTGCGGTAATGTAAGGCAAATTCACATCGGTTTGTTGCGATGAAGACAATTCGATCTTCGCTTTTTCTGCTGCTTCTTTTAAGCGTTGCAGCGCCAACGGATCTTTATGCAAATCAATACCAGAATCTTTTTTAAATTCATCCGCTAAATACGTAATCAGTCGCGCATCAAAATCTTCGCCACCCAAAAACGTATCGCCGTTCGTCGCCAACACTTCAAATTGATGTTCGCCATCAACATCGGCAATTTCGATAATTGAAATATCAAATGTGCCACCACCTAAGTCGTACACGGCAATTTTGCGATCGCCTTTTTGTTTATCCAAACCAAATGCCAACGCGGCAGCGGTCGGTTCGTTGATAATACGCTTGACATCCAGGCCTGCAATTTTTCCAGCGTCTTTGGTCGCTTGACGTTGTGAATCATTAAAATAAGCAGGTACCGTGATGACCGCTTCAGTAACCGGGTGACCCAGATAATCTTCCGCGGTTTTTTTCATTTTAATTAAGACTTCAGCGGAAATTTGCGGCGGCGCTTTTTTCTCACCACGCGCTTCCACCCATGCGTCGCCATTATCTGCTTTGACAATTTTAAACGGCACCATTTTAATATCTTTCTGAACCATATCATCGGCAAATTTACGACCGATTAAACGTTTCACGCCATAAAATGTATCGAACGGATTGGTTACCGCTTGACGCTTGGCAGAAGCGCCCACGAGAATGTCGTTATCTTTTGTGTAAGCAACAATCGAAGGTGTTGTACGCGCACCTTCGGAATTTTCGATAACACGCGGCTTACCACCTTCCATGACAGCCACGCAGGAATTCGTTGTACCTAAGTCTATGCCAATAATCTTATTCATAAACGCCTCTTAAAAATCTCAACCAATTACCCAACTAGATGGGGCTAAACCCCTAAAATTCAAGTAGACACAATCACCATGGCAGCACGCAAAACACGCCCATTGAGCGCGTAGCCCTGCTCCAGCACTTGCAAGATAGTATGGGGCTTAGCATCCGCATCCGACTGCGTGGACATCGCCTCATGTTGAGCCGGATCAAACGCGTCTCCCACCGCAGGATTAATCATGATTATTCCATTTTTTTCCAGCGCCTTACGAAGCATGTCTAATGTTAATTCCATGCCATGACGCACGGCTTTTAGATCATTGTGTTTGGCATGATCGTCCTTCAAACCGCGAGCCAGGCTGTCCACTGCTGGAATCAAATCTGCTGCCAACCGTTCAACGCCAAACTTGCGCGCTTTTGCTACTTCCTGCTCCATGCGACGACGCACATTCTCAAGTTCCGCTTGCGCGCGAATTGCTTGATCCTGAAACTCCGTTGATTTTCTCTCAAGAATCATAATTTGATCTTGCAACGAAGCCGTCGCCTCGTCGCTTGGCGCGTCTTTCGAAATTAAATGCTCCTCATCTGGCAATTCTTGCTCTGTAAACTCTTTCCACTTATCTTCATTTTGACTCATGCGCCCACTCCCCTTATCATGTTGACAATATAGGGATTCAGTAATGCAATTCAAGGGATAGCGCGTGTTTTGGTTTAAAAAGTTTATTTCAGCCTACCTGTTGCCAACCCCGTTTGGTTTGCTGTTCTTGTGCGCGGGTCTTATCTTGCTGTGGTTTCATCGTGCGAAAAAAACGCGCCGGGTTTTTCTGGTGATGGGTTTTCTTGTTTTGCTAGCGTTTAGTGTAGGTCCGATACCCAATCTCTTGACTGAGCACTTGCAGTCACAATATCGCCCCATGCTCAATCCACCTGCAACGATTCATAAAATTGTGGTGCTGGGTGCTGGTGCTTCTGACAAAAAAGATGAGCCGCCCAATTTGTCACTGGATGCGGCTTCATTGTCACGCTTGCTAGAAGGCATTCGTTTATTTCACCTTATTCAAAAAAATAATCCAGATGCAAAATTAATTTTATCGGGCGGACGTGTTTTTGAATCACCCGCAAGCTCGGGAAAAATGCGCAATACTGCCGTGATGCTCGGCATGAGTGATCAAAATATTGTGCTGGAAAATGGTTCTCAAGACACGCGCGAAGAAGCCATACATTTGCGAAAAATACTGGGAAAATCGCCGTTTTTGCTGGTCACGTCAGCAACGCACATGCCGCGTGCGATGGCCCTTTTTCAACACGCAGGCACTCACCCCATCGCGGCCCCCACGCAATTTTCAGGCGCGCGTTGTCACATGTTTTGCTATATCCCCAATGCGACGAGCTTATTAAAAAGTGACATCGCTATTCATGAATATTTGGGCATTGTATGGGCGCGCTTGCGAGGATACATTGCATAGATAATCGGTGTTATGATATCGGGTATGCCAAAAAATACATTTCAAACCATAGCGCTTATAGGCCGCGCTGGAAAAAATATCGCTGACACACTCGATGCGGTGCATGATTATCTAATTCAAAAAAAACGCGCGGTGTTGGTGGAAGAAATCAGCGCGCACATGATGTCAAAAAAATCATTGAATACATTTTCAGACGAAAAAATTCCAAACGAAATTGATTTGATGATTGTAGTTGGCGGCGATGGCAGTTTGCTCAATGCGGCTCGTTTAGCGTTGCCAAAAGATATTCCCGTGCTCGGCATTAACCGCGGGCAGCTCGGTTTTTTAACCGATATTCACCCGGATCATTTGGAAAAAATCGCTGATGTGTTGAATGGAAAATTATTACTGGAGAAACGTTTTTTATTGCAAGCCACCTTGTCTCGAAAAATACTGGGCATGGCACTCAACGATGTGGTGCTGCTGCCAGGTGACACTGCGCAGCTCATCGAGTTTGACACACTCATTAACGGCAATTTAGTGTGTGAACAACGCGCCGATGGAATGATTATTGCAACCCCAACCGGTTCCACAGCATATGCGTTGTCCGCTGGCGGCCCCATTTTACATCCCCAATTAAATGCCATCGCACTCGTACCAATGTTTCCGCATACACTGAGCAGCCGCCCCATTGTTGTGGAAGGTGATGCACGCATTGAATTAATTATTCGTGAATCAAATGAAACATCGCCTTGCATCAGTTGCGATGGTCAAACAAAAATTTCCGTGAAACCAGGCGATCGCATTCAAATTCAAAAAACAAAAAAATCACTGCGGCTCATTCATCCCAATGATTACGATTACTATGCAACGCTGCGCGAAAAATTAGGCTGGCAAATGAGAGCGCGATAATGTTAACACACATCACGATTAAAAATTTTACCATTGTGCGCGAACTCACCTTGGATTTTCAATCAGGATTACACGTGCTAACCGGCGAAACCGGCGCTGGAAAATCCATTTGGATAGACGCCATACAAATCGGATTAGGCGAAAGAACCGACAGTAAAATTATTTATCCTGGTGAGATGAGTTGCGACATCACACTCTGTTTTGATTTATCGCAAATCCCTTCTGCAAAAAAATGGTTGTCGGAACATGATTTACCTAACGATGATTGCATTATTCGCCGTGTCATTGAACACGATAAACCATCACGCACTACCATTAATGGCATTCCAGTGCCGCAACAGTGGGCGCGTGATTTTTCAGAATTTATTTTATGTATTCACGGACAACATCAACATCAATTATTATTAAAAACGGAACATCAACGCAATTTGATCGATCGTTATGCGAAAAATGAAAATTTATTATTGCAACTTCATACGTGCTATGAAAAATATAAATCCGTTGATCGTGACTATCAAGCACTAGCCCTTAAAATGCAAAACAAGGCGTCGGATTTATCGTTATTTCATTATCAGTTGAATGAATTACAACAACTCGCTATTCAAGAAAATGAATACGACATATTATTTTCGCAATATCAACAGCTGCATCGCCTCAAACAATTTTCTGCGTCACTCAATCACATTCAGTTGCTGTTATCGCAAGAGGATGGACCGAATGCGTCTCGCTTTGCAACACAAGCGTTACAAGAAATGGAACGCATGCCAGCCAACGATGAAAAATTGGAAGAGATCAAATCACTTCTGCATACCGCAGTCATTCATTTAGATGAAGCCCGCAATTCACTCGAACAGTATTGCGATGAATCCAATTTTAGCGCAGAAAAATTAACGGCGTGTGAAAATCGTCTCGCAATTTTGCAAGACATTGCCAGAAAACATCACGTCGATCCCACGCAATTAAATGATATTGAAAATGATTTAGCTCAAAAAATTGAGCAATTGGAAAAAGCGGATGAATTGCTCAGTGATTTTGACTACCAAAAAAAAATGATTATGACAGAATATAATGCGATCGCTGATACATTAACCGAACGTCGAAAAAATGCGGCAAAAAAATTAAGCGCGCAAGTAACAGCAGACATGCAAACGCTGGGCATGAACGGTGGTGCATTCAACGTAGTACTCGACAAACATGCAAATGATCTCACCGCTTATGGTAACGAATCTATTCATTTTTTGATTGCAACCAATCCTGGGCAAGCGCCGCACGCCTTGTCGCAAATTGTCTCAGGCGGTGAATTGTCTCGCTTGAGTTTAATTATTCAAGTGTTGACCGCCGAAAAACAAAATACACCGACCTTAATTTTTGATGAAGTGGATGTCGGTATTGGCGGAAAAACAGCGGATTTAGTGGGTGATTTATTGCAAACATTGGCGCGTAGCGCACAGGTGTTGTGCGTGACACACTTGCCGCAAGTTGCAGCAAAAGCGCATCATCATTATCAAGCAGAAAAAATCACGGCGAAAAAATCAGTATCAACACATATTCGCACATTAAATCCAACCGAAAGAACAAAAGAATTGGCGCGCATGTTAAGCGGTGCTACGATTACAGAAAAAAGTTTACAGCATGCAAAAGAATTATTAACGACGTAATAGATCAGGGCTCCCATGCCTGAGTTACTAAAACGCTCAATTTTGAGGTGATTATGCCGAGACCCTCCTGGCAAACTAATGCCAATATCGCTGCCAAAAAAAATTTGCGTATCCAAATTATTCAGTCGTCCGCGGTGAATAATGCGCAAGTGCAATATCTCGTGCGCTACATTGGCGGATTTAACGCACAAGATCAAGCCATGGCGTTGCCCGCGGTATTGGATGCAATTCGTGGGCTGCATCGTCAGATCGATCAACAAGTCAATAATGCGGTAAATGCACAAAAACAATTGAATACTTCGGATTTAAGCAATCCCATTAATTTACAAAATACATTAATGAATCCAAATTCATTAACCAATTTACAATTATCCGATGCGACTGCGGCTCAAATGGATGCGCAAAATGCAATGGCATGGGCCGCACAAGCAGCAATAACCACTGAATTAAACAATGAAGCTGATGCGCTCACACAATCGCAATTAACACAAACAGCAACGGAAGAAGAAGAAAGCACTACCGTTCAAACGAGTAGTAGCGTGCAAACCGCCGATCATACGATTGATGAAGTGGCAGTCGGCGCTGCGGTTTCAAAAACATTAATGGATTTAGAATCGGGTAATGACGCAGCTTTCATCAAAGGTGTTGAGAAAGTATGTGAAAAATTAACGGGAAAAGAAGCAAAATTAGAAGATTTCTTTAAATCAGCAGAGAAAGAAAACGACAAATCTGAATCTGCATTTCCAACACCAAAACCTTCTGCGATTTTGAAAGATATTGAAGATAAAAAATAAATTAACGCTGAGCCGCGCGCGTTAGCAAGCGGGAAAGTTAATCACCATGAACGACCTACAAAAATTATTTCAATCACTTCAAGCCATCGATCACAATCAACCCGAAGAAAAAATTATTCAAGCCGTTGTGCCATTGGTGCAAGCTTGCATCGCCAACAAAGACCGCTGGTTTGAAAAACGATTTTGCGCGGTGAACGAAGAGCAAGGTTTTGGCTCACACTTAATCGCAGAAAACCCAGATCACACACTGCCCATCATCATCACTGCGTGGCCCAAAAATGGTGGCACACCACCGCATGATCATGACACATGGGCTGTGATTGGCTGCGTATTTGGTGTCGAAAAAAATGTGTTGTGGAAACGTCACGACGATGGCAGCAATCCTGCATATGCAGACATTACACCCGATAAAACAAAAGTATGCAGGTCAGGCGATATTATTACAATGAGAAAAAAAGACATTCACACCGTGAGTAATCCCGAAAAAGAAACATCCATTTCATTACATGTTTACGGAAAACATTTTAATTTCACGAATCGACATCAATTTGATCCTATCACCCATCAGGTGACGCCATTTATTGTAAAACAATTTAAATAATGTTTCGCGGCAAAATATGCGTGTTCCTATCTACAAGGTGAGTTGTTACCAATCCATGACAGCAACAATGCATCTTCCCCATCCGAATAATATTTTTTTCTTTCACCCACTTTCTGAAATCCACATGCTTGATATAATTGAATCGCTTCCGTGTTGGATGCGCGCACTTCCAAATCAATTCGATCGCGACGCATTTTTTCAGCCATCCAAATCACATATCGCAATAAACGCCCGCCAAAACCTTGCTGTTGATATTGTTTGTCAATGGCAATTTGCATAATTTCCCACGCGTCAATATTATTTCGTACAATCACAAACCCCGCGACGACTTTATCCAACGTAACAACCCATTGAAAATAATCATCCGTGAAACAATCGTGCAACACCGTGCCCGGCCAATCACACGGCGCTGTCTCCAAAATAATTTTCATCCGATCCAAATCTGCAAAAACAGCGAAGCGAATTTCTATTTGCATAATATCCTAGAGTGAATGGGTTGATGAGGGAAATCTAGCAACGCGCTCACTTGGCGCTCTTGGAATTTCCAGTGGTATCTCTATGGTAGTAATGGGTTCTGCAGTCGATGCTCGTGGTGAATCTGAACGCTCGCTAAATAATTGCCCCGCTCGCCCCGGTAATCGCGATGCTTTGGCGCTGCCCAAATAGCCTGCAAATCCCGCCAATACCGCTGCAAAAATTAACGCATCAGTATTCGCATTTTCTGCTTGCGCATCCAACACACCCAAACGAATTGCGCCAGCAACACTGCTAAATACAAAAGTAAAAAGCAATTGCAATGGTTTTCCTGAGAAATGCGATTCCAATGCGCGTCGATATCCAGCACTCGCTTTTCCAGAAATACAATCATAAGCAAATGCAATCAACGAAAATCCAATTCCGCAAACGCCATAAAATAAATCCGTAATTGCATCCGCGCGCAATACAGAAAATTTAGTGATACTAAGTGATGCACCAACCAATTCTGTAGTTTTTGAAGCTAACTGACTGTTGCGCATTGCCACCAGTTGCTCGATCAAAAATCGAAACGATTCTTTTTTCATTTTGCGAATAGGGGTTGAGGTGCTTGACAATACCTCGATAGGTTCAGGTGCTGTTATTTCTGGTGTTTCATTCGCATTCGATTTTTTCTCCCTGTCAAAGCCAGTCAAATATCCTGCGAGTACCAAAAATTTATTAACCGCTGCAATCCGATCACTGTTTTGCGCGGGATCACCCGACGATAACATTCGACGCAATAAAATACCGGACGTTAAAATAATCATGAACGCAATAAAAAGCGGTAAATTTTTACCAGAAAAATGCTCTTCAAATATTTTTAATTTTCCAGCTCTTGCCGCTCGCGGCGAGCATAAATGCCAAAAGCAAGACAGTATCAATATGCTGAAACCAAATCCGCCACAAAAAATAAATAACCACGCATTATATTGTGTAACGTTCTGTTGATAATCATTACCCTGATCTGATTTTTGCGACAGTGAAATCAAGCCACTGTTGAGAATTCCAAAACAAAAACTGATGATCTGTTCAAGCAATGTGTCAACCGCTCTTGGCCCGGCAACTTCTCGCATCACTATAACCCTTGGTCTATCCATATAAAGCTCCCTCAACATTATGATAAAATAGAGCGACTTTGACTAGGGTGTCGTTCTGGTAGTACCCGCTCTGAAGGTTGATTAACTTAAATTTTCAGATTTGAGGTGAGATTGAATGATAATTTGGCGAGAAAAGCGGAGTTGACACGCCAGTCAATGAGCATTTTCGAGGAAAATTATCATTCAATATCACCCAAAGATGAAAATTCTTTTGAAAGCGGGAAGAGTTGGTGTCGTTCATGCTAAAAAAACAGATCCTAACCTATAGCATTTTAAGTATCGTGATTCTCACGCTGGTCATCGGCGGTTACGCTTACTATTTGCATGACAAACGTTACCCCGGCACGAATGACGCCTATGTTCAAGCGCATGTCGTCGATATTGCCCCCCAAGTAACGGGGGAGGTGTCGCAGGTATTTGCGCATAACCACGCGCTCGTTAAAAAGGGCCAACCATTATTTTCCATTGACCCTAAGCCATTTGAAATCGCTTTAGTCAAAGCAAAAGCCAATTTGGATAACACACAACAGCAAGTTATTGCAGCAGAAAATGCAGTGACGGTTGCTAAAGCGCAAGTGCAAGAACGAAAAGCAGAGCTGCTCAATACTGAAAAAAATTATGATCGTATTGCCCCGCTCGTTTTGAAAAATTTTTATTCTAAAGCAGCGGGCGACAATGTTATTCAAGAGCTAGCAGTGGCCAAGCAAGCCGTTGCAGCCGCTGAAGCGCAATTAGCGCAGGCACAAGCGACACTTGGAAAAACCGGAGATCAAAATGCGCGTATTCAAGCCGCAACAGCCGCTATTGCCGAAGCGCAATTAAATTTGCAATACACCAACATCAATGCACCCGCCGATGGCGAAATCGCACAATTGACACTGCGCCCCGGGCAAATGGTTACCGCCTATCAATCACTTTTTTCGTTGGTTGAGAATAAAGAATGGTGGGTCATGGCCAACATGAAGGAAACCAAATTATCTCGCATTCGCGTTGGGCAGTCCGCGGTGATTTATGTCGATATGTACCCCACTCATCCGTTTAACGGCGTTGTCAAAAGCATAGGCCCTGGCAGTGGTGCGAGTTTTGCATTATTGCCCGCAGAAAATGCAACAGGCAATTGGGTGAAGGTGACTCAACGTTTTCCCGTGCGCATTCAAATCATCAACCCTTCGTCACAATTTCCGTTGCGCATTGGCGCAAGCTGCACTGTCACGATAGACACACAATCCCAATGACCAACGCCTATCTCTCGCAATCCAACTACAAAAAAATATTAATCATCGTAACTATCATGTTGGTCGCAATTTTAGAAGTGCTCGACTCAACGATTGTGAATGTGGCATTACCCAACATGATGCCATCGCTCAGCGCCAATCAAAATCAAATCACTTGGGTTTTAACGTCGTACGTTGTTGCTGCTGCCATGATGTTACCACTCACAGGATTTCTAAGCGATTTTTTTGGCACAAAAAATTTATTATTGATCGATATCGTCGGATTTATGATGAGTTCATTTTTATGCGGCACAGCAGATCAACTCAACGCGATGGTTTTTTATCGCTTATTGCAAGGCGGATTTGGTGCGGCCTTAATTCCTTTATCGCAATCCATTTTGCGAGAAAGTTTTCCGCTGGAAGAACAAGGTAAAGCGATGTCAATTTGGGGGCTTGGTATCATGGCAGCACCCGTTTTTGGCCCGACACTCGGCGGATACATTTTGGCACACGCTTCCTGGCGCTGGATTTTTTATTTGAATGCGCCCATTTGTTTTTTGGGATTAATCATGACCATCATCGTGATCCCAGAATCAAAAAAAATTGCCAGAAAAATAGATTACCTTGGCGTGTTGTTGATGTTTTTAGGAATCGGTTGCTTGCAAATATTTTTAGATCAAGGCAATTCCAACAATTGGTTTCAATCGAATTTTATTTTATTGCTTTCCGTAATCAGCGCTTTTTCTATTATTGTATTTCTCATTCGATCTGCTCAACATCCATCACCTGTGATCACTCTCTCTATTTTCAAAGACCGCAATTTCACTTTGTGCACAGTATTGTTGGCATTATTTTGCGGCTGTTTATTTGGATTTGTCACACTTGAGCCCATCATGTTAGAAAATTTATTTCATTACACACCCATGCTTGCCGGAAAAACGATGATTTCTATCGGGATTTCCAGTGCAATTGCGATGTGTATGGCATCGCCATTGATGTCGCGTGTTCCGATTAAATTCATTTTAATCGCGAGCTTATTATTTAGTGCGGCGGGAATATATTATTTTTCTGATTTGAATTTGGAAGCTTCGCAATGGAATTTTATTGTAGGAGATAGTTTTTTTGGTTTTGGCATGGGATTATTTATGGTACCACTGACCACCTACTCACTCGCCACCATCTCTGCCGATAAAATCACAGAAGCCGCAGGATTATTTTCTTACGGCAGAATGCTTGGTACTTCTGTTGGCGTATCGCTCTTGAGCACACTCGTTGCGCGCGAAACACAAGCCAATTGGTTGCAGTTGGGTGAACACATCAATCCGTTTAATAATAATTTGCGACTCTGGTTGTCACATCAACAATTGACGATACACAATCCGCAAGCGCTCGCAGAATTAAAAATGCAGCTCGCAATGCATGCCAGCATGATTGCATTTATTGATGCGTATCAACTGATTTTTATTTTAATGATTTTATTTATTCCGCTCGTGATGCTATTAAAGCATGTAAAATTAAATACTAATATTATCACTCACTAATCAACACATACGATATTTTTAAACAGCATCATTATTCAAACTATAACCAACGGTAGATACTGTTTGGTCGCGACGATCCATAATCACTTTTGCCGCATTACTGCCACCCGCAACTAAACTTACCGCAATCAGTGATCCATACACATCGCGCAAACTCAGGGGACCTGTCAATGCATTAAACCCCGGGGACAGCGACAAAATATTGGGTACCGATAACATCAAACCAAATACACCAACCAATTCACGCAACGTATCCATCACCAACTGCGCGCGCCATAAATTTTTCTGTGTTGTTGTGGATTCGGAATCTAGCCGCGCTGAAATAAAATTTTTGGCTTGTTCTATTTTGCTTAGATTTGCATGACCAGGCAATGATTTTGCAGTAAGCCCAAGTAACAGCATATCTGTCGCAAACAAAGCGGCCATGGCGATACTCAACGCAGCCACTTCAGCGGGCGGAATATTGTCTTGTTTTGCCACCACCAATTGCGTTAAAAACAAACCGAAAATTGCACCTATCCACGCACCTGCTTTCCCACACGTTTCATGAAAAGCCATCGGCCAAACAGTGTCTTTAATCTTGTTTCGAAGAAGGGCAACCTCAATCGTTAACAGTGTAATGAGTGCACTCGCCAATGCGTAAGCGATTTGCGAATGAGAATTCTTTTGAGTTAACTCTTTAAAGCGAGGATCAAATCGCGCAATATTCAATGCGCCAACTACAGCGCCGGGTGCTGAAAGTGTCGATAACGCATTTTCCCAAGTGATACCGATACGATTCAATCGATTGGGGCCTGCTGGTATTTGTGAATTTTCATCTCGAGGCAATTGATCATACATGCTTGGTGCTTTCCCGTATGATTTTAATGCGGGAATAGCAACGGTAGAAATAACAGCAAAAACCGCAAATGCATTTGCAACCCAATCCCAAAACTCGTGCTCATCTAATTTCCCTTGATCAAGCGACCAAACAAAATTCACAACAGGGAAAAAGATACCGGCGCTGTAACCCAGCGGAATCAAAGTGTTAGAAATTGCTTTTATTCTGTTTCTCATATAAAAACCCATCATTATTTTGTGCTATCTACTTTACCTGAAAAAGATTAAATTAATATGAAATGTTTCGCTCGCTACCGCTCGCGTCTAGGTCCAATACGCTGGGGTACGGAAATATTTCGCTCGTTACCGCTCGCGTCTAGGTCCAATACGCTGGGGTACGGAAATATTTCGCTCGTTACCGCTCGCGTCTAGGTCCAATATGTTTATTTTTGGGCATAGCCACGAGCGGTGTCAGACATCTTTGGACCTAGACACGAGCGGTAGCGAGTGAATAAAACAAGGAACTTTTTATGGACTGCCTATTCTGCAACATCGTCGCCGGCAAAATGAATACCTCTTTTATCTACGAAGATGACCAAGTCGTCGCATTTAACGATATTGCGCCCAAAGCGCCGCAACATGTGCTCATTATTCCGCGCAAACACATTGCCACGATCAACGACATCACAGAAACAGATAACCTCCTGCTTGCCCATCTCATTCAAACCGCCAAAACACTCGCCAAAAAATTAGCGATCGACGAAAGCGGTTATCGTTTGTTATTCAATTGCAATCCAAATGGCGGGCAGATGGTGTATCACTTGCACCTGCATTTGCTGGGCGGACGTAAACTCAACTGGCCACCAGGATAGTTTATGGATAGTTTTTTGCAATCACTCGTCGACGCTTTACAGCAAACGCAATCGCATTTAGTTTTAACGCTCGGTTTTATCGGCATTTTATACGCCATTCAAATTCTGAATGTCCTGGTTGGTTATCGGCTGAATGTATTGGGCATTTGGCCGCGCCATTTTTTTGGATTGATTGGTATCCCTTTCTCGCCTTTATTGCACGGTAATTTTCAACATTTAATATTAAACACGCTGCCCCTTTTTGTTTTTTCAAATTTTATTTTATTGCAAGGGCAAATGATCCTGATCCATGTAACCGTAATCATCGTCGTTTTGTCCGGCGCACTCATTTGGTTGTTTGGGCGATCAGCGATTCACATTGGCGCAAGTGCTTTGATCATGGGTTATTTGGGATTTATTTCAATTGGCGTTTATCATCAACCAACCGCGCTCTCGATTATTGTCGCGCTCGTCTGCGTATTTTATTTTGGTAGCTTATTTATAAATTTACTGCCCAGTCACGACAAATATGTTTCTTGGGAAGGTCATGTGTTTGGATTTATATCGGGGATTGCAGCAGCGTGGCTGATATAGCGCCACCCACTTAGCTTTATACTTTGTTGCAAGCTCGTTCGCCGAAGTCATGTACTCACTTGTACACTCCTTCGGCTCGCTCGCTTGCGCCGCGTCTAAAGCTAACTGGGTGACGCTATAACAGTGTGATTATTCATTTCGCGCCGCCACGCTTTCGCACCCAGCTCCCCTTGATACAACCCCGTCAAATGTCGCATCAAATAACGCACAGAAACACCGCGTTTCGCTTCGCGCGACACATACTTCAAATACTGCGTCACAATTTCCTCGCGTGATAAAACTGCTTGTTTTGAGCCATAAAATTTCTGATCAACGGCCGACAACCAATACGGATTGCTGCACACCACTCTGCCCACCATCGCACCATCAACGCGATGCAACTCTGTTGCCACCTGCGCATGTGTTTTAATTCCACCGTTCATAATAATTTCTAACCTGGGAAATAATTGTTTGATGCGATACACGCGATCATATTGCAGCGGCGGAATTTCGCGATTTTCTTTGGGGCTTAATCCTTTGAGCCACGCTTTTCGCGCGTGCAAAATAATTGTCTTGCATCCCGCTTCAGAAATCTTTCCCACAAAATCTTGTAAAAAATAATCGCTGTCGCAGTCATCGACACCTAAGCGTGTTTTCACGGTAACCGGTATTGAAACCGATTCGCGCATGCGTAATACAATGTCCGCAACAAGATCTGGCGTTTTCATCAATGCCGCACCAAAACAGCCGCTTTGCACGCGCTCACTCGGACAGCCCACATTCAAATTAATTTCATCATAACCAAATTGCGCTGCAATTTTTGCAGCTTGCGATAATAAACCAGGATCTGATCCACCCAGTTGCACGGCCACGGGATGCGCGGATTCTGAGAACGATAACAAATGCAATTGATCGCCGCGCACTATCGCCTGCGCGGTAATCATTTCAGTGTACAATACCGCGTGTTTGGACATAATGCGCAGTAAATGCAAAAAATGCCGATCGGTATAGCCCATCATGGGGGCAACACAAATGATGTGCAAACTGCTCTCTCCCATAAAAACGTCCAATTTTGGACGCTTTTTTACGAAAAATCTCTTCGAAATGCTCACATACTAACGTGTATGCGCTACTTTCTCATCAATTTTTCGTAAAAAATCGCCTCAAAATTGAACGTTTCAGTAATTCAGACAGGGAACATTTGATCTGGCATACGAGATTTTGCGAGATTTTTAATTCCGTACGCGAGAACTTTTTTGAATGAGGTGTAGCGTATAAAAAAATGCAACGATGGTGAAAGCAAGCAAAATCAATAATGCCACAGTAATATTCGTGCTTACGATGCCAAGCATACTGTAACGAAAAATATCGATGACATACAAAATGGGATTTAAATAGGCCAGCGTTTGCCAAACACCGGAAAGCATGTTCACGGAAAAAAAGACGCCGCCTAAATACGTGAGCGGTGTAATGACAAAAGACGGAATCCAAGAAACATCATCGAACGTTCGCGCAAAAATACCATTCAGTAACCCAACCGTTGCGAAAAAAAATGAAGTAACGATAACGGTTAACACCAACAATCCTGCGTGCATCAACGCCAAATGCGTAAATGACAAAGCAATCACGGTCACTAAAATCGCGACAATACTCGCACGAAAAATTGCGCTCGTAATAAACGCCAATATAATACAAACATTCGACATCGGTGAAATTAAAATTTCTTCGATGCTGCGCTGAAATTTCATCGAAAAAAATGCAGAAGATGTGTGAATATAACTGTTCGTGATGATAGACATCATGATCAGCCCTGGCGCGATATATTGCATGTAGGTAAAACCATTTTCCACTTGCAGCTTCGAATCAATAATGCGCCCAAAAATTAAAAAATAAAGCGTCATCGTCATCACAGGCGGCAACAATGTCTGTGGCCATATGCGAAACGTGCGCATCAACTCTTTACGAATAAATGTTTGATAGGCAATTAAATTTTCTCTAAGTCTCATTTTTTATCCGTCGTCAAGCGCACAAATAATTCTTCCAAGCGATTCACCCGATTGCGCATGCTGGTCACCGCAAGATGATTGTTATTCAAATACGAAAATAAATCATTTAATTTTTTGGATTTTTCACACTCCACTTCTAGCGTCATTGAATCAACAACACGAATCACAAAATCATCACTCGGTGGCAGAGGCGCTATTAGTGGTTTTTCTAAATCAAAAATAAACGTTTCCACATTCAATAAACTCAATAATTGTTTTTTCGTTGTGTCTTGAATAATTTTTCCGTGATTGATAATGGCGATGCGATCGCACAATGATTCCGCTTCTTCCAAATAATGTGTCGTTAAAATAATGGTTTTACCATCTTCATTCAGCATCTTTAAAAAACGCCACATCAAGCGGCGCACTTCGACATCAACTCCTGCCGTTGGTTCATCTAAAATGAATAATTGTGGCTCATGCATTAATGCGCGCGCAATCATGAGGCGTCGCTTCATACCGCCTGATAAATTACGCGCTATTTCATCGCGCTTGTCCCATAATTCCAATAATGACAAATATTTTTGCGCGCGTTCGCGAGCTTCGCGCCGAGGAATACCGTAATATCCTGCTTGATTCATCACGATCTGAATTATTTTTTCAAAAATGCCAAAATTAAATTCTTGTGGAACCACGCCCAAATGCGATTTGGCGAGTGACGGTTTATTTTCTAATGAATCACCAAAAATGATCACATCGCCGCTTGTTTTTCGCGTGAGTGAATTGATGATACTGATGGTTGTCGATTTTCCAGCGCCATTAGGCCCCAATAACGCTGTAAAACTGCCCTGCTCAACCGAAAGATCAATGCCTTTGAGCGCTTGAACACCGTTGGGATAGATTTTGCGGAGGGATTTAATATCGAGCGCTAACACGGTTTCCCTCACACTCACACTGTCACTGCGTTTTATGATTTATATATTTTGATACCTGATCAGTTATTTTATCCAACCAACTAGATACGGATCGCACTTCCGCTGGAATCAACGCATCGAAATGCGCGACGATGGGCTGAAAGTGCGGCGCTAATTGAGATTGCTTTGCAAAATCTGATTTTTGAAACGGGCTAGCATTAATCACCACCAACAGAATCACCGCAACCAATAATCCACGCGCAACACCAAACACAACACCCAGTATGCGATCAAAAAATCCCAATCCCGATGTCGTTACCAACGCATGCGCCAGTTTATTGATAAGCATGCCGATGATCATCACCACAATGAATGTCGCAACAGCACACACGACATATCGTGTTTTATCGTGAGGAATAAAATGGAACCATTGAGTAAAGATGGGGGAAAATTTAAGCGCTGCAACAAACGCACAAAACCAAGTGATCAACGAAATTGCTTCGCGCAAAAACCCGCGAAAGAAACTGATGATCAGTGACAACAAAACAATGCCAATGATCGCGTAATCTAATCCGTTAAAATGTGCAACCGTAGACATCATACTTCATACTTCCTTATTACGCCGTGCAGGCGAAGTTGATTTTTTAATTTAGTTTCCGTCATCGCTAATCGATGTTTATTAATTTCAGGGCCAACGTAAACCGCGATTAAGTGTTCCTTCCCATGTCTCACTGACTTGGTGTAAGCCTCAAAATGATGTTTGCGTAATTCTGCCACCATTGCATGCGCGTTTTTTTGGCTGGAAAATGCGCCCAATTGAATAGTCCACGCATTTGCTGAATTGTGAAGCTTGTGTGAAGCAGTGTGGTGCGCGGATGCCGCAGAAGATGTGTTTGACTGTACTGGTGTTGCCGGTGTTGACGGCGTTGCCGGTGTTGTTGGTACAATTGTCGGCGTTGTTTGTGGTACAACTTGTGGCGCCGTTACTGCAGTTGCCGCAGCTGGAGCTGGTGGCATGGGCGGCGTTTGCGGTGCTGTTACTGCTGATGTTGTCGGCTCTGACGTTGGCGATGGTGTAGTTGCCGTGGTTGGGACTGGTGGCATGGATGGCGACGTTTGTTCCATCGTGGTAGTCGTTGCAGACGATGCTGGCTCTGATGGTGACGTTTGCGTTGTATCCAATGCTGGAGCTAACGGAGTGGTTGAGGGTGAAGACGAACTTGGAATGGAAGGCGAGATATCAGCTTCTGCCTTAATCACTGGCAAGTTTAACGCGACTGGTTGAGCTGTAGGCGGCGTCGTTGGAATTTGAGTTGCTAACTTTTGATCTGACGCAGTGGGTTGTGTGCGATGAAATAAAAACGGCAAGATAACAAAAAGCACGCCAACAAATACCAACACTCCCGTGATGCGTTGTTTGGTTTTTTCTTCCATAGGTTTCACTCCTGTTTGCATGACATGCGGCTTTGAATCCATCGCTTCCCCGCCGCAACTGTGTGGAACGATCCAAAAATTAAAGCACGATTGCAGTGGTTTTGGCAATGTTCAGTGTACAGCACGTTCATGGCGTCATGCACCGTCGAAAAAAGACGGTACATTTTTCCCTGTTCACGCAAAAAACCAGCAATCACAGCACCATTCGAGCCCCGCTCTGCATTTTCCGAAATCAAACCACACACCAACCATACATCCACCAACGGCAACAACGGCGACACCGTTGCAATCATGTCCTTGTCTTGTAGCATACCAACCACCGCAATCGTCTGCGACACTGTCGGCAAACGCTGATACTGTGCTGCAAGCCACGCGCCCGCCTCTGGATTATGTGCCACATCTAAAATCATGGGAAAAGGAAAATCCACTTTTTCAAATCGCCCCGGCCAACTTGTTTTTGCAATACCCTGCGCACAATTTTTTTCTGATACCGGCAAGCGCTCATTCAAATTTTCCACGATAGATAATGCAGTCGCTATATTTTGCGGTTTTAATCGAGGTACTGGAAATGATATTGTTTTTTTTCCGCGATAAATCATCACATCATTTTTTAATTCATACGAAAAATCACGATGAATTTGGCAATGCTTCGCTTTTTTTTCATGAATCACGTCAAACAATTTTTGCGGCGGATTTTCATCACCCACCACAATAATTTTATTTTCTCGTGCGATCGATGTTTTTTCAAACGCAATCGCATCACGTGTGTCGCCCAAAATAGTGGTGTGATCAAGCGCAATCGATGTCACCGCAGTGATATCATGTTCGACTATATTCACTGCATCCAATCGCCCACCCAACCCCGCTTCCAAAATCATTATATCCAACGAAGCACGTTGAAATAACCATAATGCAGCCAACGTTGTAAACTCAAAAACACTTAAAATCACGCCATTTCTACTGTTTTCTATCGCTTCAAATGCTCGCAATAATTCCGCATCCAATACATCGCGATTGGCAATGCGAATGCGCTCATGAAATTGCAACAGATGCGGTGACGTGTAAAGTCCCGTGCGATATCCCGCTTGCGTGTAAATCGATTCCAGTGTTTTGGCAGTCGACCCTTTGCCATTGGTGCCTGTAATCACAATCACGGGACAATCAAAATATTTCAACGACAAACGCGTTGCAACAGAATCAATGCGATCCAAAGAATAGGTATCGCGGTGTTGATGCAATGACCTCAGATGATCAAACCAATTATCGAGCGTCATGCAATAATTTCGTTAATAAACGATGAATGGTGGTGCGCATGTCGCGACGATCGACGATCATATCGATTGCGCCTTTTTGCAATAAAAATTCGCTGCGTTGAAATCCTTCCGGCAATGTTTGACGTATCGTTTGCTCAATCACGCGCGGACCCGCAAAACCCATCAACGCTTTGGGCTCAGCAATAATAATATCGCCCAATGTTGCCAAGCTTGCTGAAACACCGCCCATGGTAGGATCTGTTAGCACAGAAATATAAGGCAATCGCGCTTCGGCTAATTGCGTGAGCGCCACGGATGTTTTCGCCATTTGAAACAATGAAAACAATCCTTCTTGCATGCGCGCACCGCCCGACGTGGAAAAACAAATCAGCGGTTTTTTTTCAGCAACTGCGGTCTTCACTGCCAACGCAAATCGCGAACCAACTGCTGCACTCATCGAGCCGCCAATAAAATTAAATTCAAATACGGCAATAATAACGGGCAAATGATCCAATCTGCCTTTCATTACAATCAGCGCTTCGCTTTCATCGGTTTCCTTTTGCGCGATAGACAAACGATCTTTGTATTTTTTAGAATCGCGAAATTTGAGTTTGTCTTCCGGCAGAATATCTTGCCCAAATTCATCGCGACCATCGGGATCCAAAAAATAATCGATGCGTTGGCGCGCAGTGATGCGCATGTGATGCTGGCATTTGGGACAGACAAACAACAGGCGTTCGAGCTCCGCGTGATAGAGCACCGCTTCGCAGCCCGTGCATTTACTCCAAACGCCTTCGGGCACTCCTTTCTTTTTGACGGATGTACCAATCTTGGGAAGCAGCCGTTTAAACCAACTCATAGGCACCTCGTGATGCGGGTAAGCATAGCACTGTTTATGGTAAAAAAAACGGCCCTTTGGGCGTTTTCGGGAGGTTAAAATTGGCGGGGTATTCGACATTAACCAGATACAATCCATTGGGCTGAGCGGTCAGTGCGGCCTTGGTGCGATCACGCGAATTGAGCACAGCAAGCGCCCAGTGTGGATCGCGATCACCCTGCCCAATCGTCACTAAAACACCCACAATATTGCGCACCATGTGCAACACAAATGCGTTGGCCTTCACTTCAAACACAATCATTTGACCTTGTTTTTCGATGTGCAATGCGTGAATCGTTCTCACTGCGTGTTGCGCCTGGCAACCCGATGCGCGAAAAGCGCTGAAATCGTGTTCGCCAATTAAATATTCTGCGGCCATGCGCATGCATTCTAAATCAAGAGATTTGTAGGTCCAGCTCACCGATTTTCGAAAAATTCCGGGGCGTACTGGTTGCGTGCAAAGTAAATAACGGTAGGTGCGTGACAACGCACAATGTCGCGCGTGAAAATCCTTCGGTACTTCACGCGCCCACAGTGCCGAAATATCGTGCGGCAAATTACTGTTGACGCCAAACACCCAAGCATGCTCATTGCGATTGGCTTCGGTATCAAAATGCACGACTTGTGCGGTCGCATGGACACCCGCATCCGTTCTACCAGCACACATCACCGTAACTTCATGGTTAGCAACACGCATCAACGCTTGCTCTACTTTTTGCTGAATGGAACTTACTGCTTCTTGATGTTGCCAACCGTGATAATTGGCGCCATCGTAAGACAACGCCATCGCGATGCGATACGTCATAAGGTTTGTTTCATGAGTTGTTGCGCCTCATTGCGTTGCACAGAATTTCCTTTCGCAATCACCACAGCCAATAACGTGCGCGCTTCTTCAATATTACCCATCGTTAAATACGAACGTGCCAAATCTAATTTCGCTGGAATCGCTTCGTCCGTATTCATAAAATCATACTCGGGAGATGCATCCACAGATTTTTCACGTCGGCGAAAAAAACGTAATGCGATAATACTGAGCGCTAACAAAAGTACGATCGTCACACCCATGTTGGTATAACCACTGGGCGCTGCATCACGCATCCAATGCAATAATGAGTTCGTTGATGTTGGTGCTGCATTCGTCAATAATTGTTGATGCAATGCTTGTATTTGTTGTTGCAACACAATGATATCTTGATTGATTGCGCGAATCGCTGAGATCTCATCGCGATCGTGGCTTTCCAATAATTGTAGTCGCGCTTCGGCGGTGTCAGCGCTCGTCAATGCAACGTGATTATCCAGCACGGCAGAAGACTCGGCAGCTGGCGCAGGTGGCGCTGCTGCAGGCGATGATGCCGGCATCAGGTTAGACACATAAGCTTGCGCAGGGGCTGGTGCTGTAGAAAACGGTGCTTGCGCAAAAACACAAAAGCTCATCAACACTATGCAGAACGCAATTATTTTTTTCACGATCAAATCCTCTTTGATTAAGTGGATTTAATGGTATCATTTTCGTAAAACGCCTGTCGATGAGGAAAACAGCTATGACCGAATCTAATTCCGCAGCAAAAAAAGGTATCTGGGGTACGCTGATTGTAGTGGTGCTAATTATCATTGGCGCGGTGTATTTCAAACCCTGGTGGACAAAAACGCATTTGCCTCCCGCAGTCACGATTAATACCGCCAATCAACCCACCCTCGGCAATCCCCGCGCAAAAATTCATTTTGTGGTATTTGAAGATTTGAAATGCGGTAATTGCGCGCGATTTAATAATGAAGTGTTGCCGTATATTAAAAAAAATTATATCGATAAAGGTATCGCACAATACACCATGATTAATTTGGCATTCATTCCCAACTCAACACCAGCAGCAAATGCTGCACGTTGTGTTTACGTGCAAAACCCGAAATTGTTTTTTCCATATGTTGATGTAATTTATTCGCATCAACCGCCGGAAAATCAAGATTGGGCAACGATACCAACATTGCTGAATTTCGCCGGTGAAGTGCCAGGAATCAACATTGATCAACTCACACAATGTATTTTGAATAGTCCATATGATTCGCTGATGCAAAATAATTTAGCGTTGGCCAAAAAAATAATGGGTGAGCAAGTAGCGACGCCAGCGCTTTATATCAATGGCATCAGAGTCAATCCGCCAACGGAAGAAAAAGTGGCTGAGATGATGAATGCAATCAAGTAAACGACCAACAAAAGAAGTTGGTTGTCACGATTATAATTTTGTTTTGTATCTATTTTCCCTATAATATTGTCATTATGTTGCCTATACATTCCATTACTGCGTTGTTTAAAAAACACTTGCCCGCTCTCCAAAAGGAGCCGCGCGCGTTAGCAAGCGATAATAAAAAAGATCTGAGCCGCGCGCGTTAGCAAGCGGTTTTATTTAAATTGTTTTACAATAAACGGTGTCACTTGATGAGTGATAGGATCAAATTGATGTCGATTCGTGAAATTAAAATGTTTTCCGTAAACATGTGCGGCTCCCTGTTGAGTTTTGTGAGCGCTGCAATTTCTCGCCCTGTAGTGACCGCTCAGCAGGATGGCTTAGGGGCGTGAATAGTTACAATTTTTTCACCCATTTAAGCCTTTGTTAATTCACGTTTGATCGTTTTTTGATATTCTGTCGATCAAAATCACAGATTCAGAGAAAAATATGAGCAGAGCAGCAACTGCGGGTACTGTAACAACCACAACTTCAAATGATCTTCATCTGATTCAAAAATGACTTGTTACTTTATACCCAAAAAAATCTTATGCACAATCGTTATATTTTGGAACGACTGTATCAGATTAATGCCTTACTAGAAGAAAAATCTTATTGCTTTGAACGCGATTGCTTTTTATCACAACAAGGGATTACCGAGGCGCAGTTGCTGATGTCTAAGCGTTGGGTACAACATTATGCGCGCGGTCCTTATTATATTGCCGAAAATAAAAATGAGCTGGCGCTCCGAACATCTATTTGTCGTAATACTAATCCACCTGTTGATATTCATTCTGTTATGTCTCGTTTACGTTTGGCGGGACGGTGTTTAGATATATTTGGCGCGCACCACGGGGGGGCCGGGGGTATAGCGAATACGGTGGGCGGTGGTGCGGGGTCCTGTGGTGTTCACGTGCCGCGCGTGATCGTTTCAGATTTTGTGTCGAGCAAAAACAGTATGCAGTTGGAACTTGTTATGTCGCGAGTGCGAGCAAGTGCCCACAAGCTAGTGCGAGCAAGTGCCCACAAGCTTAAGCGTTCATGCGTAGTATCGTAGTTTCTTGTTGAAAAAATCCCATCGCCATAGTTTGTGCGGTAGGATCCCAGCAAGAATCAATATACCGATTAACAAGTTCGTTATAATTCCAACAGCTTGATGTTCTTACCCACCAATAAACCCAGCGCGACAAATAATTTTTGATCTGGCAGAGACATGACTGGTTTTCGAAATTTAGCTATTCATGAATACACTTCAATTGATTTGGATAAATTAAAATATATTATTGAGCTCTGTGCACGACAAAAAAATTACCGCGTCATTCCGGAAATTTTTGTACTCAAAAATTATCCGGAATCCAGTGTTTTTCTCCTAGATCCCGGATAATTGCTAGCGCAATTTCCGGGATGACGAGTGCTTTTTAAATTTCATCGTGTACAGAGTTATCGAAATATTAATGTGATTGTGACAATTGAAAATCCGCTTGCTGTCGCGCGTGCTTCTTTGCTTAATTTATACGCGCGCGGCTCAGGGGGGCTTTAACTACGTAAAGATCTCGATGATTTTTTCTCTGCTGCCTTATCAGGACAATTCATTTTCATTAAAACATAATGGATTTGTTCTTCTGGTGTTGTTAACTTGCGAAGTGTGTCTATATTCACGCCATATCGTTCAATCAGTTGTTTTCTGGTACTTTCGTCGGTATTTCTAAACAAACCGCATTGATTTTTTCCAAGAGCGTGTTCAATTATTTGTTCTATTGTAATAGAGTCTTTGTTTTGAACTGTATTCCAATACGAATCTTTCGACATCTGAAAATGATCAAAAAAATCTTTTACTGCTATCGCACTCAATACCGTGCAAACCGCTGCGCATTGTTCTGGGGTGAGATTATGAAGTACATACCCAAACTCACTTGCTGTTTGAATGAGTGCAGGAAGCTGATCTTTGAGTGCTGTGCAAACCACTGTGCATTGCTCTGGGGTGAGATCATGAAGCACATTCCGAAAATCACTCATTGTTGTAATGAGTGCGGGAAGTCGATCTTCAAATGCTGTAAAAACTGCTGTGCGTTGCTCTAGGGTGAGGTGATAAAGCACACTCCGAAAATTACTCGCTGTTATAATGAGTGCGGGAAGTCGATTTTCGAATGTTGTAAAAACCGCTGTGCGTTGCTCTGGGGTGAGATAAAAAAGCACATTCTGAAAATCACGCGCTGTTGTAATGAGTGTGGGAAGTCGATCGTTGAGTGCTGTGATAACCACTGCGCGTTGCTCTGGGGTGAGATAATGAAGCACATCCCAAAAACTATCTGCTGTTGTAATGAGTGTGGGAAGTCGATCGTTGAGTGCTGTAAAAACTGTTGTGCGTTGCTCTGGGGTAAGGTAATAAAGTACACCATAAAAATCATGCGCTGTTGTAATGAGTGTGGGAAGTTGATCGTTGAGTGCTGTGCAAACCGCTGTGCGTTGCCCCAGGGTGAGATCACGAAGCATACTCCGAAAACTATATGCTGTTGTAATGAGCGCGGGAAGCTGATCTTTGAGTGCGGTGACAACCACTTTAGTTTTTTCAG
>MGXR01000002.1 GCA_001801425.1 Gammaproteobacteria bacterium RIFCSPHIGHO2_02_FULL_42_43
CCTACGCGCGCTTTACGCCCAGTAATTCCGATTAACGCTCGCACTCTCTGTATTACCGCGGCTGCTGGCACAGAGTTAGCCAGTGCTTCTTCTGTGGGTAACGTCAACCCCAAGACTATTCGTCTTAGGCTTTTCTTCCCCACTGAAAGTGCTTTACAACCCGAAGGCCTTCTTCACACACACGGTATTGCTGGATCAGGCTTGCGCCCATTGTCCAAGATTCCCCACTGCTGCCTCCCGTAGGAGTCTGGGCCGTGTCTCAGTCCCAGTGTGGCTGATCATCCTCTCAGACCAGCTACGGATCGTTGCCTTGGTAGGCCTTTACCCTACCAACTAGCTAATCCGACGTAGGCTCATCTTACAGCACGAGGCTCGAAAGTCCCCCGCTTTGCTCCTGAGAGATCATGCGGTATTAGCCCGAGTTTCCCCGGGTTATCCCCCACTGTAAGGCAGATTCCTACGTATTACTCACCCGTCCGCCGCTCGCCATCAACCTGTATTGCTACAGGTCATGCTGCCGCTCGACTTGCATGTGTTAAGCATACCGTTAGCGTTCAATCTGAGCCAGGATCAAACTCTTCAGTTGAAACTGGCGTGACTCAAGGTCACACAAAAAAAATTAACAAAAGTCTTATTTACGATAGTAATTGATACTACACAAGACCCACGCAAACTGCTTTTTAGGTGTTCAAATTTTTAAAGATCAATTCCCTTGCTGGGAAGGAGGATCATTCTACCGAGTTCCGTTTCATTGTCAACACCGTTTTTTCATTTTTTTTCAAAAAGATGAGTAGGGCATTTTTTGATCTAATTCACTTATTTTTAGGCTTGAAACTGAATATAAAATCTACTATTTCACCACTATTCGCGCAAATTTTCGCTTACCCACTTGATAAGTGTGTTCTTTGCCAACTCGAATAATTTGTTTTGGATTCTCCACTCGCTCTCCATCTATTTTCACAGCGCCCGCCCCAATCATTCGAATGCCGTCAGAAGTGCTAGAGACCAATCCTGCTGCTTTGAGCAAATGCACGACGCCCATTTCGCCGTGCAACGTAATTAATTCCAGATTCTCCGGCGTTTCATTCTTCTGAAATCTCGCAATAAAATGTTCTTGTGCTTTTTTAGCAGCTGAATCACCGTGAAATCTCGCGACCAGCTCCCGCGCCAATTCAAATTTCACATCACGCGGATTTTTTCCCGCGGCAATCGCATCACGCGATGATTTTATATCTGCCAACGTGCGAAAACTCAGCAACTCAAAATAACGCCACATCAATTCATCCGACACCGACATGATTTTTCCAAACATATCATCAGGCAAATCGGTAATCCCAATATAATTACCGAGTGATTTCGACATTTTCTGCACGCCATCCAGGCCCTCCAAAAGTGGCGTTGTGATGACACATTGTGGCTTTTGTTGAAAATGTTTTTGCAGCTCGCGGCCCACTAATAAATTAAATTTTTGATCTGATCCGCCCAATTCAATATCCGCTTTCATCATCACGGAATCATATCCCTGCACGAGTGGATACAGAAATTCGTGAATGGCGATAGGCTGCTTTTCCTCATACCGTTTTTGAAAATCATCGCGCTCTAAAATACGCGCGACAGTATACAACGACGACAACCGAATTAAATCTGCGGCCGTTTGTTTTCCCATCCATTCTGAATTGAATAAAATTTTTGTTTTTTTCGCATTCAGGATTTTAAAAATTTGATCACGATACGTTGTCGCGTTCACTTGAATTTCGTCGGGCGATAATGGCTTTCGCGTGACATTTCGGCCAGATGGATCACCAATCATCGCCGTAAAATCACCAATTAAAAATAAAATATCGTGGCCCAATTCTTGCAATTGTCGCGCTTTGTTGATGACAACCGTGTGACCCAAATGCAAATCGGGCGCTGTCGGATCAAACCCAAGCTTCACACGCAGCGGTTTTCCCGCGTACAATGCTTGCGCTAACACATCCTCTTGAATAATTTCAACTGTGCCGCGTTTAATCATTTGCAGGGCATCATTTGCCATGGTTCACTCCCGAAAAAAATCGTTGACCGGTGTTGTCAGCATGGTAAGGTAGCTCTGTAAGCCTTATGGAACTCTATCATGATGGATTCTGAAAACGAAATTACTCGCAAGCCATCGCGCATCCTCATCACCATCATGATCATCACCTTGATCGGCGTCATTATAAGCCATTTTTTTAAACACAGTACACAGATGCAAGCCATTCAGTCAATTGCACTGCCTCAAAAAACAATTGCCGCAAAACAAAACGTGCAAACCAAAATTATTTCTGTTGCATCAGGCGATACGCTTGCATCTATCCTGCAGAATGCAAATTTACCAAACACCATTGCTAATCAATTATCACAATTATCTGTGGCGTTGCCGTATTTGCGACAATTGCAACTCAATCATACGATGACACTGCAAATCACGCCAGAAAATACGTTGCAACAATTGACTTACGATATTGATGATACGAAAACACTGCAAATTACGGCATCAAATGATCATTACGTCGCGAGTGTCCTTAAAAAACCACTCACTGAAACCGTGCAATTTAAATCAAGCGTCATTCATCACAGCCTCGATCAAGCAGCGATTTCTGCGGGGCTCACGAAAAAAATGTTGACGCAATTGAATACTATGTTTGCGCGCAGCCCCATCGCACATCAGCTGCATCCCGGCGCGCATTTGTATGTGTTGTATCACGAATATTTTGTGAATGACAAAAAAGATCACCCAGGAAATATTATTGCAGCAGAAATTGTAAACGGGCAACAACATTATCAGCTAGTGCGATTTACTGCGCCCAATCATCAAAGCGGATATTACACACCGACCGGTCACACCGTTTCTGAAAAACCTACTTTTTTAAGCGCGCCATTGCATTACACGCGTGTGACTTCAAAATTTTCTTACCATCGCATGGATCCTGTGTTGCACAGAGTGCATCCGCATTTGGGAGTGGATTACGCAGCGCCGTCTGGCACGCCCATTCGCGCCATCGGTAACGGTGTTGTTTTATTTTCAAAACGATTTGGTGGTTACGGAAACGCTATCATGATTCGTTACAACAACACATATAAAACGTTGTACGGCCATTTAGAAAAATTTGCCCAAAACGTGCATCCCTTTCAGCACGTAAAAAAAGGGCAAATTGTGGGATACGTTGGTGAAACAGGATGGGCCACTGGGCCACATTTGCATTATGAAATTCTTAAAAATAATAAACCAGTGAATCCGTTGACCATCCAATTTCCGCATACGCAATCTATTCCTGAAAAATATCGCCACCTGTTTTACAATGAAACCGATCATCGTTTAGCACAATTAAATTTATACATTAATGCTACCAAAACACAGAAATGAAATCGAAACGTGCGCTTTACATTGGGTTGATGTCAGGTACCAGCATGAATGCCGTCGATGCTGTATTGGTTTCATTTGATCAATACACACCGATGATTTTAGAAACGCATTCGTGCGACATTCCCGTATCACTTAAAAAAATAGTAACACAATTATCAGAGTCATCCGTCTGCGACATTCGCACATTCGGCGAAACAGATACACAGCTGGGAATGTTGTTTGCAGAAACATGTATAAAACTGCTTAAAAAAACGGTGTTTCATGCCAATGAAATTATTGCGATCGGCAGTCACGGACAAACGATTTATCATCAACCCAATCACACGCATCCATTCACACTGCAAATCGGCGATCCTAATATTATTGCAGCGCAAACAGGTATCACAACTGTCGCTGATTTTCGCCGACGTGACGTGGCACTCGGTGGACAGGGCGCGCCGCTAGTCCCTGCATTTCATGATTATTTATTTCATGATCGAACTACGGATCAATTTGTTGTAAATATTGGCGGGATTGCCAATATCACTCATCTCTCTAAAAATAAATCGATTATTGGTTTTGATACGGGACCTGGAAATACGTTATTGGATTTGTGGTGCGAAAAAAATTGCAATACAGTATTTGATAAGAACGGCGAATGGGCGCGTAGCGGAAAATTGAATCACGATTTATTGAAAATTTTTTTGGCAGACCCTTATTTCGAAAAAAAATTTCCAAAAAGTACGGGGCGAGAATATTTTAATTTGAATTGGTTGACTGAAAAAATTGCGTCGTTATCTTGTGAAGCATCGTCATCCCGCGACTCGATCGCGGGATCCATCGATCCTCAAAACATTCAATCCACATTGACAGAATTAACCGCAAAAACAATTGCAGATGCAGTCACACAACTCGCTACTCACACTCACACTATCCACCTCTGCGGCGGCGGCGCTTACAACAATTTTCTGATCGAACGTTTGCGCTTTCATTGCAAGTCATCCGATATTCAATTCACTACCAAAATTGGTATTCATCCCGAATGGATGGAAGCCGCGGCATTCGCATGGCTTGCCAAACAAACCCTCGAAAAAAAACCGGGGAATTGTCCAAGTGTTACGGGGGCTCAAAAAGAAAGTGTTTTGGGTGCTGTATATTTCTAAACGCGATTAACACGGTATTGCATCGCATTATTATTGCGCGCAAAATCTCTCATCAATTGGAGATTTCATATGTCTTTTTCAGATAAAAAAACATCGAGTGATATTTTGTTTTATCAAACCGCGGATGGCGCAACACGCATCGATGTGCAACTGCAAGATGAGACAGCGTGGTTGACTCAAGCGCAGATGGCAGAGTTGTTTCAAAAAGATCTCCGAACCATTTCTGAACATATAGCAAATGTGTATCAAGAAGGGGAATTAACTACTGATGGAACTTTCCGGAAATTCCGGACAGTTCAAAAAGAAGGCAATCGCAAAGTTAATCGCGCTATTTCTCAATACAACCTAGACGTCATCATCTCCGTTGGCTATCGCGTCAAATCCATTCGCGGCACGCAATTTCGCATGTGGGCAACCAAGCAGCTGCGAGAATACCTCATCAAAGGATTTTTATTGGATGATGCGCGTTTGAAAAAAAATGCAGGCGGTCATTATTTTGATGAATTGTTATCACGCATTCGCGATATTCGATCATCCGAAAAAGTATTTTGGAAAAAAGTATTGGATATTTATGCAACCAGCATTGATTACACGCCCAACACAGAGATGTCACAACAATTTTTTAAAACAATTCAGAATAAAATGCATTGGGCGGCGCATGGAAAAACTGCCGCAGAGATTATCGTTCAAGATCGGCCCAAGATGAAAATTTTTTGTTCGCCGGGAATTTCTGTAATAACCTGCACATTAATTCCCCGCACCGTGGGCGAATCTAAATACTTTTTCAGATAATCCACCAATGCAATTTCACCAACACAGCCCGCTTCAGAAGAGGCGTGTCGAAATAATAATTTATTTTTTTCTCGAATACCAAATCCCACATGCGACACATGCAATCGCGTGCCGATTTTATCGCGTAAATCCCAGTTGGGACGCACAATTTCAATGATACTTTCATGCGGAATCTGAGAAAAAATAAATTCATTTGGATTTTTTTTGGTATCAAATAATTGCGTGAGTGGCAAATACGGCAATCTCACCCATTCCATTTTAAATTTTTCTGAAACACGTTTCAAAAAATCAGCGCGCGTGCCACATTCATTTTCCGATTTTTTTAAAAACCAACTGGATTTATCGATTTCGCCTTCTGCAACAATCGCCACACAATTTTTTTTCTCATCAAAAATTTCATTTGTCACATCACGAATAATTTTATTTTTTTGATTTTGCAGATTCCAGTCTGCGCTCATAAAATGAAATCGTTTTTCAAATTTTGGATCCGCATCATAATAATTTATTTGCAATAATTTTTTTTCAAATTCAGCAGGTGAGTGAGACAGTGAAAGCGCTAATACATTATTCACATAGGTCACACAGTCAAATGCATCGAAACGAAAAAGCGGCGCGCGATCAAATTCACCTCGCTCGCCCTCGCCTTGCGCGCCAGCAACATACGGCTTTCCCAAAAAAGAACGGCTGATGTCAGCGATGTTGTTAGTCATAAAAATAGATTACACTAATCAGTATGCGATATTGGATTACATTTCTTATTTTCATTATGTTACCTTGTGCGCACGCGCAATGGAATAATCCGCACCTGCCGGCCACGCAAAAAAACATCTTGCACGGCGCTTTTGCGAGCACACCCAAAACACTGGATCCCGCAAAATCATATTCGTCTGACGAAACACAAATTATCGCACAAATTTATGAGCCTCCTTTGCAATATGATTTTAATGCAAGGCCTTTTCAGTTGATTCCGCTCACCTTAACCGAAATGCCTTCGGTCACTTATCTCGATAAAAATAAAAAAGCGCTTCCTAAAAATACTGATCCAAGAAAAGCTGCTTACACTGTTTACACGCTCAAAATAAAACCCGGCATTTATTATCAACCGCATCCGGCTTTCGCAAAGCAAGTTCAAGCAAGCAACATTCACACGATCAATGATTTTAAAAATTTAAGCACACGTGAATTAACCGCCAATGATTATGTCTATCAAATAAAACGATTGGCAAGCCCTACGGTGCATTCGCCCATTTTTGGCGTGATGGAAAAATATATTGTGGGGTTTTCTGAATTTTCAAAACAAATTGAAAACGCATATCAATTGCAAAAAGATCGCGGCGTTGCGAATCCTGTGGTTAATCTTGCTCAATATAATTTGCCGGGTGTTAAAGTAGTGAGCCGTTTTGAATATCAAATTACAATCAAAGGTGTTTATCCGCAATTTTTATATTGGTTGGCAATGCCATTTTTTTCACCTATGCCACCGGAAGCTGATGCATTTTATGAAAATCCGATACTCAAAGATAAAAATATCACATTGGACTGGTATCCGATTGGCACGGGGCCTTATTTATTATTGGAAAATAATCCCAATCAAAAAATTGTACTGAATAAAAATCCCAATTTTACGCATGAAAAATCACCGCAAGTCGATCAGCTTATTTTATCGTTGGACAAAGAAAGTATTCCGCGATGGAATAAATTTTTGCAAGGATATTATGATCGATCAGGTGTGAGCGCTGATAGTTTTGATCAAGCTATTCAATTGGATAAAAACGGTGATGCGGTACTCACTGAGTCCATGAAAGCCAAAGGCATTCGTTTGGAAAAAACTATCAACCCATCCATTTTTTATATTGGATTTAACATGCAAGATCCAACCGTTGGCACGCTTAACGAAAAAAATAAAAAATTGCGTCAAGCGATTGCCATCGCCATTGATTATGAAGAATACATTCAATTATTTTTAAACGGTCGCGGCATCGCAGCGCAAAGCCCTATACCGCCCGGAATTTTTGGATATGAAACCGGCAACGGTCATTTTAATTCTGTTGTTTATTTTTGGGATGGCAACAAAATTTCTCGAAAACCGATCGACGCTGCTAAAAAATTATTGGCGCAAGCGGGTTATCCGAACGGTATTGATCCCGCAACCAAAAAACCACTCGTACTAAATTATGATGTTGCCTCTCTCGCAAACGCCGATGACAAATCACAATTGAACTGGATGCGTAAACAATTTGCGAAACTCGGCATTCAATTAAATATTCGACAAACCGATTACAATCGATTTCAAGAAAAAGTGAGAACGGGTAACGCACAAATTTTTTCATGGGGCTGGTTAGCAGATTATCCTGACCCCGAAAATTTTTTATTTTTATTGCATGGGTCTAATGGAAAAGTAAAATTTGGTGGAGAAAATGCCAGTAATTATGAAAACCGGCAATTCGACATGTTATTTGAAACCATGAAATCCATGCCTAATGACAAGAAGCGTCTCACGTTAATTCACACCCTGTTGACCATCGCACAAGAAGACACGCCCTGGATTTTTGGGATTCATCCGATTGACTTTACGTTGACGCACCAATGGGTGGCGCCGCTCGCACCACATCCCATTGCCAACAATACGTTAAAATATCAGCGCATCAATGCAATAGCGCGCACGCAGCTACAAAAAAAATGGAATCAACCAATCTTGTGGCCTTTGTGGTTACTGCTGGGATTTTTAATATTGATTTTTGTGCCGTTGATGGTTACTTATTGGAAGCGAGAGAATTCGGCGGGAGTTGAGAGATTTTAAAAAAACGTGGTTCCAACAGTGCATAGCATAACTCACTCACACTTATATAGCACAATACGTCCCGATCGAAATCGTACGCGTAAACGGCAAATGATAAAACTCGATGTTGACCGTTGCTGAATAATTTCGCATCAAGAATGTAAATAATCGTTCCTGTTCAAAAAACCACAGACTACTTCTTTCCTGAGATGCAATCACGTTCGGTGTTTCAATTAAATATGTCGCCTGCTCAATATCCACAGGAAATGGAAATAATCTCACTTCATTCGCCGCATACAACGCTTGCGGAATAGAAATATAATCCATAAAACCATAATGCAACGTCAGCTTACAAATGTGTTCATCCACAACAGAAATTTCATATCGATTGATGGAATGATAATAAGGCACATTTTCGATGACGTAGGAAATAATCAAAATATTTTTCGGCAAAATGTGGTTGAGCTTAATAAATTCTAAAAAACCACCGTCACTTCTGTCGTAAACATCGGTGATAAAAATCGCAGTGAAATCGGGCGATATGCTTTTACTATTCGCCCTCATTTGCTGCAATGTTTCTGAAAAACTTTCTTGTTGCGTGTAATAATTTTTTCGCAAATATTCCATTCCCTTGTGCCACGTATACATGATGAAAGTACAAACCAGTGCAATCAATATCGGCAACCAGCCACCGGTCGCCATCTTTTCAATGTTAGATCCCAAAAATAATAAATCAATCACAATAAAAACTGAAAACATGCAGAATAATAAAAATTTATTTTTGTTCCAAATTTTGTAACCCGCAATCGAAACCAAAATAGTCGTGAGCAACATCACCAAATTCACTGCGATGCCGTATGCGTGTGTTAATGCATCCGATGTTTTAAAAATTAAAATAAAAATTAATGTACCGATCATCAACACGAAATTAATTTGTGGAATATAAATTTGACCGCGCATCGATTCAGACGTTTGTATGATGGGCAACCTCGGATACAATCCCAGCAACACCGCTTGCTTGGTCAATGAAAATGTACCGGAGATCACCGCTTGTGATGCAATAATTGTTGCAATTGTTGCAATAATCAGCAACGGAATTAAAAACCAATCAGGTGCTATCAAATAAAAAGGATTTGAAATTCCGTCGGGGTGATTCAGCAAATAAGCGGATTGTCCAAAATAATTGAGCAGCAATCCCGGCAATGCCACAAAAAACCAACTCATGCGAATGGCATTTTTTCCAAAGTGCCCCAGGTCTGCATACAATGCTTCACCACCGGTCATTACTAAAAAAACACCGCCCAGTACGGCATAACCTTTCCACCCGCTACTTAGCAGAAAATGAAACGCAAAATAAGGATTGATGGCGTATAACACCACAGGATTTTGAATAATTTGCAGCACGCCCAGCACGCCTAATATTCCAAACCAAAGCAAGATCATGGGGCCGAAAGTAATTCCGATTTTTGCGGTGCCCAATGACTGAAAAAGAAATAATAAAAATAAAATAACGCAAGACAGTGGAAGCACCAAACCCAACAATGACGGCGCAACCACATTCAAACCTTCAATGGAACTCACCACCGAAATGGCAGGCGTTAACATGCCATCACCCAGCATCAAACCAGCGCCAAACATCGCCAGCACCAAAAAAACTGTTTTTGTCTGGCCAGATTTTTTCATTAACAGCGTGAGCAAAACTAAAATGCCGCCTTCGCCTTCGTTATTCGCGGACAGCACCACGCACAGATATTTAATCGAAATCACTAAAATCAGCGCCCAGAAAATAAGGGACAACACACCAAGCACATCAACAGTATTGATGGGCAAGCCGGACAAAGCAGAGCGAATGGCGTATAAGGGGCTGGTACCAATATCACCATAAACCACGCCCAACGCGGCAAGCGATAATGGTAAAATTTTTTGTTGAGAAGTCGAATCCATTTGACCATCCATGTGAGATGGTTTTTATTCTAACCTTAATTTGATTAACACACAAAAGAACAGAGGGGATTAGGGCCTGCCGTTAATTAACAATTTAAGTTATCCTTCGCGCTCACGGAAAAAGAAGCGTAAAAGATGCAACGACGACACGAATTAACTGATGAACAATAAAAAGTTGAATAATTCATGTTCTGCATGCTCCTTTAATTCTACAGCTAGCAACCTTCATAGCCATTGAGAAGTTAACGCGTTATCGATAGAATTCGATCTATGCGCCGAGATAGTGGAATTGGCAGGCACGGCGCAAATAATTAATCGTTATTATCCTAGATCATCATGATGGATAAAATTTACAATAAGGCGGTTGATTGGCCTGAAAAATTTCAGGCCATTGTTTTGTTATTTTTTTTAATCGCATGCTGGGTGTTTTCATTTGATTACCCGTTGTCTACATTTATTTTTCACGAAATTTTTCCTTATGATCAAAAAAGAATTTTGCAAATATCACTGTTATTATTTTCCGCATTGCTGGTATTGATTAGTCCCCGCTTAAGAAAAAAAATGATCGTACTTCTGGATTCATTTCATCCGATATCGAAATATGGTATTACGCTGTTTTTATATTTTGGAATCGTATCTTCAATTTTCGCAAAAATACCCGCCGCTGCATTTTTGGAGTGGTCGTTATATTTTTTATTGATATTATTTTCTTTAACCATCGCCATTATTGCACGTTCATTTGAAAATAAATCATTTTATTTTTTACTATCAACGTTACTTTATATTGTGATCGCTGCTTATTTATGTTTAATCATATTCAGTTATACACATGACATTGAAAATCACAAGGTAATTTCTTTATTCCCGTTTTTTACCGACATTCGTTTTTTTTCGCAATTCGCTATCTTTAGCGTTTTTTTGCTGCCCTTAAGCGATATTTGGTTTTCTGGTAAAAAAATAATTTTTTATCTGAGGCCAATTTTATTTTTTCTATCCGGCGCTTGGTGGACGCTAATTATTTTAAATGGAAGTCGCGCCTTTTTTTATAGTTTTATTATAAGCGCAATAATTGGATTGATTATTTTTAGAAAAAAAATACTAGGCTTAGCATGGAGGCAGGGATTATCCATCATCATTGGTATTTCGGTCGTGACAGTACTTCAATTCAGTTCTATTTTTTCAAATAGCGCTCATTTATTTCATACGCAAACAGCGCATATAAGCGCAGTGAATATTGATACGATTCGAACTCGGTTGGCGTTATATCATTATGCGGTTCAACTGATGATTGAACATCCCTGGTTTGGTGTTGGACCAATGCATTTTGCTTACGCGCCTCCTTCTGAATTAATTCATGCAGTTGCTTTGGCGGCCCACCCGCATAATTTTTTGCTGATGATTTTTGTAGAATGGGGAATTCCGGCGGGTATTATTTTTGTTAGCCTGATGTTATCGATGCTATTCCAATTAATTAAACGTTGTATGTTTGTTGCAAGTAATTCCGATTGTTCAAATGATCCTGTTATTTTAGCGAGTTTTACGATGTCACTGTTGGCTGGTTTATCTTGCGCCATGGTGAGTGGCGTTTTTGTTATGCCACTGTCACAAACAATGCTTTCCGTTATTGCTGGCGCCAGTTTGGCGTTGTGTTTATCACAAGAAAAAATGACATCGTTATCGATGACGAAAAATATAATTTATTTTTTGTGTTTACTTATTGTTAGTGTGTTTAGTGGTTATGTAGTTCTAGATACACTAATTCATTCCTTACCCACACTTACCCAATCTGAAATATATTGGGCGATAACACATAAAGACCGCGAATCAAATCATGTGGAGCTCAATCCGCGGTTTTGGGCACAGGGATGGCTAACAGCGCATCATGATCCGCTGCCGATTACAACTCCGGAATGACCTCCGGTTGAATAGCAAGCTGCTTTTGGAGAACCATACAACTTCGCTACACCACCTCCCGCTACAACAGTCACAAGACATGACGTACCGGTTTCCTGCGATGTGTAAGTGGTGTGACATGGTGATTGCGCTGAATTAGGGAATGGAACTTGCACGGTTCCTGATGTGCCAGAAGTAATTGAGCCAGGGAAAGTAATTCCAGAGCATCCCGCTGTATTCGCGGTTGTTACTGTTCCTGGATTATTGTTTTTGATGAAATACCCGGGGGTCGCTTTCATTTGTTCTGCGACTGCGTAGCCCGTCACAATAAGCGTTCCAAGACACAGGGTCGTTAAAACACTTCGAGTCACTTTATTCATACACAATCTCCTTGTCGGTTTTTTATAGAACACACCTGTCATCTTACAGTTAAAGGAATCAGCATGTAAAGATGAGGAAGGATAGACGAATATTATTTTTAAAATCAATAGATTAGATTAGATTAGATTAGATTAGAAATTCAGATTCACACATTCACATAAAGGGACAAATGTTGATGCAGAATATGATCATTCTTAATACAATTGTAAGAATACCATGATACAGTTACGGCTTAATGTTAATAACCAAAGAGAGATAATATGATGCGAAAAACGCTAACAGCTGTTGCTTTGTTGATTGCAATAACAGGATCTTCCGCAGCGATTGCTAACCCCACTGGAATCAAAATATCTACTAACATCCCGGGTGGTGTTACCTTAAATTGCGTTCCTAATGATGGTGAATCTGGAACACCCATCATCATTACCAGTGACAATCCTTATTCTAGTTGGTGGGGCGGGCTTTCCAGTAATTTCAACGGAACTAATATGCAATGCACATTTACCCCGGTTAACGATCCTAAAAAAGTAATCGGCAGTGCTCAAATTATTGTATGGAACATCAGTGAATCACCTTACGACAACGCATTAGCTGGCTCTGTTTTGAATGTGTTAAGTGCATCCGGTTTCGATCTGGCAGCACAAGGTACGAAAAAAGCACCTCGTCTTGGCCCGGCTTACTTTAATTACGTTTTGACGATGAGTAAAAATTAAAACGGGAATGACATTATTCGCGTGAATCACACGCGAATAATTGAAGAAAAATGAAATCGCTATCCAAAAAACAAATTATTCTCCTATCATTTTTTGCAGTTATATTCAGCATTATTTTAAAATATTTTTTATTTTTTAAAAACAAAAATGAGTTGCCAGAAGGTTGCGAAAATTTTGATTTATTGAGTGGAGAAATAACCAACGAAACAATCGCACTCATATTGGGTGAGTACCATGATTCACGCGACATCGCTTTAAAATGTGCATTCAATTTAATTAGTTATTGGTTGTACGGTGTCACCGCGAACAATGCCTTCTTGAATACAACGCATCCTTTTAATGTGTATTTTGAAGGGGCATGCGTACGCTCTGATGCAGAAAATAAAGCGGCACTTTGCTACAACAAAACAAGTGAACGAATGTTTCCGCTATATCGTATCTCGCAAAATGCAAGCACGTGGAGCAATAGAGAATTACACATAGTGTATGGCAGTTTACTGGAAGTTTCGCGCAGCATTATGACGCTAGAACAAGTGATTTTATTTCAGCGTGCAAATGACGCAGATGACGAATTAATGTATGCGCTATTAAGCGATACCAATCATCCTGGATATCAAGTACTTTTTAACGGAATCATGAACGAAGCGTTCATAAAAGATAATATGAACATGCGTCACTCGATCATGTTGGTTCGCGAAACCTTGCGATCCATCGTCGAAAGCGGTGTAAGAATGCTGGGCAAATTACCACTATCACTTTTAATTGAAATAATGATCAGAATGATGGTTCAACGTGAAGTTAACGTGACACTGGCGCCAGGAGAAAACGCCACCACAATCAATCATCATATTTTTTCAAGTGACAGAGCCAAAAATATTAGCGTTGGTCGCAATGATCATTTTTTTGAATTAGCTAATAATGTGACGCGATACCCCAGCCTTTCCTTTTTTCTTGCTGGAAATTTTCACGCGTTCGAAATGCAAAAAAGGTTTTCAGAAAAACCAAATTCACGTGTTGCTATTGTCGCCATGAAAGAATTATCGGACGCACATCGTGAAAAAAGAAAACAGCAGGAAGCGTACAAAAAATCTCTGAGATAAAAATATTATTTTTGTCATCATGTGTTCAATAAATAAATCGGCATGTGACCCCTTAGCCATTGAAAAGTTACGCGTTATCGATAGAATTCGGACTGTTCATCAAGATGGTGGAATTGGTAGACGCGCAAGTTTCAGATGCTTGCGGAGTAACACCTTGAGCATGATGAAAATTGTAAACACTAAGGTCTGTTTATTTTTTCCGCAAACGCCAATAAATTGTCGTAGATTTCGGTGGACGTAAACAATTTCGCAGTCTTTTCGCCATTACCTGTTCTCAACAACACAAACGGGCAACCCACTGCTTTCGCCGCTTCCCAATCTCTGTCGCTATCGCCCACAAAAATCATCTCTGAAAATGGCACTTGAAAATCGCGCTGAATCTGATGCAACAATCCGGGCTTGGGTTTTCGACACAAACAATTTTCATCCGGTCTGTGCGGACAAAAATAAATTTTTTCAATTTTTCCACCCGCATTTTCAATCAACGTTAGCATTTTTTGATGAATATGTTGCAGTGATTCTTTTGAAAATATTTCGCGATTCACGCCTGATTGATTGGTGGCGATCACGAGGGTGTGATGCGCTTTGGTGAGTATTGCTATTGCTTCGATGCTGCCTGGAATAGGAATCCATTCATCCGGAGATTTGATATATTCGGTGGATTCAAAATTTATCACGCCGTCACGATCTAAGATAATCAATGTCATGCAAACACCGTTTGATGAATCTGCAATTCACGTGAAAATCCGCGAATAAAATCAGCGGCGGAAATTCTTTTTTTCCCCGGCATCTGCACAGATAAAATTTCTAATGCACCATCGGCAGCTGCAATAGAAAAAAAATTTTTTTCAATTGCAATGAGTGTACCTGGCGATTGATTCGATGATGCTGATGAAACGCGCGCTTGCCAAATCTTCAACGGTTGATTGAGAAAAATCGTTTGCGCCACAGGCCAAGCGTAAAACGCGCGAATTTTTCGCTCAATTTGAATTGCGGATTGTTTCCAATCAATCACCGCTTCTGATTTATCAATTTTATCAGCGATGGTGATGCCAGCAGCACTTTGCGCTGTTGCGTGAATTTTATTTTCTGCTAATTGATTTAATGTTTTGAGTAATAATGCGGCGCCCAGTTGACTTAACCGATCCTGCAACGCATCACTGGTTTCATTGCCACTCAACGCAATTTTTTCCACCATAAAAACGGGGCCTGTGTCCATACCCTTATCTAATTGCATAATCGAAACACCAGTCTCACGATCCCCCGCTGCTATCGTTCGCTGAATGGGCGCTGCTCCTCGCCATCGCGGCAACAAGGAAGGATGAATATTCACGCAGCCTAAACGCGGAATCGACAATACTGCTTCGGGCAATAAAATTCCATACGCCACCACGACCATCACATCCGCATTCAATTCGCGCAATGTCGATTGAATTGCATGATCGCGCAATGTTTTTGGCTGAAAAATAGGGAGTTGATGTGTTTCTGCCAATTGTTTAACGGGTGAGGCTTGTATTTTTTTTCCACGACCCGCGGGGCGATCCGGTTGTGTTAACACCGCAATCACTTTGTGCGTTGAAGTAAGTAATTGTTGCAGCGCGGGTACGGCGAATTCGGGCGTTCCCGCAAAAATAATTTTTAAACATGATCGCTTAATGTCTGGCAATGCGCATTCCTTCTGATTCTAATTGTTGCAACAATGTCGTTTGCAAAACAGTATCGACCAATTCTTTTTTGCTGATGCAATTTAATTTTAATTTCATATTCTTCACGTAAAATTCAACGGTGCGTGCGGATAAATCCATCTTGACGCCCACCTCCGGAATCGTCAAACCCTGCGCCAGCCAAAATATACACTGCGCTTCGCGCTTAGTTAAATAAATCCCCGGGAAATCCTCTCCTAAATAATAACTGTTTTCTCGGTGGGTGCCACGTATTATTCGACGCGGTGGCGGTAGCACCGCTTCTAAAAAATCACTCATGCGCCCTCGGTTGGTGAAAACACACGCATGAACGGCAGCATTTTTAGTTAATACTTCGCTCGCGATCGATCGCCAATAATGCATAAACACTCCTTCATCCTGTACATTCCAAAAAATGCAGCTTAGCGAGACGGGATGTTTTGTCAATACCGTGTTTTGCAATTGCGTGCTTTTTTGTATTAATACCACTCGCGCCATCATTGAATTTCGAATATTTCGATTGATTCATTTATTTCGAATATGATACACTGACCTCAATATAACCAACTGGAAATATAAGATGCACCCTCATAACGAAAAAGAAACCGCGTTAGCAAAAGAATCGAGTCGCTTTTTAGTAAGTTATTTGCGATCGGTGCGAAAGCAAGCAGTCGAATTAAAATTCGTCGACAGTAATGGGAAATTGAAAAAAATACTCATCCCTCGGGTCGCGATGAACCTGCTGGCTGAGATATTGCAGCAAATGAGCAGTGGCAATAATATTTTATTGCATTCTGTTCGTAATGAACTCACTACACAACAAGCGGCTGATTTACTCAATGTATCACGGCCATTTTTAGTAAAATTATTGAAAAATGGAGAAATTCCATACCGTAAAGTTGGGGTTAGACGAAAAATATTGTCGAAAGACATTTTAAAATATAAAGAAACGATAGATCGAAAACGTAGGGCAACACTGGATGAGCTCGTAGCCCGATCGCAGGAATCAAATCTCGGATATGAGTAAGCAATGGAAAGATTAATTGTATTGTATGATGCATGCGTTCTATATCCCGCTCCGTTGCGTGATTTTCTAATGGAGCTAGCATTAACTGATTTATTCCAAGCTAAATGGTCGAATCGCATTCATGATGAGTGGATAAGAAATGTTTTGAAGAATAGGCCTGATCTCACTAAAGATAAATTAATTATCATTCGCGATTTAATGAATTATCATGTTCGCGATTGCTTAGTTGAGAAATATGAAAAAATTATCCCGAAATTAAATCTTCCTGATAAAAATGATCGTCATGTTTTGGCAGCAGCAATTCATTCAAAATCTTCTATCATAGTAACGTTTAATACAAAAGATTTTCCAGATCGAATAGTGAAAAAATATGAAATAAAGGCGAAAAATCCAGATGATTTTATTGTAAATCAATGCGATTTTACACCAGAAATTTTGTGTTCAGTTGCAAAAAACTGTCGTTCACGTTTGAAGAAACCAAAATTTGATGTTGAGCGATATTTGCAAAATTTGGAAAGGCAACAACTACATAACACGGTGAAAATGCTCAAAAAATATAGCGACCGGATATAACGCGCTTTTTAAAAATTGTATTCATCAAAAAGCACTCAAAATTGGCAGTTAATGATTGGGGGCTGAGTTGTTACGAAAACTTCAGATGATCGGATTCCAATGTCACCTGAATCGTGCTGCCGGGAGAACATTTTCCGGATAAAATATCTTGTGCTAATGGATTTTCAAGATATTGTTGAATCGCGCGTTTGAGCGGACGTGCACCGTACACCGGATCAAAACCTGCTTTTGCAATAAATGCAATCGCGTCTTTCGACAATTCAATTTTATAATTTTGATCATGCAATCGTTTTCGAATTCGCTCAAGCTGAACATTAGCAATCGCTTCAATGTTCGCTTGATTCAACGGATGAAATACCATCGTTTCATCAACGCGATTAATAAATTCTGGGCGAAAACTTTTTCGCACAATTTCCATCACCATTTCTTTCATTTTCGCGTAACCTTCGCTCGCAAATTCTTGAATGATTTCAGAACCTAAATTCGATGTCATGACGATAACTGTATTTCGAAAATCAACGGTGCGCCCTTGACCATCAGTCAATCGACCATCGTCTAACACTTGCAATAAAATATTAAACACGTCGGGATGCGCTTTTTCAATTTCATCCAACAATAATAATGAATAGGGTTTACGACGCACGGCCTCCGTTAAATAACCACCCTCTTCGTAACCAACATATCCCGGCGGCGCGCCAATCAAACGCGCGACGGAATGTTTTTCCATAAATTCTGACATATCCATGCGCACCATGGCGTCAGGTGTATCAAATAAAAATGTGGCGAGTGCTTTGCACAATTCTGTTTTGCCAACACCCGTTGGCCCCAAAAATAAAAATGAACCAATAGGGCGATTGGGATCTGACATGCCGGCACGCGAACGCCGTATCGCATTCGCCACAGCATTCACCGCTTCATCTTGGCCTATCACGCTCGCATGCAGAACACTTTCCATGCGCAGCAATTTTTCTTTTTCACCTTCCATCATGCGCGACACTGGAATGTGCGTCCACTTTGAAACAACTTCCGCAATTTCTTCTTCGGTCACACTGTTGCGCAATAATTTATGTTTGTCTTTGGAATCCGATTTTTTTTCAGTGCTCTCTGCTTGTTTTAATTTTTTTTCCAATTCAGGAATCACGCCGTATTGTAATTCAGACATGCGCGCTAAATCAGATGCACGTGCTGCCGCATCCAAATCGATGCGCGCTTGATCCAGCGATTCTTTAATTTTTTGTGTGCCTTGCAAACTTAATTTTTCAGATTTCCAAATTTCTTCTAAATTCGCGTATTCTTTTTCGCATTTTTTAATATCACTTTCTAAATCTTTTAATCTTTTTTGCGATGCATCATCCTTTTCTTTTTTTAATGCTTCGCGCTCAATTTTAAATTGAATTAATTTTCTTTCTAAGCGATCCAGGTCATGCGGCTTGGAATCAATTTCCATGCGAATTTCACTCGCCGCTTCATCAATTAAATCGATCGCTTTATCCGGCAATTGCCGATCGGAAATATAGCGATGCGATAACGTTGCTGCAGCAACAATTGCGGGATCGGTGATCGTCACACCATGATGCACTTCATATTTTTCTTTTAAGCCACGCAAAATCGCGATCGTTTCTTCAACCGAAGGTTCGTCCACCAATACTTTTTGAAAACGTCTTTCCAGTGCCGCGTCTTTTTCCACGTATTGTCGATATTCATCTAATGTCGTCGCACCAACACAATGCAATTCGCCACGCGCCAATGCGGGCTTTAACATATTTCCCGCATCCATCGCCCCTTCGGCTTTTCCAGCGCCAACCATGGTATGAATTTCGTCGATAAATAAAATGACTTGCCCTTCTTGCTTGGCTAAATCCTTTAAAACTGCTTTCAAGCGCTCTTCAAATTCACCGCGAAATTTTGCACCGGCAATTAAAGCGCCCATGTCTAACGCTAATACTCTTTTATTGCGAATGCCTTCGGGCACTTCGTTATTCACAATGCGCAGCGCAAGACCTTCAACAATCGCGGTTTTACCAACGCCCGGTTCACCAATTAATACGGGGTTATTTTTCGTGCGACGTTGCAACACTTGTATTGTGCGACGAATCTCATCATCGCGACCAATCACCGGATCTAATTTTCCCGCTTCGGCACGCGCGGTTAAATCAATCGTGTATTTTTCTAATGCTTGACGTTGACCTTCAGCGCCAGGATCATTCACTTTTTCATTTCCGCGCATAGTTTGAATTACCTCTTGCAATTTTTTTTCTTTCAAACCTGCTTTTTTTAAGCTATCTTGTAAACCACTTTTTTTCTCAAACGCTGCGATTAAAAAAATTTCGCAAGAAATGTATTTGTCTTTATTTTTTTGCGCAAGCTGATCGCAACGATTGAGCAATTGCGCGAGCGAGTTAGATACATGGATTTGACCGGGAGCGCCTTCTACTTTTGCAAAGCGATCAATCGCTTTTCGCAACTCATCGGTTAATGTCGCGAGATTAACGCCGGCTTGTTCGAGCAACCTTCCAACCGTGCCATTATTCTGGGACAACATGGCCAGCAACACATGCTCTGGCTCAATAAATTGATTGTCGGCGCCGAGCGCGAGCGACTGCGCATCCGCCAACGCCGCTTGAAACATGTCAGTAAATTTTTCCATGAAAATCGTCGCCTCAAACAAAGCCTAAACACTATACCTTTTCTGTAAGATAAGGGTAAGATAGCTCATTTTCAATGGATCACCTAATGCACGCAAGTGAACGATGTTCAGAATTAATGGGATTGGCGATATGCGCGGTGGCAGGCGCTATCACAGGCTTTTTTTTCGTTTATTATGAAATTATCAGTTTATTTGACAAGAAAATTTCCGCCAAGCAAGAAGAGCGCGCGTTACTGACCTCTGTTGCCGTCGGCGCTTCGGCATTTTCAATTTTTTATTTAGTCGCAATAAAAAAAGCACGGCAAGCATTGTTTTGCTGCGTTGATTTTACAGAAACGCCGACATTGCAGTCACAAAACAACACAACGAGATTGGACGCAGAAAATCCAACCATTCAAACATTGTCGGATGATGAAGATGATGTTTCAGAAAGATCGGCGTTGCTTGTTAGCGCAAACTGATTAAAATCCCATAAATTTTTATCCATCAATTGACTCGGTTGAACGCTTTGCAATGCGTGCAAAATGTTGCTGGGAATTTTGGGATTGTCGCACGACAATTCTTCGATTAATTTTTTTATTTTGTTGCGCGTTAAATTTTCTTGTGATCCACATAAATTGCACGGAATAATTGGAAATTGTTGCTCGCTTGCAAATGCTTTAATATCAGATTCCTGGCAATACACCATCGGACGTATCACAATGTTTTTCTGATCATCGGATAATAATTTCGGCGGCATGGATTTAATCTGCCCGGCATATAAAATTGACATCAATAATGTTTGAATACAATCATCGCGATGATGACCCAACGCAATTTTGTTAAATTTATTTTCTATTGCGTATCGATAAATATTGCCGCGACGCAAACGCGAACACAACGAGCAATACGTTTTTCCTTCGGGGATAACACGCTTAACAACTGAATACGTATCGCGCTTCTCAATTTCATGTGGAATTTTTCGATCCGATAACCAACGGCGCATATGCGAATCATCCCAGCCAGGCTGAGATTGATCAAGTGTGTACGCAAAAATATCAAATGTGTTGCGCCATTCTTTTTGAATGCGTTGCAATACGGTCAACATCGTGTAAGAATCTTTTCCACCAGATAAACACACCATCACACGATCATTTTTTTCAATCAAGTTGAAATCGGAGATGGCTCTGCTTGCATAATGAATTAATTTTTTTTCGATAGCAGTTAAGTTATCTCCCACGCACATCACCCCAAATATATTTATGTAATTGTATTTGAAAACGCACAGGTAATTGATCTTGCAAAATCCATTCTGCTAATATTTTTTTGTCGAGCTGATCAGCGCTCGGTGAAAATAAAATTTCGCAACAATGTTGTAATTGATATTCTGCGATTATTTTTTTTGACCAGTCGTAATCAGCACGATCACAAATCACGAATTTAATTTGATCTTGCTTGGATAAAAAATTAAAATTGGAAAAAATATTTTTGGACATTTCATTGGAGCCTGGTGTTTTAATATCAAGAATTTTAATCACACGCGCATCAACATCAGAAATATCGATAGCACCACTCGTTTCCAGGGTAACACAATGCTGCAAATCACATAATTTTTTCAGCAAGGCCAAGCAATTTTTTTGCGCCAAGGGTTCGCCGCCAGTAACGGTTACATACTTGGTTTTATAATTTGAAACAGTGGTGATGACATCATCAATGGAGATATTGTTTCCGCCAGAAAATGCATAAGCGGTGTCGCAATAGGTGCAACGCAACGGGCAACCGGTCAGTCGAATGAAGACGGTTGGTAATCCTGAATAAGTGGTTTCTCCTTGTAATGAAAAAAAAATCTCAGTGATTCTTAGATTCACTCGCTACCGCTCGTGTCTGTGTCCTGATTTATTTTTACTCGCCGCCGCTCGTGTCTGTGTCCTGATTTATTTGCACTCGCCGCCGCTCTGTCTGTGTCCTGATTTTTTGGACATAGACACGAGCGGTAGCGAGTGGAATTAACAATTAGAAATAAACTCCAAGTTGTAAAATAACAGAGTTGCGTCCTTTGCCAGTGCCAACAATGTTAGTAACCGCTCCACGACCTGTCGCCACATCGGCGCGAGAATAATCGCTATCGTGACGATATTCAATGCTTTCTGTCGTTTCAGGCAACAAGCTTGTGCTTAAAAATGTCGCGTAACTGCTTTCGGGCAGATTCAACGCCAACGCTTCCCACGCATGTCCGTAGGAGACACCCAACGTGGTATCGTATTTTTGCGCAAACCAAGGTAACACGTAATCAATTTCGGTATGCAATGCGCGCGGCTCAGCACCTTTTCCGTTGTAAACGAGATCGGTCGTAGAATATTTTTCTATTGCACCTAAGTATTCTCCAATCACTGTCCAAGCGCCACACGTGACATTGCCATACACATCACCACCGCCAACGCGATGCGCAATGTTATTAAAAATAGCGGAGGTATTTGGCTGAGATACGCCGAAGCCACCGAATTGCCCGGTCGCCGTAGAAAGACCTGTCGCTTGTTGACCTTCAGCATCTGCAACGTTGGAAACCCAACCCGCACCCACACTGTAACTACGGCCAGCAATAGCGGAGAAGTGACGCTTCAAGCCCACATTCACACCACCTTGTTTGAATACAGGACTGCCACCAGAAGTTTGGTAACCAGAAAATCCATACACCGATCCAAATAAACCATTATTGAGCGACACACCCAACAACGCTGCTTGCGAACGGATTTTACCCATCGACACGGTTAAGGGTGTACTGACCATATCGTTAGCATAACGGCCATAAGGAACATACATCATCCCCATGCTGAAATAAAATGGAGATTTATCTAAATTTCCCAATGTAAAAAATCCACGGCTCAAATAAATTTGCGAATTCGGCGCGCGATTACCCAAGCTCACCGGGGTGCCGTTGTATGCCAATGACATAAAACCAGTCGCCCATGCGCTTGCGATTGCATTAAAATCTAATTCCGCGGTTGATAAATTCACACCATCATTCGGATTGGTACCAAATCCACTCACTGAAAATAATTGACCTTCAACGCCGCCGCTCACTTGCAACACGGGACGATCCAACGTGTAACCTTGTGCTGCTAAATTATCCACGATTTTTTGTTTTTGTTGCAAAAGATGCATGTCTTCATTCATGGATGACATGTTGAATAACAAATCGGCGCCATCATATAACATTTTTTTGCCTAAAAATGGCGTGGTAGTCACTGTAACGAAATGGGGCCACGGAGCAGTAGTGCTGCCCGTTTGATGCGCATTTAAATAGGTTACTTGATGTTTTTCTTTTTTTTCTTTTTTTAACTTGCGAACTTCGCGTTCTAATTTTTTGGTTTCTTTATCCAAACGATCCATCTTAGCATCCGTTGACATTGGTGCTTGCGTTGTCGCAATACTCGATGCAACAAATAAAACCGTTGCTAATGCAGTTGCAGAAATTAATACTCGCTTCACTGTGATCCACTCCTGAAAAAATTACAACGAGCGATCATAAAATAAAAGAAGCGCGAGCGCAAGCGACCGCAAAATGGAAGCGCGAGCGCAAGCGACCGCAAAATGGAAGCGCGAGCGCAAGCGACCGCAAAATGGAAGCGCGAGCGCGAGCGACCGCAAAATTTATTTCACGGAAATTGTTCTTGCCATGCTGATTCAGGTTGTATCGCAGCACCCAGCGCAGAAACACCGTTCAACTTAACATTTAATGGATTTGAAATAGTTACCCAGGCACTTCCATTCCAATGTAATGTCGTGCCACTAGCACCAACCGCCCAACAACTGTCTGTTTTACTACAGCTGACGCCATATAAATTGACATTTCCCGACGCTGTAACTCGTGACCAAGCACTGCCATTCCAATGCACAGTGACAGAAGCGCCACTCGCCCTATTACCTACGGCCCAACAATCATTATTATTGATGCAAGTAACACCATTATAATTTACATTCGGCAAGCCCGTCGTGGATTGCGCAACCCACGCAGTATTATTCCATCGAATAAAAGCGCGATCATCGCCAACTGCCCAACAATTAGTGCTTGCGGTACACCACACACTATTGAGATGTTTAACAGGTGATGGTGTTGAGAGATTGCGCGTCCAATTAATTCCATCCCAATGCACCATCAAGTCATTGCCTATTGCATTGCCAACCGCCCAACAATCTGTCGTGCTATTACAATAAACACTATTGTAACTAACGTTGGGTAATGTCGACACAGTGCTGGTTTGCTCAGTCCAGTTGCTGCCATTCCATACATTAAAAGATCTGGCGCCTCCAACTGCCCAACAATAATTATTCGCAACACAATGCACACCAAAATAGTTCGAGCTATCGCCAGAAGAAACTGCCGACCAACTATTCCCGTTCCAATGCAAAAATAATCCCGATTCCCCAACAGCCCATGCATCCGCATAAGACAAAGCAAAAACAGCGTTCATGCTTCTGTTGAGTGATGACACATTCGAATCACTCCACTGCAATTCAGTAGGCTTATTCCAATGCAAAACATGAACATCATTGGAAACAGCATTGCCCACCGCCCACGCTTCCGGTAATTGCACCGCTGCTTGTATCGTACTTCCACCCCCGCCAATCACACTTCCTGCAGGTGACAAAGTTGGCACGCCACCTTGCGATTGCAGCATGCATTGATATTGTCCGACTGCCGCACCGCTTGCATGCGCAACTGCGGTAGTTCCACCTGCGCCGCGCGTCACATTCACAAAATTATTTCCACTGATAGTCACATAATCAATTAATTCTCTGTCGATCATGACGCGACCGGTGGTTGCATAAGCCGCAGCACTCGCCACTGGAATCGTGGTTGTCGACGCAGTAATCGCGGTACTCAATGTGCTGGGCGTTGCGGGTGATTGCGGACCCGCACCCGTTACAGTAAATGGGCCTGCAGCACCAGTGAAAGTAAAATTCGTTAAATTGACATTGCTGGTAACGTCAGTGCAAGCGATGCGACTCGCAATAGTGGGAATCATTAATTGGTGCGTGCCACTTTCTAATCCCGCTTCAGCAATATATAACGCTTTTTGTCCGCCCAGTTGGTTGGTCGTGCTTAGCATATCGCTGTTAACCACATACGTAATAAAAACGCCGATGATAGCGAAAATCATGATTAACACGATTGCGACGATGATGAGAAAACCGTGTTGTGATTGTTTTAGTTTTAGTTTCATTTGCACTTGCTCCGCTTCGCTACGCGCGTGCTTCTGCGGTCTTTATTCGCACTTGCTCCGCTTCGCTACGCGCGTGCTTCTGTGGTTTTTAAATGATATTTCTCAAATTAATCACCGTTCCCAATGTAGTGTTTGTATTATTTTGCGTGATCGTGAATATCACAGAGATATATCTGATGTTCGCGATCACCGCAGTGACAGCACCCGTGTCATCGTAATAACCAAAAGTAACTGAGGCAACACCGTTAGCCAAGGTCAGCGCGTTGCGTTGTAACTGCGTGCCACTCAATGTGTAACTCACGCTCGTATTCGTATTATCGTTGAAAGTAAATTGCGTGCTGGTTGCAGTGGTGATGTTGCTCGTCGATGGTACATTGCGAAAATCAGATTCTATTCGTGTCAACGCCAATCTTCCTTGCCAATTATTATCCGTCAAATTACGTTGCAAAAAATAACTGTTAAATCCCGCGTGAATCATGGGTAAAGCAATCACCGCTAATACCGCCAAAATCACAGTGACAATAATAATTTCGATTAATGTAAAACCGCGATATTTTTTCATTAATATAACGCCACCACTGTTTTTAAATCTGCTCTAGAATTTTGCGGGCCCGTCACGATAACATTAATTATTCGATAATTAGAATCACTGCCGATCGCATAAGGGGTAAGAGTCGACGTGATGGTGTAGCCTGTGATTGCTGAAAGCGCCGTACACACTGCAGGTGAACCACTGACGCATGGATCGGTTAACCCTGTAAATCCATTCATTCGACGCGAACCAATAATAATATCCATGCGCGCACTCGCTAATGCAATAGCTGTTGTTTGTGGATTCACGCTCGATGTTTTTTGTAATGTTGTATTAAATGCAATAAACACACTCGTCACCACGAAACCAATAATCACAATAAAAATCACAAGTTCAATCAATGTAAATCCCACATTATTTTTTTTCATTGCACGCTCAGCTTTTCCCGCTTTCAAAAGAATTTTCATCTTTGGGTGATATTGAATGATAATTTGCCTCGAAAATGCTCATTGACTAACGTGTCAACTCCGCTTTTCTCACCAAATTATCATTCAATCTCACCTCAAATCTGAAAATTTAAGTTAATCAACCTTCAGAGCGGAACTACTGTTGCACGCTCATGTTTCCCGTTTGTTGCGTGATTGTAATCGTACGGCTAAGGTCATCGCGCGTCACGGTGATGGTGGCGTTAGCAGTAAGCGCTGTGGTAGCAGCGTTGTCGGAATACGGAATACCACGCTCATCAAAAGCAACCAAGTTATTCGGTAAATTCGATAAACCGGAAATAGTGATGCCCGAAACCAAGGTAATGGTGTTGGTGTTGGTGGAGGGATTGGGTACGGCAGTGCCGCTGATGTTGGTGATGCCATACGTGCTTGGTAATGTAAAATTCACACGAAAACGCTGCCCGTGTGTGACGGCAAGCATTTGCGTGTAACGCAAATCCCCGAGAATTTGCTGTGTTTGCGCATCTAAATTTGGGGACGTAATAAAACGCGGCACAGCCAATGCAGCAATGATACTGATCAATATGATGACCAGCACAAGCTCAATCAGGGTAAATCCATTTTGTTTTTTGTTCATAGCTCACTATATACCGAAATTGCGCTATGATAGTCAAATATGAGTTTGACACATAAAAAACAATCTGGCTTCACGCTGATTGAATTGATCATCGTCGTCGTAGTAATTGTGATTATTGCGGCACTCGCCGTTCCGCGGTTCATTGATTTAGGCACAACGAGCAGGCAAAACGCGACGAATGCGGTGGCCGCAAGTTTAACCACCGTCAGTGCTGCCAATTTCGCGCAACGCACCGCTAATAGCAGCACCGGCTCAGCCATTTCCAATTGCACGGACGTGAGTCCGTTATTGCAAGGGGGGTTGCCCTCGGGTTATAGCGTTGGCTCGCTTGCCGTGTCTGCTGGCGCCAGTGTAAACTGTACACTCACAGGACCGGGTTCTACGTCTGCTTTTTTTGTTGCGATGGGCATCAATTAGGGAGATGCCTGCCATACGCAAGGAGCAACTATGGGAGATGATCGCGCACTCAATATTCTCATCGCCGATAACGATTCAGGTGACTGCAAACTCATCCAAAAATTGCTAAAAGAGTCTCAACTAACCTGCGACTACATGATTGCATCTTCGATTGAAGACGCAATGGAATCTTGCAAAAAAAACCGTATCGATTGCGCTATCATCGATTACTTAATACCTGGGCAACACCTGGAAGGATTGGCGGGAATATCAACTCTACACGCCAAATTTCCACTCATCCCCATCATTGTGCTGACGGCACACGGCAATGAAGATATTACTGCTGAATCAACCACGCGCAGCGCTTTCGATTACATCAGCAAGAAAAACTTAAATGTGGAGTTACTCGAAAAATCCATTCGCGGCGCAATCGATAAAATCACATCAACCAAACAACTCAAAGAACAAGAAGCGAAAATCGAGCAAATCACGTATCACGATCCGCTGACCGGTCTTCCCAATAAATTATTGTTTGAATACACGTTAACAAAAACCTTGGATATTGTAAAAAATCAGAAAACACTGCTCGCGGTATTGTTACTTGAAATTGATCGCATTAAAAATATTAACACTGCGCTGGGGTATGAAGCGGGCGATATCCTCTTCAAACAAATTGTCACACAATTGCAAACGGTGCTGCAAAACAAGGAAGCGCTCGCAAGATTCAGTGGTGATCAATTTGTAATATTGGCAACTAAAATAAATAAAAAAGAAGACGCGGGCCTTATCGCAGAAAAAATACTTCACGCATTTGAAAAACCTTTTTTGGTTGGATCTAAAAAAATTCATGTGGACATTAGTATTGGTATTGCGACTTATCCGGTCTCAGGTGATACCGCGTTAGATTTAATGCGACGCGCTGATTCTGCGATACAACAAGCCAAACACGCTGGGCGAAATAATTTTCAATTTTATTTACCTGAATTTGATAAAAATGCAATAGAGCATTACCAAATTGAACATGCACTGCATGATGCGTTTTATAATCAAGAATTATATTTGATGTATCAACCCATTTATTCACTTGCCAACAATGCGCTGTTCGGTATAGAGCCTTTGGTATGCTGGAAACATCCGGAATTTGGAAAAACGCCTACAGAAAAAATTATTGCGGCTGCCGAAGAATGCGGTCTGATCGTCCCAATTAATAATTGGGCAACCAATGAAATCATGCGCGTATATCAAGATTGTAAAACAAAAGGCGCGCCGCCAGCTGCATTGGTCATTCCTCTGTCGGCAAGACAGTTCAATGCGATGAATTGGTTCTTTGCCATGCAGCAATCGATGGAAAAATATCAAATTGATTCGCGCAATATTATTTTTGAGTTGCATCAAAGCCGCGCCATCACTGCGCCAACAATACACACCGCATTATCTCCCGCCATTGACGCCGGCGTCCAATTTTTTATTGACGATATTGATATGTCCAGCGCATTCGTGAGCCTCATGAACGCGGTCACACTCTCTGGTCTAAAAATTCGAAAAGCGTTGATTCAAAATATCGAAGATAACGCCAAAGACAGAAATTTTTTAAAAATGTTATTTAATTTTGCGCAATCCATGGGATTCTCTGCCATTATCGAAGGTATCGAAACCAAAGCGCAAATTGATTTTTTAAAAATATTTACCGAAGGAAAATGCCCGACATACTACATATCAAAACCGCTTGCGTTAGAGGCCATGCAGAAATTGATGTTAGGATTTGGAACGACAAAATAGTATGCAAATCAATCTCGATTTTTTAAAAAAAAAGTCACCGCCTGGATTATGTTGCTTATATCTTTTGCCAGATCGGCTAATTGTGACACATGCTTTGTTTGATAATGAAAGACCCAAAATCACTTTTTACGAAGATACACCGATTGAATTAAATTCATTTTCCTACACTCTGGATAGGATAATTAAAAAGCACGCGTTGAATGGCATGCCTTGTTCCTGGGTATTGCACGACAGTTTTTATCAAATATTTTTGCTCGATCCACCTTCGGTTCCCGCAGAAGAAATTCCGCTCGCTTTGCGCTGGCAGCTGAAAGAGTTGATTGATTTTCCAACGGATGAAGCGGCGATTCAATATTTTTCAGTGCCGTTTACACTCAATAACCAACAAAAAATTTACGTGTCTATCGCAAAAAAAGAACGCATACAACCCATTGCAGATATTATTTATAACAGTGCGCTGGATTTGCAATACATTGATATCGGTGAATTGGCATTACGCAATATCACCGCATTATATGAAGAAGCGGATCACGCTTATTTGGGTTTTCTGGCCTTCAATGAAAGCAACATTGAGCTTATGATCACGCGCGAAAAAAATCTGTTGCTCAAGCGAAAACTCGAAACACCTTCATTTGTACACACGCCCATCCTCTCTCAAAAATTACTAACCGCCTTGTCGGCAGAAATTCAAAATTCATTTTCTTATTGTAAAGGTCAGGAACAACACGAAGAACTGCCCGTCAAACTATTGGTGTCTTCACCCATGCCTGATTTTTTAGCAATGTTTAGTCAGTATGATAATATTCCGGCGGAGCCTTTGCATATTCGACAAAAAATTGATTTTGAATTTATTATACCTTCCGATAATTTTTTACCATATGATTTTTTAATTCCCATCGGTGGCGCATTACGTAGGAACAATTAATGCAAAAAATTAATTTTTGTGATGCGCTAGCAAAACCGGGTCGTTACGCAATTGATCAGCAACGCTTAATATGGATTGTCAGCGGATGGACTGCATTGTTAATGGTAATTTTTGCACTGCAAGTTTTTTTTGGTATATTTCAATATATTCAAGTTTCTTATGTATCCCATCAGGAGAGCAATATTTCTGCGCGTTTAAAAAAATTAATTGAGGAAAATCCAAAAATAAATTATGTGCGCGAATTAGAAAAATCAGTGATTGCGTCCATGAATAAAGTGGACAAACAGAAAAATTTTATTGAAAAAATGACTGAATTCAAAACGCAACAATTACAATTCAAACCCAGTGATTATTTATATGAATTGTCTAACGCTGCAATACCGCAAGTATGGCTGACGCACATGGAATTTTCTAGCCAAGGCCAGCAAGTGGATTTATCCGGCTTCACTTACAGCTCGTCGAAATTAGCGCAATACGTGACGCGTTTACAAAATGAACCACATTTCAAAGATAAAGTGTTTTCAAAAATATCTGTCAACGAAGCAAAGTCTGAAAACAAAAAACAAATTCCTTTTAATTTGAGCACACAGAAAAAAGAAAATAACAGTGGTTCTCGCTCTGCAGGTTGATTGACTTAAATTTTCAGACTTGAGGTGAGATTGAATGATAATTTGGTGAGAAAAGCGGAGTTGACACGGAAGTCTTTGAGCATTTTCGAATCAAATTATCGTTCAATATCGCCCAAAGATGAAAATTTTTTTGAAAACGGGAGGGCTTGGAAAAATGGGTGATTTTTTAAAACAAGCATTGCATTTATTCAGACAATATCCCGCACGTTTGCGATTTTGGATAACTGTGGCGCTCATGATGTTGATTTTTTTAATTTGGTATTTTTTGTTTTATCGCACGATCTCACCCATCATTCAATCCAATTCTGAAAAAATTAATGTAATACAACACAATATTGCCGCCATGAATGCGCTTTACCAAGAAAATTTGCGCGTGATCAATTCACCCATCAGTACACTGGAACAGAAAAAACGTGATTTAGAAAAAATGTTACATGAGTTAGAAACCAACACGTTTATCACCAAGAAAATGATGGACACGAAAGAAGATTATCGCAACGCGATTCGTGACATTTCAACATTGCCAGAGGCCATCAGCTTTAATCAAATCGATGAACTGCCCAATGCCGACAGCGAAAAAATTTCCATCGAATTTTCGGGCGGTTATTTTGAAACGCTAGAGTATCTGCAATATTTAGAAAATCTACCCTGGTATATTTTATTTAACAGTCTTGAGTACACGGTAACGAGCTACCCGAACGCTAAAGTGACATTGATCATGAGCCTGCCCCACACACCCAAAGGTGCTTCCCATGGCTAATTATTTTTTTTGTTTATTGCTTTTATTCGCCGCAACAGCGCAAGCACTAACTGACCCCACCATGCCACCCGACTGGGATGCCAAAAGTCTCATGGCAGAAATACCAAAAGATATCATTTTTACGGGAGTTTTCACCAAAAAAGACAGGGCTTTTGCAATCATTAACGGAAAAACCATCCACGTGGGGGATATGATTGCTAATCACGAAGTCACTCGAATCGGGCCACACGCCGTTTATCTCAAAAGCGATCACGGCACTTTTATGGTACCATTAATCACTAAGGTGACGACTCCAGTAACGGATGAGAAGCATTGAGATGGATCTTCCACTAAAAAAATATCTGTTTCTATGTATTACCTTGTTACTCGGTATCATGCTGACCGCTTGCATGACCAAACCATCTGTTTACCCCACCGCCGGCGAGCAAATTCAAAACACACTCAACAGCAGCATTCAAACAGACCGCGCCATGTCCCGCACAAATACGGTATCACGCAGTGCATCATCATCACCGCGTCTTAAAAATGATTTGCTTCCGCCGCTGGTTTTAAATGGTCCTGCTAACGCGGCGCCACTTGAACATCGCTTTAATGTTACTGCCAATGACATGCCCGCTAAAAATTTTTTTCTGGGTTTGGTTGCAGGAACCAACGAGAATATGATTATTTCACCGAACGCTGCCGGCACAATTACGCTAAATTTAAAAAATGTCACCATCGATCAAGCGCTCGACGCGGCGCGTGACATTTACGGTTATCAATACAAAAAAACAGACACGGGTTACGAAATTTTACCCAAAGAAATGATCACGCGTGTTTTCAATATTAATTATTTAAATATTAATCGCGCAGGACAATCTCAAACGCAATTAATTTCAACTGAAATCACCAATGAAAACACGGGTAGCAGCAGCGCCGCTACGAATTCCGCACCAACGGCTCCTGGCACGGTCAGTGCGCAGAATAATGTCATGCAAGGCTCTGGCAGCACGGTGGTCACGAGAGAGCAAAACGATTTTTGGACAGGACTGAGTGATACTTTAAAAACATTGGTTGGAACCAAAGAAGGTCGCTGGGTGGTAACAAATCCACAAGCAAGTGTTGTGATGGTGCACGCATATCCCGACGAATTACATCAAATTAGTGGTTATCTTCAAGCGATGCAGAAAAATTTACAACGCGAAGTCATTATCGAAGCAAAAATTTTAGAAATTACATTGGATGATAATTATCAAGCGGGCATCAATTGGAAAATATTAGGAGCCGTGCAAAATAGCGTGAATGGGCTTTCATCTGATTTTGCGAGTGACGGTCAAGCGTTCAGTTTAAAAATCAACGGAAACAACTCTGATTTTAACAGCGTCATTAATCTCTTGTCGCAACAAGGCAATGTGCAAGTGCTTTCAAGCCCGCGCATTTCAACGATCAATAATCAAGAGGCGGTGATTAAAGTCGGCAACGATCAATTTTTTGTGACAGGTTATACATCCAACATTGTACCCAGCAACAGCTCAACCACCACGTCGCAAAGCATCGCACTCAATCCCTTTTTCTCTGGAATTACATTAGATGTCATTCCGCAAATCAGCGGCGACGGTGCCGTGACACTCTACATTCATCCGTCAATCAGTACGGTAAAAGATCAAAACAAAACAATTCAACTCGGCAGCTCCAGTGGTGGTAATGTAACATTGCCTTTGGCGCTCAGCAGCATTCGCGAATCCGACAACGTTGTGAAAGCACAAAATGGCCAAATCGTGGTGATTGGCGGATTAATGCAAAATTCAATGTCAGAAACAATTGCGGGCACGCCAGGCTTGACCAAACTTCCCATGCTCGGCACACTCGGGCGCAACACCAACCAAATCGCTAAAAAAACGGAGCTTGTGATTTTACTGCGCCCCATTTTAGTGCAAAATTCCAAGACGTGGGTCAATGATTTGCAAGCAACCGCTCGTCAATTTCAAATTGTGCAGCGCGGATATCACGCAGGCGGGTTGTCCGAAGATTTTGGATCGCTGGGTGAAAGACCCGTTACAAGAAGATAATGTCTATGTATCAGGAACATTTCAAATTAGCCGAACCACCCTTTTCACTGACGCCAGACACACGTTACTTTTACAAATTAACGGGGCATCATGACGCATTTAATACATTGATGCTGCATCTGCACAACGGCGAAGGATTTATTAAAATCACCGGTGAAATTGGTTCTGGTAAAACATTATTATGTCGCATGTTGCTTGAACAATTAGATAATCGCTTTTTAACCGCGTATATTCCCAATCCGGATCTCGAAGCAGCATCACTTCGAAAAAGTTTTGCACGCGAATTGGGAATCGACTCAAAATATTTTAATGATCAATATCAATTGCTATCTGCCATCAATGAAAAATTAATTGAATTGCGTTGTGCTGGAAAACAGGTGGTAATAGTGATTGATGAAGCGCAAGCATTGCCAACAGAAAGTTTAGAAACGTTGCGCCTGTTGGCAAATCTTGAAACCAAATCAGAAAAATTATTACAAATTGTATTGTTTGGACAAACGGAATTAGATTCGAGACTCAATCAGGGATCGTTGCGGCAATTAAAACAACGCATCAGTTTTTCAAGCAAATTAGGTTTGCTAAAATATTCTGAATTAAAATATTATATTGCACATCGCTTGCATATTGCGGGATATCACAATCCGCATGCGTTATTTACGAAATTGTCACACTGGATTTTATTCAATAAGAGCAAAGGTATTCCGCGTTTAATTAATATTTTTTGTCATAAGGCGCTGATGTCTGCTTATGGCCGCGGAAAACATAAAGTTACTTTTCGCGATATCATTCGCGCCTGCAATGACACTGAATTCAATTCAAATCACAGCCCCATGGCAGTGACAATCGGATTGGCGCTGGCTTGTGCTGCAGCAGTCGCGTTATTGATTTGGAGATTTCAGTGAGTTTAACCAATGACATGTTAAACAATCTGGCGAAGCGTCATTCATTGAGCAGAAATAATCAATTGCTATTGAATGATGCGACGACGAACGCGTCCAACAAATCCTATTATGCATCGTACGTCATTTTCATTTTATTTTTAATTTTATTGCTCGCAACACCCGTTATTATTTTTTACATTGAAAATGATTATATTGAATCACATCACGCTATCGCAACGCCCGTTGTTGCGCCACATCCTGTTGCAATACAAAAAAATGCGGTGCCAACCGCTCTTGTCAAAACTGCAGTGCCGGAATCATCACAAGATCAAGCAACAGAATTATATCAACAAGCATTGACACTGATTTCACAAAATGAAATTTCTGCTGCCACTGAAAAATTATCGCGTATTCTTGAAATTCAACCGAGTTACACAGATGCGCGTGGCGCATTGGCCACACTGTATTTAGAAAATAATGAAACGGATGCGGCAATCAGCGTATTGCGCAAGGGATTAGTGAAAGATCCCAACAATCTACCGCTGACCTTGCTGTATGCACGCGCCATGATTATGCAAAACCGCAATCAAGATGCATTGCTAGCCCTCGACAATGTCGCTAATGCGGCGGGAAATGACACCACTTATCTCGAATTGTTGGCTAATGTGCAAGAATCGCTGGGGCATTATGCGGATGCGGTGTCGCTTTACAAATCCTTGTTGCAAAATAATCCCGCCAATGATCGCTGGTTAGTCAGTCTTGGAGTTGCACTTGAAAATACTGGAGATAAATTGGCCGCGTTAGATGCTTATAAAAGAGCAAACAACTCGGGGGAATTGCCACCCGATCTGCAAAATTATGTCACTGGTCGCATTCAAAATTTGGGAAGTTAGCGCGATGCCTATCTTTGCTTACGAAGCACGCAACAAAACAGGCGTGTTACAAAAAGGGAGAATCGAGGCAGACAACTCAGATCAAGCCGCAACACAACTCAGTAAAAATAATTTAGTTCCCATTAAAATTCAAACCGTCAAAACACAATTCCATTGGCATTTTCCAAAGTTGACCATGCCAAAATTCAAGAAAAAAATTTCGCGCGACGTACTGTCTGTTTTTTCCAGGCAAATGTATTCGCTCTACAAAGCGGGAATTCCCATTGTATCGTCCATTCAGCGATTAGCAAAAATTACCACACAACCGGCACTCGCACTCGCATTACACGGGATCGCAAAGGATATTGCTTCTGGCACTTCGTTGTCCAAAGCGATGGGTCATTATCCCGATGTTTTCCCATCATTGATTATTGCGTTGGTTGTGAGCGGTGAAATCAATGGGCGTTTGGATGAAGCGTTTTTATCTGCAGCAAAACATTATGAATTGCAAAGCATCTCGCATAAACGATTAAAAAGTATTTTGCGTTATCCCCTGCTCGTACTTGGATTTTCTTTCGCGGCAATTATGTTAATTAATGTGTTTGTGATCCCAAGATTCGCGCAGCTTTACAGCAAATTTTCAGCGCAGTTGCCGCTGCCCACGCGCATGCTGATTCATTTTTCAAATTTCATTCAAAATTATTGGTGGTTAATTATTATCGTCATGTTATTAACAGCAATTTTGATTCGTTATTTTTTAAATTACGACCAATGGCTTATCTATATTGATCGCAAAAAATTAAAGCTGCCAATTTTTGGACCAATTTTTGAAAATATTTTAATGGCAGATTTTTCACACGGGCTTGCCATATTATTAAAAACCGGGATTACGTTGATTCAATCACTTCGATTAACAGCGGATATCGTGAATAATCATTATGCGCGAAAACAAATTTTAGAAATGCTGGAATTAATTGAGCGTGGAAAAAATTTCTCACAAGCAGCCAACGCCGTCAATTTTTTATCACCACTGCTTTTGCAAATTTTATCCGTCGGTGAAAAAACCGGGAACGTTGATAATATGCTATTCGAAGCCAGTACGTCATATGAACAAGAAATCGAATTCGACATCAAACGATTGGGCGATAGAATTGAACCTGTTTTGTTAGTCATGGTTGGCGGCATTGTGTTGCTCTTAGCGCTCGGTGTTTTCTTGCCGATGTGGAGCTTGGTTTATAATGCGAAATGATGTGGATTGCACGCACTTGCTCCACAATGCTTACGCATTGTTCCGCGCGTGCTTCTGAGGTGTTGTGACTGTCCACTCACACTCTCACCATCACGCAATAAATCCTTCGTTAATCACGCGCATCGTCTCAGCCACAGTTGTCACACCTTCAACCGTCAATCGATACGCATCATTCACTAATTTTTTATTGATCAATGCTTTTGTTGCAAGTTTATGAAATGTATTTTGATCATTCACTCGCAATGCTTCCGACATCGCATCATCTAATTCTAATAATTCAAAAATTGCGGAACGACCGCTGAAACCAGTATTCGCGCACAACGAGCAACCGCGACCTGATTTAAATTGAATATGTTCATACGGTAAATTTAATTTAGATAGCCATACTTTTTCATGCTCATCTAACGTGTGATCTCGAATGCAATTGCGACAAATTAATCCCATCAAACGTTGCGCTAAAATCGCTTGCATGGTTGCAGCAATCATGTAAGGCTCAACACCCAAATCAATTAACCGATAAATGGTGCTGACCGTGTCATTGGTATGCAAAGTGGATAACACCAAGCGACCCGTTAATGCAGTACGCATTGCGATCGAACTTGTTTCGCCATCGCGCATTTCACCGAGCAGAATCACATCGGGATCGTGGCGCAAAATACCGCGCAACACATTTGAAAAATCCAGTCCAATTTTTTCGTTGATTTGAATTTGCGTCGCCCACGGCAAAAAATATTCGATAGGATCTTCAATGGTAATAATTTTAATTTCGGGGCGATTAATTTCGTTTAACGCTGCATATAGCGTCGTCGTTTTACCCACACTGGTTGGCCCTGTCACCAAAATAATGCCGTTGGCCTTATGAAATAATTTTTGCATGCGCGTTAACACAGCGCCCGTCATGCCTGTGTCAGAAAGTTGTGTGCGTTTTTGTGTGTGCGGCAACAAACGCATCACGACGGATTCGCCAAACGGCGTCGGCATGGTTGATAACCGAATCACAAACTTTTTTTCAAATAACGTAATTTCAAAACGACCATCTTGCGGAAAACGTTTTTCCGAAATATTTAATTCAGACATCAATTTTAATCGAGACACAATGGCTGGCATAATGCGCGATTCATTCACCACTTGCTCATGTAGAATTCCATCGACGCGCAAGCGAATGCGAATAGTGGTTTCGGTCGGCTCGATATGAATGTCAGATGCATTCATTTGAATGGCATCTCTGAAAATTGTGTTTAATAAATCGATGACGGGTGCGTCCACTTTGTCTTCGGTTTGTGGCAACACGTCGATATCTTTTTTCATTTCTTGCGACAATGAACGCGCATAACCGCTGATCGCTTCGCTTTGACGATAAACCAAACTAAATGTTTTTATTAAATCTTGCTCGCGCATGAGCGCAAAAAATAATGGTTTTTTTAGATAGGTGCGCAACTTATCCACGGCAGCAATATCCATGGGATCCGACATACCCACCAAATAACCATTGCTGTCTTCTTTGAGTAAAATGGCGCGGCAAGTCTGCGCGTAAAATGCCGGCAATCGCCGCGCAAACACGGGATCCACATCGTGTTGCTTAAGATCGTAAAATGGAATATTGAGATATTGTGCAAAGCGTTCTAAAAATTGTTGCTCAGAAATAATATTGAGATCAACGAGCGCTTGACCAATCTTCACGCCCGTCTTTTTTTTTCGTTGAACGGCTAACTCCAATTGCTCAGCGCTGACAACGCCTTGCTTGAGTAACCAATCTTTAAACCGCATCCCTGGTGTTGTTGCCATATTAACAGCCGGTTGTGATGGTTGTGATGACTATCGGAGTAATGCCTCCAGTAATGGGTCCGCCGTTGTTGATATACATCAAACTACACTGAGAAACAGGGGGCACGAAATTATATATAGCTGCAGTCGGCGTATAAGAGACTTTAAATCCATGCAGTGTTTGCAATGCAAGACCTATTCCTTGAAAGCCTGTTGTAGGGTGCCCGATGCCCGGCAGAACCTGTATAGGCTGTCCATTCATGGTAACAACACCGCTTGCACTTGTGATTGTGTTACCTTCCGCTATATATTGCGCCTGCGCTAACATCTGCGCACTCTCAATAGCACCCTTCAAGCCAGCCAACGCTGCAATGCGAGCACCTCTAGTTTGATCGATAAAACGAGGAACCGCAATTGCCGCTAAAATACCAAGGATGGCAATAACAACGATCAGTTCAATGAGTGTAAAACCGAAACTCTGATTGTTAATCATACCCCCCCGTTTTACTCACTTCCTTCTGTTAACAACATCTTAGGCGGTAAAACTCTAGCCGCTCAGCGTTAACACAACACCTTGCTTGAGCAACCAATCTTTAAACCGCATCCCTGGTGTTGTTGCCATATTAACAGCCGGTTGTGATGGTTGTGATGACTATCGGAGTAATGCCTCCAGTAATGGGTCCGCCGTTGTTGATATACATCAAACTACACTGAGAAACAGGGGGCACGAAATTATATGTAGCTGCATTCGACGTATGAGTGACTTTGAATCCATGCAGTGTTTGCAATGCAAGACCTATTCCTTGAGCGCCTGTTGCAGGTTGCCCGATGCCCGGCAGAACCTGTATAGGCTGTCCATTCATGGTAACAACACCGCTTTCACTTGTGATTGTGTTACCTTCCGCTATATATTGCGCCTGCGCTAACATCTGCGCACTCTCAATAGCACCCTTCAAACCAGCCAACGCTGCAATACGGGCACCTCTGGTTTGATCGATAAAACGAGGAACCGCAATCGCCGCTAAAATACCAAGGATGGCAATAACAACGATCAGTTCAATGAGTGTAAAACCGAAACTCTGATTGTTAATCATACCCCCCCCGTTTTACTAACTTCCTTCTGTTAACAACATCTCAGGCGGTAAAACCCTAGCCGCTCAGCGTTAACACGACGCCTTGCTTGAGTAACCAATCTTTAAACCGAATCCCTGAGATGTTGTCACCAGATCATTAATTAACAGCCACTGGTAGTTGTTGTAACCACGCCAGCACTGTCATAAGTCAAATTACAGTCGGCAACAGTGGGTGCAAAATTATACGTGGCAACGTTGCCCGCATAACCAACAGAAAATCCACTCAATGTTTGTATTGCAGCGCCAATTCCAGCTACAGACCCTACTGGACGTCCGTTACCTTGAACAACCGTTACAGGCTGTCCATTCATGGTGATACTCGTGGCTGTACTTGCACTTGAATTACCTTCTCCCACATATTGCACTTGCGCCAACATCACGGCACTGTTGATAGCACCACCCAAGCCAGCCAGCGCTGCAATACGCGCATTAGTGGTTTGATTGATAAACCGAGGAACCGCAATCGCTGCCAAAATACCAAGGATGGCAATAACAACGATCAGTTCAATGAGTGTAAAACCGCGACTCTGATTTTTAGTCATAAACCCCCCATCTACATAACTTCTTTAAGATTACAAGATCATTATAGTACATTTTAGAAATCTAGGTGCCAGCAATAAAATCAATGGGTTATAAAAACTTAGCGGAAGCGATTAACAATATGACAAAACAAGGCAGCGGTTTGCTTGGCATCGTAAATCGCGGAATGAGCTTCGTCTTTATCAAAACCAAGCCTTGCGGCACGTAACGCCTTGGCAAGCACCGTTTTTCCAAACACCAGGCCACCCAATGTTGCTGTATCAAACACGGTAAATGCATGAAATGGTGTTTCCTTAATTTTGCATCGCTTGGCAGCCGCCATAATAAACGACAAATCAAAATGCGCGTTGTGCCCCACCAACACCGCGCGACGACACCCGGTATTTTTTAACGCTTGTTCCACAAATTGAAATAATTGTGTCAACGCTTCTTGTTCACTCACATCAAAACGAAAGGGATGAAAAGGATCAATGCCCGTCACTTTCAATGCATCATCATCCAAGCGCGCACCATCAAACGGCGTCACATGACACGCAAAATCCCCGACGGGCGTGAGTATGCTATCGACATTAAAATCCAATGACACTGCGGCAATTTCCAGCATGGCATTTTTAAGCACATCCACACCGCTCGTTTCAATGTCGACAACAACAGGTAAATAGCCATCGAATCGATTTTTCATCAAGATTGGATTTGCCATGCGAGCATTTCTCCGGCTTTCATGGGAATTAATTTAGCATCGCCAAACGATAAATAGTCTGGAATTTTCCAAGGTTTTTTGACGAGTGTGATTTTTTCTGAATTTAGCGGCAGCTGATAAAATTCGGCACCAAAACGGCTCGCAAAATTTTCAAAACGATCGAGTGCATTATTTTTTTCAAAAATATCCGCGTAGAGTGCAAGTGCTGCATGTGCAGAATAAATCCCCGCGCAGCCACATGCTGATTCTTTTTTCGCTTGCGAATGCGGCGCGCTATCAGTTCCTAAGAAAAATTTTGGATTGCCGCTCGTTGCCACTTGCATAAGCGCCGCTTGATCGCTGTGACATTTTAAAATGGGAGTACAAAAGTAATGCGGGCGAATGCCGCGATCAAATAAATCGTTGCGATTATAATGCAAGTGATGCGGTGTAATCGTTGCAGCAATATTATTCTGCGCCGCCAAAATAAAATCCACTGCGGCTTTTGTGGAAATGTGTTCGAGTATCATGCGCAGCTTAGGAAAATCACGCTGCATCATTTTCACTGTGTCTAAAAATATTTTTTCGCGATCAAAAATATCAACACCCGCTTGTATCGATTCCCCATGAATACATAACGGCAAATCACAAGCCTGCATCGCTTCCAACAACGGATAAATCTTTTTAATGTCTGTGATTCCTGCATCAGAATGCGTTGTCGCGTGCGCGGGATAATATTTGCAAGCGGTGATGACGCCGGATTTTTTAGCATCAACAATAATATTCGGATGCATTGATTCGATTAAATATAATGTCATGAGTGGTGTAAAACGCGAAGTGATGTGCGACAGAATGCGATCACGATAAGCGACAGCTTGCGCGAGTGTCGTAATCGGTTGAGTTAAATTTGGCATGACAATGGCGCGCGCAAACTGTTTTTCTGTATCCAAAACAGTGCGCGCCAAATACGCATCATCGCGCAAATGTGTGTGCCAATCATCCGGTTGTCGAATCGTAATGGTTTTACAGTTGCTCTGCATTTTCAGCCAAATAAGCCGCAACACCTGTTGGCGATGCGGTCATACCCTTGTCGCCTTTTTTCCAGTTCGCAGGGCAAACTTCGCCATGTTTTTCTGTGAATTGTAATGCATCAATCAATCGCAAAATTTCGCCGATACTGCGACCCAGGGGCAAATCATTCACTAATGCAGCGCGAACAATGCCAGCTCTGTCGATGATAAATGCGCCACGCAATGCAACGCCCTCGGTCGGATGCTCAACGCCGTACGCGCGCGCAATGTGATGCGCCACATCGGCCACCATTGTGTATTTCACAGGGCCAATGCCGCCTTTATTTACCGGCGTATTACGCCATGCATTGTGCGTAAATTGAGAATCGATAGAGACAGAAATGACTTCGACGCCGCGAGATTTGAATTCCGGCATGGCATGATCCAGCGCAATCAATTCCGATGGGCAAACGAAAGTGAAATCCAAGGGGTAAAAGAAAATCAACGCATATTTGTCTTTGGTTGCACCCTTGAAATTATATTGCTTAACAATCTCACCTGAACCCAATACGGCTGGAACAGTAAAATCAGGAGCTGCTCTGGTCACTAAACTCATCATAACACCTCATCAATTCTCGAGAAAAAACAGTGTTCCATGATAGTGAATATTGATTCATGATGCAACTGGCGAAATATTAAAATTTCGGGTATCGTGTACAGCGAATTTCCAATATTATTCTGGAGAAACACATGACGTTCGAACTACCCGCACTTCCCTACGCAATGGATGCATTAACACCTCGCATCTCCAAAGAAACAGTAGAATATCACTATGGAAAACACCATCGCGCCTATGTCACTAATCTGAATAATCTCATTCCGGGTAGTGGGTTCGAAAACAAATCACTTGAAGAAATTATTAAAAATGCCAGGGGACCAATTTTTAATAACGCCGCACAAATCTGGAACCATACATTTTATTGGCACAGTTTATCGCCTAATGGTGGCGGGGAACCCACTGGCACATTGGCCGCTGCGATTGAAAAAACATTTGGTTCTTTTGAAAAATTCAAAGAAACATTTACCAAATCCGCATTAACATTATTTGGTTCTGGTTGGGCATGGCTTGTCAAAAAACCGTCGGGCGAATTAGAAATTGTGCAAACGGGTAATGCCGGTACACCGATCACTGATGACAAAAAACCTTTGTTTACCTGCGATGTGTGGGAACATGCGTATTACATCGACACACGCAATGATCGCAGCGCGTACTTAAAAAATTTTTGGGAATTAGTGAATTGGGATTTTGCAGTTCAGAATTTTAAATGAGCATTCGTGTTTTAATCAATGGCGCTGCCGGAAAAATGGGCCGCACAACGGTGGATGCGATTGCACGCGAAAAAGAATTGCGATTGGTAGCAACTGCATCGCGCTCAGATGATCTGTCTAAAATTATTCACGCTAGCAAAGCGGATGTGGTGATTGATTTTACTGTGCCTCAATGCGTATTTGAAAATACAAAAAAAATTATCGCGGCCAATGCAAGACCCGTGATCGGCACGAGCGGCCTCACGCAAGAACATATCGCGCAATTATCTCAACTGTGCCAAGAAAAAAAAATGGGTGGTATTGTGGCACCCAATTTTTCCATTGGTGCCATTTTGATGATGCGATTTGCTAAAGAAGCAGCGCAATATTTTAATGACGCAGAAATTGTTGAATGGCATCACGCACAAAAAATAGACGCGCCGTCTGCCACTGCTAAAAAAACGGCGGAGCTCATTTCCGAAAATAAAAAAATAAAAAATACAGCGTCGCGCGTAACAGCTTCAGCGCGCGGAGAAATGCATTGTGATATCCCCATTCATTCCATTCGAATGCCGGGCGTTTTTGCCAATCAGTCCGTTATTTTTGGTAATTCCGGTGAGACACTGACCGTGCATCACCAAGCCTCGGATCGCGCAGCCATGATGCCGGGAGTGTTTTTGTGTTGCCGCAAAGTGATGACACTGGATCGAATGGTGTATGGGATGGAAACGTTGGTGTAGGATCACTCGCTACCGCTCGTGTCTGTGTCCCGATTGATTCACTCGCTACCACTCGTGTCTGTGTCCGTTATTTGATTTACTCACACTTTTAAGTGAAATTGATATAAAATGACCAAATGAGGTTGTGCGCGATGGATGCTAGGGCATGGATTACCAGGATGGTGGCATTGATAGGTTGTTGCCTGTCGCCCATGCTTCACGCGGAAACCTTTCTCCAAGTTTATTCTCAAGCCCTTCAAAGTGACCCTGCTTTTCTCAAAGCCGAAGCCAATTGGCGCGCGCAAAAACTGAATTTACCAATCACACGCGCGGGTTATTTGCCGCAATTAGCGGTTGCTGGAAATGCGGTACGCAGCTACACTTTTTACGCACCTGCATCGCTCAGTGAGGTATCGGATTACAACTGGAATTACGGCTACTCAATAACACTCACGCAACCCATTTTTGATTTGGCTGCATGGCATGCAATCAAAGGAGCGAGTGCGTCCGTCAAATCCGCAACAGCAACCTATCTTGCCGCGCAACAACAATTAATGCAGCGCACCGCACAAGCCTATTTTGAAGTATTAAAAGCGTATGAAACATTAATCTACACGAATGACAACAAAGAAGCGGTGTGGAAACAATATCTCACGGCAAAAAGAAAATATGAAGCGGGATTAATTGCTGTCATGGATATGTATGACGCACGTTCACGTTATGATTTTGTGATTGCACAGGAAATTTCGGCGAAAAATACTTTGAGTGATAAATTGGAAAATTTGCACGCACTCACAGGCCACTATTACAAAACACTCAACGGATTCAGCATAAAAATTCCACTGGTACAACCCAATCCACGCAGTGTCGATGCATGGACTAAAGCATCGGAGGCGCAAAATTACAGTATTCAAGCGCAACGCTTTAATGTCATCGCAGCGATGGACAACATCAAGCAACAAGTGGAAGCAGGTTATCCCACGCTCGATTTATCCACTGGATTTGTAGAAGCAAGGGCAGTTGATAATCAGAACGACAGCACAAACACTGACGCTGTCAATTTAGGATTAAATTTAACATATAAACCCATTCAGGGGGGGTTAGTATATACATCGACAGAACAAGCACGTTACTACTACGCAGCCGCTGCCGCAGAACTGGAATTAGTGCATCGGCAAGTCGTTATTCAAGCGCGCAATAGTTACGTTGGCGTGATGGCGATGATGAATCGCGTGAACACGGATCGCGCGCGCATTGTGTCGGCCAACAAAGCACTCGTTGCAACGGAAGCAGGATTAAAAGTGGGTGCGCGAACGATGCTTGATCTTTTGAATGATTTAACAACTTTGTATCAAGCGCAGCAACAATTGGCTGACGATCGATACACTTATCTCACCAATGTTATTAATTTAAAAGCGGCAGCGGGCACGCTCAAAATGGCTGATATTATGCAGATAAATCATTGGTTGCAGAAAAAAATTGCGCTGCCGTCTACATCGTTTGTGGATGTAAAAGCATCGGAGAGACAAAAGCAATAAGGCTGGATACCGCGGTCAAGCCGCGGTATGACGTGATTTAAAAGTTGATTTTTTTTTGCGATACATCAAAATGCTTGATGTATTCTTCGACGTCGTCCATCGGCATTGCTTTTGAGAAAAAATATCCTTGGAAAATATAGCAGCCACTTTTTAATAAAAAATCCACTTGCGATTGTGTTTCCACTCCTTCAGCAATCAACGTGATGTTCATCGCCATCGCCAACGAAATAATACTTTTAATAATATTTTTGCAATTGGGATCGTTATCAATTTCTTGCACAAACGATTGATCTATTTTTAAAAGTTTAATCGGCAATTCTTTTAAATTAGTAAATGAAGAATAGCCTGCACCAAAATCATCTACACCGAGCGAAAATTCGGTAATAGGTGTTTTCATGAATTGTTTTTTTAATTGCGCGATATTTTGAACGACACTGGTTTCAGTAATTTCAAACATGATGCGGCGATAATCCACATCATACTCTTTTACTTTTTCCGATAACTTTTGAATAAAATTATCTTGTAATAATTGTGTAGCCGACACATTAATACCCATGCTCACTGCATGCCGACGAAAATAAAGAGATGCTTGATCAAATTTTTTGTACGCCGTCAGCGCCGTATCAATCACCCACGCACCCACTTCCTTCATCTGTCCACTTTCTTCAGCGATTGGCACAAAAACAGACGGCGGAATTTCACCGTATACATCTTGATTCCATCGCAACAACGCTTCAAATCCATGGATACAGCTTTTTAATAAATTAATTTGTGGTTGAAAAAACAAAGACAATTCTTTTTTTTCAATTGCGTGACGCAGCGCGTTTTCAATAAATACGGTGTGCTGAATTTCATGACTGATGTTGTCCGTATAAATTTCATAACAATTTCTACCGCGCGCTTTGGCGCGATACAATGCTTGATCCGCTTTTTGAATAATTTTTTCAGCGTTCACGCCATCGGAAGTATTGTCAACATAAGCAATACCAATGCTTAACGTTGCCAAACATTCATTGTCTTCAACGTAAAACGGGGTGCGAAATTTTGTGAGAAAATTATCAGCGATAAATGCAAGCTCACCAATGCTATTAACGTATTTTAATACTATTAAAAATTCATCACCGCCAATACGAGCAATCATGTCATATTTTCGTGCGTTGGCTTTCAGCCGCTCTGCCACTTGTTTTAATAATTCATCACCAATGTGGTGTCCCAATACGTCATTAATTTTTTTAAAATGATCAAGATCGATGTAAAAAACAGCGAAGGCATTTAACAAACCACGTTCACATTCATGCACTATCTTTTGCACGAAATCCGAAAAATAGCGACGATTCGGAAGCCCCGTCAACGGATCATGCATCGATAAATTTTTCAGTTCATCTTCAGTTTTTTTCAAATGCGTGATATCTACCATAGCACCAAGATATTCCACATTATTTTTATCAAGTAATTCTGGAATAAAATTGCATTTGACACAAATTTCTTTAGAATGCTTGGTAAGCAATTTTACCTCTAATTCAAACGGTGCTTGCAAAGACAATCGTTGATGAAACGTTTTAACAAATTCGGTTTTGTTATCAATCGATAGATATTGCAACCATCCATCCCCGCTCGTTAATTCTGCTTGAGAATAACCAAGCATGTCGCACAACGGCTGATTCACAAAAAAACATCGGCCCTTATCATCCATTTTAAAAACACCAGTGCGTGTTACATTAATCACTTCATTTTCGGCGTTCGCGCGTTTCTTTTTAACCATCGTCTCTTGATATTCACTTAAAACGCGACGAATCGTAGACGGCAATACCACCAAGTTTTCTTTCAACACGTAATCTTGCGCGCCTTGCTTAATCAAACGAATCGCTGCTTCATAACCGATGGCACCAGAGATAATAATAATCGGCACTTCAATTTTTTTTTCTTTGATGATGTGAATGGCTTCTTTAGCGCTTAAATTGGGAACATCATAATCCATCAAAACGAGATCAAATTTCTCGGTGTCAAGCCGGTGGCAAAACGTTTCTCGATCATCCACCACCACAATATCGGCAGGATCCGCGTGATCTTTCAAAGACAACGCGACAAGCTCTGCGTCTATCCCATTGTTTTCTATGTAAATAATTTTTATTTTGTCCACATAGCCTCTGGGGTTGGCGGCTACCCTATCTCATTGATTATCGCTATAATGTACAAGACCAGTATAGCACGCGAAAATTAAGCACAGGGTGTTTCATGGGATGGATCAAGGCCAAGTTCGCGCAATACCATGCATGGATAAGCCCCGTCATTTCAGTGCTTCGTGAGCGTGTCGGCAATGCGCTCGACTTTCTTTACCACACACTGGTTGCGATTCCCGTTCGCTTCATCAAGCAACTGATTCAAAAAATATCGCAAAAAGTGCAATCATGGCTTGCGCCAATCACGCAACATTACACGACACACATTCTCCCGATTTATACGTATTACAAAAACCAATGCAAAGAAAATACCCAGGAATATTGGAAAGCAGTGCGAGAAATTCGCATTAAAAATAAAACCGTGGGTGATGTGGTGGATGTGGGTGTTGCAAAAATCAACGAGCATCCCTGGATTCGTCAGCTACAAGATGCATCAAAACTCGACACGCGTTTTCCGACAATGATCAGCACGCTGTTTGCCAATTTGTTAGCGATTATTTTTCCACTGTCGCTCATGCAAGTCTACGATCGCATCATTCCCAATCACACCACCAACACATTATTATTTTTAACCCTCATCGTTGTCTCTGCCATTGCGCTCGAAGCTGCTCTTCGCATCATTCGCACTTACATTAATTTATGGGCAGACACAAAATATGAATTTTATTTGGGAAAAACTGCGTTTTCTAAAATAATGAATGCACCACTACACATCGCTGAAAACACGGATGTGGGTACGCGCTTGGAACAATTTGCAATTTTGGATCAGATGAAAGGGTTTTATAATACGCAATTGCTGACGGCCATGTACGAAGTTCCCTTTTTGCTAATCTTTGTCTTCGTCATTGCTTACATTGGCGAATGGTTATTTATCATTCCACTCATCACCATTATTTTTTCAGCTTATCTCATGTGGAAATTCGCATTACGCTGGGAATTTTTACTCAGAGAAAAATTGACGTTCGAAGCCCGCGAAAATGATTTTATTATTAATGTGCTCACCGGAATTCACACTGCCAAATCCATCGGCATGGAAGAATTATTATTACGTCGTCATGAACGTTTGCAAGAATCGGGCATGAAAATTGATTTTTTATCCAGCATACACGACGGCGATTTACTCACCATCAAATCAACGGCGAGCCAAGGCACCATCATACTCACCGCTACATTCGGTTGCATCATGGTGGTGTATGGGCATTTGGCGATTGGGGGGCTAGCCGCTTGTATTTTATTGGCAGGTCGAATCATGCGCCCATTTGATCGCATTTTAACGACATTTAATCGCTTAAACATGATCAATTTGGTGCGCGAAAAATTAGATGTCATTTTTCAATTGCCCTCCGAGGAAAATGTCACTACGGGCGAAACCGTGATTTTAAAAGGTGAAATTAAATTGGAAAAAATTAGTTTTCATTTTGATGATTTTAAAGAATATGAAATTCTAAAAGCACTGGATCTGCGCATTCCACCGAACACATTAGTGGGTATCTGTGGTGATGATCAAACTGAAAAAACAACCTTGTTAAATATTTTATCCACGGTCACGAAACCAACTAGCGGACAATATTTTTTGGATGATAAAGACGTGCATCAATATCAAACTTCCGCACTGCGAAAACAAATCGCCTATTTAAAACGAACCGGAAAATTATTTCGCGGCAGCATCATGGATAATTTATCTGCATTCGATGAAAAATTAATTCCAATGGCGAGACGCTTAGTCGATCGCCTGGGGTTAAACACGATCTTATCAAAACTGCCAAGCGGATATGACACTTTTGTCGGTGAAAAAGCAGTTGAAGCTTTGCCTGGTGGTGTCGTCAATTTGATTTTAATTATTCGAGCGCTGGTTCGAAAACCGAAAATTGTATTGTTTGATGAAACCAATATTAATCTGGATACACAGTCCAAACAAAAAATGTTGGAGTTACTACCCTATCTCAAAGAATTTTCAACCATTGTGGTATTAGTGATGCAAGAATCTACCATGAAAATTATGGATGTGATTTACCGATTTGAAGAAGGAAAATTAGTGCGGGTAGAAAATTTCCGTCCTGAAAATTGATTAACTTAAATTTTCAGATTTGAGGTGAGGTTGAATGATAATTTATCGAGAAAAGCGGAGTTGACACGTTAGTCAATGAGCATTTTCGAGGAAAATTATCATTCAAGATCACCCAAAGATGAAAATTTTTTTGAAAATAGGGGTAGGCATGCGAGTTAAAACGCCATTTGAATATTGCTTGCAACCATTGCTCAAAGCGCTCAATTGGCAAGGCAATGATCGCATGTTATTCGAAAGCTTGCCGCATTTATCCTCCATCGAATCGCTCGATAAATTTCAATGGGTGATGCAAAATCTCAATTTCGACAGTCAATCCATTGCATTGAATATCAAACGCGTTGACGAACGTTTGTTTCCTTGTTTATTTATTCCAGAAAAAAGTCATTTCCCTATTGTGCTCATTCAAAAGAATCTGGATGGCATATTGATCTATGACAGTGAAACACATGAAACTAAAACGTTGCCCGCCCTAGATAAACAGGGAACACTCATTTCATTTAAGGCAAGAATAGGGGGTGTTTCAAAAGTCAACGAACAGCATTGGTTTCGCACTATTTTATTGAAAGAAAAAAAATTATTTTCATTTATTATTTTTTTAACATTGTTACAAACGATTTTTTTACTGGGTCCGCCAGTGTATATCATCAGCCTTTACGATAAAGTCATTGTGGCAGATTCTGGCAGCATGTTGTTTGCTTTTTTTATTGGTATTACGATTGCGGTGATTGCACTCAGCGTCACAATGAAAGCGCGAACACGATTTTTGGGATACGTGGGCACGCACATACAAAAACACGTGGGCAACGCGATCTTTAAACAATTATTGCGATTACCGCCATCCTATACTGAAAACGCCTCTGTCCCCATGCAAATTGTGCGCCTTAATGATTTTAATGTGGTGCGCACTTTCTTCAGCAGCTCTTTGTTTACAACATTGTTAGAATTTCCGTTTTTATTAATTTATTTGTTTGTAGTATGGTTGGTGGGTGGTGTGTTGGTGGTCATTCCGTTCATTGCAATTCTCATTTCATTTGTGATTTCTCTTTTTACTTGGCGTTTTTTGCAAAAAAATATTCGCGAAAGCAGCATGAGTAAAGCAGAATACAAAGATTTTCTATTGGAATCTTTTTGGGGCATGCGATCACTGCAATATGCCGGATTACAAGAAAAATGGATATCACGTTTTCGCGACATTAGCGCCAAATCCAGTTACTACGGAAAAAATTTACTGTTTGAAAGCCAAGTCAATGATGTGGTATTTGATTCCATCATTATGTTATCGGGACTCGCAACATTGATTGTCGGCGCTGTGATGGTTATCAACAATCAATTGCAAGTAGGTGCGTTGGTTGGCGCGATGTTTATCATTTGGCGTGTGCTGACACCCATTCGCTCCATCAATACCATGCTTCCCAAGTTAATGCAGCTGAGATTAAGTTCGAAACAAATTAATGAACTCATGAAATTACCATCAGAATTACCAACGGAGCGGCAATGGAAAAACACGCCGCAATATATTGTGGGTGCCATTGGATTTTCACAAGTCACTTTTCGATATCCCAGCGCTGATTCACCCGCACTGAAAAATATTAATTTTGATTTGAAAGCGGGACAATGTTTGTGTGTGATAGGCCCAAGTTCTTCGGGTAAAAGTACCATGGCCAATTTGATTTTGGCTATCTATTCTCCGCAAGCGGGACAAATTTACATTGATAATCGCAACATCAAACAATATGACGTTAACGTGTTGCGAAAAAGTATTTCTTACGTGCCACAAAAAACAGAATTGTTTTATGGCACCATTGCGCAAAATATTGCGTTGTCGCAGCCACTCGCATCGCACGAGCAAATTGTTGAAGCAGTAAAAGCAGCGGGTTTACTCAAAGAAGTGGAAGCGTTACCAGAAGGATTGAAAACACGCATTCGGTTTTACAGCGATGAAAAATTAGGGCCTGCATTTTGCCAAAAAATTAATTTAGCGCGCGCCTATTTGCGTGACGCCCCAATTTTAATTTTAGATGAGCCGACAGGCACATTAGATGACGATGGTATTCAAGCTTTCGAAACGTTTTTAACACATTTAAAAGGTAAAAAAACGATTGTATTGTTTGGACATAATACGCGTTTTCTACCATTGGCTGATTTTGGCTTGATCCTGTACGATGGATATATTGTGACAAGTGGTGATCCCAAAACGATTATGGAAAATCTGCCGCAGGGAATTGTATGACGACAGAAGAAGAACACCAGCAATCTAATCGTGAGCAGTTAAAGCAAATTTCCCTAGCTTCGCTGCTTGAAGAGGGTGGTTACGCACGTTTGTTTAAACGCAGTTTGTATTTTATTGCTGCCATTTTATTTGCCTTATTGCTTTGGGCATCGCTCACTAAAGTCGATGAAGTAGCCATCAGCTACGGCGACATACAACCCGTGCGCGAAGTGCAACCCATTCAACATTTGGAAGGCGGAATTATCTCAGCCGTGTATGTAAAAAATGGGGACGAAGTGCGTGCGGGCGATAAGCTTGTGAAATTTGATCCTGAGCAAGTGAATGCGGAATTACAAAAAGCACAAGGTCGCGAAATCACACTTATTTTAGATATCACGAGGCTCAATGCATTTATCAGTGAAACACCACTACACAGTGTGAGCTGGCGTGACGCTGTTGCGAAAGCGACATTTAATACACCAGAACATCACGACAAAACAGAACAGCTGCTGCGCGAAAGTTTGAATTTATTAATCAAACAAAATCAAGATCGTGACAATGAGCGCGCCATTTACGTTGAAAAAATTCGCCAAAAATCAGCGCAATTGCAACAATTTTCAGACAGCGCAAAAGAATTGGAAAAGAAATTGGCGCTGGATAAACAAGAAGAATCGATGTATGGCTCGCTGGTGGAAGAAGGTTACGTGTCTCGCAAAGAATATTTGGGGGCACAGCGCAACACCATCGAAGCTATTGCCATCATCAAACAAACTGATGCCAAAGTAAAAGAAGCGGCCAGCGAATTGCAAGAATCTCAAACAGAATTAGAAAAATTAAACACGGGTTTAAATAAAGAAGCGCTGAAAGAATTAAATCAACTCAACGGTCAGTTATTGGAAGTGCATTACAGCATCAAACGTTTATCCGCGTTGAGTAAACGATTGGTAGTCACCGCCCCAGAATCAGGCATTGTGAAAGGATTAACGATCACACCCGGCGGCGTCATCGCCCCCGGTGATTCCATACTGGAAATTGTACCAACACAAGGCGAAATGTTGGTGCAAAGTAAAATTAGCACACACGACATTGGACACATTCGCGTAGGCGATCACGCCAAAATTAAAGTGATGGCGTATGAATTCACGCGATACGGTACCGTAAATGGAAAGGTAACGGAAATTTCGGCGTCAACATTTTTCAGCAAAGATGAATTACCGTATTACAAAGCAAAAATCTCCATTGAAAAAAATTATGTGGGTGAAAATCCCAATCACAATCAATTAAAACCGGGAATGACGGTGGAAGTAGATATTATCACCGGTAAAAAAACAATTATTTCTTACTTGCTAACGCCAATCACGCGCGGATTGAAGGATGCGTTTAGGGAAAGATGATTTTGCAATGCACCCGCTCACTAACGTTCGCGGCTCAGATTTTATTGATATTAACTAAAATCTATATAATCGACTTCTTGGAAAGTAATCGTTGTACCATCATCAATGGTGAGTGTACCGCTCGCATCAGCAGAGTTGAATGTCAAGCGCGTAATGCCACCACCTGGACTTGAACTCGTAGTACCAGTCCCACTGCTCAACGACCAAGTACCACCTTGCGCACCAACACCTTTCATATAAATACCATCATTACCCGAACCACCAGCGCCTGTGCCACCATAGAAAGTAGTATCATTATTGTCGCCGTAAACAAAATGAAACACATCAGCACCTGCATCACCATACACCGTATCTGTGCCACCACTCGTGGTTGAACGAAATACATCGTTACCACCATTACCGTGTATTGTGTCATCACCCGTGCCACCTAAGATAAAATCTCCATTTGCACCACCGTTCAATGTGTCATTGCCACCAAGGCCATCAATAATATTCACTTTCGTGCTATCACCATCAATCGTGTTAGCGCCCGATGTGCCTGTGCTTGTCACACTACTCGTACTGCCCAACACAAAATCACCGGCATTTAAATTTTGTGCGGTGAACCCCGTTAATTTAATCGAGAAATCGGCGGTGTTATCACCATTCGTATCTAAAGACACGATGGTGTCGTTAGTACTTTGTGCCCACCATATTTGATTGACAACACTATTAGCGCCACCTAATCCCAAAATACTAAACGGTGTGCTGATGTAAGTGCTCAAATCAATCTTATCACCTTCGGAAACACTGAAACTTCCGCTGCCACTATTAAAATCTGCAATTGAGTCGCGCGCAGATGAATCGCCGGATGAATAAGATCCATTGGCCCACGTAAAAGTATCGGCACCCGTTCCACCGGTTAACGTATCCGCACCTAATGCTATACCCGAATAAGAAAAACCGTATTTATTCGCTATATACTGGTTAACGATATCTAAATTGCTCGCACTCAGCACAGAATCAAACAACATGATTTCATAAATATTTCCGTTGAAATAGTCGCTGGTAACGGCACCTGAATCATATTCTTGACCAATGGAAAACTTTGTAGCGCTAGTTGTTAATCCATCTGAAAAACTATTTTTCGCTGTACCATTGACATAACCAGCAGCAGTTGTACCGTCCGCAGTAGCAATAAAACCAAACACGCCCGCATTTAAATAGTTCACATCCGATGCCACAACTGAGGTATCACCATCCTTATGAGTGATTTGGCCACTGGCATCAACAAGCCATTCTTCAGAGTTGGCGTAACTGTCGTTATTCCATGCCAACATCGTAGTTTCATCTCCACCGGGGTCTAATGTCGGATCACCCACAAAAACAACGGTGTGTGCTGAGCGAGCAAACGTACCCAGCGCATCAGCTATCAAAAACTGTGCGTTATCACTGTTGAATGCGATAGCGGCACGCCCTATTGAACCATAAGCGAAAGTGGGTTTATTATCCGCGGTCGCTTGTGTTGCATTATTGCCTTGATCAGACAAGTCGGTCCATGTACCAACAGCGGCACCACTCGCAACCGATGTATTATCTCCATTGACATTGCCGGCGTCTAACCACAATTTCATTCCGGAAACTGTGGAATTCGTGAACGCAATTCCATCGGCATAAATCACGTCATTACCCGCGCCAGCAGAAATCGTATCACCACCGTATGCACCTTTTAATGTGTCCGCACCGGAGTTACCCGTTAACGTATCTGCACCCGAACTACCATTCATCGTGGTATTCACGCCCGCTACGGCAGATACTTTTCCGGCCGCACTCAATGTCACGGCACCTGTGCCGCCAATCGTTACCGTTCTTGCCGCATTAAGCGCGCTCGAATCTAAGCTGACAGTGTAAGTACTGTTATTGATACGAACGCTGTCGCTGTCCGATGTATCCACAAATGCATCTGATAATGTGATGGTGCTGTTGCCGCCCAATTGCATAACGTCTATACCAGTTTTATCCGCCAATTCTGCAGAAGTGATGGTGGCCGCGTTGGTGAAAATCAATGTATCTGATCCAAGTCCTGCACTGAGAGTATCAGCTGCTGCAAAATTCGCATCAGATGTTGTGAAAGTATCTGCACCACCGGTGCCGGTAAATGTGTCAGTGCCACTCGTTAAAGTTAATGCAACGGGCACTGCAAAATCACCCGACACTAAATTTGTTGCAGTGAAATTTTGCAATGTAATCGCAAATTCAGCGGAAAGATTACCATCTAAATCTACTTGAACTAATGTGTCAGCACCGCTTTGTGCCCAAATAATCGAATTCAACGTGCCATCGAAACTCGCGCCATTCCCCAAAATCGTATAAGCAGCACCTGCGCTTACATTCGTAATATCTAATTTATCGCCTTCACTTGAGTTGTAACTACCCGATCCCGTTTTAAAATCAGTGATAATATCCGTAGCGGAGCTGCCGCCTGATGTGGTTGAAGTCCACGTGAAAACATCCGCACCCGTGCCGCCCGTTACTGTATCGGCACTCGCATAAGAACCTGAAACATTATCCGCATAAATTGTATCGGCACCTGCGCCAGCAGAAATCGTATCACCACCGGCACCACCGGTTAATATATCTACGCCAGTGCCACCCGTAATTGTATCGGCACCACTGCTGCCAGTAATTGTCGTGTTAACACCATCAACAGAAATCACTTTGCCTGCAGCACTTAATGTCACAGCACCTGTGCCACCAATCGTTGCAGTTCTTGCCACATTTAAATCACTGGTATCTAAACTTAATGTGTAAGTACCGTTATTAATTCTGACCGTATTGCTATCGGATGCATCGACAAATGCATCGCTTAATGCAATTGTGCTATTGCCACTTAATTCAATAACGTCAATACCGGTTTTATTCGCAAATTGTGCAGCGGTAACGGTTGCGGCATTGGTGAAAATTAATGTATCCGATCCTGCGCCAGCAGTAATCGTATCTGCTGCTGCAAAATTAGCGCTGGTGGTTTTAATTGTGTCTGCAGCAGAGCCCATGACAACCGCATCTGTGCCGCTTGTTAATTGCGTGAAACTATTTGATGACAAAACAAAGTCGCCATAATTTAAATTGCTTGCGGTGAAATTAGATAATTTAATTGACCAATCTGCTGTGTTATCACCACCAAAGTCCATGCTGACAATGACATCAGCACCGCTTGTCGCCCAAATCACTTGATTCGCAAACCCTGAAAATGAAGCTGCTCCCAACATCACGGTTGGTCCAGAAACCAATGTGCTGATATCAATTTTATCGCCTTCATTTGCATCGTAACTACCAGAACTAGTATTAAAATCAGTAATAACACTACGCGCTGAAGTATCACCGGATGAGTAAGACATGTTACTGAAAACAAAAGTATCTGCACCTGTGCCACCCGTTAATGTATCTGCTGCAAATGTTGTGCCAGATAAAGCAATACCATATTTGTAGGACAAATATTGATTCGCGATCGCCATTTCTGATGCGCTAAGATAATGATCAAAGACTAAGACTTCTGCAATACTACCTGTATATCTATATTCACCATTATAATCCTCACCCAGATAAAGTGGTGTGCTGTCCATAAGAGTTGCATTACGTACGACGCTTCCAACTGGACTTGTTCCGCCGTCATGAAAAATTGTGTAAGTTGAGCCGGTGCGACCACCACTTAAAATAGCTGCAGTTCCATCGGTAAATAAACTAGAGCTGTTTCCATCATAACTTCCCGAGCCATCCAAATAAAAGCTATTTGCACTGGAGGCGCTACGCGTTATAGCCCACCCAGAGTTATAGTTTTTATCCATTATATTTTCCCAATCATTGACATTCGAATCTTTGAAAACTGTTAGTACAAACATATTGCCGTAATTGGCGGTAAGTCCTGTGACAATACCACTACTACCATTAAAACTAACGGATGCTCGTCCATTGATGCCGCTGCTTGAATAGGTAGGGGTGCCGGCACTGATCGTACCATCATTAGCGCCAGTTACAGATAGATCATTCCAAGCGGTAATGCTTGAACCATTAGCAGCAGCTGTACCATTAGCAAGAAGATTGCTAGCATCCAACCACAAATCATTTCCTGAAATTGAGGCATTCGTAAATGCAATGCCACCCGCGTAAATCGTATCGTTTCCCGCACCACCTGAAATCGTATCACCACCGTATCCACCGATTAATGTGTCGTTACCTGTACCACCGGTTAATGTATCCGCACCTGTGCTACCAGTGATATTAGTATTAACACCAGCTGCTGAAGTAACTTTACCTGCAGCACTTAAAGTGACAGCACCTGTGCCGCCAATCGTTACCGTTCTTGCCGCATTAAGCGCGCTCGAATCTAAGCTGACAGTGTAAGTGCTGTTATCGATGCGAACGCTGTCGCTGTCCGATGCATCCACAAATGCATCTGATAATGTGATGGTGCTGTTGCCGCCTAATTGTATAACATCAACACCTGTTTTATTCGCCAATTCTGCAGAAGTGATGGTGGCTGCGTTGGTGAAAATCAATGTATCTAATCCAAGTCCTGCGCTGAGAGTATCAGCTGCTGCAAAATTCGCATCAGATGTTGTGAAAGTATCGCCATCAGCTTCAGTTCCTGTCAAAGTATCTGTGCCACTGGTAAAAGTGAGTGATACAGGCACTGCAAAATGCGATGCTTGTAAATTAGTTGCGGTGAAGCCAGACAACAGAATTTCAAATTCAGCAGAACTATTACCATCAATATCCACTTGAACTAAAGTATCAGCACCACTTTGCGACCAAATCACAGCACTCGCAGTACCATCAAAACTTGCGCCATTACCTAAGAAAGTATAAGCCGCATTGCTATTCAATGCGGAAATATCAATACGATCTATTTCACTAGAATCATAACTACCTGAGCTCATTTTGAAATCAGCAATCACATCACGTGCGACGCTACCACCGGAAGACAATGCAGTCCAAATAAATGCATCCGCGCCCGTGCCGCCCGTTACTGTATCGGCACTCGCATAAGAACCTGAAACATTATCCGCATAAATTGTATCGGCACCTGCGCCACCTGAAATCGTATCGCCACCGGCACCACCGGTTAATGTGTCAGCGCCAGTGCCACCCGTCATTGTATCGGCACCACTGCTGCCAGTAATTGTCGTGTTAACGCCATCAACAGAAATCACTTTGCCTGCAGCACTTAATGTCACCGCACCTGTGCCACCAATCGTTGCAGTTCTTGCCACATTTAAATCACTGGTATCTAAACTTAATGTGTAAGTACCATTATTAATTCTGACCGTATTGCTATCCGATGCATCCACAAATGCATCGCTTAATGCAATGGTGCTGTTGCCACTTAATTGAATAACATCGATACCGGTTTTATTCGCAAATTGAGCAGCGGTAACCGTTGCGGCATTCGTAAAGAGTAATGTGTCAGATCCTGCGCCAGCAGTAATCGTATCTGCTGCTGCAAAATTAGCGCTGGTGGTTTTAATTGTGTCTGCTCCCGAACCAGCAGTAATAGTATCCGTACCGCTTGTCAGTACCACATAACTACCTGATGCCAAAACAAAGTCGCTATAATTTAAATTGCTTGCGGTGAAATTAGATAATTTAATTGACCAATCGGCAGTATTATCACCACCATAATCTAAGCTAATAATCGTGTCTGATCCGCTTTGTGCCCAATACAATTGATTGACTGTGCTGGATGTGCCACCGATGCCATTGACGACATAAGGTATGCTGATGAGCGTGCTGATATCAATTTTATCGCCTTCGCTTGAATTGTAACTACCCGATGATGTATTAAAATCAGTGATTACATCACGCGCAGATGAATCACCAGAGGAATAAGATGCGTTAGACCACGTGAATGTGTCAGCACCCGTGCCGCCGGTTAATGTATCTACACCCAATGCAGCGCCTGCATCGGTTACACCATATTTCAAAGCAATATATTGGTTTACAGCCGCCAATTCAGCAACACTCAACACCTTAGAAAAGACCATTACTTCATACATGTTAGCATTCAGAAACTCAGCTGGAGCACCAGCATCATATGCTGTACCAATCGTAAACGTTGCAGCACTGCTGCTCAGGCCATCACCAAAGGCGGTTCTAACATAACCGAAAGTATAAGGTGTTATATTCACACCGTCGGCTACGGAGATAGCCGTTACAATACCGGCACCCGCAACATAATTTTGATCAGTTGCAAAATTCGCATTATTACCATCCCAGTGATATATACCCCCGGTTAAATCGTTATTATAATATTCTTCTTTGATCGATATACGAGCACTATCAGCCCACGACACAATTGCAGCGTTGCCATACTCATCAAAATCACCTACGAATACAAGGGTGTGCGCAGCAGCCCCAACTGTACCAATACCATCGGCATTGAAAAATTGCGAGTTAGGAGCGTTGAAATCAATAGCTGCATTTCCAGCAGCATCATATGTAAAAGTAGGGCGATTGCCGGCTGTCGCTTGTGTTGCATTGTTAGCATTACCGGATAAATCTGCCCAGGTCGCAATCGCAGCACCACTCGCCACTGCAGTGCCATCACCATTTACATTCCTTGCGTCTACCCAAAAACTTAGGTTGGAAATTGTTGAACTTGTAAACGCTTGTCGATCAGCATAAATCACATCATTACCCGCACCACCCGTAATTGTATCGCCACCATATCCACCAGTCAGTGTATCTGCACCCGTGCCACCCGTTAATGTATCTGCACCCGTACTACCGATGATATTGGTATTCACACCAGCCGCTGAAGTTACTTTTCCGGCAGCGCTTAAAGTGACAGCACCTGTTCCACCAATTACTGCAGTTCTTGCATCATTCAAAGCACTAGTATCTAAGCTTACTGTGTAAGTGCTGTTATCGATGCGAACGCTGTTGCTGTCCGATGCATCCACAAATGCATCGCTGAGCGCAACAGTGCTGTTGCCACCCAACTGAATGACATCGATTCCCGTTTTGTTCGCTAATTCAGCAATCGCAATATTTGCACCACCAGTAAATACAAGTGTGTCTGTTCCCGTGCCTGCGGCAATCGTGAGGTTCGATGTGAAAGAAGCGTCCGTGACATTAAAAGTATTCGCGCCAGAATAGTCAGCAGATTCTGTTGCTTGCGCAACAGGTTGCTGCGGTGTGGGTGTTGAAAAAGATAAAATTTCGCGAACAATCACAATGGGTGATGCTGATATCGTGACAGAAGATGTCACTCCAATCACTGACGTTACTGATATCACACTTGATATTGCCGTAGTGGATGAAAAAAACGAGAAATTTCCGACTGATTGCGACACGTTAGTGGATGATGAATTAAAGTAATTGATGGTTTCAACATGAGGAACATTAGCAACAGAATTAAATGCGTTCGCAACAGAATTAAATGCATTTGAAATACTGCTCGCATTTGAAATACTGCTCGCATTAAAAATGCCGCTTGCGACTGCCGTGGAAATTAAACCGGAAGAAAAGCCAAACCCCGTATTCACTCCTGAAAAACTTCCAGACAGATTGGCTAACATCGCAGAATACGACGATATCGTCATTGGTTTTTCAGCATAAGACATCGTCATTGGTTTTTCAGCGTAGAATTGCGTTCTTTCTTGGACAAAACGAGCAGCCACACTAGCACTCATCGTTTCGCGAACATGAGACGCGTCAAGACTTGCCAGCATAACAGGTGTTGCATTCACAAAGCGGCTTGCTTCTGACGGATGAAACGCTGCCATCTTTTCGCCGCTCAATAATCGTGTACCCGTATCTTCAACAGCACCTTCTCTTACTGACTTCGTTAACTCAATCGGTTCAATTTTTTTATCTTTGTCAAAAGTATCTTCATCATTTTCTTTGGGTTTTTCTTCGTGTGTTTCACGTTCTTCAAAAGCGATGGAAGATTCGGAGTGATGGGATTCTTTGGTGGATAATTCACTGTGGCTTTCAACTTGTTCGCCTTTGTTGATGACAGCTCTGGCATTGTGATCAACATCCACGCGTGGATCAGGCAACACTCCGCTGTGCTCCTTCACTTGACTGACCACCTTGGTAGCGGAGCCTTGAGATTGCGACCCTTCGGTTTCAGTTAAATTTTCGCTGAAATCGACGGGCAATGTATGACTTGGAGAATAATCTTTACCCACAACCCACCTATATATCAATATTCATTTCTCACCCTAATTATAGTAGGTTTTGACGGGATTTCTTAAATTTATCTTATTGAATTATAAGGATTTTTTTAAAAAAATTGGCTAAATTTCCCAAGATTAGGTGACTAGCTCGCCTGAAATCACCAGCTCTCTTGCTGCTCTGACTTCATCCAAACGCCCAACGGGTGTTTGTTGAGGTGCGTTTTTGAGTCGATCGGGGTGGGTGTGTGCTTCGTCATAGATAATTTTCATGACAGAAACGAAACGATCCAGTGTCTCCTTACTTTCGGTTTCAGTGGGTTCAATCAACAAACACTCCGAAATAAGCAAAGGAAAATAAATCGTCGGCGCATGTATGCCAAAATCCAGCAATCGTTTGGCAATATCAAGTGCCGTGATGCCCGTTTTTTGCATCAACGGTTTTGCGGTGATAATAAATTCGTGACTTGCACGACGCGTTGGAAACGCCAACACAAATCCAATTTTTTCCAACTCTTTCATCAAATAATTCGCATTCAGTGTCGCCATTTCACTGACACGCTTTGCACCCTTTTTTCCAAGCAAACGCAAATAAACGGATGCGCGCAATAACACACCCGTGTTGCCCGAAAAACAAGACAAACGCCCAATGGATTTTGGGCAATCTTTTTTGGTAAGCCAATCATAATAATTGCCTCGTTTTCCAACCATGGGCGTTGGTAAATACGGCGCTAATTTTTCATTCGCGGCAACGGGGCCGGCACCAGGGCCTCCACCGCCATGTGGTGTTGCGAATGTTTTGTGACAATTTAAATGCATCACATCAAAACCCATATCGCCCGGACGCGCATAACCCAAAATTGCGTTGAGATTCGCACCATCGTAATACAACAAACCACCCGCTGCGTGCACAATTTTCGCTATTTTTTCAATGTTTCTTTCAAACACGCCAAACGTTGATGGATTGGTTAACATAATTCCCGCGGTGTGCGGGCCAACTGCTTGTTGTAAGGCATCTAAATCAATATCGCCCGTTTTAATACAGGTTGGAATTTCCTTCACGGAAAATCCGCACATGCGCGCGGACGCAGGATTGGTACCATGCGCTGCATCAGGAATTAACATTTCTGTGCGCGCAAAATCTTTTCTATCACGATGATAAGCTGCGATCATCGCAACACCTGCGAATTCGCCTTGCGCGCCTGCCATGGGTGTTAATGAAACCGCTTGCATACCTGTTAGCACAGCAATCATTTCCTGTAATTCAAATAAATTTTCCAAGTGACCCTGGCTGTCATCACTGTTCGACAGAGGATGTAAATATAAATAACCCGGCATTTTGGCAATAACATTGGCTGCGCGTGGATTGTATTTCATCGTGCAAGATCCCAGCGGATAAAAATTGGTATCTATTGAGAAATTACGCTGCGATAATCGCGTAAAATGACGCACAACATCTAATTCAGCGCAAGTGGGAATGTGCGGCGCTGTTTCGCGTAACACATCATCTGTACCGCTTGCTAACGCGCGCGGCTCCGACATTGCGCGCGGCTCCGACATTGCGCGCGGCTCCGACATTGCGCGCGGCTCCGACATTGCGCACGGTTCCGACATTGTGTTGACTGAATCATGCGCGTTACCACGAATCACTTCAGCATAATTTTCCAAATCCGAATCTGTTTTAGTTTCGGTGACGCAAATCAAGAGTGCATTTTTTAATTCAGGGAAATATAACTGAAGATTAATACCTGCTTGAATATGATTTTTTTTCATTGCATCAAAAATTTTTTCTATCGGGCAATCAAATTGAACGACAAATTCGTGCAATGTTAGTGCATCAAATAATATGGTCACGCCTTTTATTGACAATAATAATTTTTTTAATTTTTCTGCTTGATCTGCGCATTTTTTGGAAACAGAATGCAATCCAAAACCGCCCAGCAATCGCATGTAAATAGTTGCGGCGGTGACTAACAATCCTTGGTTGGTGCAAATATTGGAAGTCGCTTTGGCGCGACGAATATGTTGCTCGCGCGCTTGTAAGGTTAATACATAACCCACGCGATTTTCTTTATCAATCGTTTTCGCAACCAATCTGCCAGGTAATTGACGGATATCTTTTTTGCGACAGCATAAAAATCCAAAGTAAGGTCCGCCACCTGCGAGCGGAACGCCGAGCGGTTGCCCTTCACCACACACAATGTCCGCACCATTTTTTCCCCATAAACCAGGTGGTTTGAGATAATTCATCATGAGCGGATTAACCGCTGCAATCACCAATGCATTTTTTTCGTGGATCAAATTAGTTAATGCATCGATATTTTCTATCACACCAAAAAAATTGGGCTGCGCAATAATCACAGCGGCAATATCATCCGTCAATTTATTTTTTAAATTTTCAATATCAATGCGCCCTGATTTTTTTTCATAATCTACCAAAATTATTTCGATAGATTGAAAAGATAAAATCGATTGCAATACTGTTTGATAATGTGGATGCAAATTACTGGGAACAATTATTTTTGCTGGTTTATTTTTTTGAATGCGAAGCGCCATTAAGGCCGCTTCCGCTAACGCAGAAGCGCCATCATACAAAGACGCATTCGACACGTCCATTTTCATGATTTCAGTCATCATGCTTTGATATTCAAAAATTACTTGCAGTGTGCCCTGACTCGCTTCAGGCTGATACGGTGTATACGCTGTGTAAAATTCTCCGCGCGACACAATTTCCCAAACGGCTGCCGGAATAAAATGTTCGTATGCGCCTGCGCCCAGAAAACATTTTCCCGCGCGATAAGTTGGCGCGCGATCGCCAAAAAGACGCGTCACGGCATTTTCATCCTGCTGTTCTGGCATCGCTGAAATATTTGCATGTGCTATTTTTGCAGGAATTTCGTCGAATAAATCAACCGCGTGATTCACGCCAATCGAAGAAAGCATATCGACAATATTTTGCTTGGTATGAGAAACAAATGTCACGCGTTATTCCTCCGTGACCATTTTTTGATACGCATCCGCATCCAGCAACGCATCCAGCTCATCCAAATGAGTGGGTTTAATGCGACAAATCCAGCCGTTTCCGTAAGGATCTTGATTAATTAAATCCGGCTGTTCATTGAGTTGTTTATTGAGCTCAACCACTTCGCCAGCAATGGGTGCATACACATCGGCTGCGGTTTTCACGGATTCAACGACTGCTAATTCATTGCCATGTTCAACCGGCAAATGCATGTCAGGCAATTCCACAAATACAATATCACCCAATTGGTGCTGCGCAAATTGCGTGATGCCAACCGTCACGGTGTCATCATTTTCGATACGCACCCATTCGTGACTGTCGGTGTAATGCAGTTCTCTTGGAAAATCGGACATATCAACTCCTTCATATTTATATTCACTCGCTACCGCTCGTGTCTATGTGCGATATAGTCGGACACAGACGCGACCGGTAGGGAGCGATTCAAATAAACGGCAACGCCACCACGCTCGCTTCCAGCCATTCTCCGCGTCTTTCCACCAACACTTTTTTCGTGCTGGTCACAGGAATGCGCGCTAATGCAATCGATTTATTTAACGTCGGCGAAAAGCTACCGGAAGTAATTTCCCCTTCGCCTGCATCCGTTTTTACTTTTTGATGGTTGCGCAAAATTCCCTTGGATTCTAGCACCAATCCCACTAATTGTTGATGAACACCAATTTGTTTTTCAGTCAATAATGCATCGCGCCCAATAAAATTTCTTGCGGTATCTTTAAAGGAAACGGTCCAGCTTAAATTAGAAATCAACGGCGACGTATTTTCATTCATGTCAGCACCAAATAAATTTAAACCAGCTTCCAAGCGCAACGTATCGCGCGCACCCAAACCGCAGGGCTGCACGCCATGCGCAATTAATTTTTTCCACGCATCAATGGCAAAGTCAATCGGCAACATGATTTCAACCCCCGGCTCACCCGTGTAACCGGTTTTTGCAATCACACAATGATCGTGAATATAAAATTGAAATGGTTTGATCGCCGCAATTTTTTCGCACGTCGCGTGATCGAATATTACCACTAATTTTTCTAACGCTTGCGGCCCTTGCAACGCCAACAAGCACCAATCCTCGCGCAATTTGATCTGCACCGAAAAATTTTTCGCTTGCTGCTGTATCCACGCCATGTCTTTGTCGCGACAACCGGCATTAATAATCAATCGAAAATACTGATCTGAAAAACGGTACACAATTAAATCATCGATGATGCCGCCCCGTTCGTTTAACATGCATGTATACAACGCGCTGTTATCTTTTAATTTCGCCACATCATTGGCCAACAAGAATCGCAAAAAGACAACGACGTCACCGTGCATTTCCACAATGCCCATGTGTGATACATCAAAAATACCGGCGTGATTTCGTACTGCATGATGCTCTGCAATTTGCGAACCGTAGTTAAGCGGCATTAGCCAGCCAGAAAAATCTACCATCGTCGCTTTGGCGTACACATGTTGATCGTAGAGCGGTGTTTTTTTGGGTGAGATAGTATTATTCATCGTGCGGTAATCTTACCGCGAAATAATCAGCGGCGAAAGATTGACGTAAAAACTCCCCCAAACGGGGGAGTTTTAGAATCAACAAACGAAATAAAATTAGGCTTTGATTGCGGGTGCGGGCACAGGATCAACGTGTTTCGCTTTTAATTTTTCTAAACGCGCTTTTACCGCTGCATTGTGTGTTTTTGCAAACAAACCTGTTTTTAAACCAACATAATTCCATGGTTCTCTGACCATATGCTCGCGAACTCTTTGCACTTCATCGCGCTCACGAGAACCAGAAGCGAGATCCAGATTTTTTGGACTTGCAGCACCGTTATTAATAAAATCAACAGTCAATCGAGTAAATGGTTTACGCTGACTCGCTATTTTTTTATTTGCTTCATCAACCGCCGCTTGCTTGCTTTCAATTAACCCTTGTTTCGCTGTGCGGTGTGGTGCATGCGCCCATGAACCCGAGAAAAGTTCATCGAATAATTTCACACCCTGTTTTTTTGCCTTGTCTTCACGTGCTTTTCTTTTTACTTCGTCTGTCTTGCTTTGCACATCTCTGACATGTGCTTTGCGAGCCAGCGCATCTTGTGCTTGCTTGGCCAGTAAATCAATTTGAGCTTTGTCTTTTTCAGTCTTTGTTTTTTTCGCAGCGTCTGCAGCGATTTGTTCTGGGGTCTGAGCATTGCTGCCGGTTAACCATGCCATCATAACTTATTCTCCTTAAATACTATTTATTCCATCAAATTTCCAATAGCGACCATCACGATCGCGCAGCACAAGATTCACACAAACCATGCGCCTACCAGAGTATATCGATAAAAAGTGAGGAATCACAAGGGTTGCATGGCGTTTTTTGACGAATTACACCACAAATTGATAGGCTAAACGCGCATAAGCATCCCAAGCAAAGGGAATAAAATCTTTAACGGGTTTTATTTCGGATCGACCAAAGCCGGTGTAATATTGAAAACCACCTTCTGCCATCCAATGTGAATTCAAATTGTAATTGACACCGGCGGATAAATAAGGCGCAATAACCGATTTTGTATGCGCTAACACATCACTGCGACACACCAACCCCGGACCAATCGCGGTAAAGGCGCGCAAAGGCGTATCCCCTAATTGCGCCAAAAATTTAGCACTCAGTGAATACGCGTTGGTTTCTGAAACCATGCCAGTCACGTAAGGTGGATTAATCGTGTAAGGGCTAAAAGAGGGGAATTGAATGCTCGCGTCAGCAAATTGCATATATTGCAATTCTAGCGCCACATTTTGGTTAATCGCGTAACCGAACACCGCGCCCCACGATGGCCCGCCTTCACTCACATGATTTGGCGTCGTGTAATTACCATTCGGATCGACCGTATCCACTAAATATTTCCATTCGGTCGAACCCCCGCCAATGTTAACGCCAATATACAATGCGTTGCTGGGAAAAATCGTTGGTGCATCTGCAAATGAAAATAGCGATAACGATAGCAATAACACTATCGTTATTATTTTAGAGAGATAGGCTTGCACACGCTTGGCCTGTCGTGGAACATAATTTTCCGTAAGCGTCTGTGCCGCCATTCCAATAGCAGTTCCATTGACTTTCACAATCCGTTGGATTGCTATGATATTGCACTGCTTGCGCTTGGCAAGCGGCATCCAATGTGTCATAAGTTTGCAGCATCAAGTTGTAAATTATCTTCATCGGCATCGGCCCCAGCGGACAACACCCCTGCACCGACGTCACAAAATCACTGCAAAATGTCGACACGTTATCAGAAGGCACGGGGGTACATTGTGCAACATTCTTTGTTTTCACCGGAAAAATAACATCTGCAGAAAATGCACTGCCGCTTAACATACCCATCATCAAAACACTAATACTGAATAACACACTTCGCTTCATATGAAACTCCTTGTGTAGCCAAACCAAAGACTTCAATGATACAAAAAGTGGGGAAATTGTCCAGTGTCGGGGCCGCGAACGGGTGATTATTTTTTCGCAAACAACATCTGAAAACAATACGCATACTGATTTTTCTCATCCGCTTCATGGCGCTCTTGCGAAATTAATTGCCACTGATTTTTATCCCACGCAGGAAAAAAAGCATCGCCGTCGATTTTCGCATCAATAATGGTTAAATATAATTGATCGGCGCGAGCGATGGTTTGCGCATATAAATTGGCACCACCAATAATCATCACTTCCGGTTCACTACTAACAGCTTGCAATGCACTATCGATCGAATAAAATATTTCACAACCCGCAATCACTAAATTTTTATCACGCGATATCACAATGTTGCGGCGATTCGGCAACGGCTTTCCAATGCTATCAAATGTTTTTCGCCCCATGATCACGGGTTTTCCAAGTGTTAAATTTTTAAAATGTTTTAAATCCGCAGGTAAATGCCAAGGTAATCGATTATTGTTACCAATAACACGATTCGATGATACAGCAGCAATTAAGGAAAGTTTCATAGGAATCTAATCAAAAATAAATACATTTTTTCACATCCACTCGCTCTCTGCTGTGACTGCAACATTTCTCGGCAAGACGCCACAAGTACATCCCTGTAGGCTTGTGTTCGACATCCTTGTCTCACACACTTGCCTCGAAACGCTGCAGTCACGGCAGGCGCTCGCTACTTAAAATAAGTCTCTATTTCTGCTGATGACACCGCATCAACATTGCGGGGATTCCAACGCGGATTTTTATCCTTGTCGATAATCGCAGCACGTATGCCTTCCATAAAATCATGCTGCGTCAGCATGTGACACGCAATGCGATAATCCATTTCAATGACTTCATCCAACGTTTTATTTTTTGCTAATTGTAATTGCTTTAATGTCACTTTTAAACTGGTCGGCGAACGTTTTTGTAATTGCAATACTGTTTCTTCAGCAAAGCTGGTGTTTTCTTTTTTAAGTGCTGCAAAAATTTTTTCAACGGTATCAAAACAAAAACATCGCGCAATTTCTTCACGTTGCAATTTTAATTTATTCACAATCATTTTTTCTGAAAACTCAGCAATGATTTTAGTCACCGATTCGCGATCATGCAATGGAGTATCAATTAATTTTCTTTCGAGCGCATCAAATTTTTCTTTAGTCACAATAAATGGCGAAAAATGTAAATAATACGCGTCTTCTGCAGAAATAATGCTGCCCGTGAGCGCTAAATAAGCGCCGAGATGATTAGGCAATCGACTAAAATGAAAACTGACGCCAACATCTGGAAAAAATCCGATGCCCGTTTCCGGCATAGCCCAACGCAAATCAGGTGCTGCCACGCAATGCGAGCCATGCAACGAAATACCAACACCGCCGCCCATGGTGATGCCGTGCGTCAAAGCAATAAATGGTTTTTGAAAATGACTAATCAGACGATTGATGTTGTACTCCAATCGAAAATAATATTGGCACTGTTTAAACGCCGTTGATCGATTATCATAGATCGCGCGAATATCGCCGCCTGCGCAAAACGCTTTGTCGCTGTTCGAACGAATCAACACTGCTTTGATAGCAGAATCTGTTTGCCACGCCAATAGTTGTGCTTCCAGCGCATGAAACATGTCGCCATTCAATGCGTTTAATGCGCTAGCGCGATTCAATGTAATTTTGCCAAGCTTTTGTTGATCGCAATCTGTTTCGGTATGAAATAAAATATCATCACTCATGATGTGACCAGTATTTTAGTGTATTGATGCTGTGGTGATGTTAACACTGTTTGTGTATCACCGTATTCTACTATTTTTCCTCGCTGCATCACACACACGCGATGCGCTAAATAATTCACGACAGACAAATTATGTGTAATTAATAAATATGCGATGCCACGCTCACGTTGCAATTTTTCAAGCAATTCCAATATTTGTTTTTGTGTTGACACATCAAGGGCGCTTGTCGGCTCATCTAAAATTAACAGCTCCGGTGACAATGTTAACGCACGCGCAATACAAATACGCTGGCGTTGTCCGCCAGAAAATTCATGCGGATATCGCCATTTCATATTGGGATCTAATTCAACTTGTGTCAGCGCCGCATCCGCAATCGACAATCCTTCCTGCACACTGCGAATTTTGTGCTGAATGCGCAAACCTTCGAGCAAACTATCTAACACAATCATGCGCGGATTGAGTGCGGAATAAGGATCCTGAAAAATAATTTGTATTGCGCTGCGCAATTTTCTTAATTTTTTTCTCGACAATTCTCGTAATGATTGCTGTTGAAAAATAATTTTTCCATCAGTCGTTTTCAGTAATTGCAAAATACTTTTAGCTGCAGTCGTCTTTCCAGAGCCGGATTCTCCCATGAGTGCTACCGTCTCTCCTGCTTGCACATCAAAAGAAATATCATCCACTGCTTTAACATAATCAACTGTGCGCTTCAAAATCCCTTTTTTAATGGGAAAATATTGTTTTAAATGAGAAACGCTTAGAAGCGGCGCGTGATTGAGCGGGGTTTTCGGCGCGCGTGTTAAAGTGGTATCTAATAATAATTGACTGTATGCGTCCGCCGGATGTTGAAAAAATAATTCTGCGCTATTTTTTTCAACAATTTTTCCTGATTTTAAAACGATCATATCATCCGCAATTTTTTTCACGACGGATAAATCATGGCCGATAAATAATAATGCGCATTTTTTTTCTTGTTTATATGCATTTAATAACGCTAATAATTGCGTTTGAATAACGGTGTCGACTGCAGTGGTTGGCTCATCCGCAATAATAACTTCAGGCTCAGCCGCAATCGCCATCGCAATCATCGCGCGCTGTCGCATGCCGCCGGATAATTCGTGCGGATAGGATTGCAAACAGCGAACAGTATCTGAAATTCCCGCTTGCGCTAATAAATCTTTGGCGCGCTCCGTTGCGTCTCTTTTTTTCAATCCCGTGTGTAATCGAATCACTTCAATTAATTGTTGTGCGATAGTAAGCACCGGATTAAACGCCGACATTGCGTCTTGAAAAATCATGCCGATGTGTTTTCCGCGCACGCGACGCATTTGTTTTTCGCTAAATTGCAGCAAATCATGCCCGCGAAATAAAATGCGGCTGTGTGCGCTCACTCTCGCGCCGCGCGGCAACAATTGCAAAATCGAGAGCGCGCTCATCGTTTTGCCGCTGCCCGATTCGCCGACCAAACCAACGCACGCCCCTTCAAATAATGATAATTCAAATTGAGATAACACATAATGCGGCAGAGATGCTTCTTCAAAAGCCACATCCAAGTGTTGAATTTGCAGAATAGGATTGGTCATCCGATAATTATGTCATAATCACCGGCGAAAACTGAGCGCTTCTTGCAAATGATGCCGTGCAATAGTTTCACTGTCGGCCAAATCAGCGATCGTGCGCGCCAATTTCAAGATACGATGATATGCGCGCGCTGATAATCCGAGTTGCGTCATTACTTTTTCAAGATATGCATGATCTTCTGATTGAATACGACAATGTTTTTCAATAACGTCATTGGTTAATCGTGCATTCATGCAATCCGCGCGATTGATTTGCATTGCTCGCGCTTTTAATACCCGTTCGCGCACTAAAAAACTCGATTCTGCTTGCGCGATTTGTTTTTCAATTAATAATGCCACTGGCAAAGGCAACACACCGACATGCATATCGATGCGATCCAGCAATGGCCCTGACAATTTATTTTGATAACGCGTGATTTGCTCGTGCGTGCACGTGCAACGCCCACTCGCATCGCCTGCGTATCCGCACGGACACGGATTCATGGCGGCGATCAATTGAAATCGCGATGGAAATTGCGCTTGATGCCCCGCGCGCGAAATCGTGACGATGCCGGCTTCAAGTGGCTCACGCAATGCTTCCAGCACATGACGATCAAACTCCGGTAATTCATCTAAAAATAAAACGCCATTATGCGCAAGCGAAATTTCACCTGGTTTCGGCGGACTGCCGCCCCCAACCAATGCCACACTCGACGCCGTGTGATGCGGTGCGCGAAAAGGCCTTTTTTTCCAGTGTTTTGCGTCAAATCCGCATGCGCTAATTGAATAAATCACTGCTGTTTCTTCCGCTTCTTTGTCCGTCATTTCAGGTAAAATTCCCGGCAGACGACTCGACAACATGGTTTTTCCAGTACCCGGCGGCCCAGTAAATAAAATGCTATGACCGCCGGCCGCTGCAATTTCCAACGCACGCTTAGCCGTTAATTGCCCGCGCACTTCAGATAGGTCAGCATACTGCGGCGCTGTCGCAATATGCGCTGTATTGGAAAATTTTGTTAACACGATTTCAGCATTTAAATGCGCACACACCGACGTCAAATCAGGCGCTGCAAAAATAGTTAAATCAGACGCGAGTGATGCTTCGGTTGCATTATCAACGGGACACAGCAACGCGCGTTTTTCTGCAGCACTTTTGAGCGCCATTGGCAATATACCTTTGACAGGTTTTAAAATTCCAGTCAGCGCCAATTCACCGACAAATTCGTAATGATCCAAACAGGATTTGGGAATTTGATCCGATGCCGCCAAAATACCAATCGCAATCGGCAAATCAAATCGCGCACCTTCTTTGGGTAAATCGGCGGGCGCTAAATTAATCACCATGCGACACACGGGAAATTCCAACTGATTATTGGCGATGGCACATCGCACGCGATCTTTGCTTTCTTTCACTTCTTTTTCAGGCAATCCCACGATGCTTAATCCGGGTAATCCTGGAGATAAATGCACTTCAATGGTGACGGATGGTGCGGACATGCCGACGTTGGCGCGGCTGTGGATGATAGCGAGGGACATGCGGGGAATCGCTTGCTTACGCGCGCGGCTCCCTGGATAAATTGATATACGTTTCCAACTTCTCTCGCGTGCGCTGCAACACTTTGCATTGCGCGTCAAATTCTTCGCGTGTCACAAAATCCATACGCTCAAAAACAGTTTGCAAAGCACTCTTCAGATGTTGTTGCGTATCATTGGGAATATTTTTTAAACCATCGGGCATGGCATCAATGATGTTGCGAATGACATCGCCAATATTCTTGGGATCAAGCATGTTTATTCCTCATATGATTGAAAATAACGACGACACTATATCGCATTGTGGAAAAAATAAAATACGGGGTTTAGTTATTGATGATCAATGGCAATGACGTTGCGGTGTTTCCGTTATATGACGCCGTAATAGTCACAGTATACGTGTCACCCAGTTTCAACCCCCTGAGTCGCGCCTGCATCCCATTCTGCAGGTAGTACACGCCAACGGCGGAACTAATTGTCGGCTGCACAGAGACAGTGTAAGTCACATTAGCTTTCGGATCAGTAATTGATTGGCCATTGAAAGTGACATTCGGCCAGGTGACAAACACAATGCGCGGGGACTCACGCAATATACTTAATACCGGTTGTGATAACCCGTTATCGTTCGGTGGAGTGATCGCTTTCGTCGTAAATTGAATCGGCGCTGCCGCTTGCGGGCTGTTAGCCGCGCCGGAATCTACTGCGCTCACCACAACCGTATATTGCGTATCGGACGATAAATTAATTAATTGTTCACTCGTATTCGCTGTCGAATAATTAGCGCCCGCGGGTGGTGGCGTTACAGCTATTGTATAATTCAATTGCGGACTGGGAACATTGTCCGTCGCTGCCGTCCATGAAATCACGGCGCTATCCGTATTCACATCACTTGCAGCCACATTGGTTGGCGCAGAAATACCGTAGGTCGGCGTTGCAGTTGTAAATGTTGCAGAATTTGACGTAGCAGATGCTCCGGTGTTGTCCGTTGCGTTAATCACAACTTGATAGGGTGTCGTTGGTGTTAAATTTGCAATGGTTGCGGTATTATTCGCGCCCATCGTAATTTTCGCATTGGGAACGGGGCTGCCATTTTGTGTCAATTGCACGGAATAAGTAATTGTCGCGCTAGAATCGCTGTCTGTTGCCGGCACCCACGAAACAGATGCACCACCAGTCGTCACATCGCTGACAACAGGCGTCACGTTATTAAAGGTAATTGTGTTTTCTACCATATCGGAAGTGATGGTCACTGTCACATTGGTCATGCCGTCGCATACTAATGTGCCAATAAAGTCATCATAAGAAAAACCGTACACGTGTTTCGCATATTGGTACAAGTTGTTTATGTAGCTTGAAGCAGGTGGTATCGTGCAGGTTGCTGCCGTTCTATACTTACCCGTACAACAATACTGGGCTGCATTAGGCAATTTATTAAAAGTTGCATACGTGCATAAGCTGTAACAACCTAAAAAGGCATTATTGTCTTTTGGCGAAAGGACACTCAAATCCCATGCTCCTGGCCCAGTGTTTCCGGCAGGTAATTGAGAGCTGATGCTGCATAGTTGCTGCAAGCTCATCGATGGAGTTGCTTGAATGTAGGCCATCGGGTTATCTGAACTATAATAACCCACACCTAACGCGCTAGAATCGTCCGAACCTATCGTTGTGGTGCAGTAGGTTGGTGAATCTGGTTGCACTTGCATACCAAAACCACTAAATCCATCCACCGCAGAAATATCAAATGTACTTTCGTTAACGTATGAGATTGGCGTAACACCGGGAGTGGGATTACCACCGCCAGCAAACTTAACAGCATGGTACGTAATTTCAAATAAAGTCGCAAAAGTAGTCCCTTCGTTGTGACCTCCATGTCCACCCGTGTAAATCTTTTTACCCTGCGCATTCTGATAAGCGGAAACATAGAAATTAGCTGATACCAATGCATTCTGATCTACAGAAAATACATAATTACCGCCCTGCGGAATAGAAAATAACTCATTGTTTGTCACACACTCTGGCGTATTGCTAGTACTGCAAGTTTCGCCAAGCCAGATTGTTTTATATCGGGTATTGTTAACAAACGTAATTGTGCGCGGTTGATAGTAACGTGGCGTTGGCGCCGGATTCGGGCCTGCAACAGAATTCCATTGAGAACCCGTTCCCATTGTCAAATTATAAGCGCCTTGATCAAACCCACCCGCTGGTTGGTCCAGTGTAAATGAAGGCCCGGGGCACGATCCGCCAGACAACTGACCATTTGCCAATGACAGCGTGCAAGAATGCCATGTCTTATCTTTGCTAGATTGATAATACAACGCGTAAGTAGCAGTGAATGTATTGCTGTATTCCCCCAAAAAAAACTGTTGGCCCGAAAAAAGGTAAACGCCATATTGTGTTTGTGAACCATTTGAATTTTGTTGATAAACATAAACCGGAAAATTCACTTTGTTCCCCGCGGGAACGGTTAACATCACGTAACACGCTTTGGGTGAATTCGCGACGGCAGGATTGGGATAAGGACACGATGGCACGGAATCTGCAACCGCAGCACAAGCCCACAATGCGCCGATCATCAGAACAATGGCTAATATTTTTTTCATATTTAAAACATCTTAGCCCATTGGCATTAAATAAACATTAACGATTTGCGGGGATGGCACAGGTTGTCTGCGCCGTTTTACCGTTGTACTCCGCTGATACCATCGCAGTATAAGCCTTACCCGGAACCATGGTTCTTAATTTTGCGGTAGTAATATCCACCCCTGAATTTGGTATCACTTTCACGTTAATCGATCCAGGTCCCGTAATCTGAATGCTATAGGTAACACCCTTAACCACCTGACCATTCGCCATCACAGGATTTATGGTCAGTGTTCCATTGTGTCTGTTCATTGAAGACGCGAATGTGCAGGGTGTTGGGAATTGTATATCGGGTTGCAACGTAGTAAATTTTCCGGAATGCGATTTCGAGCTAGCGCCAATAATCGAATCCACTGCTTTCACAGTCACCGAATACGCCGTATGCGGTGACAATCCGCTCAACGTTGCTGACAATCCACTTGAATAATTCATGGTTGCATTGGGAGTAACAGAAGGAACGTAGGTCACATTGGCGTTATTACCCACGCTCGGTGCTGTCCACGATACCGTAGCACTATTGGATGTCACGTTACTTGCGACAGGAATTCCGGGCGCAGAGAGAATAGCCTGTGGAGTAAAAGATTTAGAAGCTTGCGTCGTCGCAGGAAACGCATTGGGATCATTTGCAGTGACAGTGACCGTATACTGCGTGCCCGTTGTCAATCCGCTCAATGTTGCTGATAATCCACTCGAATAATTCACAGGTGCGTTGGGAGAAATAGTCACTTGATAAGTAATATTCGTGGTATCACTATCCCCCGTTGCAACACCCCAGGTTACCGTAGCATCTCCTGGCGTAGTGCTGCTCGGAGTGACCACGAGAGATTGCGGTGCTGTAATCACTGCTTTAGTAGTGAAATCGACAGTCGACGTTTGCGGGCTATTAACAGCATCTGAATCTTGTGCTTTCACACTCACCGTATACGGCGTACTCTCTGTCAATTCGCTCAACGCTGCTGATGATCCATCGGAATTCATCGTCACAGTCGCATCCGGAGAAATAGTGACTTGATAAGCAATATTCGCGACGGCATCCCAAGTCACCGTAGCACCGGTTGCTGTAATGGTAGCCGCAGGCACAGCAAGAGATTGAGGTTTTGCAATGAAAATGTAACTGACACTCGCTGTTGTTTGCGGCGTATTGCTATTGCTCGCATTTGCAGCCCCTGCACTCACACTCACGGTATACTTCGTGCTCGCTGTCAATCCGCTCAATGTTGCCGACAATCCACCTGAATAATGCACGGTCGCATTGGGGGAAACGGTGACTTGATAAGAAATATTTGCATCCCCTGTTGCAGTATCCCAAGTCACCGTAGCATCTGCTGCTGTCGTGCTGTCGGGAGTTATCGCCAGAGATTGCGGCGGCGTGATAACACTTTGCGTAGTGAAAGACACACCATCTGACTTCATCGACGAAGGACGAGCATGTCTATCTTTTGCAGTTATATATACTTCATAGGGCGTATTCATATTGAGATGAGAAATCTTGACCGACCAATTTCCTGTTGCAGCGTTGAATTGTTTTTGGTGTACCCACACACTATTCGTTACATCATTTCCGCCTGAAGCAACGGAAACCCGATACTTGACATGTTTGGCACTATCACCCACCACTGTTGAAGCAGCCCAAGAAACAATCGCGGATGTTTGCGTAATACTATTTGCAGCGAGAGATTGTGGCGCTGTGATCGTTGGTTTCGACGTAGTAAAAGTAACAGGGTCAGATACAGGGCTATTATCCGCATTCGTATCATTTGCTGTTACTGTTACTGTGTATTGTGTGTTTGCGGATAAATTAGAAAATGCTGCAGATGTTGCGCCCGCAGTCACCGGCACAGTGCTTATCGGTTTTCCCGTCGCAGAATTACCCGCGTAAATATTCGCGGTGTAGCCAACGTTCGAAGAAGTATCTCCTGTTGCCGCATTCCAAGTAATGGAAGCACTCGTCGGCGTTGATATTGTGGCACTGTTCTCTGGAGAAGTAATAACCGGTGCGACAAGATGTGCCTGGGTTGTAAAAGATGCAGATTGTTGCGACATGGTTGTTTTATTACTAGAACTGCCATCATAAGCAATGATCGATATTGTGTACTGCATACTCGGAGTCAACCCAGATAGCGTTGCTGATGGTGGAGAGCTGCCTGGAATCATGGGAGCAGCCACACCCTTGCTGTTGCCTTGCGAAAAAGACACGCTGTAAACAATATTCGAAGTATCTGAATCTCCTGTTGATGCAGCCCAAGTCACTATCGCGCTATCTGAAGTAATGCTGCTAATTACTGGAGTTCCCGGTGCGGTAATCGCAGGTCCTGCGGCAGTTGTGAAAGTCACTGTTTGGCATGCTGAATTACTGGTCGGACATGTTGTAAGTGCGAATGGACTGTTGCTTGAGTATTTATCCACTGCTTGCACGGTTACAGTATATTTTTCATTAGGATTTAAACCACTTAAATTGACTGGAGATGCGGGCACTATTCCGTTTGGAACTACGGTATTACCTACGCTAATGGTTGCGTTAGAAGAAACGCTCACATAGTAAGTAATATTACCGGGGTCATCGCCCGTTGCAGGAAGCCAAGTCACTGTTGCAGAACTTGATGTCGGATTCAATATTGCAGGAATTGGCGGTAAAACCAGTGTTGCTTGCGCAGACTTAAAAGTAACTGAGTTTGATGCCAGGGGTGCACTACTGGTTGCATTATCTGAATTTTCATCGATTGCCGAAACAACAACGGTGTAAGATGTGTTAGCATCTAATAAATTAGAAAATGTTGCTGTGAGCAAGCTAGTTGTAATTGTGTGAACAGGATTGTCTGTTACAGAACTTCCCGAATAAACCGCTACAGAATAACTGATATTGGCAGACTTACTGTCTCCGGTTGCTGCAGTCCAAGTCACCGTTGCGCTGGCAGGAGTTGCGGCTGCAGTAGGATTG
>MGXR01000003.1 GCA_001801425.1 Gammaproteobacteria bacterium RIFCSPHIGHO2_02_FULL_42_43
ACTCGAATATTTTTTGCAACAATTATTTTTTTCAATGTTACATGGGAAACGGCAAACGGATCTACGTCAATATTTTTTAAAAACAAATCGCGATAACTGATTTTTTGAGCAGGCTTTGTTTTTAAAATCAACTGCAGCAGCACATCTAACTCATTCATTAAATCATGATGATCAAATCCAATGCGATACCATTCAAGCATCGAAAATTCTGGATGATGCTTGCTACCAGATTCTTCTTTTCGAAACGCTTTGGTAATTTGAAAAATAGAACCTGATCCATCCGCAAGAAGTCTTTTCATCGCATACTCAGGCGATGTTTGTAAAAAATAATTTTTGTCGCCAAATGGCACTGCAAAACTCTCAATGTGCGGATCCGTCACGGTATATTCAGACAGTAATGGCGTTTCAACTTCTAATACATCACGCGCTGCAAAAAAAGCACGGATAGTGGCGTAAAGTGTTTGGCGCAATTGAATTAAATTCTTGAGTGTCATGCGGGCTGATATTTTTTTATTTTATTTTTCCACGATGCAAAACCAATCGTTGGTTTTTCGATTGGCGCAGGTGAATTCATAAGATCATGTATAGCATTTACTAGTGTTTTAATCGCATGATCATGTTCACTGACATGATTTTCCAATTCAATGAGTTTATGTTTTAGAGCCACATTCGTGTTCAATAATTGTCGCAATTTAACGAATGTACGTACAATATGCACGCTCACTTCAATTGCTTTTGGTGAATTTAATACGCTCGCTGCCATAATTACCCCATGCTCAGTAAAGACGTATGGGTTTGTGCTTGAAAATTTTAGGTTTTCTAGGTGGTCGCAATTTGCGACCACCTCATTTTTTTCATCATTTGTTAGCTGAAATAGAAAATCCATTGGAAATCGTTCTGTATTCCGTTTGATTTGCTCATTAAGCCTTTTAGTTGTGACGCCATAAAGTTGAGCTAAGTCTGCATCTATAATGATCTTCTGGTTTCGAATGAGAAGAATAACTGATGCAATTCGCGATGAATGAGTAGAAATTTTATGATTTGCTGCCATTGCCGCAACTACTTTACTTCGAACGCGACATATACTCGCCTTTACGCGTATCCACTTTAATCATTTCACCTTCTTCGATAAAGAGCGGAACGCGCACCACAGCGCCCGTTTCAAGCGTTGCAGGTTTGGTTCCACCCGTCGCAGTATCGCCACGCACACCGGGATCGGTGTTGGTAATTTTAAGTGTCACGAAATTGGGCGCTGCAACAGATAACGGCGCACCGTTATACATCGTCACAATACAAACATCTTGTTCTTTCAACCATTGTTTTGCGTCCGCAACTGCAGGTTCATTTGCAGAAATTTGCTCGAAAGTTTCGGGCTGCATAAAATGCCAGTGCACACCGTCGTTATACAAATATTGCATATCCATATCCATCACATCAGCACCATCGAGCGCTTCACCCGATTTAAACGTGCGCTCAATCACGCGACCTGTTTTCAGATTGCGCATCCTCACCCGATTAAATGCTTGCCCTTTGCCAGGCTTTACAAACTCATTCTCAATGATGTTATATGGGTCGCCATCCATCATCACTTTCAAGCCGCTTTTAAATTCACTCGTAGTAAATTTGGCCATAAACTATCTCCTAATATAAATGAAAATGCGCATTTTTGCGGTTACCTTATCATAAAGTCTGCGACGGTGCCACTCGGTTGACAAGCTAAAATATGTTAGTTATAATTAACAATGTAACGTATTTGGTTAATTATAACTAACATGATATCTCAATCAACCATCCATATCTTGCGATTTTTAGGGAGACTGATAAGGACCGCGCGAGTCGAGCGCGGTCTTTCTCAGAAGGCATTGGCACTTCGCTTGAATGTCACTCGACAAACAGTGATGCACATTGAAAAGGGAAGTGATACTGTGTCGCTCGGTGTTGCATTCGAAGCGGCGTATGTGTTGGGCGTACCGCTTTTTTCTACGGATAAACGCGTATTATCAAAATGGGAAATGCTGTTGTCGGAATTTTCAGGATTGCTCCCCAAAAAGCCGCATCGAAAAAAACAGGTGAATGATGACTTCTAAGAGTGATAATGCGAATGAAGCGTTTATATGGGTGTGGCTGCCCAAACACGCGCGCCCGGTTGTTGCGGGAAAATTAGAGTGTCAGGAAAACCGTTACGTATTCACCTATGGTAAAAGCTATCGTGAACGCAAAGATGCCATCGCTTTATCTCCACTGGAATTACCGCTGCAAGCGGGCGTATTCGAACCTGAGGGCATGCGCGCGCTGCCCGCTTGTCTTCGCGATGCATTACCAGACGCGTGGGGGAGACGACTAATTGACATGCAATATCCTCGCTTGCAACCCAACGAATTGGACTATGGATTATTATCAGGCAGCGATCGCATTGGCGCATTGGATTTTCAAGCGTCGTCCAGCGTGTTTGAAGATAAATATCATCATGCGATTCGTCTGTCGGATATCAATGCGTTTGCAAAAATCATTGAGTCAGGAAACGCCATTCCGCCTGCTTTAATTCCTGTGATTCAACACGGCACCAGCATCGGCGGCGCCAGACCAAAATGTTTGATTGAGATAGATGGCGTTGATTACATCGCAAAATTTTCATTGTCTGCTGATCAACACCCTCTGATTCGTTATGAATTTTTGGGTATGCAGCTCGCCAATCTTGCGGGAATTCAAGTGGCTGAAACAAAATTAACGGAAGTATCCGGACGCGACGTGTTGCTAATCAAGCGATTTGATCGCTATCAGTATCGACAAGAAAGATGTAGACATCTCATGCTCAGTGGATTAAGTTTACTTGGTCTTGATGAAATGGAAGCGCGCTACGCCAGTTATCTTGATTTAGCCGATGTGATTCGCGCGCGTTTCAATAATCCCAAAGAACAGCTGCACGAATTATTTCGACGCTTGGCATTCAATGTGTTGGTTGGCAACACGGATGATCATGCGCGTAATCATTCTGCTTTTTGGGATGGGAAATCGTTGGTATTAACACCCGCTTATGATTTATGTCCACAATTTCGCGCAGGATCAGAAACAAGACAAGCCATGAAAATTTCTGGTGACATGGACGATTTTTCCACGTTCAGCAATGTATTATCTGTTGCAGGACATTTTTTATTAACATCAGCACAAGCCAAAAAAATTATTTCACATCAAATTGCGATTGCCGAGCGTCACTGGTCTTCTCTTGCCCTGAAAGCGAAATTAAATAAGCGCGAACAAACACGGCTGTGGGGCGTTGTTATCTGCAGTGAATTTGCAATGCAAGGATGGTAATGCCCATGAAAAAAAATATCATCCAACTCGCCATCCCCACCCCACTGCGACGATCATTTGATTATTTGCATGAAACGGTCTTACCAATCGGGTCGCGTGTGCAAGCGCCGTTTGGCCGAAGATCGGTGGTTGGCATTGTCACGGCGCATCTGCACAAAAGTGATTTTCCAATCGATAAATTAAAATCAATTTCTGCTGTGATTGATCAAACACCGTTGATTGATGAAAAATTATTGGCACTGTATCAATGGGCGAGCGATTATTATCACCATCCATTAGGTGATGTGTTACTGGGAACATTGCCGAAAAAAATTCGTGATGGAAAAAATATTGTTGTTGCAGAAAATAATTCGCCATCTGCGATAGAAAAACCATTGCCTGATTTTGCATTAACATTCGAACAAATTACCGCGATCGAAACCATACAACGCACAAAAACTTTTCAAACTTTTTTATTGGCGGGTGTAACTGGCAGCGGTAAAACCGAAGTGTATTTACGCGCGATTGCAGAGGTATTAAAGAAACAGCAACAAGCATTGGTGTTAGTGCCTGAAATTGCATTAACGCCGCAAACAGTGCAGCGCTTTGAAGCGCGATTTTCAGTGCCAGTGTTGGCGTTGCATTCCGGATTAACCGATAAAAAACGAAGTGATGCATGGATGTCTGCCACGCACGAGACACCTTGCATTGTGATTGGTACACGCTCTGCTGTTTTTGCACCGCTTCGAAAGCTTGGCATTATTATTGTGGATGAAGAACACGATATCTCATTCAAACAACAATCCGGATTTCGATATTCTGCGCGCGATGTTGCTGTGATGCGTGCAAAAATGAATGATATCCCAGTTGTTTTGGGATCTGCGACACCTTCGTTAGAAAGTATTCGCAATACTAACGAAAAAAAATATTTTTTATTGATATTGCCTGATCGTACCGGAATCGCAACACAACCCACAGTGACGTTGCACAACATTCGCAACGAAATTTTGCAGCAAGGATTAAGCCCTGCATTGATTGAATGCATGCATCATCATTTGAAAAAAAATCAACAAGTATTATTATTTTTAAATCGCCGCGGATTTGCGCCAGTTGCATTGTGCCATCAGTGTGGATGGTCAGCGATGTGTCAACATTGCGATGCACGCATGACAGTGCATGAAAATCCCAAGCGATTCATTTGTCATCACTGCGGATATTTAGAAAAATGGGTACGCACTTGTCAGTCATGTCAGCAATCGGAGTTGACGTTAATGGGTGTGGGCACAGAACAATTGGAAACAGTACTCACCACTCTTTTTCCCGATAAAAATATTTGCCGCATCGATCGCGATCAAGTAAAAACATTTACTCAACTGGAAAAAAAATTAAAAGCCGTGCATGAAGGTACTGCGGATATTATTGTAGGCACACAAATGATTGTGAAGGGGCATCATTTTGAAAACGTAACACTGGTTGCCGCAATTGATGTCGATCAAGCATTATTTTCTGGTGATTTTCGCGCAACAGAACGATTGGGGCAATCACTCCTGCAAGTCGCTGGACGCGCAGGACGTGCTGAAAAACCAGGTGAAGTATTTATTCAAACGCATGAACCTCATCATCCGTTACTTGAGATATTATTTTCAAAAACCTATTTTGATTTTGCAAATTTAATTCTTGCTGAACGCAAGCTTGCTAAATTGCCACCGTTTGTTCCCATGGCATCGATTCGCGCCGAAGGAAAACAAAAAGAAACGGTCATTGCATTTTTGCATGCAGCCAAACAAGCGATCAAAAAAATTCCGATCTCGATTTCTGATCCCGTGCCAGCGACAATGGAAAAAAAAGCGGGTGTTTATCGCGCATTTTTATTTTTACAATCGGCACAGCGACAATGCTTAAATCAAGCGCTGTCGCAATTTATTTTATTTATCGATAAAAGAAAATCGCATGGTCGATCCGTACGATTTGTCATTGATGTAGATCCAATGGAGTTTGGATAACTTCACGCAAAACCCCCGCTGAAAAGAATTGCATATTCAGAATTCCTGCGTTATGTTTCGAATACAACTAAACAGATGGCCCTAAAGATGAGGAGTCAGTATTATGCGACCAGTTACACCTTCTCTACCTTTGCTCACTCGAATACCAACTAGATCAAACGAATATGAAGTATATCGTTCGAATTTTCTGAAAATTAAACGGCCTTGTTTTCCATTTGGAGAAACCAATCCAAATAATAATTTTCATTTCTTCTATCCACCCAGTGATTACACAGCAATGGAGTCGCTCGTATTTATGGGGCAATGGGTGCAAGCGTTGTCGTGGGAATATATTGTGCCAGTGGTCTTAGCAATCCTTGGTTGGTCATTAGAATATTTTTCTGTAGAAGATTTTCCTATTTATCGAATTGAAAAGTTGGATATGCAAAAAAATGAACGAGGATCTCAATGTACAATATTCTTTTTGAGCATGGATCCAGCAGCGGCTGAATATCTTATTCAACACACGAAATCCGCTCGTTTATTTTTCAGTGATGGTAACGTTAAATTGCATATTGCACGCACTGAAGCGGCGTTAGAACAGTTGCAAGGGTATTCCAAATACGCGCGCTGTGGCAGCATTAATTTTGAAACACCCAAGAGACCGAGATGGTGTTACCAGGGACACATGTTTCATTATTTCCGCTGCTTTCCTGTTAATCGTGAGCTCATTTCTGCGGGTAGGACATTTGTGAAGGCGATAAAAAAAATTCATTTCGAAAATGAAGCCGCAGAAATAAAACTTCAAGGTCAATTGACAACGTTGATTAAAGAAACACCATTTTTGCAAGTACATTACTACTGCGACGACGAAAAAATACTGTCATTTGCAGACGAATGTTTTATACAGCGATTTTATTCTGCGATTCAGCGACTTTGGTGTCCGTGGATGACTGCTACGCCTTCGTTTTTCAGTAATGCACCACTATCGATACGTTTAGAATCATGTTCGCGGGAATTGGATAATCTGTTACGAGTAATTGATGGCATTCATCGTTTCCCACTTCCAGCGGTGGCTCCGGATTCATTAGCGCAAGAATCTTGGGGGAATGATGGTAATTCTACACTTTGGTCTTCACGGCAGCCCAGGATTTAATTTGCCAGGTGGTTTTAACTGTTGCGATACTGGTATGATTTGTGTCTGTTATTTTGGTTGTTACCGTGTGCTGTGCTTTTCCTTCGAACTGTAATGCGTTTTGTATTGCACCTATGTTAGATGCATTGATTGCAGCTGTAGCTAGAACCGATTTTTTTGCTTGATAGTGATAATCAATGTCGATGTGCGACATAATGACGCGGTATTGTTCGGGAGAAAAATGAAACATTAATATCATTCCCGCCGCTAATTCGCCCACGGTCGCAAGCGCGCACGCGTGAATGCCACGCACGTGATTAAAATTTTTTTTGCAATAGGGCGCGAACGTTTGCACGTAGTCGGGAGTAACTTGATGTATCTTAAAACCATGCGGCCGATTAAACGGTACCAAACGCTTCATTAACTGATTCAGTAGCCATAACTGAAACGACGAATTAACCGATTTTTGAATCAATCCTGCGAGATACTTCATATATTCCTCCTGTGGCAAAAAAAGCAACCACTAAAAATAATGCCGCGATCCACAATGGTAACTCAGAATGCAATGCAAATAAAAATCCGCCGTCCGCTGCAGTGATCATCCATGCTAAAAATAATGTTGTGCTGATGTATCCCATTACTAATCCTTGCATGTCAGCACCCACGCAATCTGAAATCAACGTGATGATTGCGATGTATAACGTGCCTGTAAATACCGCGACAATGGGCATCATCATCCATTGCATCCACATCATCGGAAAGAGTGCACACAATATCAAAGCGCTCATCGTAAAAAAAGCGCTCCAGCGAATAATGCGTTTCAGTGAAAAAAAGCGCAGAAAAATAGGATAAGTAAGCAGTAAACCCACCGCCATTTCAATGCCGGTGATCATATTAAAAAAGCTGATGGTCTTCATGGAAATATGCAGCTGTCGACTTAAAAACATGCTGATCGATTGATAATATTGGCTCCATCCCAATTCAAAGCACAAAAACACAAGCAACCATCGCCCAAAACGAAATTGTTTCATGAGGCGCGGCAAATGCGTTACCACTTCGCTTAAGCGATGAATTTTTGGTTTTGATGCCGCCAATGTTTCTTGAAAGAAGAATAAAATCAATAATAAATTTGCAATGCTCAATGTCATTGCAAACAAATACGGTGTTTTAATTGAAAACCAGCTAACCACGCTCGCGTCAGACAAATAACCACCACACATAGGCGCTGCAATCAATGCCAGCGTCATCATTGTTGCATTCAACATTAAGAAAATGGATTTATCCTTCGCATCTTTTCCGAAAATATCCGCAATGGCGGCTTGCGCGATGGGCTGACTGGCACTACCAACACCCGTAATAATGCGACCCACAAAAATGAGCGCAACACTTTTCAAAACAATGCTCATGTATTGCAATAAAAATCCTAACGTCACCACAGCAAGACAAAATAAAATGGTTTTTTTTCGCCCCCATTGATCAGATGCACTGCCAATCCAGGGTGATGCAATTAATGCCGCCAACGTTGAAATTGGAATGATGATTCCCACCAAAATATCGCGCCACGCAGGCGATAACGTGGCTGGCAACAAACCATATTTAGCGTGATAAAATAATTTTAGCAAAATAGGAATAACAACAAAGTAGCTAAACGAATCCAAAAAAATCAGCAACAGAACAGGTAATAATCGAAAGAATTGTGCGCGACGAATTGCCATAAGTGGAGGGATGGTAACGCAATGAATGATGCATGGCAATAGCATTATCATGTACAATTTGCACAAGGGAGTAAACCGCATGTTTGCCTATCTTGTCCGCCGAATTGTATACGCTATCCCAATTTTAATTGGCGTTAACCTCATCACGTTCGTATTATTTTTTATGGTGAATTCGCCCGACGATATGGCGCGCATGCAGCTGGGGCAAAAACACGTGACACCAGAAGCGATTCACCAATGGAAAATGGAACGTGGTTACGACAAACCACTTTTTTACAACGCACAAAAAACTGGCGCGCACGCACTCACGGACACATTATTTTTTACCAAGTCATTGTCGCTCTTCACGTTTGATTTCGGACAATCAGATCGTGGGCGAGACATCAGCGATGACATTGGTGAACGACTATGGCCCAGTTTAGCGCTTGCCTTTCCCACGCTGCTGATTGGACTTGCAATCAATATTACATTTGCATTACTCATCACATTATTTCGCGCAACCACATTCGATTATTTTGCCATGACGGTTTGCGTCATCATGATGTCCGTGTCTGGTTTGTTTTATATTATTTTCGGGCAATATTTATTTGGGAAATTACTCAATCTCACCCCCATTTCTGGTTATCAATATGGATTAGCTGCCATCAAATTTTTAATCTTGCCCGTATTAATCGGCGCCGTCGGTGGCATTGGCGCAGGAACGCGATGGTATCGCACTATTTTTTTAGAAGAAATTCACAGGGAATATGTTAGAACCGCGCGTGCAAAAGGATTATCGGAATTATCCGTGTTATTTAAACATGTCTTAAAAAATGCATTAATTCCTATTTTAACAGGTGTTGTCGTCATTATTCCCACATTATTCATGGGCAGTTTAATCATGGAATCTTTTTTTGGCATTCCCGGTTTGGGCAGTTACACGATTGATGCAATTGCACAACAGGATTTTAATATTGTGCGCGCCATGGTTTTTTTAGGTACTATTTTTTATGTTTTGGGATTAATTCTCACTGATATTTCTTATACCCTCGTTGATCCGCGCGTGAGGTTGCAATGAGTTTGTCGTTGTTACCCAGTGATAAAGTAGTCTGGATGATATTTTTATTGTTTATTGTTGCGGTTATTTGGATTATGAAACATGCGCATTGGCGCAACACGTGGGCTTTGGTTTTTCAAAAAAAAATTGGCATGATCACCTGCGCTGTTCTGTGTTTTTATGTCATGCTCGGTTTGCTTGATTCCATTCATTTTATTAATCATGCCATGCAACAAAAAAGTGTGTTAGATATGATACTCGCTCCTATTGCCGAACACACCGAAAAAACGTATTCAGCACCATTCGCAACGCATTTGTATCAATTACACAATCCAGAGCCACTACAATCGCATTACCATATTTTTGGCACCGACAAAATTGGCAACGATATTTTTTATGAAACGATTAAAAGCATTCGCACAGGATTATTTATCGGCACCATCACGACGATTTTTATGCTGCCTTTTGCATTATTGTTTGGAATTATTGCGGGTTATTTTGGTGGATGGGTGGACGATATCATTCAATATAGTTACACCACATTAAGTTCCATTCCCGGTGTGTTATTGATTACTGCGATGGTGCTGATGATGCAAGTATTTATTAGCAATCATCCACAATTATTTCCAACGCTCATGGATCGCGCGGATGCGCGTTTACTCACATTGTGTTTTATTCTGGGAATCACAAGCTGGGCAAGTTTATGTCGATTGTTGCGCGCAGAAACATTGAAATTACGTGAATTAGATTATGTAACTGCGTCTATCGCAATGGGCGCGCGACGATGGGCAGTTATTTTTCGCCATATTTTACCGAACGTGATGCATATTGTGATTATCACGTTGGTGCTCGATTTCAGTGGGCTAGTGCTGGCGGAAGCGATTTTATCTTATGTCGGTGTGGGTGTTGATCCAACAATGCCGAGCTGGGGAAATATGATTAATACATCACGCTTGGAATTGGCGCGCGAGCCTGTGGTATGGTGGCCTTTGTTTGCCGCGCTAGTTACGATGTTTTTTTTGGTGTTGTCCGCGAATTTATTTGCAGATCAAGTACGCGATGCGTTTGATCCGCGAGTAAAAGAAGGGTAGCATCGAAAACAGTGATGCAATGTCTAAAGGCTTTATGATGCAATCCAAAAGTTCGTTTTATTTAAAATCTGCTGCTGCGTTGTCTTTATTGGCAAATGGTGTGTTGTATTTTCTGTTTGTGTGGCGCGCGAAATCTGTTGCTGATGCTGCCGTTCAAGCAGACAAAAGACAGGTGAGATCCGTTAACACGCAAACAGTAACAGTAGAAGATGATACTTTTGACCACGTTGATATTGATGAAGCTATACAACCGCCAGATCCCCCTTCTTCTCCAGCCAATCCTTCCGATCCGACGACCGCTTCTTCGCCAACAGCATGTCCATCACATCCGGATCGGCCTTCGCTTTTTTCTCAGATCCTAGCGACAATTGGATTAGGCGGCGCGTCTCAAGCGCCATCGTCGTCTCGCGAAGCTGCAGCGGATTCATCTCGCCCAACCCCTTGAAGCGCTGAATATTCACTTTGCCTTTAACATTTTCTGCTTGAATGCGATCGAGCACACCTTCTTTTTCATCGTCATCGAGCGCATAAAATACTTGTTTGCCAACATCGATGCGATACAACGGCGGCATGGCCACATACACATGCCCTTCTTCCACTAATTTTCGAAAATGTTTTAAAAATAATGCGCACAATAATGTTGCGATGTGCGCACCATCAGAATCTGCATCCGCCAAAATACAAATTTTTCCATAACGCAGATCCGTAAGATTGTCCGAACCTGGATCGACACCGATAGCGACCGCAATATCGTGCACTTCAGCTGAGGCTAATACTTCCTCTGAAGATACTTCCCAAGTATTTAAAATTTTTCCGCGCAGTGGCATCACTGCTTGAAAAGTGCGATCGCGCGCCTGTTTTGCAGAGCCGCCAGCAGAATCGCCTTCCACTAAAAATAATTCGCAATTGTCAACATCTTGGCGAGAACAATCGGTTAATTTTCCAGGCAATGCGGGGCCGACCGTTATTTTTTTTCGCGTAACCATTTTTTCTGAGCGCATTCTTTTTTGCGCATTCTCAACAAATAATTCCACCAATTGTTTGGTGACTTCGACATGTTGATTAAACCAAACGCTCAGCGCATCCTTGGCAACTCCGTTCACAAAAACCGCTGCTTGTCTTGCAGTTAACCGTTCTTTGGTTTGACCCGCAAATTGCGCGTGTTGTAATTTGATTGACAAAATATAACGACATTGTTCCCACACGTCTTCAGGATTTAATTTAATGCCACGCGGCAATAATTTATGTATCTCGCAAAATTCACGTACTGCATCCAGCAAACCGGCGCGCAATCCATTCACGTGCGTGCCGCCCTGCAATGTTGGAATTAAATTCACGTAACTTTCTGTAACACCCGCTTCACCATTGGGCAACCACGTGAGCGCCCAATCCACCGCTTCTGTTTCACCGGTGAAATGCCCCATCAACGGCTCCTCCGGCAATTGTGTGCAATCGCGCAAGCTGTCGAGCAAATACGATTTTAATCCGTCTTCATAACACCACGATTTTTTTTCATTTTTCTTTTCATCCAAAAAAGTAACCGTGAGCCCTGGGCACAACACAGCTTTTGCGCGCAGTGTCGCAAGCAATGTCGGCAAATGAAATTTTGCCTGATCAAAATATTTTTCATCCGGCCAAAATCGTATAGACGTGCCAGTTAATCTTTTTTCGCACGTACCAATGGATTTTAATGCACTGCTTCGCTCACCATTTTCAAAACACATTTCATAAATTTTTCCATCCTTCTTGATTTGTGCGATTAATTGTTTGGATAGTGCGTTCACAACAGAAATACCGACACCATGTAATCCGCCTGAAAATTCGTAAGTTTTTTTTGAAAATTTCGCACCTGAGTGCAAACGCGTTAAAATTAATTCCACACCGGAGACTTTATGTTCGGGATGAATGTCTGTTGGCATTCCACGGCCATCATCAATCACTTCCAACGAGTTGTCCTTATGAAAAATCACATCGATTTGTTTTGCGTGACCGGCAATCGCTTCATCAACGCTGTTGTCGATGGCTTCATGCGCCAAATGATTGGGATGCGACGTGTCGGTGTACATGCCAGGATTTCGGCGCACAGGATCCAGGCCCGTTAACACCTCAATCGATTGCGCTGTATAATTTCCATCCAAAGTACGTTTTGTCGACATGCCAAACCCCCGTGGCGTTGCAGAAAATACGATCTTCACGTAGTCTTGACCACAAGTTTCTAACCACGTGGAGGACACTCACTGTGAACACATCGATTCAGTATTCGAAAAGTGTATCGGAATCTTCATCTGAAAAAAACTGGCAGACGTTTTTACCCTGGGTAGTTTTCGCAACGGGTATCCTTTATTACTGCTTCGCTTACCTGCTTCGCATTTATCCCAGCATCATGGAGCATCATCTGCTAACACGGTTTAGCGTTTCGGTTCAAAGCTTTGGTTTATTAACTGGTTTCTATTACATGGCTTATGTGCCCATGCAACTGCCCGTCGGCGTCACGGTCGATAGAATTGGCGCGCGTCGCTCTTTATTGCTAGGTTGTATCATCGCCTGCACAGGCGTTCTCATTTTTGCAAGCACCACCATATTTAGTTTAGGATTATTGGGTCGTTTCATGATTGGGTTGGGTGCTGCATTTGGTTATGTCACCGCATTAAAAATCGCTTCTTTATGGTTACCCAGAAAATTTTTCGCAACTGCAACTGGTTTTCTAACCGGTATCGCCATGATTGCTGGCAGCGGTATCGATGTTTATTTGACACACCTCATCACCACTGTGCCATTTCACCACGTATTATTATTTCCCGCTTACATCGGCGTGTTTTTATTTATTTGTATTTTTCTTTTTGTAAAAGACAAACAGCCTTCGACGGATGATGCCGAAGTTGCCACGACACGTTCTTACGGTGAATTGTGTCATCAACTATGGTTAATTATTAAAAAGCCACAAATGTGGCTAATCGGTATTGTCGGCACTTTGTTGTATTTACCTTCGTCTGTGTTTGTGGATGCATGGGAAGTTCCCTATTTAAAATCAGCGCACGGATTTAGTGCAGAACAAGCCGCTTTTGGCGCGTTAATTACATTAACGGGATGGGTCGTTTCCAGCTTCGCTTCTGGATTTTTATCAGACAAATTACAAACCCGTCGTTTGCCACTCATGGTCGCAGCAATTGGTGCAACGATCGTGTCTAGCTGCATTTTATTTTTGCCAAATATCCACGTATTTTTTATGTATACTTTATTATTTACGCTCGGCTTATTTTGTGGACCACATCCATTGTGTTTCTCGCTTGGCAAAGAAAATTGTCCGCATCAGGTTTCTGGTACTGCTGTTGCATTCACCAATTTTCTCATCATGGTGGGCGGATTTGCGCAACCACTTATCGGCAAACTCTTGGTCGCATCAGATCATCAAGCGGCGGCTGCGGGTGCGAATGCCGTTTATACCGCGCATGATTTTTCAATCGCGTTGAGTGTTATTCCAATTGGGCTCGTCATCGCGTATTTTATTTTATTATTTATTCGCGAAACATTTGGAAAACAAGTTTAATTTTACCACGGTAAAACTCGTGTAAAAACTGATGCGATTTATTTATACGATAATTTATTATCTTGCCACACCCTTTATCTTGTTGCGCTTGTTGTGGCGATCGCGTCACACCAAAGATTATCGCAAACGATGGAACGAGCGATTCGGGTTTATCACACCTGTTGCTCAAAAAAGTATTTGGGTGCACGCGGTGTCAGTTGGCGAAACACTCGCCGCACTGCCATTAATCAAAGCGCTCATTGCACGCTATTCACCCGAATTTACTATCATTGTAACGACCGCAACGCCCACCGCATCCGCACTCGTCACGGAACGCTTAAAAACACAAGTCATTCACACGTATGCGCCATTTGATACACCCACTGCTGTAACGCGTTTTTTAAAACGCGCGCAGGTGACACTGTGTATTATCATGGAAACGGAATTGTGGCCAAATTTGTTGATGATCTGTAAAAAACAAAAAATTAAAATGATGCTGGCCAACGCGAGATTATCTGAAAAATCTTTCTTGCGTTATTTGCGTATTAAAAAATTAATGCGATTGATGTTAACTGCCTATGATGTCGTCGCAGCGCAAGGTGTGCTGGACGGCGAACGATTTTTGCAACTGGGATTGGATCCCAAAAAATTAATGATCACGGGAAATATTAAATTTGATTTGCATATTCCTGATGCGATTGTCGCTAAAGGAAAGGCATTGCGCGCGGAAATTGGCGAGACAACGCCTGTGCTAATTGCAGCGAGCACACACGACGGTGAAGAATCTTTAATTTTAGATGCGTTTCAAAAGATGAGAGAAAAAATTCCCAACTTATTTTTAATTTTAGTGCCGCGTCATCCCAGTCGAGCACCTAAAGTGGCGGAATTATGTCATCGAAAAAATTATTCACTTCAATTGCGCTCGCAACAAAAACCCATTGAAAAAAATTCGGCGATTTTGTTGGTGGATACGATTGGGGAATTAACGATGATTTATGCGGCCAGCGACATTGCCTTTGTCGGTGGTAGTTTAGTACCAGTGGGTGGGCACAATGTGATTGAGCCAGCAACGTTGGGAATTCCAATCATCACAGGGCCGCATTTACAAAATTTCACCGAGATCGCGCAATTGCTGCAACACGCAGGTGCGCTGCAAATCGTCGCGGATGAAAATCAGCTGAGTGACACCGTCACTGCTTTATTTATCTCAACCGATTTACGCGAAAAAATTGGAGAATCCGCCAAAAAAGCCATCGCCGAAAATCGCGGCGCACTGGAAAAGCATTTGTCGCAGATTAACGTTTAGAAATTGGGATTAGATTCTGCCCCTAAAGTATCGACGAGCTACAAATCAATTTATTTTCACGCAATAAATCTTGATATGCGGCAAAGCAATTTTGCGAATATTTGCTTCCATTATCTTTACTTTTCATGTCGTTAACACTAAAGGAAAACTGTTCTTCGACAGATTTTTTTAAATTCATTTTTTCTGGTTTCAGTAAACTACCACGCATGATGAAATTAGGTTCAATTTTAATGGTTATATCATGATCGATAACCATCAATTTTTGTAAAATACCATCTTGTGTTTTTATTTCTTTTATTTTATATCGTGGATTTCTTTGTGAAATGGATTTAGACATTGATCTTAATCCATTTTCAATCTCTGAGATTGCAGTGTTTCTGCCTGTAAATTTTAAAAATGTTAAATCAATATCAACCGATAATCTCGGTAAATCACGAATAAAAAAATTGATAGCGGTCCCACCTTTTAGCGAAAAAATATCTTGATCACGCAGTACAGGAAGACAATCTAAAAGTAAGTTAACTTGCGAAACATATTGTTCTTTATTCACGAGAGATTTCATCCTCGTTTTTTTCAGATAAGCTTAGCATCCATTTTTTATTGGTGTGACCGCCATTTCCGATGACGCGATTGCCAGAGCCTATGTTTATGGATGTTAAGTTTAATTCATTAAAACAGGATAAACGATGTTTTTCGGATAAATATAAAAACAGGCGTTTTACTTTGATTGACGTGCATGACTCTAATAATTTTTGCATAACGTCACTTCTTAATCTATCTAGCAGCTCCATTAATTCATTTGCATGCTCAAGTGTGATTTTATATGGCACCAATGATAAAACTTCTAAGATTGCACGCTCTGGTGCAGACACTATTATTTCAACATCACCGACGGTTTTTTTTGATAGCCCTAATTGTTTATTAAACAGTGTTTTTTTCTCAAAGAATGAATTTGTAAATGTGTTTGAAAACCATGTTGGTAGATGCAGGTTTTGTTTTTCAGATCGATATAAATAAAACGTTTGGCTCAAGTCGTTTTTTGAAACATATTGTGAAACGCCGTGTAATTCTAAAGCGGTAAGTCCACCTATATGCACCGGCATGCTCAATTGTGTTTGCAGCGCATTAACTGCGCCTTGCCATGTGAGCGGATCATTGAGCCTTGTATATGCGCCATGGCCTATGGATTTTATCCATTCATTTTTGCAATAAAGATTAACAAGTTGTCTATAATATCCATGATTTTTCAAATAGTTAGACAATAGCGGTGTACCATTTTGCCAAGTTGCTAACAAATTATTTAATTTATTTGAATTTTGTCCACTCATAATAGACAATTATATACTATTTCAAACACAGCGCAATAATTTATTTAAAATAATGTAACAATGTCCATTTTAAATGGACATTTATTTCCTGAAATTTGGAGCAGATACGTGAAACTGATACAATAAGCGCAACAGACAACAGTAGTTCCCGCTCTGAAGGTTGATTAACTTAAATTTTCAGATTTGAGGTGAGATTGAATGATAATTTGGTGAGAAAAGCGCAGTTGACACGTCAGTCAATGAGCATTTTCGAGACAAATTATCATTCAATATCGCCCAAAGATGAAAATTCTTTTGAAAGCGGGAGAAGCTGAACAGACAACAGGGTACTTTATGATGCAAGCTTATGCTATTACTTTCGACGATGTCCTGCTAACACCCGCTTATAATCACTATGAATCGCGACGATTGGTCGAGATGGCGATGACAGATCGCAGCAAAAAACTGACACTGCAACTGCCACTCATGAGCTCCAATATGGACACGATTACCGAGAACGCCATGGCAAATTTTATGGCGAGCAAAGGGGGTATTGGTGTATTGCATCGCTTCATGACCATCGAAGAAAATGTGGCGGAATACAAAAAATGCAAAGGTTCTGTATTTGTATCCGTCGGTTGCAATGATGCGGAATTAGAGCGCGCCAAGGCATTGCGTGACGCAGGCGCTGATTATTTTTGCATTGACGTAGCGCACGCACATGCGCGCTACGTCGGCTCCACGATGAAACAATTGCGAAAAATACTGCCCGACGCCTGCATTATGGCAGGTAATGTGGCAACGTATGCCGGCGCTGATTATTTGGCTTCTTGTGGTGCAGATATTGTCAAAGCCGGCATTGGCGGCGGTTCTGTTTGCAGCACGCGCATCAAAACCGGATTTGGCATTCCAATGCTGACGTGCATTCAAGATTGTGCCCGCTGCGATCGCTCCGTTGTGGCCGATGGCGGCATTCGCGCTCCAGGCGACATTGTCAAAGCGCTCGCGTTTGGTGCAGATTTTGTCATGATTGGCGGCATGTTGGCAGGCACGGCTGTCACCCCCGGTGAAATCATCACAAAAAAAGATGGCTCGACAGTAAAACAATATCGCGGCATGGCAAGTCGCGAAGCACAAACTGATTTCATGGGCGGCATGGGTGATTGGAAAACAGCAGAAGGTGTTGTCGCTGAAGTGCGTTATCGCGAAGATCAAGACGCCATTTTGGCAGATATTATGGGCGGGCTGCGTTCTGGTTTGACTTATGCCGGTGCCAGCACCATTCGAGAATTACAACGCAAGTTGGATTATGTATTGGTGACACCTGCCGGCAGAACAGAAAGTCTGCCGCATAAACTAATGGAGTAACAACACATGGCGGTGACATTGGAAAACACTTCCCCTTTTCAGCTATCCACCGATCGCCTGCGCTCTTTGTGCGATGTCGTGATGGGCGCTGTGTTGGTCGTATTAATTTTGAATATCGACTTTCCTGATTTATCCACTGTCTCCACCACGCAAACACTCTTAAATATTTTTTACGAAAAATTAACCAGCATTTTTTCTTTTCTCATTTGTTTTTTAGTGGTAGCCAAATGCTGGGAAATACACAATTTGCTTTTTTATCACGTGAAAAATGCGGATAGAAGAATCGTTTGGCTGACCATGTTGTATTTGTTCTGTGTAATTTTTTTAATTTTTACTTCCGGTATTCACATTCGTTTTACAGACAAAACCATCGTCATGATTTTTTCAATCAGCTTGATGATGCCTGCGTTTATATTATCGATGTTGTGCGCACGCGTGGTGTATTCGTGGAAACTGGACGAATCCATATATATTTCGGAAACGCGCAAACGCGCCTCAGTCATTCTGATGTTAAAAATATTTTTAATTCCTGCAATCGCTATTTTTTCATTCATACTCACTTATGTTGATGTGTTGTTTGCTTATTATGTTTGGTCATTAATGTTAATAGTGATTTTTGTTTGATGCGTCATCATCATTTTTTTTCACATCATGACAGCGCTCCCTGGGATTATGGGGAATGCCGGCGTGATCTACTAAAATACGAGTTAGCGGATGACGATGAATGCACTGAACAAGAAAAGATAATCACGGAACGAATTTTATTTTGTCTTCGTAAAGCAGAAGAAGCGTTGGACGACCCAACGGAAGCAGAATGGCTTGGTTCAGCATATGATGAGTTTCGCATTTATCTACTCTACGCAGAAACACACTTCATATCCCCAAGCGTTTTCGAAAATATTTTAAAGAAACATTTTCCTCGTTTAGTTCGAAAACTACAACAACCAGTAATACAAAACATGTCAACGAGCGATGTGGAAATGCGAGATATGACTTCCGAAAGAGTTGACACAAATTGGTCAGCGCTGTAGCGTCACGTGTCATGAATTGGCAACAATCGTTAATACAATCACGCATTTCATTTGAGCAGCTTTGTACGTTATTGCAATTGGATCCATCGCGACTCTCAAAAAATAATAATGCGATCGCTGCATTTCCATTGCGTGTTCCGAAAGAATATTTATCACGAATTGAAAAAGGAAATTACAACGACCCATTGTTATTACAAATTTTGCCGCAAGCCATCGAAATGCAAAAAGTGCCTGGATTTTCGAAAGATCCATTGCAAGAAAATAATCATAATCCTGTGCCGGGTTTGCTACACAAATATCCGAATCGTGTTTTGCTGACGTTAACCGGTGCCTGCGCCGTACATTGTCGCTACTGTTTTCGCCGACATTTTCCATATGAAAATAATTTGCCGAGCAAACAAAATTGGCCGCACATTTTAGAATACATTGCTGCGCGCAATGATATTGACGAAGTGATTTTAAGCGGTGGCGATCCGCTGGTGCTCAAAGATTCTCTACTCAGAGAATTTGTTTCTGAATTAGATAAAATTGCGCATGTAAAACGCCTGCGCATTCACACGCGCTTGCCCATCATGATTCCCTCGCGTGTTTGCGATGAATTATTAGCTTGGATGACGCAATCGCGTTTGCTCATGGCTGTTGTGATACACAGCAATCACGCGAATGAATTGGATGAAGATGTTGCTCGAGCGATCACAAAATTACGTCGCGCATTGGTAATTGTATTAAATCAATCCGTCTTATTAAAAAATATCAACGACACATCGCAAGCGTTAGTTCAATTGAGCAAACGTTTGTTTGAGCTGGGTGTTCTGCCTTATTATTTGCATTTGTTAGATAAAGTAGATGGCGCCGCACATTTTGATGTCGACGAAAAAATTGCGAATGCATTGATGTGTGATATCAAACAACAATTACCCGGATTTTTAGTGCCGAAATTAGCGCGCGAAGTGAGTGGGGCGTTAAATAAAATTTTTTAAAACCCATCAGCAAGCAAAGAGCTGCGTTCGTCAACGAGCGACTTAAACGCGCAGCACTTGCATCTCAATTAAAATAGGTCTAATATAAAATTACACTTTATATTGGACGGATCTGAATGACACACATCCCACGCAGTCTTGCGAAAATAGTTAAAACGGTAAGCAAGCAGTTCCGCGTTGTTTTGTTGACTGGCCCAAGACAGGTGGGTAAAACCACCTTGCTGGAATATATCGACAAAAAAAAACGATCCTATATCACACTGGATGACATGAACGCGCGCATTGCTGCTGAAAAAGATCCGATTGGCTTTATTGAAAGATTGAAATTACCTGTTTTAATAGATGAAGTGCAGTATGCACCCGCATTATTTTCATACATTAAAATGTGCGTTGATCGAAATAAAAAACCTGGGCAGTTTTGGTTAACCGGGTCGCAACAATTTGATATGATGAAAAATGTTTCTGAATCATTAGCGGGACGTGTTGCGATTTTGCAATTATCTGGCATTTCTCTCGCAGAAGAACAAAATCGTATTGATAGCCCACCTTTTTTGCCTGATTTGAAAACGATTACATCGCGCGAAAAAACAGCGAAACCACTGACATTATTGGAGGGATTTCATAAAATTTGGCGTGGATCATATCCGGATGTTGTATTACAAGATGGAAAAAATTGGGAGAGATTTTACGAATCTTATGTGACTACATACATTCAAAAAGACGTTCGAGATTATTTACAAATCAATGACCAAGTTACATTTCATCGGTTTATGCAAGTGGCCGCAGCACGAACTGGTCAGTTGATTAATTATCGTGATCTATCAAATGATGTGGGTGTAAGCGAACCAACCGTTAAATCATGGCTGAATGTATTACATGTCTCAGGTATTATTTATTTGCTTCAGCCTTATTTCAACAATCGCACGAAGCGTTTGATCAAGACACCAAAATTATATTTCATGGATACAGGTTTGTGTTGTTTTTTGACTGGCTGGTTGAACGCAGATGTTTTGGAGCGTGGCTCCATGGCAAGAAATCTTGCGGAAACCTATGTGATTTCAGAAATTATAAAATCATACTTGAACAATGGACGAATACCCCGTATTTATTTTTATCGTGACAAAGATATGAATGAAATTGATGTATTGATTGAAGAAAATGGTGTGATCTATCCAATCGAAATTAAAAAAACAGCTTCTGTTAAAAACATCAATATTCACTTTAACGTATTAAAAAAACTAAAAATAACAATAGGTCGTGGCGGTGTATTATGTTTTATTCAATCGCCATTGCCACTTTCCTCTGAGGTAGAGGCAATACCGATCGGATATATTTAATTTTATCGTGAAGTGTCATCCATTTACTCCATCATCAACGCCTCAATCGGATTTAAACGTGAGGCGCGTAGTGCTGGATAAAATCCCGAAATAATCCCGACCAGAACGGACACAGTAAATCCTAAAAGAATTGGCATGAGATAAAAATAAAATTCCCAGTGATGAAAAAAAGCTAAACCATACGATGTCAGTTGACCAATCACCACACCCAGCAATCCGCCAAACAAAGTCAGCATCACAGATTCCGTTAAAAATAAACGCACGATATCGGATTGCGTTGCGCCAATCGCCATGCGAATGCCAATTTCACGGCGTCTTTCCACTACCGACACCAGCATAATATTCATCACACCAATGCCGCCCACCACCAATGAAATACACCCAATCGCAATCAACAAATCAGCGTAAGTAGCACGCTCTTTTTTAATTAAATTAATAAGCTGTTGCGGATCCAGAAATAAAATCTTTTGCGTTGGTAACAACCGCTGCAATTTTGTTTGCAAACTATTTTTTGCCTCATCCATATCTGCACTCGAGCGCAATTGCACCAATATATTTTGAATACGCGTGTTTGTATTTAATATGTAGCTCGCCTGAATGGGAATAAAAATACTATTATTCATATTGACGGGAACAAAAAAATTATTTTGCGTTTTTTTCAAAACACCGATAATGGTAAAAATAAAATTGCCCACATGCATTTGTTTTCCCACCACGGCACTCGGGCTATAATGAATTTTTTTAGCCACTTCATTTCCAATCACGCAATAAAATTTTTGATGATCTAAATCAGAAATAAATCGACCGCGAAATATGTGAATCTTGGTAATATCCAAAAAACGTTCCGTCACGCCGACCACATCACCATGCAATGGCATTCCTTCAAAATGCATCGATTGTCCGTTAATCACATAAGGTGCTGCATGCACGATACGACGAGAATAAGATTTTAGCTTTGGCATATCTGACAATTGAAATGATTGATCATCCCGATCTCTGTTGCCCATGTTATTTTTAGCGATAACATAAACTGATAATAAATTCGTTCCTAATTTTTTAAATTGAGATAATGCATGTGTTGTTGCTAATTGACTGGAGGACATGAGCGCTACTACCGACGCTGTACCCACCAACACGCCCAAAATAGCCAGCAACGATCGAAGTTTATTTGCTAATAAATCGAGCGCAATGCTTTTAAAAAATAATTTATTCAACGCGACCATCCTGAATGTGAATTTGACGTTTGCATTGACGAGCAATATCGTCGGCATGCGTGATAATAACGACAGTTTTTTTCAATTCTTGCATTTCTTCTGTCATCAGCGACATAATCTGTTTGCTCGTCTCAGAATCTAACGCGCCCGTTGGCTCATCCGCCAAAATAATTTTGGGATCATTCACAAGCGCTCGCGCAATCGCCACACGCTGTTGCTGCCCACCCGATAATTCATTGGGATAATGCGACGCCCATCGCGTCATACCCACTTTTTTGAGCATCATGGCAGCGCATTCTTTCATGTCATCATCTGTAAGCGCTGCATCTTGTCGATACGTGAGCGGCAACAAAACATTTTGCAATGCTGTTAATTTCGGCAATAAAAAAAATTGCTGAAAAACGAATCCAATGCGCTGATTGCGCAAAATTGCTAATGCATTTGCTGAAAATTGCGCTGTATCAACACCATCTAAAAAATATTTTCCATGTGTCGGGCTATCGAGCAGACCCATAATATGCATCAGCGTCGATTTTCCTGAGCCGGAAGGGCCCGTGATCGCTACAATTTCGCCAGATTGAATACACAAATTCACTTGTTTTAGCGCAGTAAAATGATTACCTGCATCGTATATTTTAGTGACGTGTTTCAGCTCTATCATGATCGATCATCGATTTGAATCTTATCGCCAGGCTTAATGCCGCTTAAAATTTCAATTTGCGTTGGCGTAGTGTATCCTGTTTTCACTTCAACTTTTTTGAGTTGATGAGATTGCACTACGGTAACCCAAGTTTTCCCATTGTTTTCACTGACCGCTTGAATGGGCAATAAAATATGCGCGCTGTGTTGCAATGCAATTTTAAATTTTGCGGTCATGCCAACACGAATGGATTCCATATCTTTTTTCGATACCTGTGGAATGGAAATACCAACAGTAAATTCGCTGATGCCGCTGTGCGTGTCATCTTCTTTTGCTTGCGCAGAAACATCGGTAACCACACCATTTAAAATGACCGCAGGAAAAGCGCTGCTCGTCACTACCACATTCATTCCCGTGTGAATACGAACAATATCCATCTCACTCACATCAAATGTTGCACGTAATCCGGATAAATCACCAATCGATAATAACAAATCGCCTTCTTTAATTTCACTGCCCGGCACTAATTTTCCAGAAATACTTTGCTGCTGCTGTGAATTATTGTCACTTTTTGGGGGAAATAACACGATGCCAGAATGTGGCGCATAAATTAGCAGATGATGAAAATGTTTTTCCAATATTTTTTCAACTGTAGCAGTGTCAGATAATGAAAGTGATTCAATACTTTCAAAATCAACGCCAGCTGTATGTAATATTTTTTTAAGTGCGTATTGCGATTGAAAATAATTTAATGCGGCATCATTAAACGTTGTTTTTTGCATCAAATATTCATTGCGTGACACAACACCTGCGTCATATAATTTTTTCTCTCCTTTGAATGAGCTCACTTGCGTTAAATAACTTTGTTTTTTTTGAAGATAATCACTCACGGATTTTCGATAATTTTCAGATAAAATTTTGGAATCAATCACGAGTAATTGACGCCCTTGATTCACAGGCTCACCATACGAAAAATTCATAGAAACGATATTGCCATCAACAGGGCTAATCACCGGGAAAGTATTAATGGGCTGTAATACGCCGGAATAATAAAGCACTTCCGATGGTTTTTGCAGCTTAGCCACCACCACTTTTTCGGATGCGCGATTTTTTTTATCGTGATGATCGCAACTGACTAAAAAAATAGACAGCATTGAAAACAAAATAATAATTTTTTTCATATCAATACCTCAAATGAATATGCCAATTATGCAATGTGGAACCAAGAATTTGATGAAGTGCAGTGACTGCATTTAAATAATTAATTTCTGTCGTCACTAAATTCAATCGCTGCGCTAACAATTGATCTTCTAATGTATCCACTTCAAATACAGAGACTCGCCCGTATTTGAGTTTTAACTTTGCATCTAACACTGTTTTTTCTTGCATCTGCACTGATTGTTTTGCAATATCAATTTGCTGCGCTTGATTTTGAATCGTTGCATATTGATTCATAACGCTGCGAATTAAATCTTCTTTTTGTTGTCGTAAATTAATTTCGGCATCTTCAATCGCAATTTTCGCAGACACGACTGCTTGCTTTAAACTGATGTTGTCAAAGGGAACGCTCAATGTAAAAAGTACTGTGGGAGCAGTGCTACCGATGGAATTAATGGGTTGCCCTAATTGACTACCTACGGTGGTGGTTGCTTGCGCATCCAGTTGCCATTTTCTCGCATCTTCCGCTGTAATTAAAGTGCGTTTAGTCACTTGTAAAGTGAGGAGCGCTTGTTGATACGCGATATTATTTTTCAGCGCCGTATCAATGCACGCTTGCAGCGATGGGATGGTTTCGTGTGACAATGCAATGTGACGATCCACTATTATTTTTTTATCTGCAGGCATACCCAGTGAAGACAAAAAAGTTTGATAGGAATTGCGCAGCGCATCTTCTTGTTGTACAACACCCAAACGTGTATTTTCTACCGTCGCTTCTTGTTGCAATAATTCACTCGGCGCCAATTGCCCTGCATCCACACGCAACTTAGAATTCATAACACTTTCTTCTTGGCTTGCCAATGTTTGCCGATTGATCTTCAAACTATTTTCACTGGCAACCAATGCGCGATAATTGCTAATCACCGTCACGACGGTCGTGATCACGCTATTTTTAAAATTTAGTTTTGCAACACTTTCTTTGTCAAGCGCATCTTGATAATTCACGCGATTCACGGCAAAACCAAAACCGCGCAACAAATGTTGCGTGACTTGTAATTGCGTATTACCAACGCCCCCAGAAAAATTATTGCTTTGTGTAATGCCAACACTCGTACCCGATGGCGCATTAACAGCGATGCCTGTGCTGGCACTCCATTGTGGCGGCACACCATTTTGTAATTGCGATGTCAACGTCGGCGCAGTCCATTGCACGCCATACGAATGAATCACGGTCTCCAAACCAAATTTATCTAAAATGCGCTGCAATTCGCTGATTTGCACACCCGAATTCGTGCGCAACGCCAACGCGATAGCATCTTGTAAACTTAATTTTTGCGATTTTTGCGGAACCGCAGTCGGTAGCGGCAACATCGCAGACATTGCTGAAATAGAAAAAAAACAAACTGCGATAATAATAATGAATTTCACATGTCTCATGAATGGAACACCGCTAAAAAAACCGGTCCATCAATAACGCCAAAAATAATCCCATCAAATACACAATTGAAAATTGAAATACTTTTTTCGGCAACAATGGATTATCAGAACGGTGCAATTGCAATGCGAGCATTAAAAATCGCATATTCAACATGAGCGCGATCGACAAATAAATCCAGCCGGATAAATGAACGACAAACGGTAGCAATGATACTGCGCATAACACTGCGACGTACCACACAATATGCAATTTGGTATATGCAATCCCGCGCGTGACAGGCAACATCGGCACTCCTGCTTTCGCATATTCATCCACACGATCAATCGCGAGCGCCCAAAAATGCGGCGGCGTCCACACAAAAATAATCAGCAACAAAACGATCGCATCAAAATCAACATGCCCTGTCATTGCAACCCAACCCAAGAGTGGCGGCGCAGCCCCCGCTAATCCACCAATCACAATATTCTGCGCTGTCGCATATTTTAAATATAAAGTGTAAATAACGGCGTATCCAATCAAGGCGCAAAAAGTAAGAAATGCGGTCAGCGTGTTCACCCATATCACCAACAATATAAATCCTGAAACACCCATCACTGCAGAAAAAATAGCAGCGTGCACATTACTGATGTGATAGGAGGCGATGGGGCGATGCTGTGTGCGTCGCATCAAACGATCAATGCGCTGATCCGCCAAATGATTCACCACGGCAGCACTACACGCCATCAATGCAATGCCAATATTTCCCCACCAAAATTTCTCCCAAGAAAAATCAATTGTGGGAACTAAACTCATTCCCACCATGCTCGTTAAAATCATCAACATCACAACGCGAGGTTTGCACAACGTGATGTAATTCGACAGGCTCACGCACACCCCCTGCTCGCTTCAGCGCCATGATACGGACCATTGAACACAATCACTGCCAACGCTAAAACACCGTATTTTTCGACAAATTCGGCATCACTCATCACCTGGTTTACAAACCATTGCGATAAAGTTTCTAATGTAATGTTATCAAGCGGCATCAACACCACATCATTGTTCAACAAGGTCATGGTTTCGTGATTAAAAATAATTTGATGATGCGTGTTATCAGAAATAATTTTTAAATAAGGGGATTGCGCCGCAATGAGTGTGCGCCAATTTAATTGCTGACATAACGCTGCCAATTTTTCTTCCACTACGCGATAATCAAACGTAATTCCTGGCTCCATCATGCACAACGTCAATTGCGCCTTGACCGTATAATTATGACCATGCAACGGCTCACGTTTTGTTTTTGAAAAAATTGTGAAGTGCCCCGAAGAAAATTTTAATTTTCCTTCGTTAAAATGCAATGTGATTGGCTGCGACATTATAATTTCTCAAGTTGGTTGTGGGCATGAAACCCCATCCATGAGAAATCGCACCCCGTTGACAATCCAATCACCTTAAACAATTCTCCCATTTCGCTTGGGCTCGTTAATTGCATTACTTGCTGATTTTGCAAAAAGCGAGTTTTAGCATCAGCGGATAAATCAATTTCCGATAACAAATCGCAGTTCATTAAAAACGCCGCTTGTGTTGCAAAACCATCAACAGAAAAACCCGCTGCGACTGCGACCTCTGCCACCGCCGTAAAATCCACATGCGCTGTGATATCTTGATATCCGATTTGATAGAAAAAATCGCTGTGCGCACGATGCTGATGATGACACATGACTGTACCCATGCTGCGATCAGGATGATAATATTCTCGGCGCACAAAACCGTAATCAATAATAATCACTGCGCCACGCAATAAAAAATTGCTGATGCTTTTTATCCAACCATTTAACCACAAATTAATTTCTGAAATATATCCGTGTTGAAAAACAACTCCGTCATTTTTAATATGATGAATTGCATCAATCAACGCAGCATTATTTGTCTTCAAAAATCGCTCAACCATCAAATTATTTTCTAAAAAAATATAACTTTCCATTGTTTTTTCTGTCACGCAAAAACGCGACACCGGCATCGCATCCAACACTTCATTGGCCAGCACCACACCTTGAAAATTTTTTTCAGGTAGCTGGGATAACCAAATCACGCGATCCAAATAGTCAGGAATTTTTTTTGCGATCGTTTTTTTCTGAATCGCCTGCAAGGCACTACTCAATTCCAAAATATAATAATGATTTGGCAATTGATTTTTATTTTTTAATGCCAGTAAAATATCCGCGGCCATAATGCCGCTGCCCGCACCAAATTCTAAAATATCGCCGCCCGATAATTGCGTTAACAATTCAGCGCACTGTGTTGCGATACAGCGGGAAAACAAGGGAGAAATTTCAGGGGCCGTCACAAAATCGCCACCCTTTCCAAATTTCTGCAAGGCATTGCGATAATAACCGACTGATGGCGCATACAACGCGAGCTCCATAAAACGTGCAAACGCAATGGTGCCGTTTTGTTGAATCTCATTCGCAATCACTGCCTTGGCAGATGACTCGGTTAACGGTACAGTAGCAGCCATGAATTTCCTGTATAAAATCTGTGATTATCGCAAAGAGTTGGGTAAATATGAAGGTTGTTCTGATAACAGGTGCTGCACGACGCATCGGCGCTGCCATTGCTACATATTTTCACGCACGAGAATATCGCGTGATCGTACATTATCGTCATTCTAAAATTGAAGCGGATGCGTTAATCGCTCTTTTTAATCGAGCGCGCGCGGATTCTGCTGTTGCGTGTTTTGCTGATCTCGATGATGCGTCACATTACCCACGCTTGATTCAGGAAGCTGTAAAAAAATGGCAGCGATTGGATGTATTAATCAATAATGCTTCTACTTTCACACCAACGCCTGTTGAGACCGCAACCCTCGCGCAGTGGGATTTTCTGATGAACAGCAATCTCAAAGCGCCATTTTTTTTATCGCAAATGGCAGCAACGCATTTACAAACAACAAAAGGGAACATCGTCAATATCATTGATGTGCATGCGCATCACCCTATGAAAAATTATCCCGTATACAGCATAGCGAAAGCGGGGCTGCATATGCTGACAAAATCATTGGCGATGGAATTGGCGCCCGCTGTGCGCGTGAACGCAGTGGCACCCGGCAATGTGATTTGGCCCGAAAATGAAAATGCATATTCATCTGGTCAAAAAGAAAGCATTCTCGAAAAAACTTGGTTAAAAAAACAAGTTTCTCCTGATTCTATCGCTGAAACCTGTTATTTTTTAACAAATCAACCCGACATTACCGGGCAAATGATTTGCGTGGATGCCGGCAAATCAGAGTGATCGCTTTGATTTTCTCTAAAAAGAATGGCAGAGTGAAATAAGCGAGATCACAGGATGTGAGTAAATGCGGCAAGAGCCAGAGTACAATCGCGCTGGTTTTATCAAACCGGCAAGCCAAGTAGCATACAACCCCAGATTTCAACGCTATTCTAACAAACCAAAACCCATACAAAAAATCACTCAAAAAAACGAACGGCGAGATTATTATTACAAAGAGCATGTCGCATCAAACGCTTCACCTCAAAAAAGAGTTAGTATGATCCCTGAAATCGAAGCGGTTGGCGCACAATTAATTCGCTTGGTGTTTGGCCCTGATTTTTCACCCAAACTACGCGTGATTGAAAATACTGGGGCATCGATTTCAAAAACCATTCCTGCTTACAAACCAGCCCAAACACTTTCTTCTCATGAATTACAACAGTTAACGGAACGTGACGTCGCTAAAATTATTTTAAAAATGTTTTGCTTTCGCGATCCTGATTTGCACATGGAAAATTGGGGAAGAAATGGCAATTGCATGTTTCTCGCCCCCGATCAAGATCGATTATTCGGAGATTTTTCTAACTCGCGACAACAAAATGAGTGCTACATGGATCCCAGTATCATGAGCGCAGTGGATATTATGAAATGGTCGAATCTCATTTATTCTGCGAAAGATGCATTTTCTGTTATCTCTGCAGACGACATTGATCATTTTCCGGAATACCATGATGTACGACCTTACAATCATCCTTTCACGCCTGGACTTTCCGAAGCAGTGGATAATCGACTCAGGGAATTGAAACTCAAAAAAAATCCGCTATTTCATCTTTGGAAATTTTTCTATCTCACCAAATTTTTATTCTTGCTGACTGAAGAGCGCGTTACAAACATCATTCAAGATCACACACGCAATGATCCTACGTTTAGAAAGGAACTGTTCGATGATATTATGCAGCATCGCAGGAAAATAAAAGCAGTGTTGTTTGCTATGCCAACTTATCAAATTTTCCTCAAAGAAGTATTGCCAACGTATTTTTCTGAAATGCATCATGAAATTATCGCTTACCAAAAAGAATTTCAGGATAAAGCGGGTTTATTTAAAGTGCACAAAGCGCATCACCGCGTATTTGAAAATCGCACAAATTTTAATGGAGCAATTAAAAAATTTATTGAAGAGGCGCAGGCATTTGATGCTGCCTATTCCGATCATTCCAAAAAAAAAGATGAAATTAATCTCTTGATGTCACGTTTAGAGCGCGATTTTAATGCGCTGAATGGCATGTCAACAATATTTGACAATGAGCAAAAACGCGTCAAAAAAATAAACCTGATGAAAAAGAAATCCGATCACACACTCACGGGATATTTCTTGAGAACCATACGTCAAGAATTAGAGGGCTGCGAAGTTGGTGTTAATCAAATATCGGAATACACCAAAAATTGTTCGAGTCCTCATTTTCACGATTTTATTGATCATCTTATTCGTACCAGTCAATTTTATGTCGACAAATGCAACACCATACAAGACGGGTTAAAAAAACAAATCGGTAAATATATTATCGAGGCATTATCATTATTGTGTCAACACATCGATTTTTTTTCTTCTGAAAAATTAAATCAACTGGCAAAAGCATGGGCTATATTGATGCCAGATGCTTTTCCTTCTATCATTTTCTTTTTTTTCAACCATGTTCCTTTTGAAAAAATTCCGGAAATATTATGTGTTAAGTTGTTTGATGAAATCAGCTATGAAATTATCTGCGAAAATTTTTCTGATCGAGACGAATCTTCTCAAGCATTTTTTAAAGTCATTTGCAAAATAAAAAAAATTAGGGAAGATTTAGTGATGGGTTCTTGCGCTTCGCGAATACAAAATGGGATTTTTAGAAAATACGGAGAAAAAAATATAGAATTGGTTATTGATAAACTACAAGCGCTTTTCACTGACGCGAACCATCGACTCACGCTCAGTAGACGCGAATTCATTTTGCTTTCTTCTGTGATAAAAGAAAATTACTTTAATGAATTATATCTTGAAGCGCCGGAAACAGAATGCGAAGAAGGTTATCGCCTTCACCTAGACTGCAATCACTTTCAATGGAAAATGACTGCGGAACCTGCGACGAATGCGAAATGCGCGAATCCGACGGAATATAAAGATCCTTGTCAGTTACGCTAATCAAAATACTCTTTTGCCCACAACGCCTTTAAAAATTCTCGCCACGGGACAGCTTCAATTTTTACACCATTTTCAGTGCGCAATAATCGTCGACGAGGCGCATTGCAAACAACCAAAGCATGTTTTGGTTTGTAATCATGGCAAAACGCACTCAAACCACTCAACTCACTCATCACTGGATTTTCGGTAATTTTTACTTCAATTGCGCAATGACCTTCATTTAAAACAAAATCAACTTCCAGCCCATTCTTGCTTCGCCAATACTGAATAGGGGAATCATCTTCATTTAATCCCAAGCAAGCAATGATTTCCATTAATATAAAATGCTCGAATGCACCACCCGCTGCTATTCCATGCAATGATTCGATAGAAGTTTTACTTAAAAAATTGGCAACACCCACATCAAATAAATAAAATTTTGGTGTGCTGAAAATAACATCTCGTTTTGCCCTTTTAAAAAAGGGATCAATTAAATAACCTGTCAATGTATCTTTTAAGATTTGAAAATATTCTTTAACAGTTTTTGCATCAATAGCACAATCGCGCGCGATATTCGAATAATTAATCATTTGTCCATTACAAAAACCAACCAAATCCATAAAACGCGCAAAGGCCGCTAAATTACGCACTAACCCTTCCGCTTGAATTTCTTCTGACAAATAATCTGAAACATAAGCGCGCAACGCTCGCGTCGGCTGCTCGCTGAGATAATGCGATGGCAACAACCCATGATTCAACGCGCGCACTAAATTAAAATTGTCAATTTCCTCGAAAACCAGTGGGTAAAAATGAAATTTCCAAGCGCGCCCACCTAATAAATTGGCAGCACCACGTTTTAATTTTCGAGCACTCGATCCACATAAAATAAAACTGATTTTTTTATTTTCGATTAACCAATGCACTTCATCTAGCAATGCAGGTACTTTTTGAATTTCATCAATAATGACGGGGTATTGTAATTGTGCAGTGGGCACCATCAATAATTCTTCGCGCAGCAAGTGTGGCGCTTTCATCAATCGCAGTGACTCATCGCTTTTCAGCAAATCGTAGTAAATTGCATTAGGATAATGCGAATGCAGATAAGTTGACTTACCTGTTTTGCGTGCACCCCATAAAAAGGCAGATTGACGCTTTGGCAGCGCTATTTTTAGCAGCCTTTTGATTAGCATGACATTTTAATAAACCTCTTGCATTATGCTCAAAAACTTTCGTGTCAACTGCGCTTTTTACTCGCACACATCCTGTGCGCTCGTAACAGCTGTTACGTGCGCTCGCCCTACGGACCACTGACTTCGTCAATGTTCAAAATTGCCCTTCCATGGCAATTTTGTCACTCATTTTTTATGTGACCTCATCGCACTACTCAGGGTTATGCAAGAGGTCTATTGAAATATCTTACAGTTATGATATCTTTAAAAAGGAGTATACTCCTTTTAAGTTATCTTTAAAAGGAGTTAATTCCTGATAAGTTTGCTGACAGAGGGGTCATCGGAAAAACTTATTGGACGGGGTACTAACTTCCAACCTGTTTTTCGCGAATCTCTTGAAAGGTTTTGCAATCAATGCATTTTACTGCAGTGGGTCTGGCTTCGAGACGACGAATGCCAATTTCGGCACCGCAATCTTCACAAAATCCATATTCACCTGCGTTAATCAAATCAAGTGACTGTTCAATTTTTTTGATCAGGCGACGCTCGCGATCACGCGTGCGCAGCTCCAAATTAAATCCTTCTTCTTGCGATGCGCGATCCACGGGATCTGCGTAAAATACGGCATCTTCTTTTAAATGTCCCACAGTCGCATCGACGTCTTGCATTAATTGACGTTTCCATGCATCCAAAATGCCGCGAAAATGCACGCGTTGGTGCTCATTCATATACGCTTCACCAGGTTTGGCCTGATACGGAGTAAATTCTAAAGCACCGAGCAATGTTGTGGCTTTGCTGGGTGCGGTCAATGCGTTATCTTCATTGATGGCAATTTCTTCTGCCAAATACGTGGCTTGTGCCATGGGTTTTTGCCTCACTAATTTACTGGGGGTTGGCTCATTTTTTGGTGAAGATAACCGAAGCACAACTGGTTTACCTTTCTTTGTCTTTGCAATCGCCACTTTTTTAGGGGATGACGCCTTCTTCACTTGAAATTTTTTTACCGATTTTGCGCCGCGTGAACTGCGCACCTTTACCACGGATTTTTTCGCTTTTTTGCCGCTTTTTACGGGCTTTTTAGCAACCGTTTTTTTGACTAATTTTTTCTTTTTCTTGGCTACCATGATCACTCCTCATGCTAATATAACGCCTCCGGAATGCGACATTCTAACTGATTTTTAGAAATCCGCAATCGTCCCTTGAAAAATCATTGAAGCCGGACCTGTGGTGATGAGTGAAGCGTCTTCTGCCGACAGCGCGACACACAAATTGCCTCCAGTTTGGCACACCGTGACTGCGTCGCCCAGCAATTTCTGCCGCTGACCAATCGCTACAGCTGCGGTAGCACCACTGCCACATGCTTTCGTTAATCCAGCACCGCGCTCATACACGCAAAGATCAACGGTATCAGATGAATGAATTTTCATAAAACCCACATTCACGCCTTCTGGAAATGCGGGATGTTGATTTAATGTTTCACCCATCTTCGTTAACGCTGTCTCTTGAATAATATCCGCTACAAAAACGCAATGTGGGTTACCAACACTCACTAAAAAAAACGGTAACGATTTTTCTTCAAATTTCTTTTCCAAAAACGGCAAACTTTCAAAATTAAAATCAGGTTTTCCCATATTCACTTCAATGGCGTCGCGAGAATGATATTGTGTTTTCAGTAGCGCTTTTTTTGTTTCCAGCACCAGGGATTTTTTCGAAGATATTTTTTCCTCGTGAATAAGCAACGCGATACAGCGTGCGCCATTGCCACATTGATACACTTCAGAACCATCGGCATTGAATATGCGATAACCAAAGTCGGCGCGATCGCTCCAGGGTTTTGTGATGAGTAACACTTGATCGCACCCCACACCTGTGCGACGATCTGCTAAATAGCGCATAAAGGCGGGGTGGGTAGAAACAGATTGCGACAACGTATTCATCACCACAAAATCATTACCCAACGCTTGCATTTTTGTGAATAAAATTGTCATAGTGGTTGTTGACTCGTTCCATCGTGATCTGGTGTTAAATGCAATGCGCCATATTGGCCGCAAGCCGCCAAGGAAAAACACAATATGCCCGTTAGCACAAACCATCGAGCCACTTTTACCACACTTGAAACCAACATCATCAATCCTCCCCAAAAAAATATTGGCACCGTTATCTGGATGCATGGATTAGGCGCAGATTATCACGATTTTGACACGCTTGTCCCTGATTTCTGGAATCACAATCAACTGCCACTGCGTTTTGTTTTTCCCAATGCGCCGCTTCGCCCCGTGACCATCAACCAGCAAATGCCAACACGCGCGTGGTATGATGTTTACAGTTTAACGGATTTGAATCGCGAAGATAAAATAGGTATTCAGGCATCAGAGCAAGCGATTTCAGCAATCATCCAACAAGAAATAGAACAAGGCACGCCGGCCAATCGCATTGTCATTGCGGGATTTTCCCAGGGTGGCGCCATGGCGCTTTACACAGGCATGCGCCAAGCAAAACCCATCGCGGGTATTTTGGGATTGTCGTGTTACCTGCCGCTGCTGCATGAACATACTGACACAGTAAATCCCGGTACGCAAAAAACCCCTATTTTCATCACCCACGGTACGCATGACATGACTTTGCCTTGTTTTGCCGGAAAAATGTCTTATGACATCATTCAGCGAACTCACCCCAATGCGCAATGGAAGGAATATGCGATGGGGCACGAGATTATTGACGCTGAGATTGGAGATATACGTCAGTGGTTGGCGTCTGTGTTTTAGAAGCTTGTCTGGTTAACGTAGAGAAGGGTTTATATTGCGATTATTTTCAATGCTGAGAGCTCCAAAAAATTACACCGCAGGGTTTCCATTTTTTGTTGTGAGGCAAAAGACTCATTACGAAACAAACATCACTGATGGAAAAAAATATAAACCCTTTTTGCAAATGACCAGAAATCCTCTTCCACAAAATTGTTTTCCTGTAGAAATGTTAGTTAATAATGATTCAGCGCCTCACCTGCCATCATTTTCCAAACCATCATTCTTTGAAAATGAACCTGAGCTCAATCAACTGCTGAATACTCTCTTCTTGCGTATCGCGCTGCGGAAATTTACCAATGAACCCTGGGAAGAAAGCGTGTCTTCAACAAAAAAAGAGTGGCCAGAATTGCAAGAAATTTTACTTTGCACAAAATGCATCACTCGCGATGATGGAGAACCAGTTAATTGCGCGTTTGCAATTCCCGCAACCCCAGTGAAACAATTTGATTGCGATACTTTTTTCAAAGCGATTGCCAATGCAAAAGATGGAAAAGATCTCGGGAGATTGGTTGGCATTAGAAACTCACCCGGCGAATTAATCAGTGATGATCACGCATCAACAAATAAGATCCCTATCCCGTGAATGCGCCGCACCGGCGCTGAGAGAGAAAAAGAGACCATCACAGGCATACACGACAGTGCGCGCACTTTTTGATATTTTTAACATTAACCCATTGATTTTAATCCTGTAATATTAATATTTAATATTAAAATTACAGGGTAAATTATGTTTATCACCCGAACCACGGTTCCATTGCTCAAACGCTTTTTAGGTTAGGTTGAATTATTGGGCAATGCGGAAGCTTGAGGATGTCATACTATTCAACCGCCATTTTCTGTAATTTTTCTCGTAATGATTGATCGTGTTGTGTTAAAAAACTAGCGATGGCGTATAGCGGATATGAATGCAATTTCTTCTCAACGGAATAAGGGTGTGTTGAAAATCGCACACCAAAAGTTGCCTTCGATTTATTTTCCAGAAAAATATGCAAACTTTTTAATGTGCTACCTTTTCCGCTTTTAACTTCAATCGGAATAATGCGGTCCTGCAATGAAATTACATAATCTACTTCCGCATTACTGGTTTGATTTTCTCTGTGCCAATAATATAAATCAGCAGGTGCATAGCCTGGTGAGTATGCGACAAGCTCCTGACCTACAAATGCCTCGGTTAACGCGCCTTTATTAACAAATGCTTCCAGCGGATTGAATAAAAATTCCGGTGATGAATTTCCCAGCATGATTTGATTCAAACCCACATCTAATAAGATTAATTTAAATCGATCTAGTTTTGCTTCTGCACCCAATGGAAAACCATTTGCTGCTGTTTGAACTATTTTGTGAATAATTCCTGCTTTTTCAAGCAAAGTTAATGCGGGCGAGAGCTCTCGTTTTTGATAATCACCATCCACATGTGAAAATTTAAATAACTGCGAAACACTGCGAGGTATGTAGTGAAATAACGTTTCAATATATTTAATCTGTAATTTTTTCGTGTATTTTGGAAAATCGTTTCGATAAGCATTGACGATTATTTTTTGTAGATGATACGCTTGCGCAATATTTTTTTGCTTAATGAATTCCATTATCACTTCTGGCATGCCGCCTAACAGCATATACTGCCCAAGCAATTCGAATAATTTTTTGTGAAAAATAACGTCCAATGTTTTTTTCTCTGGCAACGCTAAAATCATTTCAATGAGTGCGTGATGACCCAGCGACGCCAAATACTCCATAAATGACAGGGGATACACATAACAAAACTCAATTCGCCCAACGGGAACGCCGACCTGATCAATAGCGAAATCCAATAACGATCCGGCGGCAAGCACGTGCAATGCGGGCATCATTTCATAAAAATATCGCAGCGCAATGATGGCTTTGGGGCACGCTTGAATTTCGTCAAAAAATAATAATGTCTCGCCGGGTATGATTGATTGTCTGGTCATGGTGACCAGCGCATTCACAATTCTCACAGGGTCCAAATCTTTTTCAAATATCTCAATAAAATCTGGGCGCAATTCAAAATTGATTTCTACAAAATGCGCGAATGTTTTCCCCAATTCTCGTGCTGCATACGTCTTGCCAACCTGGCGTGCTCCACGCATCATTAACGGTTTTCGGGTATGCGACACCTTCCAGTGATCAAGATCATATTTTATCAATCTTTTCATAATGTTACATATTTTTGCTGAAATAATATGTTCATTTTATCACAAAATTGCATAAAAAACAGGGTTGTTTTTAGTTATTTTTGCTTGAAATCAGTGGTTGTTTAAATTAAGCCTGCCTATCCGGTTGTCACCCAATTTGATTTAAGGTACAGTGCGCCGTAGAAGAATGCGGCAATGACAGATACAATTGGCAATCAGAAAAATGATGTTAATAAGCCAATTGACTGCCCAATGAATATTCTAGAATTTCAAAAAATGTTTCCGGATGAGACCGCTTGCATAAAATATTTAGAACGCATGCGATGGCCAGATGGTTTCTGTTGCAGTAAATGTTCTCAAGTTGGTGAGCCATTTAAATTCTCAAAACGTCCTCATGTTTTGAGATGTAAAGCGTGTCATGACGATACATCGATCACTGCCAACACTGTAATGCATCGCAGTAAAACTGACATTCTCGTATGGTTTTGGGCTGCACATCTTGTTGCAACACAAACGCCCGGTGTATCTGCGCTTGAGCTTCAGAAAAAATTAGGCATTGATCGATATGAAACAGCATTTCAAATGTTGCACAAACTCAGAAGCGCAATGGTCCGTCCAAATAGAGACAAAATTGGCGAAGAATGGCCATTAGAATTAGATATTGTATACGTTGGAGGCAAGACAAAAAGCGGTATTTCAGGCAAAACAAGCCAAACACCCGTTATTATCGCAGTTGAGCTCAAACAACGAGAGATCCGCGACCCGATTACAAAGAAAATAAAGCAGCGCGCCCAAGCTGGCCGCATAAGATTGCAAACGCTGCCAAATAAAATGGCTGTAAACGTTAATCAATTTGCACAAAATTGCATCTCATCTGGCGCATCCATTGTTAGTGATGATGGCGCAGAATTTTCAGGTCTCAGTAAGCTTGGGTTTAAACATGAAGCAGTGGCAATGCGTGGCGATAAAATAAAAATGGATAGCACGTTACCCATGATCAGTGTTGTCACAGCTAATTTGAAAACTTGGATTGACGGAACATTTCATGGCGTTATAAAAAAACACCTGCAAGCGTATTTGAATGAGTTTATGTTTAGATTTAATCGTCGATTTTATCGCGCAATCTCATTTCGCTCATTACTTGAGCTCGGCGCGCTCACCCCAGGTGTGACTTATAAAGACGTGTATGGAAAATCAGACGCTAAAATTGGTCATGAATTTGACATTGGGTGACAACCGGATAGGCAGGCTATTTTCACGCGACGTTTACAGCCTGAAAAACTTTTGTGAAGATTAATAACTATCCTTGCTTCATCATCCATAATAAATTGATCGCTGGTGATAGATATTGATTTTAGTCTATTATGCGTATCATATATTAAATCATGATCCCGTTTGAAAATTTCAGATGCTAAAGGAATTTCAACTGTTTTCCAAAATAGAAATAAACTTTTAAATAATGGTGGTGATTTACTGATACGTGAACCCAAATCCAGTTTTTTCATTAACTCAAATCTTTTCTGAAAATCAGGATAATTTATCAGTGCAAGGTGAAATGCTTTAAAGCAAGTTAATATACTTAAAAAATCCGGCGTTTTAATTTTTCCCTGATTATCGAAAGCAACTCGCAAATTCATAAACGAGAGAATATGCTGCAATACATCTGGGCATTCAAAAAAAGTCGTTGGTACGGTTAAATAAAATTCGGCTGGTTTTTTATTTTCTTTTTTATGTGTAGGCATAATTTATGCTCATTATTAAATACTAATTTGAAATTATCTCCCTATTTGTTTCAAAGCTAACTATTTTATTTTCCAAATCCAAATCGACGACTCATTTCTTCACGTTCACTCCTAAGCCTGTTTTGCAGCTCTAGACCACTCGCCGTAAGGTCATCATTAATTTTTGTTATTTCATTACGAGCTGATAATTTTAAAATAATTTCATCCAATCTATCTTTTGGTGCCTGGATAGTGACGGATTGTGGAAGTCGCTGTCCACGCCATGATCCAACTTGTTTTATCGATGAATCAATTTGTCGAAAATTGATATTTTGAGTCGCTTCTATTTCAATAGAAACCATTTCTTGAGGCTTCGAAAAGAAAATCCACATACTGTGCTCCACAATAAAACAAACGTACACTACAGCGAAAACGCGTATAGCAAGTTAGAAAACCGTGTAATTCTAAATTATTTTTATCTGGAAAAATACCGTATAAATACGGTTTTTATTTTTTGAAATTCAGTGTAATCTGCTAAAAAATTCTCATAGTGAAAAAAACCATGCGATCAGTTGAATCAGCCGAACAACAAGCATTACAAATTAAACCCCTGTGGTTTCTTTTAAGCGTCAACGATGCGCTGGGTGAAACGCTCACTTTTCTTGATATACGAACCTTGATCGCATTGCGATTGGCATTTCAATTGCCAGAGTCGTTTCTACAAATACAAATTCCATTATTGCAAGAAAAAATTCCGCTTGCGTATAGCGCAGTGATAAGACAATTAATATTTTACAAGCCTCAATCAAAAAATGAGCTCGCCATTCACAAAAGATTTGTTTTCACAGAACAAAATATCGATTCGAATTTAGAGGCAATGGATTTATTTAATGCATTGGAATCAGACACCCTTGATTTTTTTCAAAAATTAAAACTGATGATTGATAACACACGAAGCTTATTTTCAGGTATTCCAAAAAAACTTGAAGAAGAAATTATTCATTTCGTTAACAAAGGAATAGAGATTTTATGGACTGATGAATCGAGTGTTGATGCATTACTATCAATACTTATTAATTGTACCCAAAATACAGATGCAATAAATAAGCATTGGGATCAATTTAAATGGAATATTTCAACTGGAGATGGCGGACAAGAACGCGAAGCTAAATTTTTAGGTGTTCTTGCACGATTTGCCCTACTTTTAAAGGATAACACTAAAATAAATGAATGTATAAAATTGACCTTTCATTTTCTTGAGTACACCGCACAATCAAGGTGGGAGCCCAGAGGAACACTGCTAACATGGGAGCCAGAAAAAGCATTACTGAGTTGTTTTATTAAACTGCTTATAGCAGTGCAAAATGAAGAACAAATAGACAACTACTGGGATTTATATGTAAAAAATCCATATCCTGATTATCAAACAGTTTATTTTTTAACTCAGCTGTCCCTTGCGTTAAATGACACAAGGAAAATGAAAATAGGCTTAGAATATTTAAATGGAATAATGAAAAGTGCATCATCATCTGATATTCGCGAAGAAGGATGGATTGCATTTAGAAAAATTTCCCTTGCGCTACAAGATACTAGCATCATAAGAGTGTATCAAGGATTGGCGGCTGAAAAATTATTGGATGAAAAAAATTATTCTTTTTATGGGGATTACCGTGAAATATGGAATTGCTTTACTGAACTCACCATCGCACTAAATGATTGCCCAAATCAAATCAATACATTATTTGAAAAACTGCGGGGTTCTTCCGATAAGGCTAGCCCAGTTGTTATCAACCAACAAATAATTTCTTTATCAAAATTAGTTCTCTCAACTAAAAATATAGACATGATGAGATCATGCTTTCAATTGATAGTGGACATTTCAGATATATGGCCAAACTTTTTATTAATTTACGAGCCATGGAGCATGAAGTTCGCTACTCAGTTTATGCTCGCACTAAAGGATGCAAAAGAAAAAACTACATGCTGGAATTTTTATGAGGAAAAATTTAGACGTGCACTTATTAAAGATCCTAATCGTCGTTTGCCGGCAATGGAACATTTTATTCAATTTGTTCTATCCATCAATGATATATTTAGAATGATGCGCTGCTGGGATATTATTAATGGAGTAATAGGTGAGTACGAAACTCCAAAGGATTTTTTAAATGCATGGCCACCTTATATGGGAGAAAGTAGCTACCCACAAGCAGTAAAATCATTAACTCGTCTTGCCTATGCAATGCAAGATACCAAAAAATTACATCTTTTATTTCTTGCGCATCTATCCTTTGATCCTGAAAACATTACAAGTGCATTACCTGTTTTAACGATTTATCCGTCATTAGCGTTATCTGGTCGACATTGCTATCCAGTTAAATCAAAAGAGGTCATTGTATCAGCAATCAATCTGATGAATACGTTGAGTGAATATTTTATTCCACAATTTACAGTTGATTTTGATGCTATAGATCAGCAATCAACGCCTATTCTTACATCGCTTAATGATTTCTTTCACAGACGATTTCATCCAAGCAAATGGGTATGCGAAAACGAACCGCATTTTTATAACGCACTGAGAGAAAAATTTAATCTAATCATCCTGCAGGATTATAATGATCGTCCAAAAGCGATGCTTTCAAGATTTGCATCGTTATTTTCAGCGCGTCGCTCCACTTTTAGCGAGAGAGTTTTAAATGACAGCGGCATTAAAATACGGCTGCTTTTACACGAAGCATTTGGCGAAGCAGTGTTTTCTGAAAATGCAATTCATGACACCGAACTATTTAGGCGTGAATTAAACAAGCATGTAGAAAATATTTTAACTCTATCATCCGCTGTAGTTAATAAACGAAAATGAGAAAAATGTGCGACAAAACAATGATCATTCAAAAATAGAATCTGCAGTTACTGTACAAACAACAGAACGAGATGATCAGCAGATTAACTCTTTCTGGATTTTTTTAAGCGTTCAGGATGTATTTAATGAAACGCTCACTTTTCTTGATATACGCACCTTAATCGCATTGCGATTGGCATTTCAATTCCCAGAGTCATTTCTACAAAAACAAATTCCATTATTGCAAGAAAAAATTCCGCTTTCGTATAGCGCAGTGATAAGACAACTACTATTTTCACCACAACAATCCCCAAGCGATCACGCAATTAAAAAAAGATTTATTCTCCAGCAAAGCAATTTTATTGAACATATAAACGAAGCCGATTTATTTGACGCCATATCGTCTGGTGATCTTGATTTTTTTCAAAAATTAAAACTGATGATCGATAATGCGAAAAGCTTACTTAAAACGATTCCATCAAATTTGGAAGCAAGCATTTTCAACCTTGTTAAGCAATGCATAAATGATGGCGCTGATGGATTTGATATGGATTCATTACTCTATTTATTTTCTGAACATACACAAAATAAAGCGAAAATAGAAGAATGCTGGAATTTGTTAAAAGAAAAAGTGCAGCGTGCTACTTCTTTTCAAACAGAGCATATCCTTCTAATCTCACTTGCACGGTTTGCAATTATATTAAAAGATTATCAGAAAATAAACCATTGCTTAAATTTGGTTTCTGATAGTTTAAAAAACCCTTTTATATTAATGTATGGGCATGAAACGCAAATTGTAGATTGTTTTGTTGAGCTACTTCTTGCAACAAAAGATTCACAAAAAATAAATGATTATATGGTGTTACATATTAATCGGTCAGCCGCAGAAGATAGACAAACAATTTATTTTTTAACGCAGCTTGCGATTGCGCTAAAAGATACTGAAAAAATGAAAATGTGCCTGGATTATTTTAACAAAAAAATAAATGATTCATCGCCCAGTGTTCGTATTCAAGGATGGAAATCCATCAAAAAATTAGCTCTCGCATTACAGGATGCTGACACAATAAAAATGTATCGAGATAGTGCTGCGAACCTATTGCACAATATGGATGAATATTCACAATATGAAGGCTACAATCACATATGCGATTGTTACACTACATTTACTCTTTTTTTAAATGATCACGAATCTCAAATTAAGATTTTACTTGAAAAACTAAAAGATATTAATAAGAGTTTTGCAATTGCTTATAAGCAAAGAATCATTTCTCTCTCACGGCTTGTTCTTGTAACAAAAGATCACGAGATGATGGAAGTGTGTTTTCAGTACATTGTAATTGCCACAAGCAAATGGGGGGATCTATCATTTGTGACTGAACCGCACGTTTTACAGATGATTACCCAAATCATATCTACTGTGAAAAACGAGCGAGAAAAAGCAGATTATTGGAATTTTATAGAATCGCATTTTAATCATATTTTTGGTGGCATTTCACCCAACACGAAGGACCAAGCAATAAAACACTTTACCCAATTTGTTATTTCGCTAAACGATAAATCCAAAATGATGCACTGTTGGAATCTTTTTATTGAAAAATTAGAAGGCTCATCATCGGATTCACAAATAATAATAGGATCTCTCATTAGGCTGGGCTATGCGATGAATAATTGGGAAGGATTAAAATCAATATTTCAAAAATATATTCGTGCTGATCATCATGAAATGCAAATTAAATTACTGCTTCTTACCATTTATCCTTCACTGGCATTAGATCCTACGTTTCGAATTGATCCACTACGAATAACCGGCTCAATGGCTGCTGCAATTAGTTTAGTGAATGATCTGAGTGTATTTCAAGCACCCTGTTTTCGTATTGTTGATAGCGAACCTGAAAAACGAAAAGAACTAATGATATTACTCAACGATTTATTTTATAAACGGTTTCATCCAGAAATATGGGCTTGTAAAAATGAGACTGTATTTTATGAATCACTAAGAAATAAATTTAATTTATTAATCTTAGAAATTTATGATGATAGACCAACCGGAATCTGCTTGAATTTTTTGTCTTTAACCAACACGCCGCATTGCTCCATTTTTAGTGGGACGCTGTTAAGTCCCGGTGGTATTAAAATGCGAATGGTGTTGCATGAAGCTTTTGGTGAAGAAATATTTTCTGAAAATGGAATTCGAGACAGCAAAATATTTAATCAGGATTTAATAAAGCATGTGAAAGGTTTGCTGGAAGAACAAAAGCCGGCTGCTGGTGCTGTTTTTAAATAAAAAATCATTCGGTGATATGTTAAGTGTACAGTATTAAAATTTTTTCTAAATACCGTATTTATACTGTATTTTTTTAAATTTAATTATGCTTTAATTTTTCCGCTTAATATTGAAGGTGTACCATTTCAAGGGCGAATAATATGAGAAAAAATACTGGCAATTTGATGAGTGACAATCTGAATCGTGAGTACGATTTTGTACCAGAGTACGATTTAGTAGCAGACGCACATGAAAACACCACTCTAAATGTCAATTTTGAAGCGGATAGCAGTGATCCGGATTTTGATTACGACGATATTGCTGAAGCTTTTCAAATGAACCCTGGTGAAAATCCATCAGTCATTCTGACTTTCAATGGTGCAAAATCATTGGCTGCAGAAGAATCTATGCCTGATGCGTTAGCTATTCCAGAATCGAGTGAAAAAAATTATTTATCAGCGAAATTAACGCCATTTTCTGTTGTAAATGCATTACAAGGTCAATCTATTGTAACGGATGATTTAGAAAAAAAAGTAGGGGGCTTAGTGGAATTATTAGCAGAACTGGCGAATAATCTTGTTGGTTCTGATACATTTTCGCAACCAGAATTATTGCTAGATCCGATTCAATGGTCGCCGCTTATAGATCCATATGTGGCATTATTGAAGAAGGAATGCAGTGCAACGTTAGCGCTTGAGAAAACATCGTTTATTAATGATATTCGCGCAATTTCAGATGAGATTGAAAAATTGATGGCATTTTTAATTGATGTCAAAAATAGCAAAAAATTATTTGAAAAATTAGTGACAAATTATCATCAGGCTTTGGATGCAATTGCAGGGTTCATGCCAGCAAGTTATATCATTTCTGGTACCGCTGTAGAATTAATAGCTATAGATTTTGAGAAGATTCCAGGAGTAAAAGAAAATCCTGCATTTTTACAAGCATTAGAGAATTTAGAATCGTGTGCATTACAAATACATGCGTTTGCAAATTTATTAGGTATGGCGCTCAAAGATGAGAATGAACCGTTGCGTGCAGAATGGGTAAGAAAATATTTATCTAACATGGAAAGGGACGGTGCAGAAAAGTCAATTGAGCATATGAAATGGATGCTAATGTTTTTACTCTGCCGAAATAGTCTGACAGTAAATAATCTCGTCGCACTTGCGAAAGCTGTAGATATCGAATTAAATCCATTTTATGAACGTGGAAAATGTGTCATGGCCAATTTAGATAAATTGGAATTACAAATTGAGGCGTGGGTTACGCGGACACCGATTGTTGAAAAGGAATACGCGGAAAGAAAAACAATAGAATCAGTGGTGAATGAGTGGATGAAATTTTTCAAGCAAAACCAGACATCAGGACAGAAAACCGCTGTCACTCCTACGCCGACGCAAACTCACTAAGTGAATTTTTAGAAAGAGGTTTTTTATGCGAAGAATGTTCAATGGTCGATTATTTGGAAAACTGACTGCACCTGCGCTTTTTCAAGCTGTTCGTGCAACGAGTTTTGATTTTGATAAATATAGCAAGTCACTTGATGATCAAGGTTTGGAATCAAAAGTTTCTGCTATAAACGCAGACGCACAGAAACCAAAAGCGACTTTCTGGAAACGTGAGCATAAAGTGACAACACATCGTGTTTTTGCATCAGATGAATATAAAGATGCAATGCAAAAAGCTCGTGAAATTTCAGTCAATCTGACCGTCGATGATACGTGGCAATTTATTGACATGATTACGGATAGAAACAAATGGATTGATGCGCGTGTTTTAGAAGGCATGAACCCAAACGATGCGCTTGAAAAAATGAATGTGCTGATACGCATTCGCAATCTGGACGGTATTTGTCGATTAAATAAAGCAATCGAGCATTGCCTGGAGCATACATGGAAAGCTCAAAACTACCGAATATCTTATTTTAAATTTGATGAGATCGGAAAAAAATTATCTTCCGAAGATTATGAATCATTAGAAAATATTCTTTTTACTAATTTAGGCGTAATTGCGATAATTCAAAATCAAATTACAGTTCAGCAATTTTTATCTCTTCCAATGAAAGAAAGAAATATATTGTCAATATTATTTTACGATTCAGCTACCGCGTATTCTCACCTAAGAAATTCAATTCATACCAATAATGAATTATTTAAATTAATAAGTCCGCTACGATTCGCAAAATTGTCTCAGGAAAAGCAATTGGAAGTAATAAATTCAGTATCAATTGAGCATTGCAAAAATCAAACATCTTCCTTTTATAATCAGAAATATGACATAAAGCCAGATATCTTTTTATCGTCTGAATATCAATCTATTATACGATCATTAGGTGATGATCATTTGCAAAAAATATTAACTGAATGCGATACACCCGAATTTATTGCGATGATGACAGATAAAGAAAAATGGATTCGTAATGAGGTGGAAAAAGGAATGGCGCCACTTGATGCGCTGGAAAAAATGAAAGCACTAATCCGCATTCGTGAACTTGATGGTAATGCTCGTCTAAATAACGCGATCGATGTTTTTCGAGAAACGCCGAGAATGAAATAAATAACAATAGAGGAAACGGCCATGAGTAGATTTGATAATCCATTTGATAAACCGGTTCGTGCAAAACCTGATCGTGCGATACCTACGCTGGATAGAGTTGAACAAACTGGTTCTACCGTAGTTATGCAGCAAGTTACAGGTGAAACAGGCGCTGAATATGCGTTTTTTACTTTACCAAATGCGCATGCGTCCGCAAAGGTGGATGATGTTAAACCAGTGTCTGTGCCAAAATTTATATTAGGAAAAGGCTATGCGCCGAAAAATCCACCCTATTCACCAACAACAATATCAGGAGATGAGAAAAAATTAGAAGATGAGGCAATCGCTATGTCTGAATCAGGGTCAGATACAGAAGATCCAGGTACGATGAATAAAGACGCAACTCCTTCAGTTGCAAGTCAGCAACAATTTTTTCAGCAATATAAAGAAAAAATTTCATTATGCTTGTTGAATTCAGAAGGCACCAGCGTGTTAGATAGCATTAGATTAGAAGAACGAGTTATTCGAATAGAAAAGCAATTGGGCTCAATGGATAAAACTTGGTATACCGTTTTTACTTCATTGCAACGTGATGCAGTTGATGCATACGCTGCATTTTTAAAACAAAAATATTCGCTTGAAAATTGCATTCGTTTTATTCCAATGAGTGAGGCGGTGGCAGTTATTCCTGCATGTGAATTAATAGATCAAGCGAAGAGGTTAAATAAGTAATGGTGCATCATGTCAAGACAGCTTGTTAATCGGCACAAAGGCATTGCCGAAGTCATCAATCATGGAAGTCCATACGCGAGTTTACAATTCACTGATTGGATGTTGCTTGTTAGCGCGTATCAAAACATTTCTAGCGTTTTTCAGATTAGTGATATTGGCATTAGCGTTCTAAATTTTTTAGATGAAAAGGAATTTCAAGCTGTAACGCGTATTGGTATTTTGTTGTTGGCTTATCGAAACTCATGTTTTGAATACTCCCCGCATCTAACCGCACATCTAAAAAAATCTTTATTATTTTCACGCGTATTTCAACCAGAAAAACCGTCATTCTGGGCTAGTTTATGTTGCGCAAGTAATACTACCAGAAAAAATCCATGTGTGATTGAAACAAAAGATGATGCTAATCATCTGGCGCATCTGGCGATGTTCAGTCCTGATGGAAAATGGTTTCTCACCAATAGTTTTGGCACCAATACAAAGCTTTGGAATGTTACAACTGGCCGCTGTGTAAAAACATTTGAAAAATACAATGGCATGTTATTTGGTGTTTCTGTTGATGCAGATGGCACCGTTATGATGTTGGCTGAACAAATAGGAGAAAACAAAAAACCTGATCATATTGACTTTGTTAACTGCCACACAGAAAAACATGATCGAATATTTGAGTATGATTGGCGTGAGGGTCCAAATTTTCTTAAGCTGTCACCTGATAGAAAATATATTTTATCGCAAATGCCAGATAGCGATAAAATTAGAGTTTGGGGCGTGGAACAAAAACAATTTCTCGATGAATTTGCAATCACGTTACCACCATCTCGCTCATATCGCTCGCTTTCCTGTAATAGAGACATGACGCGACTTTTTGTAGAAAAAATCTATGGTGTCTGGGGTTGTCGTTATGCAATCTATGATTGCAGTTCACTGCCGAAAATTGAGTATCTTCAGGATATTGAACTACCTGATCGTTCTTACGTGATGGATATTAGCACTGATGGAAAACATATTCTTTTTGAATCTTATGATGACAAGATCATTCGTATATTAGATTTAGAAACGATGCATTGCATTTTTATACATAATATTAAGCAACACACACATGGTGAAAAAAGCCAATTATTTTTTGTTGATGAAGGCAGAAAAATAGTAGTCATTAATCAAACTGATTCGTATCCAGATATATCAGATATGCATGTCGTTAGTGTTAATACAGGAAAAATATTAGCGACCAGAGAAAGAATGCTGCGCGAAATGCCTAGGTATCATGCCGTTCACAAAGATCAATTTTTACTGGGTTCTCATTACGAAGGCATTCGACTATTTTCATGTACCAGTTTAATTAAAGAAGAAGAAAGTTTATTAAGTAATTCAACAGAACAGCAATTTAGTCCACGATAGGTATTTATAATAATTAATTACAGCAGAGGTAATAGGTTATAGTTCCCGATCGCTACAGAAATTCCTATCAAAATTAATATGTAATTTTTTGAAAAATAAACGAGGTAAATATGAGACTTTTAAATCCAAAATATAAAAATTCTTCTGTAAATGAAGGCGAAAAAATAACGATTAGTTTAAGCGCAGGTTCTAGCATTTCCAGAATATTAAGTGGTATAAGCACTGAAGAAAATGTAATCTCAGTTGCTGAAAAAAAGTTTGGTGAAAATTGGTATTGCGTTTCCACAACATTAACATCAGCAGAAATTGACGCCTTTGCAGCGCATTTAAAACAAAAATATTCGCTTGAGAATTGCATGCGTTTTGTTTCAATGCATGAAGCGGTGGCGGTTATTCCAGTTGACGAAAAGGCTCAAACATCGCCAATGACATCTCGCAACGCCATGTGGAAATGGGGTGATGCAATGGAGCCATCAGCAGCAGCAATCAGAGAATCAAATGCAAGAGCTGTAAGAGGCTCTCAGCCAGGCAAAACTGTTCCTGTTGAGACACTTGAACCACCGACATCATTTACGCAATAAGTGAGGTGTGTGATATGTTTCGCCGATCAATAAATTTCTTCCCTAAAAAAATAAAACCTTCTTTTGCATTGTCTAAAGATGTGTTGGGAAGCACATTAAAAGAATCAAAAAAATTAGATATGGTACTTCCCGACGGTGATTTAACAGCCAGTGTTGGTCATGTAACTCGAGATAAGCTCAAAAAAATACAAGATAACTTTAGATGGGATGAAGAAACAAAACGATATGTTTCTGGAAAAAGTCTCGCTGTTCTTTCTAGAGAAGTGAGACCGAGAAAATAAAATTATTATTAACGATTATAATACAGCGCAATCAATTCCTTCGAATTTCGACAACCATAAACATGTCTAATATGCGCTAAATAACTCTCAACCGTACGACGAGACAAATTCAATCGTTCTGCAATTTCTTTAGCTGAAAAGCCCATTGCTAATAAATGTATGCAATTTAACTGTGTTTTTGATAAACGCGGATTTTTAATTAATTGATGTGAAATATCTTGATAAAATTCTTTTTTAGCGTCAATTGAAATTAATTGATCATCGAGCAGCAATTCAATGTCAGAATGCTTTTTTTCAATTATTAATTTGATGTCGCGCCATGCTGATAATTCTTTTGCGTCTTGTGTTTTTGCTTTGAAATATTTTACAAATGCTTTGAGCGCATCTAAATTGTTGAGATACACTTGATTCATCGCAACAGAAGAGGAGGGTGTTGCGAAATAATAAAAATGGGTTCCCGCGTTATCTTTTTCGGTTAATGTGAGAAATTGTTTGTGACCAAAATCGACCGCATCTTTTACCATTTCATTGGTTTTACCCGTGCAGGTTAAGCTGTCCCACAATAAAAATTCGCCGAAATTATTTTGATTCGCTGCATAAATATCGGCGTGATAATATTTTTTTGAATAATAGTTTGCGATAAATTCAGGATGATTATTTAGGAAGGTCATTTCCGAGTTATTGTTGATATGCACATGACTGAATAGATTAATATTACCTGCCTATCCGGTTGTCACCCAATTTGATTTAAGGTACAGTGCGCCGTAGAGGAATGCGGCAATGACAGATACAATTGGCAATCAGAAAAATGATGTTAATAAGCCAATTGACTGCCCAATGAATATTCTAGAATTTCAAAAAATGT
>MGXR01000004.1 GCA_001801425.1 Gammaproteobacteria bacterium RIFCSPHIGHO2_02_FULL_42_43
CGTTAGTAAATGAGCAGCGCAGCGAAATTTTTCATCAAAAAGCACTCAAAATTGGCGGTTAATGATCGGGGCTGACCTATTACGCGCCGGCACGATCCTCAAAATCGCACTGACTTCCATCCATACTTGAGACGAAAGATTATGTGATCTTTAAAACGGAATATCATCATCAAAATCCGCAGAACCTGCGGCAGAAGATGACGATGACTCAGCAGCAGCAGTAGTAGTTGCTGGTTGAGCGGTAGCGTGCTCGTCGCTGCCAGCGCCTGACGAACCTCGGCCATCGAGCATTTGCATTTCATTCACAACAATTTCGGTCGTGTATTTTTCAACGTTGTTTTTGTCTATCCATTTGCGTGTGCGTAAGCTGCCTTCAATATAAATTTTAGAACCTTTGCGCAGATATTCATTGACGATTTCAGCAAGACGATTGAAGAAAACCAAGCGATGCCATTCTGTGCGTTCTTGCATTTCACCTGTTTGTTTGTCTTTCCAGCCTGAGCTCGTCGCGATGCTTAAACTCACCACAGCGTTACCGTTGGGCGTGTAGCGCACCTCTGGATTCGCGCCCAAATTACCAATCAAAATTACTTTGTTAATACCTCTGGCCATGCATCACCTCGTTATTTTCACAATAAAGCTAGATTACCCGCATCAACCTCATTACGCAATTCGTGTTTTCATATTTTCTGTTTTTTCGGGTTGAGTGATGGGCATGGCAATAGCCAATTGCAACCACGCCAACGCGAGCGCAGTGCAAATGCAAAACACGCCCAACAATCCTGCGTAGGACAACGCGAGCCCACCCAACAGCCCGCCAACAAAAATACCAAAAAATTGCGATGACGAGTAAACGCCCATCGCAGCACCCTTATTACGAGGCGGCGCAATTTTAGAAACGAGTGATGGCAGTGTCGCTTCAAGCAAAGTGAACGCCGCAAAAAATATCAGCAACAAAACGATGGTTGCCCATAATTTCTGGTACAAAAATATAAAAGAAAATTGTGTGAATAAAATAATCATAATAGCACCAACCAAAAAGGTTTTTATTTTTTGTTTTTTTTCAGCCAATACAATCAACGGCACAGCCAACATAAATGAGCCAATTAAAATCGAAAAATACAGCCAAATTTGCTGTGATTCAGACAGCGTAATTTCGCGCGTGAGCACAATGGGGATGGCAATAAACAAGGCCGTCAAAATTGCGTGCAATGCAAAAATGCCGATGTTCAAGCGCCACAATGTCGCATTATGCAGGGTTTGTTTCAATTGCATTCTTAAATTGGTGGTCGCATCGATCATTGGTTTCGGCGGCGTTGGAATTAACCACAACAATGACATACCAATGAGTGCTAACACACTTGTCATCCAAAAAATACCGGACAATCGTAACCAGTGATTAATGATGGGGCCTGCAATCATCGCTGCGACAAAAGCACAACCTATCGATAATCCCATCAACGCCATCGCTTTGCTGCGTGATTCTTCGTGCGTGATATCTGCCACCAATGCCAACACCGTACTACCAATCGCACCTGCACCTTGCAGCGCACGACCCACGATCAACCAATGCATCGAATGCGAAATAGCGGCAATGACGCTACCAATACACAACAATCCTAATCCAATTACAATAATGGTTTTGCGTCCCACGCGATCAGACCATGCACCCAGCGGAATTTGAAAGAGTGCTTGTGTCAGGCCGTAAATTCCGAGTGTGACACCAATTAGCGTTGCAGTCGCACCTTCAATCGTTGCTGCGTATACCGAAAAAATCGGTAAAATCATGAATAATCCAAACATGCGGATGGACATGATGATCGCTAACGCAATCACCGCTGTACGAGATTGTTGAGGCAATGTTTTCTCCACAAGGTTTAAAGCCTATAATGCGGTTCCAAACGAGGGCAAGATCCATGTCGACCAAATCAATTTCCATGCGCGGCGTTCGCACGCACAACCTGAAGAATATTAATGTAGATATCCCTCGCGATCAATTGGTAGTGATTACTGGATTGTCTGGTTCCGGAAAATCGTCGCTCGCATTCGACACACTGTACGCTGAAGGGCAGCGACGTTACGTGGAATCACTTTCATCTTATGCGCGCCAATTTTTATCGATGATGGATAAACCAGAGCTCGACACGATTGAAGGATTATCACCTGCAATTTCTATCGAGCAAAAAGCCGCCTCACACAATCCGCGTTCGACCGTTGGCACCATCACGGAAATTTATGATTATTTGCGATTGTTATTTGCGCGCGTGGGAACGCCGCGCTGTCCCGCGCATCATCATGAACTCAGTGCGCAATCGGTTTCAACAATGGTGGATGAAGTGTTGCGGTTAAGTGAAGGTACCGCAGTAATGTTGTTATCGCCTATCGTACGTGAACGCAAAGGGGAATTTTCTGAATTGTTATCGCAATTAAAACAACAAGGTTTCGTGCGTGCACGCATTGATGGCGAAATTAAGGAGCTGGATGATGTAGCAAAGTTGGATCTGCAAAAAAAACATAGTATTGATGTGGTGGTGGATCGTTTTAAAGTGAGAAAAGAAATTCAGCAGCGTATCGCAGAATCTTGCGAGACAGCGTTGCGCTTATCGGATGGGTTGATGACAATATTCGCATCGGATCACACGCAAACTTTTTCATCCAAATTCGCTTGCCCCGAATGTGGTTACAGCATTAAAGAATTAGAGCCGCGATTATTTTCGTTTAACAGTCCTGTTGGTGCTTGCGAAGCGTGCGATGGATTGGGTATTGAGCAATCATTTGATGCGGAAAAAATTGTACGAGATTCTTCTTTGTCAATTTCAGAAGGCGCCATTAACGGCTGGGATAGACGCAATTATCATTACTACCAAATGCTCGCGTGTTTGGCGAAACATTTTAATTTTAGTTTGGAAAAACCATTTCAATCATTGCCGAAAAAAATTCAGCATCTCATTTTACACGGCAGCGGTCGCGACATGGTGACGTTTACATTTATGACGCACAAAGGCTCGTCGATCAAACGTCGCCACGCATTCGAAGGCATTTTGACAAATATTAAAAGACGATATCAGGAAAGCGAATCGGATGCCGTGCGCGATGAGCTCGCCAAATTTTTAACGTTGGCGCCGTGTAGTCAGTGTCAAGGTGCGCGCTTGGGATTAGCGGCGAGAAATGTATTTATTCAGCAGAAAAATTTGCCGGATATTACCGCACTTTCCATCACGGATGCGCAATTATTTTTTCAACAATTAAATTTATCCGGAAATAAAAAAGAAATTGCCGACAAAATTTTAAAAGAAGTGAATGCGCGCTTGGGATTTTTAATGGATGTCGGTTTGAATTATTTAACACTGCATCGCAGCGCTGAAACATTATCCGGTGGCGAAGCGCAACGCATTCGCTTGGCCAGTCAAATCGGCTCTGGGTTGGTAGGTGTGATGTATATTTTAGATGAACCCTCAATTGGATTGCATCAACGTGACAATGCACGATTATTAAAAACACTCACGCAATTGCGCGATTTGGGAAACACGGTGATTGTGGTTGAGCATGATGAAGAAGCAATTTTATCGGCAGATCATGTGATCGACATGGGCCCCGGCGCTGGAAAACATGGCGGAGAAATTGTGGCCTTCGGAACGCCAAACGATATTAAAAAATCAGCGCGTTCTATTACCGGGCAATATTTATCTGGAAAAATAAGCATTCCGATTCCAAAAAAACGCGTTGAAAATGTGTGTCGCCCCTCGATACAAATTCGCGGCGTGCGTTGTCATAATTTAAAAAATATTTCGGTGGATATTCCGCTGGGATTGTTGACTTGTATCACAGGCGTTTCCGGTTCTGGAAAATCAAGCTTAATTAACGACACGTTATTTCCTGTCGCTTCACATTTACTAAACAAAGCACATTTAAAAACGCCGGGTGAACATCATTCGATTGTAGGATTAGAAAAATGTGATAAGGTGGTCGACATTGATCAAAGTCCCATCGGTCGCACGCCCCGCTCCAATCCTGCAACTTACACTGGTCTTCTCACGCCCATTCGTGAATTATTTGCGGCAACTGAAGAGTCGCGTTCGCGCGGATATTCCGCAGGACGATTTAGTTTTAACGTATCCGGTGGGCGCTGCGAAGCATGCGAGGGTGACGGATTAATTAAAGTCGAAATGCATTTTTTAGCAGACGTGTATGTGATTTGCGATGAATGTCAGGGTAAACGTTACAATCGCGAAACACTGGAAATAAAATATAAAGGGAAAAATATTCACGACGTGCTGCAAATGACGGTGGAAGAAGCATATGAATTTTTCAAACCCGTTCCCATCATTGCACGCAAATTAAAAACGTTGATGGAAGTGGGGTTGTCTTACATTGCATTGGGGCAAAGTGCGACAACATTATCAGGTGGCGAAGCACAACGCATCAAATTGTCGAAAGAATTATCGCGTCGCGATACGGGAAATACATTATATATTTTAGATGAGCCAACCACCGGTTTGCATTTTCACGATGTTGCGCAATTACTAAAAGTATTGTTGCGCCTGCGTGATCATGGCAATACCGTAATTGTGATCGAACATAATTTGGATGTGATTAAAGTCGCTGATTGGATTATTGATTTAGGCCCTGAAGGTGGTGATGGCGGCGGCACCATTGTGGCTGCTGGCACACCCGAAACTGTTTCACGTTGCAAAGCATCGTACACGGGGCAGTTTTTACATTTTATGACAACAGAATAACCTTATGAGAAGTGTCATCACCGGCGCTTTGGGTGAGCAAGATGATTTTTATTAGATGACAATGTTGTTTATCTGGCCTAACAAATAAAACGGCAGTGACAGCAAGGTATATTCTATTTGTTTACTCGAATAATTTTTGACTTTTACTTCAGTTTTTGATGGTAAATCTGAGTTAATACGAATTGCAAATTTTAATTTTTTTAATTCCATCATTAAATGCAATGATTTTAATGCACCAGTGCTGCCAGCTTTTACTTCGATTGGAATAATTTTTCCGTTATGCGAAATCACGTAATCCACTTCAGCGTTGGATCCTTTTTCCTCGCGCAACCAATAATACAGCGCGGGTTGCATATAAAACGGATGAATGACTCGAAGCAATTGCCCAACCACTTGTTCTGCAATCGCGCCTTGATTAATCAATGTGATTTCATCGGTGTTATTAATTTGATTTAAATTTAAATCCAATGCCGCACAACACAATCCTACATCTAAAAAAATTTCTTTAAAATATTTTTCCTTTATTTCAGCGGCCAACGGCACACCATTCGCGTGGCTTCCAGAAACGCGATGACAAATGCGCGCTTTATTGAGCAAACTTAATGCCTGTTTTATCGTATTAGACTGCGCGCTAGAGCTGACGTGACTAAATACAAATTTTTGCCCCAGCATTTTTGGCACAGCCATCATGGTTTCATCTAATCTTTCTGTTGCTATTCGCCCATTGTATTTAGAAAAATCATCTCGGTAAGTAGCCAGCAAATTATGTTGAATTTTATTTACTTTTGACAACGATCGATCAGAAATCCAACTGGATACGGCTGCAGGTAAACCACCCACCAACACATACTCTTTAAACAATGACATCAATTGCTCATGCAGTGGCATTGGAATTTCAATTTTAAGCGTGTATTTTGACAAATAATCACATAATATTTTTTTATCTTGTGCCATTAAAAATTCTTCAAATGACAATGGCTCTAAATGCAAATAACCAATACGCCCAACCGGCATACTAAACGTGTGATTTGCTAATACAAATTCTAATAACGATCCTGCTGCAATGACAGGTAACTCGGGCAGATCTTCTGCAAACCAACGCAACTTTGCTAGTAATTCTGGCGCTGATTGTATTTCATCTAAAAACAATAGACACTTTTCAGGAATAATTTCATGATGGAATGCGGCGCTTAAATTCAATAAAATTTGTTTTGGATCGTTAGATGAAAAATATTTTACATACTGTGGTTGTTTCTCGAAATTAATCTCAATTAATTTTTTTTCGCTCATGTTTGCAAAATGGCGCACCAACCACGTCTTCCCCACTTGGCGCGCACCACGCAATACCAATGGCTTGCGATCACTTTCTGACACCCACTTTTCAAGAAAACCAAACGCTTTTCTGTACATATCAAAAAATACCTTTAAATTCAATTAGATATTTTAAATTATAGGCTAATCACTCATTTAAGTCAATAAAAGAAACGGCTGTTTTCATTGTCTGCAAATAAAAAGAGACGTCTGTTTTTAAGATCACGTCTGCCAGAAGTGCGCCCGCTCCCGCAGGTGCGCATAAACCTCAGATTTAAATTGCTGTGATAACGCTATAATCTCAGACCTATCGTCAAAATGACAACGGAATAATCTTATGAGAAGTGTCATCACCGGCGCTTTGGGTGAGAAATCTGCGCGTGAATTTTTAGAACGTCACGGGCTTCAATTGGTAAGAAAAAATTTTCGCGCTTCGGAAGTCAATCCCAAAGCCAAAGGCGAAATCGATTTGATTATGTGGCACGAGAAATTTTTAGTATTCATTGAAGTGAAGCTGCGAAGCATTACGGCATTTGGCGACGCCATCGAAATGATTTCTGACAGCAAACAATCAAGGCTTATTCAAACTGCCACTTATTTTTTGCAATCGCGCGGGCTGTATCACAATACCTACTGTCGCTTTGATGTCATCGGGCTGCAACCGAATCCATCGAACACGTCCGAATTAAAAATTACCTGGATTCAAGATGCATTTCAGGTAAACTACTGATCGCGTTGTGGAGAATAAGTATGGACCTGACTGAACACATCAAAAACACATTCACTGAAACTGTTCAAGTACAAATGATGTCAGCGGATCTGTTGAGCGAGGCAATCGCCAAGGCGGCGTTGCGGCTCGTTGATGCGCTGCTCAATAATCACAAAATTTTAGCGTGCGGTAATGGCGGATCAGCAGCCGACGCGCAACATTTTTCAGCAGAAATGTTGAATCGTTATGAATCGGAAAGACCGAGTCTTCCGGCCATTGCATTAACAACAGATACTTCCACCATTACTTCCATCGGCAATGACTATCACTTCAATGAAATTTTCTCAAAACAAATTAAAGCGCTGGGGCAAGCAGGCGATGTTTTGCTCGCCATTTCTACGAGTGGCAAATCAAAAAACGTCATTGAAGCCATCGTCGCGGCACACAATCGCCAAATGTCTGTGATTGCGCTCACAGGTCGCGACGGCGGAGAAATCGCGCCACTACTCACTGCATCCGATGTTGAAATTCGCGTGCCCGCAGATTCTACTGCGCGGATTCAAGAAACTCACGGGATTGTGATCCACTGTTTATGTGATATTATCGATAAGCAATTATTTCAGACATTATGAGGGCTATTAACATGATTCGTCGACGCTCTATTTTAAAATTTATCGCTACCAGTTTTTTAGTGTTATTTATTTCGAGTTGTGTTCCAGCAGCGTTGGTTGTGGGTGCCACTGTCGGCGGCGCAGTGATTTATGACAGACGCAGCGTAGAAACCATGGTCGAAGATCGCGATGCAGCACAAATTGCTTCAAATCGCATCGCCGCATCCCCACAATTGCAAAAAGATGCACACATCGTCATTGCAACTTTCAATCACGTTTTATTATTGGTCGGTCAAACGCGCACGGAAGAGCAGCGCGAAACAGCTTACCAATTAGTATCAAATGTGAGAAACATCAGCCACGTTTACAATGAAATCACAATCACAAATCCTTCATCCGTTTGGCGCCGCAGTCATGACGCTTGGATCACCACCAAAGTCAAAACAGAAATGATGGCAAAACAAGGGTTGCATTCCACACAAATTAAAGTAGTTACCGAGGAAGGTGTTGTATATCTCATGGGTGTGCTCACACCGCAGCAAGCCAGTCTCGCTGTCAGTGTTGCAAGACGCGTGGATGGCGTTAGAAAAGTAGTTAAAGTATTTGAGACCCCGCAATAGCATGGATATTAATTCAGCCATTCAAACCATTTGCGTTGCCGCGATTCCGCTGATTTTCGCGATCACGTTGCATGAAGCAGCACATGCGTGGATTGCAAGCAAACTCGGCGATCAAACCGCCAGCATTCAAGGTCGCGTCAGTTTAAACCCAATAAAACACATCGATCCAATTGGCACCGTCGTGTTGCCGCTCATCATGCTCGCCATCGGTGGATTTATTTTTGGATGGGCGAAGCCCGTTCCCATTGCGTGGCAAAATTTGCGAAATCCTCGGCGTGACATGGCGCTCGTCGCCATCGCCGGCCCCGGCGCTAATTTAGTAATGGCATTTTTCTGGGCCATCGTGGGCAAAATCAATCAACTGATTTTTTTGCATCCTGGAATAGAGCACACCATGCATCCCATTGGCGCATTTATTCATTACGCCGCGCTTTTTGGAATCATGATCAACTGCGTGTTGCTCGTGATTAATTTAATTCCGCTGCCACCGCTCGACGGCAGCCGTATTGTCACTGCATTGCTGCCACCTGCGCTCGCACGAAAATACAATCGCCTGGAAATGTATGGCATTTGGATTTTTTTAGGATTGTTGATTGTGATGGTTTATACTGGCGCGATTGTCGTGATCACAGCACCGATACAATGGCTGATGCAAACTATTCAACATTTGTTTTTATTACCGACATCATAGGTAACAGATCAGAACATGCTTGAATCTAGGCAAAACCGCCAAATTTGAGATGATTTTTGATGAAAAGTTGAGCGAGCAGCGCAGTTTACACGTTAGTAAATGAGCAGCGCAGCGAAATTTTTCATCAAAAAGCACTCAAAATTGGCGGTTAATGATCGGGGCTGACCTTATTACATCATAGCTCAAACACATCCCCGCCCAACCGCAACATCTTACGAAAATTTTCGCCAGCCGCAGTTTTATTTTCGCGATAATAGGGGTTCAAATAACTTTCTGGGATGTAGTGAAGATCAGGTGTCGTGATGACAGGAACAATTTTGTTGATACGTTCTCTATCGTCCAGATTGTTGGCATCACACGCTTCAAATAAAACGGCGCACAACATTTCCGCAATGCACGCACGTCTTTTTTTATCCGCTTTTTCTATTCCATGTGTGAAATAATGCAAAGATCGATCTTGATCCCATCTTTCCCAGTCATGAAAAAATCGCATGGCTTCCATTTTATCTTTCACCAAACATTCTCCGGTTTTTCCGGGATTATTCACGCATAGCATATAAAACAAAGTGGGAATGCACGCTTCGATGTTAGCCCACGAACAATTGCCGGCAATTTGCGCGCGAAGTGGCATGGATGCAATTTCTTGCAAGCCTAAATTCGCGGGCAATATTTTGTGAAACAACTGCATTTCTTGCTGCACGTAAATTAATTCCGCAATAGTGTCCGGTGTTAATTTCCACGGTTTATTCATGTAATAAATTTTGACTTTATCTTCACCGGAATCTTGATCATCACGTAAAGCGCGATCACAAATCGCGAGCAAATTCCCCGCGCGAATTAATGTCATCGCATGCCCTTCTTGCGCGACAGGAATAATTAATGGATCTTCTTCCATCGATGGCACCAACTGTTCTAAATGCTTGCGATAATCCACGTTATAACGCTGAAATCGCGTCAAATAACACGCACGTGACAACGCGCCGATAATTGTGCGTAATTTTACAAATTCACGCTCCCAATACCGCGCTCTAAAATTATTTCGATATTCCAATAATGATTGCCCCAATGCATCCAATGTAAATTCTAAAATAAATCCTTCCAATGCCACTTCAACAAATTCTCCTTGGGTGTTAATGATGTCAACGTATCCCTGTAATTCAAATCGATGACCCAACATTTTGACATGAATAAAATCTTGCGCGAATACAAGCTTAGCGCCGTGTTTTATTAATATATTTTTTAATTCAGTTTGATTGCGCAGTAATGGACTTACTAAAATTGGTTTTCCAGCAATGTTATACGCGTTGGGATTAGCGCCTTTTTCCAATAATAATTCGCACAACGGCATATTGTGATTATCAACGGCCCAATATAATGCTGTATTCCCCAATAAATCTGGAAAATTGATATCGGGATTGCACGCCAAAATAGCATTTACTTTTTCAATGTCGTCAACAATACACGCTTCAATTAACGGTGTATAACCGTATTCATCAATAAAATTTAAATGTTCGTTGGCGCGCGCGGCAGCCGCCACTTCCGACGCTTTTCCGTAAATAATTGTGTCTGCGATCGACGGCATGGTTTATTTTCCTGGAGTGGGTTTCATGCCATGCGTTGCCCTGGCAACATTGGTATTTTGCGCTTGCGCTGAAGGCGCTGGCGTTAATTCTGGCGATTGTTGTGCACGCGCTTCGGCTGCGGGCGATTTGCTCGGATCGATTCCCAAATTCACAGCACTTCCTTGCGGCAACTGACTCATCAATGGATGTTGTTTCATCGATGACATGCCGGCATGTTCGTGTTTTTGACGTTGCGATTCAGGCTCGATGATATCACCACGCTGCTTTTGCGTTTCCATTATCTTTTTTCGTTGTTCCGGATTGCGCGCCATGTCACGCCGTTCGCGCGCTGCAATCTCACGCAGTCGTTTTTGTTCTTTCTTTTCAGATAATTTTTGTTTTTGAGAAGCGCCTTCAATAGAAGACAATTCATCGTCGGAAAGTATTTCCCAATTGATTTCAGCAGACTCGTCAACCGCTTCAATAAAATTTTCAGCGCTCTCGGCTTGCTCTGACTCTACCGACTGATCGGATGGCGGCAATTGATCCTGTGCACCGCCAAAGCCCTCTTCCGAAGATCGGGGTTTGCGAGGGTCTTTGGGTGTTTTTGGCTTTTTTTTATCGCTCATGAACTCATTTTAGCAAAAAACCGGGGGGTTCGCAGATCATTGCGACAACTCAAGCACCAGCTGATTGAGCGACTTCACAAAAGCAGCGGGATTTTCCAATTGCTCACCTTCTGCTAATAATGCTTGGCAGAGTAATAGATCCGCCCATCGCGTAACGCGCTCATCTGTTTCTTCCGCTTTTAATTTCACGACGATAGCATGCTCTGGATTTAATTCCAAAATGGGTTTCGCGGGATTCACTGCTTGCCCTGCTGCTTTCATCAAACGCTGCATATGCCCTGTCATTTCATTTTCATCAAATACAACGCAGGCTGGTGAATCCGTTAAGCGATGCGTCAAACGCACTTCTTTGACTCTATCTCCCAAAGATTTTTTGACTTTCTCAACCACTGATTTGAATTCTGCTTTATGTTCCGCTTCTTTTTTCTCAACTTCTTTTTTATCTTCCATGGAACCTAAATCAAGCGCGCCTTGAGACACAGATTGCCATTTTTTTCCCTCAAATTCATGCAAATGTGCGACCAGCCATTCGTCGACGCGATCAGATAATAACAACACTTCGATATTTTTTTTGCGAAATACTTCGAGTAAAGGGCTATTTTTAGCCGCTTGATAATTATCGGACACAATATAATAAATTTTATCTTGGCCCGCTTGCATGCGCGACACATAATCTTTCAAGCTCACATTTTGCGTGTCGTCACTGCTCTGTGTTGTTGCAAATCGCAATAAATTAGCGATGCGATCTTTATTCGCAAAATCTTCTGCGGGACCTTCTTTTAATACGGCGCCAAATGTTTTCCAAAATGTCGCATATTTTTCAGCATCATTCGTGGATAATTCTTCCAATAAAGATAACATGCGTTTTACGCATGCGGATTTAATCGAGTCTATCGTTTTATTCGATTGCAAAATTTCACGCGATACGTTGAGCGGTAAATCGCTGGTGTCGATAACACCTTTCACAAAACGCAAATACAGCGGCATAAAATGTTCTGCGTCATCCATAATAAAAACGCGTTTCACATACAATTTTAATCCGCGAACGCCTTCGCGTTGCCACAAATCAAACGGTGCACGCTTAGGAATATATAACAAGCTCGTATATTCTAATTTTCCTTCGACTTTGTTATGCGCCCATGTCAACGCATCTTCAAAATCATGCGCGATGTGTTTATATAATTCTTGATACTGTTCGTCTTTGATCTCATTCTTCGGTAAAGTCCACAATGCTTTCGCTTGATTGATCACTTCATCTTGAGTGACCACAATTTCTTTGTCGTCTTTCTTTTTAGATTCTTCAATTTTCGCCATTAAAATAGGCAAAACGATGTGGTCAGAATATTTTGTGATGATAGTGCGCAAACGATACGGATCCAAAAATTCATCCATGTCTTTTTTTAAAAACAACGTGATTTCTGTTCCGCGATTTTTCCAATCAATATTTTTAATATCGAATTGGCCTTTGCCGTTTGATTCCCAATAAACACCTTGATCTTGCTGCATGCCCGCACGACGAGTGCGCACAATTACATTGTCTGCCACGACAAATGCAGAATAAAATCCGACACCGAATTGACCAATTAATTGCGAAGCATCGGCTTTTCCGTCTGTTTTTCCGTTTATTTTTTCTTTAAATGCACGCGTGCCAGATTTGGCGATGGTACCCAAATTTTCGATCACTTCTTCGCGATTCATGCCAATTCCGTTATCGCGAAGCGTGATGGTGCGATTGTCTTTGTTAAATGAAACCCATATTTTTAAATCTGAATCGTTTTCATAAAGTCCTGCGTCACTCAATGCTTCATAGCGCAATTTATCCGCGGCATCGGAGCTATTGGAAATTAATTCGCGCAGAAAAATTTCAGGATTACTGTAAAGTGAATGCGCCACCAATTCTAATAACTGATTGACGTCAGCACCGAAGGACAGGGTTTGTTGTTGGGATTCTTGGGTCATCGCTCATCTCCGCGTTGTTGCTATGCGCATATCGAAGATAGATGGGGGTGACGATGAAAATTTCAATAGGGGCGAGTCCATATAAGACCCTAAACTTTTTCCTGCAATAAAAAAAGGGAGCAAGCTCCCTTTTGATCCGAACAGAACCTGCTTACACAGCAAATTTGTATCCGACAAAGCCGGTATACGTGTGAATTGCAGGAGCAGCGTTTGGAGCACCATACGCACCAGCTGTAACACCGCTAGCCGTTGTACGATTAACATCTGTATTCGCTGGGAAGTATAGGTATTGAGCACCTAACATCCAGTCACCCCAGTTATATTGAACACCGGTTCCAAATACAGGAGCCCAGTAACTACCATTACCTGTAACGCCTGTGATACCACCACCGCTAGCTTGATTGGTACGCGAGTAACTCAATGCGCGATAACCAACACCCACTTTACCAAACAGGTCAAAGTCGTCCGCTAACGCCACATTCAAGCGAGCAGCCATGTAGGCAAACCAAGAATGGACGTTGAGAGAGTTCCCACTTTGCGAAGCTACGCCATTGGTAGCCAGAGTAGTACCGTTACCGCTCACTTTTACTTGATAGAACCAACCTGCTTCTGCAGCGATGTGCTGGGTAATGTTGTAACCCATGTCAGCGCCAGCAGTCCAATATCCTTTGCCGCGCGAAGTTGGCACATAGTTCGAAGTCGCTGATGGTCCTAACACGTTGTTGGAGTTAAAGTCGCTCCAATTTGAGTTTTCATAGCCGCCATGCAAATCAATGTAGACGCTATTTTGAAAGCCAGGTTCAGATGGCATAGCCATGTGATCAGGGCCACCAGCGATTGCTGCTGTTGCACCGATCGCTGCTAAACCTGCAGCAGATAATACGAGTAATTTTCTTACCGACATTTTAAATTCCCTCTTTTTCGATCTAACAAAAACAGAGCCGACAAAACACCGAAATACTTTATTACTAAAGCATCTCGACATTTTGAAGCGACTCAATTTTCCGCTTCATATGCATTTCCGCTGAAACGCAGAAAGCATACATATCACGATCATACCCAAAATAAATCCGACAAACAAGCTCTTTTTATCTTTCAGGAGTTTCGCACTTCGTGCGAACTCCTTCCTGTAATTGATGCTGCGCGCGAAGTAAATTCGCGCTTGCACTCAAGGGGGAGAATCGCGGTTCTCCCCCTTGAGAATCCCCCATCGCGTAAAAAGAGTTTCACAAAGTGCGAAACTCCAGCTTTTATAAATCATCTGAGTTGTCATCAGAAACAAAAAGGGGCCTAAGCCCCTTTTGATTAAAATCAGAAACAATTACACGGTGAATTTGTAAGCCAAACCCAGCGTGAATACATTTGCAGCCATTGTTCCCAATGCGCCAGAATTTACCGCAATAAACTTAAAGGACTTATCAGATCCCATGAAGTATGCGTATTGCGCTACACCAGAGAACATATCGCTGAAGCTATAATCCAATCCCGTCGCAAACATTGGATGCCAGTAAGTTGAGTTACCCGATGTAACAGCCAACGAACTTTGAGCCGCTGCAGGAATGGTTGCGCTACGATAAGCGACACCCAGTTTAAAGAACCAGTCCGTGTCTTGCATCCACGCCATAGGCACCATGAATTTACCCGCAAGATACGCCGCCCAGCTCTTCAGATATGCAGGCACTGCGCTACCAGTCATCGTGTTAACCGTTGGCAGATAAAACCAACCCAATTCCAACGCATAGTTGCGATTGAAATTATAACCCGCATCAAAACCACCGGAAAAACCACCGGAGGCATTATTTGCAGAATTGGTATTGACACCAGAAGAAGCACGCCATCTTACATTATCAAGATAATTTTGACGCGCATAACCCGCATGGCCTTCCAAGTAGTAGCTACCACCTGAAGACATTGGCTCATGCGTATAACCGCCAGCCACCGCAGCAGTTGCACTCACTGCAGCAATACTCGCAGCACCTAAAAGAAGAATTTTCTTTACCGACATTGAACTTCCCTCTCAATATTTAATCAAAAAACGGAAGCTCACGCGGAATAAATCCGAACATTGAACCCCCATTACACAACGGCAGCACAAATATGCACCGCATGCTGTGTATACTACCTAATCCTTTTCGTACAGACAAGCACGCAATACGAATATCGCGTTGTTTTTTTCAAAAAAATTTTATAAATCACTTTTGATTAGTGAATTTTTTTATATTTTTATTACTACGCGTTTAAATAATGCGAAGCGCCACCTATCCAACGCGCAATTAACGCAGTAATTGTTTCTTTATCTGATTGTAATTGCGTACTTGCTTTTTCAACCAGCGGCAATAACGCTTGATCGCGCATGAGATCCACTACGCGCCACTGCTGCTCGCCCGATTGTCTCTGCCCCAACACATCACCTGGCCCACGCATTTGCAAATCACGCTCTGCAATTAAAAATCCATCTTGCGTTTCGCGCATCACATTCAGGCGTTTTTGAGCAGTTTCAGACAATGGCGATTGATACAGCAACACGCAAAAACTCGATTGATCGCCGCGCCCCACGCGCCCGCGCAATTGATGCAATTGCGATAATCCCAACCGTTCAGAATTTTCAATGATCATGAGACTCGCATTTCGAATATCAACACCCACTTCAACAACAGTTGTTGCGACGAGTAAATCAATTTCACCTTGTTGAAACGCACGCATGATTTGATTTTTTGCTACTGATTTTAAGCGTCCGTGAATTAATCCAACGCGCAATGGTTTCAATTGATTTTGCAACAATATTGCAGTTTGCTCCGCTGCTTCACATTGCAATTCATCTGATTCAGTAATCAATGTGCAAATCCAATACGCTTGATGCTTTTGTTGGCAATGCAAACGCACACGCTCAATCACGTCATTTCTTTTTTGTGATGACAACAAAACCGTCGTGATTGGTTTGCGATGTGGTGGTAATTCATCAATCACGGAACAATCTAAATCCGCGTAAGCTGTCATCGATAATGTGCGCGGAATCGGTGTCGCGGTCATAATTAATTGATGCGGAAAATAAGCATTATGCAATCCTTTACTCATCAATGACAATCGCTGCTGCACACCAAAACGATGCTGCTCATCGATAATCAATAATGCTAACTTTTTAAAAACAACCTCTTTCTGAAATAACGCGTGCGTACCGATAATAAACTGCGTTTGCCCCGACAATAATTTTTCTTTTGCTTTTTTTTGTTCTGCAGCCGTTTGCTTTCCAAGCAACATATCTACAGAAATAGAAAGTGGTGAAAACCATTGCAAAAAATTTTGAAAATGTTGCTCTGCTAAAATTTCGGTGGGTGCCATCAAAGCCACTTGAAAACCTGATTGAATCGCAGGCAAAGCTGCCATGCACGCCACAATAGTTTTTCCTGCGCCCACATCTCCTTGCAGCAAACGCATCATCGGTTTCAGAGTCAAAAAATCTTTTTTAATGTCAGACAAAACGCGTTCTTGCGCTGCTGTCAATTGAAATGGCAATGCTGCGCGCAATTTATTTTCAAGTGTATTGTCCATTTGAAATAGGTAAGTTTCTTTTTGCCGAATATGTTGGCGAACATTACGTAAACTTAATTGATGCGCTAACAATTCTTCAAAAATCAGTCGTTGTTGCGCCGGATGTTTTGCCTGCAATAATGCAACACTATCCACTTCTATCGGCGGAAAATGTATCCATTGTAACGCATCACCAATCGATAATGCGTTAAATTGTTGGCGCAGTATCTCAGGCAATAATTCCGGCAAAATATTTTTTTCTCGCAAGCAATGCAACGCTTGCTGCATTAATTTTCGCAGTGTCGCTTGATGCAATCCTTTCACGGTGGAATAAACTGGAGATAAACCGGGCAATAACGATAAAAAATGATGATTCGCAATATCATCAATTGGCGCATATTCGGGATGCACCATCTCCAAATGCCCTGAAAATCCCCATCGCACTTCGCCGAAAACACGAATCCGCGTATTTATTTTTTGTAATTTTTTTTGATGTGATTGTGCAAAATAAAAAAAGATCAGTTCCAATGATCGATGAGAATCATCTCGAATGACACAACGCAAATAACGCCGTTTTCCCGTGATTTGCAGTGAAATAACATTGCCTTCGATCAACACACGATCACTTACTTTTACCGCAGCAATGGAATAAATGCGGGAACGATCTTCATAACGAAATGGCAAATGAAATAATAAATCTTGCACCGTTAGCAAATTCAGCGACGCCAAATGTGTTGCAGTTGCAGGACCAACGCCTTTGAGCACAGAAATAGGGATCGTGGATTCTACGACAGACACGCAATAGCATCCATTTCAACAGCAGCATCTTTGGGCAAACGACTCACTTCCACCACAGCGCGCGCAGGATAAGGCTTTTCAAAATATTGCGCCATCACTTCATTCACGATAGAAAATTGATTTATGTCGCACAAATACACTTGCAATTTAACAACATTCGCGAGCGTTGCATGGGCCGTAGTCACAATCGCTTTTAAATTTTCAAACACCTGCTGCACTTGTGCTGCAAAATCGCCAGTGACCATTTGCATCGTCTGAGGATTCAGTGCAATTTGCCCTGAAATATAGAGTGTATTTCCCGCTTGCACCGCTTGAGAATATGTGCCGATGGCAGCAGGTGCTTCAGTGGTTTGAATAATTTTCACGATATTAGCCTCGTTATTTTTAACACGGATGGAATTTGTCGCAACGCCTTCATGATTTGCGCCAAGTGTAATCTATTTTTCACAAAAATGCGAAATTGCACTTGATAAAAATTAATTTCGCGCTCGCTTACTTCCACGTCATCAATATTCGCCTGTAATTCAGCAATCACGGATGCCAATTGCGCCAACACGCCACGTTCATTTTTAACAGCGACACTGATTGCCACCACAAATTCACCCGCCACTTGATCTGACCAGCGAAGCGGAACAAAATCGGTGGATTGACGAGTGGTGCTAGAAATTTCTCGGCAATAATCGGTGTGCACTAAAATTCCTTTTCCTGTTTTTAAAATGCCAACAATGGGATCGCCTGGGATGGGATAACAGCACTGCGCAAATTCCAGTAGCATGCCTTCCGTTCCCTCCACCAACAACGGCATTTCTTCTAAAAACGCTTCAAATGCCGATGCTTTATCGCCGTGCGCTTGCATGATTGCATCGATACGTTCTGCAACCACAGGCGCTGCGCGATTACCTAATCCAATGTCGCACAATAATGTATCTTTATTTTTAAGTTGCGTTTCTTTCAAGTAAAATTCCCACACGCTATCGGGAATTTTTTTCATCGCTAATGAATGATCGCGCAATGCTTTTTGTAATAATTTTTTTCCCAATGTTGCTGATGCGGTTTGTCGTTGTGATTTTAAAAATTGTCGAATGCCATTTCGCGCTTTGCTGGTGATCACAAAATCAAGCCAGCTTGGATTGGGGCGCGCAGTCGATGCCGTCACAATTTCAACGGTATCGCCATTGGATAATCGCGCTGATAGCGGCGCCAACTGTCGATTAATTTTAATTGCCATGCAACTGTTGCCGATATCGGTATGCACTTCGTAGGCAAAATCTACACCTGTCGCCCCCGCGGGCAATCCTTTGATGTCTCCTTTGGGCGTGAAAATGTAAACTTCATCTGGAAACAAATCGACTTTGACACTTTCAATAAATTCAAGCGAGCTCCCAGCATTTTTTTGCAATTCTAATAAATTATTAACCCATTTTTGCGCTTGAATATGTGTTTTTTCTAAATCTTTTTCATCTGATTTATATAACCAATGCGCTGCGATTCCGCTGGATGCAATGCGATCCATTTCGCTCGTGCGAATTTGAATTTCGATAGGTAATCCATAAGGACCAAATAAAGTGGTGTGCAACGATTGATAGCCATTGGCTTTCGGAATAGCAATATAATCTTTGAATCGCTCAGGCACTGGTTTAAATAAGTGATGCACTAAACCCAGCACGCGATAACACGTATCCACATCATCCACAATAATGCGAAACGCATACACATCCATAATTTCATTGAACGGAATTTTTTTCGCGCGCATTTTACGATAAATACTATATAAATGTTTTTCGCGACCCAAAATTGTGCATGAAGGAAATTGATGTTGTGTCAATCCATCTTGCAATGTTTTGTTAATCAAGGCCAATATTTTTTTGCGATTACCGCGCGCTTTTTGCACTGAATCTTTTAATACGGCGTATCGTTTTGGATATTGCAACGAAAAAGCAATTTCTTCTAATTCTACCGAGAAATCACGCATCCCCAATCGTCTGGCGATGGGTGCGAAAATTTCTAATGTTTCTTTGGAAACGCGATATTTTTTTTCTTCGGATAATCCGCCGAGCGTTCGCATGTTATGCAAACGATCGGCAAGTTTCACGATAATGACGCGAATATCGCGCGCCATCGCCAACACCATTTTGCGAAAATTTTCGGCCTGCGCTTCTTGTCGGCTCACAAATTCAATTTGTGTTAATTTACTAACGCCATCAACTAAGTCAGCAACCTCTTTTCCAAATTGATTTTCGAGTTCGATTTTACCAATGCCGGTATCTTCAATCACATCATGCAGCAACGCTGCCATGATGGTAGACGCGTCCATTTTCATGTCTGCTAAAATACAGGCGACGGAGACCGGATGCGTGATATACGGCTCACCTGTTTGACGCACCTGATCTCGGTGCGCTTCTAGTGCCGTTAAAAAAGCTTCGTAAATTTGTGCGATTTGTTGATCTGATAGGTAGTAGAGTTTCCGTCGTAGTCGTTTGAATAAACGCATAGACTAACTCTCGCTCCCATCATTATAGATTTTCTCTGGTATCTTCTCTCACCATTTTGGATGCGGCGTATTCTTCCGCTGCAGCGGCGGTCGCATCAGCAGCCATGATTTTCTCAAGATCAAAGCCTTCAGCAATTTCGCGCAGAGCAATCACAGTTGGCTTGTCATTATCTGCGGGAACCAGTGGATCTGCCGCCCCCATCTCCAATTGATGAGCGCGTTGCGCTGCAACCAACACCAATGTGAATCGATTCGCCACCTTTTCTAAACAATCTTCAACGGTAACACGTGCCATGACAACCTCAGTTAAACGATTAATCACTAAATTTTACTGTTTTTGAAGCAAATTAGCCAGTAAAGTCGCATGTCGTTTCGCCTGAATAGACGTTTCAACACGCGCTGATAATACAATATGCTGCAAATCTTGCAATGCCAGATCAAATTGATCGTTAATCACCAAGTAATCGAACTCGCGATAATGATCCATTTCGTCTTGCGCGGCTTGCATGCGCCCCACAATAGTCGCCGAATTGTCTTGTTGGCGACGCTCCAATCGCTCTTGCAGCGCCTCCATCGACGGCGGCAAAATGAAAATCGAAATCGTATCAGGAAATAATCGGCGCACTTGTCGCGCCCCTTGCCAATCAATCTCCAAAATCACATCATTGCCAATCGATAATTCTGCCATCACCCAATCACGAGAAGTGCCATAATGCTGATTAAAAACGATGGCGTATTCTAAAAAAGCGTTGCGCTCAATCATTTCATCAAACGTGTCGTGATCCACAAAAAAATAATCTTTCCCATCGACTTCCGAGGGGCGTGCAACGCGTGTGGTATGCGAAACGGAGATACACAACTTTGCAACAGACTCTGTCAATGCATTCACAAGACTCGTCTTTCCGGCACCTGACGGCGCTGCAATCACAAACAAATTACCGGTGACGTCACTCACTATTTTGCACCTGTTTTTGGTTTCATTCGCATGATAGCAAAATTTGCATTAATAATAATAGAAGATATACTAGCATCTTTTTTCGAGGCACCCCATGAGACCAGCTCAACGCAAACCCAATGCCCTGCGACATATCACTTTCACGCGAGATTACACGAAACATGCCGAAGGATCAGTGCTAACGCAATTTGGCGAAACCATCGTGTTGTGCAATGCCAGTGTCACAGATACGGTGCCGCGTTTTTTGAAAGATTCTGGGCAGGGTTGGCTAACCGCAGAGTATGCGATGCTGCCACGCGCGACTAACACACGCACCGAACGTGAATCTACACGAGGAAAACCGGGTGGGCGCACAATTGAAATTCAGCGATTGATCGGCAGATCGTTACGTGCTGCAGTGGATTTAAAAAAGATGCCGGGTTTTACCATCACCATCGATTGTGATGTGATTCAAGCGGATGGTGGCACACGCACCGCGGCTATCAGCGGCGCTTGTGTTGCGTTAATTGACGCATTGCGCACGGCGCAAGAAAGAAAATGGATCGTGAACGATCCACTAAAACATTTTGTCGCTGCGGTTTCAGTTGGCATGGTAAATAAAACACCTGTCGTCGATCTCGAATATGCAGAAGACGTTAAAGCGGAAACTGACATGAACGTCGTAATGACGGATCAAGGCACTTTTGTGGAAGTGCAAGGCACTGCCGAAGGCGCTGCTTTTCATGAAAGCGAATTGCAATCCATGCTGGCACTCGCCAAAACCGGTATCGCGGAAATTATTGAAAAACAAAAAGCGGCGTTGCGATAATTAAATACGATCAAAATGCACTTTCCCTTCATATTTCATTAATAAATCTAGTGTATTGTGCCTGCCATGCGTAACAACCTATTACCAAAAATAATCAGAAAATCTAATGCATTTTCTTTTTTTGCACGGGTAACTGCGGGGATTCCCCCCATCCCTATTGACGGCTGGACTAGCGATCATCACGCTGTTGTTGCTGATGAGATCTATTTGCATAATCTGCTTAAGCGGTGTCGGCGATCTTTCGATGACAACAAACCTTTTTTTAACAACGGATTAAATCAACACGAAACCGCCCAAGAATACCGAACAAGATTGCACGTTCTGATGTCTCGTTTGATTGTATTTTTGAAAAAAAATCCTCAGGTGCGCATTTTGAAGTTTCAAGAATCTCCTATTTTAGAGAAAGATATTGAAATCATGGCTGATGCTTTCAAACATTTTTTACCAGAGTGGCATAACGCTCTGTTTGATGTTTCGGATGCGGGTGTAATGACCATTATTCGCTCTGATGCCAGTCAGCATGCATTTTTCCTCGATGAATCCAGCATCGAAAAATTAGGCGAACAAGTGCATCGCTGCAGAATTTTTTCAAATGGATTCGGCGAGAAGATTGCAAACTTACATGCATTGTATGGCGATAAATGCGAACAGTCAGTCGAAGCAATACTAAAAACAATTATTGATGATGCCGTTTCTCACGCTGTCTCTCATTACACCGTCTCCGGTGATTTTAATTGCGATGAAAAAACAATCGAAAAGATTTTGCAAACAATTTGGGAGAAAACCAACAGCGATCTCGCACTCAACGTGCAGTGCGAATACAGTGAAAATGGCCATCTCAAATCCGATGGCAGCTATCAAACAACTGATTGCATCTTGCGGATGAGATTTGAAAAAAACAACGGGGAGCGGTTCTCTTTTTATCATTCACCATTACATTACTTTATCAGTGTTACCGTGCTCGGCCTCACTTTTGCTGAAGATACAATGCTTCCGGAAGAAATGATGATGGCGCACCTTGCTCTCGGGCATTTCTGATGTATTAATGAAGAATCCACTTGCTTACGCACGAAGAGAATACTCAATAATTAATGGCGCATGATCGGAAAAATTGTCGGCGGTGTAGATGGCAGCACTTTTAATTTTATTTTTTAAATTGTCCGATACAATTTGATAATCAATTCTCCAGCCCACATTGTTGGCGCGCGCATTGCCGCGATGCGACCACCACGTGTATTGATCTTTTTCATGATTCACGACGCGAAACGCATCAGTAAAACCTTCTTGCGTTAACACGTGATCCAACCACGCACGTTCTTCGGGCAAACAACCGGATGTTTTTTGATTGGATTTAAAATTTTTAATATCAATTTCTTTGTGTACAATATTCCAATCGCCGCAAATAATAAATTCACGTTGAGATCGATGGAAGTCACGCAACACTTTTAAAAAACGATCCATAAAATCATATTTTTCTTTTTGGCGCACCTCGCCCATCGTACCCGACGGCAAATACAATGAAATGACACTCACATTCCCAAAATCCGCTTGCACAAAACGCCCTTCTTCATCTGCGCATTTCCATCCCAACCGATGAATCACGCGATCTGGTTTTTGCAAAGCGTACAATGCCACACCGCTGTACCCTTTTTTCACAGCATCCGTAAAATAGCAATGATACGAGTCGGGGCGATATAAAGCGTCAGGCAATTCAGCCATCTGCGCTTTGGTTTCTTGCAAACAAACCACATCGGCTTTTTGCTTTGCAAGCCAATCAAAAAAACCTTTGCGCGCGGCAGCGCGTATCCCATTTACATTGGCAGTGATCACTTTCATAATTATCCAGATGATAAAAAAGAATTAAGAATAACGATGAAAGTGCTGCTAGTCAAAATGTCTTCCATGGGTGACGTCATTCACACGTTACCAGCGCTTACCGACTTATGGCACGCTATGTCCGATGTGCAAGTGGATTGGGTCGTTGAACCCGCTTTTGCTGAAATTCCTGCGTGGCATCCTGCGGTGAAAAAAGTGATTCCCATTACATTGAGACACTGGCGAAAAAATATTTTTTCCAAAAAAACATGGCGCGATATGCAAACGTTTTATCGCACCTTGCAAGAAAAAAAATACGACATGATTATTGATGCGCAAGGATTGTTAAAAAGCGCTATCGTGTCGACCACCGCACGCGGACCATCGCATGGATTCAATCAGCATTCTGCGCGCGAAAGGTTGGCAGGATTTTTTTATCAACAAAAATATGCGGTCGATATCAATCAACACGCAGTGCTTCGCACGCGTGAATTATTCTCGAAAATAGGCTCTTATTCTCTGCCCAACACAACGCCTGATTATTGCATTCATCCCAATCAGTTGCCCACGCTATCGATTTCACTCGCGAAAGAATATATGGTTTTTTTGCACGGCACCACATGGGAAAATAAATGTTACCCTGAAATATATTGGGAAGCATTACTCGAAAAAATAAAACCCATGACCGTTTATTTACCCTGGGGAAATGCTGCTGAAAAATCGCGCGCTGAAAAATTACAACGCAAAGCGTCGCATGCAATAGTATTACCCAAATTAAACATTGCCGAAATGGCAACTGTTTTGAAAAACGCATGCGCGGTGGTTGCAGTTGATACGGGGCTTGGACATTTGTGCGCAGCTCTCAGCACACCCACTATTTCTCTGTATGGTCCCACGGATCCGCAACAAATTGGCACGATAGGCAACAATCAAATTCATTTACAAGCACATTTTCCCTGCGCGCCATGTCAACGCAGAACCTGCCATTATGCAAAATCACACATCACTTCCGTCGTTCCGGCGTGCTACACTACCGTCACGCCAGAAATGATTGCTCAACAATTAGTTGAGTGGTATGGGTATAGTTAAATTCACATCTTGAGGTCTGAGAGATATATCATGCGCCAATTACAAATTGAATTTATTGAATTCTTATTATCATGCAATGCATTAAAGTTTGGTGAATTCACCTTAAAATCCGGCAGAATCAGTCCGTATTTTTTTAATTTGGGTGTATTTCACGATGGAAAATCACTGGCGAAGCTCGGCGAGTTCTATGCGGAAACTTTGCAGAATTCTCGTATGCCCTGCGATATGTTATTTGGCCCAGCATACAAAGGCATTCCGCTGGTCGCCGCAACGAGCATCATGCTTGCCGAAAAATTTCATCGCAATATTCCCTATTGTTTTAATCGCAAAGAAAAAAAATCCTATGGCGATGGTGGCGCGTTTGTTGGCGCTGAGCTGAAAGGCAATGTGGTGATGCTGGATGATGTGATCACTGCGGGCACGACGGTTAAAGAAACGGTTGCCATGCTCGAATCCACTCCTGCCACTTTATCCGGTATTATTATCGCATTCGATCGACAAGAACGCGGCAGCACTGGCACGTTATCTGCTATTCAAGAAGCCGTTAAATCTTATCATGTGCCAGTGCAAAGTATTATTACATTATCTGATGTGGTGCAGTACTTAACGCCACAAAAAAACCAAAAAGCACACTTGGTAGCAATTGAAAATTATCGACAGCAGTATGGAATTACTTAGAGTCCACTGTAGACATCCGAAATTGCAAAATAGAATGATGAGTCTGTTGGCAAATTAGCTTGAAGATAAGTATATAGATATTGAAAGGATGATGGTTTTACAGTAGATTTTTTAATCACTTTTGGTTTTAACATAGTCAGTTTCCTGGTTTGTTTTAGTGACTATTCGTTTACACAGAATTTTTTACAGCCCCGCCGAGCATAAATCAATCTGTTAAATCCTGTCCAGTTTTTCTTTTGTGAGTTGATTTGTCACGTCACCAGTATTTAACGTTGTTTTTGGTTCAATCAGCATCACGTGAACTTCATTTTCTGCGACTGGCATATGTTCAATTCCTTTCGGAATTATCAGAAATTCGCCCTCGTTTAGATAAACATCTTGATCTCTCAATTTAATTAATAATTTTCCGCTGATAATAAAAAATAATTCGTCTTCATTGTCATGTTTATGCCACGTAAATTCACCTTTGAATTTTGCAATTTTGACGTGTGAATCATTTAAATCGCCCAAGATTTTAGGCGTCCAATATTCGTTAAATAAATCAAATTTGTTTTTGATATTTACTTTTTTCATATTACCCCCTTAAGAAAATTATTCCAACATAGCGAGGATGACTGTTTCTGTATTCGCACCACATTTATTATGCCACAATATACCCATTCCACTTCAAAATGCGATTTTTTTATCGCATTTTGAAGTGTCTCATCACGATGGGGTTCTAATCAGAATATACCGCGAGTGATGAAGTGCAGTAATATCGCATTTTCATTGGCGAGCGGTATATATATGATACAGATGATATGAATATGGCATGGTTTTTTGTAAATTTATCTCATGATATTAACTGAAAAATTAAAAATACAATATCCCATTATTCAAGCGCCCATGGCTGGCGGCATTACAACGCCAGAATTAGTTTCCGCGGTTTCCAATGCCGGTGGACTGGGATCACTTGGTGCTGGGTATATGTCAGCTGCAGAAATAAAAAGCGCTATTCATGCAATACGAGAATTAACGAATAAGCCTTTCGCTGTCAATTTATTTATTCCTGAAACTCATCATGCAGCAGAAAATCAAATCATAAAATCATGCCATAATATTGAAGAATCATGTACTGAATTACAACTTAAAATCATTCCAGCTAAAAAACCTTATGCGCCATCATTTGAGAAACAAATGAATGTACTCATTGAGGAAAAAATTCCTATTTTTAGTTTTACATTTGGATTGTTGGATTCTGCATGGATAAATAAGCTTAAAAAAAATAATACGATATTGATTGGCACAGCAACAAATTTGGCTGAAGCAATTGCATTAGAAAAAAATGGTGTTGATATGATTGTCGCGCAAGGAAGCGAGGCTGGTGGACATCGTAGTACGTTTTTAGGAGAAGCAGAGGACAGTTTAATTCATCTATCTGCATTGATTTCACAGATAAAAAATAAAATTAACATCCCGATCATTGCTGCAGGTGGAATGATGAATAGAAAGAATATTGCCGCAATGCTTGCCATAGGTGCTTCTAGCGTACAAATGGGAACTGCATTTTTAAGTTGTCATGAATCTGGCGCGCACCCGAAATACAAGGAGATTCTGTTATTACAAACGATTGACAAAACTATTTTAACTCGAGCATTTTCAGGGAAACTCGCAAGAGGAATAGAAAACAAATTTACGAATCGAATGGAATGCAAAAAAGAAAATATTCTTGATTATCCTATTCAAAATGCGCTGACACACAGTATGCGAAAAATGGCGAAAGAGAAAAACAATCCTGATTTTATGTCGTTATGGGCAGGTCAATTCGCGTATTTATCGAAAAGAATGAGTGTTGGCGAGTTGATGAGAACTGAAGGGTGAAAGCGCGAATGCGCCTGATGAACTTGCATGCGCATGTTACAATATCCAATAATATTAAATAGTTTCCTATAAAAATAATAAATGTTAAAATAAAAAACATTGACGGGATCCTGGTTAAAAGGGCATAAATCGCAAATATTAGTATCAAGGAAGTTCTATGGATAAAATTGCCGAGGGTAAAAGAACGCTTGAGCACTTATTTGGTGAGGAATCCTGTAAAAATATCAGCACTAAGTTAGAGAATATCAAACCCGGCTATTCAGACTATATGTTTTATTCATATGGTGAATTTTATTCCGATCAAACAATTGATTTAAAGACAAAGGAATTGCTTATCGTCACTTGCTTAATTACGCAGAAAAATGCTTTCCCACAATTAAAAGCCCATTTAAATAGCTGTAAAAAACTCGGAATAACAAAGAATGAAATATGTTCATCAATTATCCATTTAACTATGTATATTGGGTTCCCTACAGTTATTAATGCACTTATGTTTGTAGATGAAATATATGATAATAATATATGAAATAATTTAGGGGTTTTTACATGCAAAAATATATGTGCTTGGGTTGTGGTTTTTCATATGATGAAAAATTAGGTCTTCCAGAACATGGAATCGCACCAGGAACTAAGTGGAAGGACGTACCAGATAGTTGGTGTTGCCCAGATTGCGGAACAAACAAGCGCTTTTTTGAAATGGTTGTCATCCCCTATTAAAGATTGCTTAACGGAGACTTTTATGACTAATAATGGATCATTTATAATCAGAAATAAAGAACGCGGATATAACAATATTCACTCGCAAATTCTTCCAAGTGGAGCAAACCCCGTAGCAAAACATTCGACATATTTAGCAGGTCATCCTGATGCCTATTTAGTTAGGCACTCTAGTTTTAATTTTCACGAATATCAAGATGGCATAGATGGATTTGGAAAAATTCGATGCTTTGGTGATGAAATCTTCAGTCCAAATGGATGCGGATATAACATGCATCCCCATCATAATTTTTGCATCATGTCTTTCGTATTAGATGGTACGCTAACACACATCAATACGGCTGGAAAGAACGGTATGGTTGATGCGCTAAACAAAGATGATTTTTATATTTTTAATACTGGCTCTGGCGGAAAGCATTCTGAATTAAACATCAGCACGCTGAATGAGTTAAATGCAATTTATATTTGGGTAATTCCTGATAAATTATACTCACCCACCGCTTACCATAGATCACACTACGACCCGAATAAAAACATAAATAAAATTATTTCATTAATTGGAAACAATATAGAAGACGCCCTTCCGATTGAACAAGACTTCAAAGTTTCTCGCTTAACAAGCGAAAATAATAAAAATTATCAGTATGAAACAAAATCTGAATACCATGGCTTATATATTTTTGTGATTGATGGCAGTATTGAAATCGAAAAAAATGTATTAGAACGAAGAGATAGTATGGGTTTTTATGGAGGCGTATCAACCATCAATTTCTCTGCAAAATCTGAAAAAACAGATATTTTGATTGTTGAGACTGTGATGTGATTGCGAGATTAAATAGTGGGATCATAATGAGCTATGAGTAACTAAATTAAATTTCTCGAAGAAAAATTATTTTTTTTCTTTATCAGCAGCGCTGATCCCACAATTACCCCAGTTTTCAAGCGCTACTTCATCAATGACAATGTGTGTCAGTTTTGGATCTTTTCCTAAAACAGTCTCTAGCGTTTGAGTTACTTGCTTTATTACTTCATTTTTTTGCGCAACAGTGGCTTTCCCAGTAATTTTAATATTTACAAATGGCATTATTTTCTCTCATAATTATAAGTTTTCATTTGATGCATAAACGTCTTCAATAAGGTCAAGTGACAATACAATTCGTGGGAAGCCAATAAAAGTACTTAAGTGCATTATAGCACCAATTAATTTGTCTTTTGAAATTCCAAGGCGTTTGCAGGCAATAAGATGACATTTAAGCGGATTACCGTATATCCCTTGTGCCAGATATGCACTAATAGTCATAAGTTCCAATGTTTTTAATCCAGAGCTATCAAGATTAACGCCATGATTGAACGAACTTAAAAACTTATCAGAAACTTTGTATTTTTCGAGTTTACTACAAAACGCGTCTGTAAGTTCTTGCCCCCATAATTGAGTTAGCAGTTCTTTATTTTTATCATCCATCATGTATATGTTCCTGTGAGTACAGTATAAGAAATCCAATAAATATCAAAATCTTTATTATCGGCTTTACTTACTTTACTTTATCACAACAACATCAGAAAGGATTGCTGCTGCTGCGTCGCGTACCACCACAGCAAGGCGCACAAATCTCTCTATTTAGCCATTTAAACAGGCCGCCATTGTTACATTTCTTGTCAGCGTAGTATATCGGTACCAACGCTAGGATAGTTAAGAAAAATAGGAAATATAATTGCGCTGCTTGCTTACTTGCTTCAGTGATGGCTTCTGTTGCAATGCCAGTTACCGCAGTTCTCAAGCGGTCGCACGCGTCAAGCGGAATATCGGAAGTGAGTATGGTTAGAAACATATCGCGAAACGTACTGGTTGTAAAAGCACAAGGTCCAACATTATCAAGGTCGTTAAAAGCAGAAGTGGTTGCATTTAACGGCAGGTAACGTCTTGCGTCTTGTAGATTGTCCCGTACATAAGCGAGCGTTACATCATCGGCCACATTTTTTTTACGGGTATGACCATCCTTGTCTGTGACATACTGCACGACGGATTGCAGATTCACGGCCATTGTAAAGCTGAAGTACAGCACGGCATTACGAAAAAAAACCACATCAAACTCATTACATCCAAAATAATCACCGAGACGACAAAGATCGCCCCATAATGCTTTTGGTTTGGTAAAGACTTCGAGACATGCGCGCAGGGGATTAGTTGCGTTACAGTTGGTGGCATGTACATCTGAATTATCAAACGTCGGAAAACTTGGATCTAACGTCGCCGGATCAGGTGTTGCTGGAATCTCTACAGCTGGAATTTCGGTAACAGAATCTCGCATTGTCATCTCCCCTTGCATAGTTATTTTTTTGAAAAATACCTGCAATAGGTAAAAATGTCAACAATTATATATAATTTCAGGTATACTTTGGCCTGTTTGATTAAACAATGGATTGTCTATGATTTTTTTCACTGTGTTTGATTTTAACGGTGCTGCCATGACAATCACGACTCCCGAAACTCCTCCTCCGTCATCAGTTGTATCTGAGGTCTGCAAAGTCCTAGGATTCTTATTAGGTGCTGGCGCCGCAAATATCATCGCTACTATCGCATTAGGTCTTGCTGGCATGTTAACGCACGCCGGCATGGAAAAAGCTCGGAAAATTTCAAACGATAATGTTTTATCTCACGCAGCAGATACTACCAAAACACTCGCAATTGGCGCTGCCATCGGATTATTATTTTTGTTACTTGCAACGTGCATCTACGCAAGCGCAAAAGATGGTAGGCCGTCGCATACCAACAACACTATCCTGGGCGCGTTAGCACTCGCCTTCACCAATACACTCGGAATTGTAGTTGCGGCCGCTGTTGTTGGAAATAGCGATCGTCGATTCTTACCGATTGCTTATTTCGGGTTTACGGCACTCCCTATCGTGTTGACCTTATGTTTTTCAGTCAATCGACATCATGCGCGCACTGTAGCAACTGAACCAACAAATGAACCAACAAACGAAAATCAAAACGGCAACGTCAACCCTTGATTTATTTTCAACAACTGCTCACGAAAAATCGTTTCAATTTTTTCTAAATTATTTTTTGTGTCCGCTTCAAATCGCAAAATCAAATACGGTGACGTGTTAGAAGGACGAATTAATCCCCAGCCAAATTCCCATTCCACACGCAAACCATCAAGCGTGATAATGTGCGCATCCAAAAATTCACCTTGCGTTGACAACGCTTGCATAAATGCTGTTTTTTGATCTTCTGACATCGGTAATTTTAATTCGGGAGTGTTGACTGTTTTTGGCAATGCATCAAATACATCAGACACACTGCCTGCTTCGCGCGATAAAATAGACAGCAATCGCGCACCCGCATAAATACCGTCATCAAATCCAAACCAATTTTCTTTGCAAAAAATATGCCCGCTCATTTCGCCGGCTAATAATGCATTTTCTGAAATCATTTTTGCTTTTAATATTGAATGGCCCGTGCGCCACATGATGGGTGTACCGCCATAACGTCGAATTAATTCAGGCAACACGCGTGAACACTTCACATCGAATACTACTTTCCCGCTGGAATGACGCGATAAAAAATCTTTTGCAAATATCATGAGCTGGCGATCCGGCCAAATAATTTCGCCTTGATTGGTCACAACCCCTAAACGATCAGCATCACCGTCAAATGCCAATCCAATATCTGCTTTTTCTTTTTTTACTGTCGCAATAATATCTTTCAAATTTTCTGGAATCGTGGGATCAGGATGGTGATTGGGAAAACGGCCGTCATATTGGCAAAATAATTCTATCACCGTGCAACCCAATTTTCGAAAAACGATGGGCGCGATTTCACTCGCTGCGCCATTACCTGCATCAATCACCACAGTCATCTGTTTTTTAAGCGTCAAGCGACTGACAATCGCATCGATGTAAGCGGGAATAATATTTTGCTCTGTCACAGCACCATGACCAGATGTAAAATCGCGCCGCTCGATGCGATGAACAATGTGCTGAATACCGGACTCCGATAACGTTTTCCCATTCAATACCACTTTAAATCCGTTATGATGCGCGGGATTATGACTCGCAGTCACCATCACGCCAGTTTGTGTTGGCAAATAAAATGTCGCGAAATACATGAGCGGTGTAGAACCAATACCAATATCAATCACGTTGCAGCCCGTTTCAAGAATGCCTGTTTTTAAGGCTTTTTTGAGCGATTGGCCCGTCAAACGCGCATCACAAGCAACGACGATCGTCGTTTGTTGTTGTAATAACGCTTCCGTGCCAACGGCAAGACCAATGGCATAAGCTAAATTTTCGGTGATATGGTCCCCGCCGGTTTCACCGCGAATATCGTAGGCACGAAAAACCAATTTGGGTAACACGTCTGGAATAGCATACGTCATCGTCACTGCCTCCCTGAACTGCCAAACCCGCTTTCACCACGCGTCGACGCGCGAAATTCAGGCACAATTTGAAATCGCGCTTTCATCACTGGCACAATCACCAATTGTGCTATGCGTTCGCCGGGCTCGATGGTGTAGGCTTTTTTGCCGCGATTCCAGCAGGATACCATCAACGGACCTTGATAATCAGAATCAATCAAACCCACTAAATTACCGAGCACGATGCCGTGTTTATGACCCAACCCGGATCTTGGTAAAATCGTCGCAGCCAAGGCAGGATTATCGATGTAAATCGCAAGCCCCGTATTCACTAGCACCGTCTCGCCCGACTCTATGGTCAACGGCAAATCCAAGCAAGCACGCAAATCAAGCCCGGCAGAGCCTGGTGTCGCATATTCCGGCAATGGCACAGAATCTCCCAGACGTTTATCGAGAATTTTGAGCTGAATGTCGTGATGCATAAATGACTCCCTGGCAATTCGATGAAAAAGACAAGAGTAACCCTTCTGGTTATCGATGCCAATGCTTGAATGTGGCATCCAGTTCTGTTATAAATTCGCTCTTTCGCAGGAGTGTAATGCTATGACTAAAGTCTGCCAGGTTACTCGAAGACGCCCTCAAGTTGGGCACAAGGTTTCGCACGCAAAAAACAAAACCAAGCGTCGTTTTTTGCCTAATCTACACAAACGTCGCATTTGGGTGGAAAGCGAAAATCGCTTTGTCACGCTGACGGTTTCTAATCGAGGTCTTCGCACCATCGACAAGTTGGGTATCGAAGCAGTCTTAACAAAAATCAAAAATCATGAAGAGATAAACTAACATGGCAAAATCCAGCGCACGCGAAAAAGTACAACTTCGCTCCACCGGTAAACAAAAAAATGGCAAACCCACGGGTTATTACAAAACCACTGTTGTCAACAAACGCAACATGGGCGAAAAAAAACTCGAATGCATGAAGTTCGACCCCTGCGCCTGGAATACGGAAACCGGCAAAGTGGGCATGCGTGTGCTGTTTAAGCAAAAGAAAATTGCGAAATAACATTCACTCTAGACGCGACCGGTAGGGAGCGGATCAATTAAATTTACTCGCTACCGCTCGTGTCTGTGTCCTGATTGATTCACTCGCTACCGCTCGTGTCTGTGTCCCATTTATGTTTTCTTTATTCGCTGATATTTTTTCATTAGATCATCTTGTGATTCATAAAACGCCAGCGGAATGCAATCCACTGGGCACACTTGGCGACATTGTGGCAAATCAAAATGGCCAACACATTCCGTGCAACGATTGGGATCAATCACGTAAATATTTTCACCTTGAGAAATCGCATCATTCGGGCATTCCGGCTCACACACATCGCAATTAATGCATTCGTCGGTTATCTTCAGCGCCATAATCATTCCGGTAAAAATAAACTCGCATCACCACCCACGCTCAAAATATCACGCACCACAGTCGAAGAAATATGTGCGTATTGCGGCGAAGCAGGTAAAAACACCGTTTCAACTTGATGATGCGACAAATCATGATTCAATTGCGCCATGGATAATTCATACGCCATGTCGGTAATGGAACGCACACCACGCAAAATAAATTGCGCGTGATGCACTTTGGCAAAATCCACCGTCAAATTATCCATTGGCAATACACGCACATGCGCGCAAGATTTAAAACCATTTTTACAAAATTGCACACGCTCTTCCAGCGAAAAAAAAGGTGTTTTACGTGCACTCTTTGCAACTGCGACAATTACTTCATCAAATAACGAAACGCTGCGCATAACAATATCCACATGGCCTTTCGTCACCGGATCAAATGTTCCAGGGTAAACTGCAATTTTTTTCGTGCTCATGATTTCCTCTTGAGTTCTGCAATCATCTTCTCTTGCATGGGTGGCATGGCTTCTTGAAAGGCCTTCCACCACATAAAACAATCTCGTTGACTGTTATCACCCGCTTGAATACGCAGCGCCATAAAATCAAACGCGGCGCGGAAATAGCGGTGCTGAAAAGTGGAAAAAATACGGCTCACGCGGCGACGCTCTAATTGAAATTGTAAAATCCAAATCGCTTGGATCACAAATTGAAAACGCTTGGGAATCATTAGCGTGGTCAATTGTTTATGTAGAATTTCCTGAATGAATTGATGCAGCTGAAAATAAAATTTTTCCTTGCCACTAGAATTTTTTTTCTGTGAGAATAGTTTTTGTTGCAGTGCAGGCCACAAAAACACGGATAACAAAAATCCCGGATTCACACTTTGATGATCATGTAATCGTTCATCCGTTGCTTTCAACGCATAACGAATAATTTTTTCATGCAAGGCACTTTTATGTTTGGATAATGCAAAAACCGTTTGTGGAAACAACGCTAAAAAATAATGATATTGATTTAACATCGCATACGTTTTTTGCGAATGTCCTTCAAAAAATAATTTTAAAAATTCATCGAACAAGCGCGCAGGTGGCACGTGTTGCAACAAATGCGATAATTGTTTGAGTGCCGCTTCAGTTTTTACCTCCAAGTGAAAATTTAATTTGGCTGCCAAACGCAGCGCGCGCAACAGTCGCACGGGGTCTTCATGATAACGCTGCGCTGGATCGCCGATGATGCGAATCAACTGTTTTTTTAAATCCTGCATGCCATGCATATAATCTACGACACTAAAATCAGCAATATTGTAATACAATGCATTCACCGTAAAATCGCGGCGCCACGCATCTTCTTCGATGGTGCCATAAGTGTTATCGCGAAAAATCATGCCGGTGTCGTCATCAATTTCCAATTGCGCTTGATCGGATACGTTGGCGCGAAATGTAGAAACTTCCACAACCTCTGAATCAAAATACACATGCACCAAACGAAAACGTCGGCCAATAATGCGGCTGTTGCGAAAAATATTCCTCAGGGTTTCGGGATGCGCATCGGTCACCACATCAAAATCTTTGGGATCTCTGCCCAGTAAAATGTCGCGCACGCCACCGCCGACGAGATAAGCGCAGTGACCTTCGTCTTTCAAACGATACAACACTTTCAACGCAGCCTTACTGATCTTTTCGCGCGAAATGGTGTGTTTTGGCCGCGGAATAATACATGGCGAAGCCAGAGCACGTTTGGATAGTGCACGTCGAACCAGTTGAGAAGCCTTTTTAAACACAGTAGCTCGTATTATCAGTAAAAACCGGCTACCATTTTAGCATAAGCTTGAAAAAATCCAGCGCTCGTTAATGAGGTGATGATGGATATTTATCAATACGCTTACGGCAACGCCGCCAACGACCAGGGATGTAAAGCAGGCCCATTCACACTAGAAAGGGCTGCGCAAAAAAAAGCTGTTCTTCACTCCCATTGCCAGTGGCATGCACCACTTCAACTCCAAAACCAACACTATCAAGCTGCCGCAACACCCGATGTCGCACGCCTTGCGACACAACTCGCCAACGACACGGCAAACAGTGTCGCGCATCAACGTTTTTTTACCACGCTGGGCGGAGATCACACGATGGCGATCGGCAGCTGGAGCGGTGCCTCAGTTGCATTGAATCATGCGCTCGGATTAATTTGGTTTGATGCACACATGGATTCACACACCACTAAAACCAGCGAAACACAAAATATTCATGGTATGCCGCTTGCCGCTTTACTAGGTTATGGAGATGCAACACTCACACAAATTTTGTCACCGCAACCTAAAATCAAACCAAAAAATTTAGTGTTAATCGGCACACACAGTTTTGAACCCGACGAAGAGGCATTATTAAAAAAATTGCGCGTCAAAATATTTTATATGGATGACATCAAAAAATTGGGATTGAAAAACGTTTTTTTGCAAGCAATTGAGATTGTCACACAATACACGAACGGATTTGGTATCAGTATTGATTTAGATGGTTTTGATCCTATTGATGCACCCGGTGTTGGTGTGCCAGTCAATGGCGGCATTCGCGCTGAAGATTTTTTCAAACATTTTTCACTCATTGCACATCATGAAAAATTAGTGGGTGCTGACATTGCGGAATTTAATCCCGCGCGCGATCACGAACACAAAACAGAAAAAGTGGCAATTGATATACTGCAAGAATTTGCGACGCGTTAATGTAAGTAAGCGGAAATTCCACGTAAAAACATTTCAACTGCAATAGTGATTAGAATCATTCCCATCAAGCGTTCCACCGCAGTTAATCCTCGTTTACCCAAAATGCGCATTAAAAATGGCGCTAATAATAAAATTACTAAAAATAAAACGGATGCGATGGTGACAGCGAAAAACAACATCAAAATATTTTCAGGATTTTTCGCGACAAACAACATCACGATCGCAATTGCAGAAGGTCCCGCCGTGAGCGGCACTGCCAGCGGTACAATAAACGGCTCTTCTGCTTTTTCAGTACTTTTAGTTTCAGGCGGAAAAATCATGCGTACTGAAATTAAAAACAAAACGATGGCACCGGCAATGCTCAACGCGGATGTGGTGATATCCAAACCGCGCATGACATATTGACCGAAAAACAAAAACAACAACAAAATAAAAAAAGCAATTGCGGTTTCGCGAAAAATAATGTGCCGCTGCCCTTTGGCATCATAATTTTTCAGAATCGATAAAAAAATGGGAATGTTCCCGAGTGGGTCCATCACTAAAATCAGGGTAATGGTGGCGGTGTATAGCGTCATCATTTCAGTCTACTTGAATGCAATACAATCTCTCAAGGTTCGCTTGATTGAAGCAACGTCTTTTGCTGACAAAGCACCAATCTTTTTTTCAATTAATCGCAAATCAATTGTAAATATCTTTTGTCGTACAAAGGAATCAACAGACAATCCGGAAGGCTTCAGATCTCGAATCGACCAATCTCCATACCATTCGCTATGTTGCGCACTGGTAATCATTAACAGCGCAGCATGACCAGTTTCTTTTTGAAATGGCAACTCACTTACCACCAACGCAGGTCTTTTTTTACTGTTGGTTTTATCGGTAAACGGAAAGGGGACCACCACAACACTAAACGGTTCATAAATCATGATACGCCTCATCATCTTCCATGGAATCCCACTCGGACAAGGTAGATTCTAGCGCTTGATGATAAGCCATATCAAAAGGTCGAATCTTAACGATACAAACTTTGTCTCGCAGGATGTAAAAGCCAATTTTATCTCCCGCATGTAAATTCAAACTTTCCCGAACCTCGGCGGGAATGGTGGCCTGATATTTGGCGGTCAATTTGGAGATATTCATAGGTAATACCCGTATTACAGTAATATTATATTACCAGTATAGCAAAAGATCGTTTTTTGTCAAAACGAACAGACCACTTCCACCAGTGCTTGAACATGCTCAGGCGATGTTTCTTTCAAGAGACCATGCCCTAAGTTAAAGACAAAACCGGTTTTCCCTTGATACACTGACAGAATTTTTTTGGTTTCTGCTGCAATTTTCTCAGGTGTTGATAATAAAATGGCGGGGTCTAAATTACCTTGCAACGCCACACGATCACCGATTTGTTTTTTTGCCGTCAACAAATCCATTGTCCAATCCAATCCCACTGCATTGCAACCGCTATTCGCAATCGCATCTAAATACAATCCGCATCCCTTGCTAAAAAAAATCAGCGGAATTTTTTTAGAATTTTTTTCACGCTGAATTTTTTTGGCAATAACATTCATATAATGCAATGAAAATTGCTGATAATCCGATGGAGATAATGCGCCACCCCACGTGTCAAAAATCATCATCGCATCAGCACCTGCGTGAATTTGCGCATTCAGATAATCGATCGTGATATCTGTAATTTTTTGCAGTAATTGATGCAACAATGCGGGCTCGCGAAACAATAGTGATTTAATAATTTCAAATGTTCTGCTGGATTTTCCTTCGACCATATAAGTGGCCACTGTCCAAGGGCTTCCTGAAAATCCAATCAGCGGCACTTGGCCTTGCAATTGTTTTTTGGAAAGCGCAATCGCGTCAAACACGTATTGTAATTTTTCTACTGATTGTGTTTCTAATGCATGGATTAATTTTTCGGAGCGAATGGGGTAAGGCGCCATCGGCCCCTGATTTTCTGACATCACGATATCGCAACCCATGGCACGCGGGATCGTTAGAATATCGCTAAAAATAATTGCGGCATCTAATGCAAATCGTTTGAGCGGCTGCAAAGTAGCTTCGCAAGCCAGCTCGGGTGTAGCACAAAAGGTGAAGAAATCCGGCTCTTTTTGGCGTAATGCGCGATACTCTGGCAGATAACGCCCCGCTTGACGCATCAACCAAATCGGCGTGCGATCGATGGGTTTTTTCAATAATGCATCGAGAAAACGCGTATTTTTTAACTCAGTCATGATAATATTCCACTATGCATATCGAAAAAAATAAATCATTGCGGCCACACAATACATTTAATGTGGATGTACAAGCCAGGCATTTTGTCACGATTACTTCTACCGATGCGCTGAAAATCCTGCTCGATGATACGTGTTTTTGCGACACACCGAAACTGATATTGGGCGAAGGAAGCAACCTCTTATTCACCCGTGATTTTGAGGGTTTGGTGATCCACAACCAAATTAAGGGTATTGAGAAAATAAATGAGGACGATGAATATGTTTGGATTAAAGCGGCAGCCGGTGAAAATTGGCATCAATTAGTTTTATATTGCATACAAAATAATTATGCGGGCATTGAAAATTTATCCTTAATTCCAGGTACAGTCGGTGCTGCCCCCGTTCAAAATATCGGTGCTTACGGTGTGGAATTAAAAGAGGTTTTGGAATGTGTTGATGCAATTGATCTTGACAATAATACGTCGTGCATATTTCATAACACTGATTGTGAATTGCATTATCGCGACAGCATTTTTAAAAATCAATTAAAAAATAAAATGTGTATCACACATGTGACATTGCGACTCAATAAAAATCCTGTTTTTCACACAACGTATGGCGATATTCAAAAAGAATTACGCGACGAAACAATGACAATTAAAACCATCAGCGATGCCATCATTCGCATTCGTCAATCAAAATTACCGGATCCCAAAAAAATTCCCAATGCAGGCAGTTTTTTTAGAAATCCGGTGATCACAAAAAAAATATTAACTGATATTCAAAAACAATTTTTTAAAGTGCCGCATTTTCCAATTGATGATGATTACGTTAAAATTCCTGCAGCGTGGCTCATCGAACAATGCGGATTAAAAGGAAAACGGTGCGGCAATGTAGGCGTGCACCAACATCAAGCATTGGTGCTCGTCAATTATGGGCATGATGGCAGCGCCATTCAAAAACTCGCCGATGAAATACGACAAACAGTGCACGAACGCTTTCACGTGTTATTGAATACGGAAGTGAACGTCTGTTAACATTAGGTAGTATGGCACAAGGAGATTCTACTATGTTTTCCGCATCCATCCCCGGCGCAGTCGGTGAGTTTGTAATTTCTAAAGTGATATCGAATGGTCTGCAAGCTGCGATTAACACGGTGGTACAACCCACGCAGTTAGCACTCGACGGCGCAACCTACATGGTAACTTATCTTGGCACTGTACTCATCGTGTCTACCATCAAATTGGCCGCTTCTGGAACATGGTATCTTGCGCAATGCACAGGCTCCGGTGTTTATTATCTCGCGCAAAAAACAACGACAGGGGGTTATCAATTTTTTCGCGCGCCACAAAATCTAAAATCAGAAGAATGGGATTTGGCAGATGCGCCGTTAGCAATTAAATCGACAAACCAAACAGAACCTACTGAAAACACAACCAGCCCGCAAGCGGTAATGCCTTGAGACACTCAAACAATTTCTTAAAAAAAATGGGGCACGTCGTCCCGCGACTTGATCGCGGGATCCACGGAAATTACTCCGACAACCGCAACCACTCTTTCTCTTTCGCCTCAATTGCAGCACGTAAAGATTTTTTTTCTTGTGATAATTCGCTCAATTTTTCTTTTTGAGTCGCGTGATACACATCAGGATCAGCTAACGCTTCCTCAATCTTTGCTAATTTTTTTTCAAACGTTGCAATGTCACGCTCAATTTGAAGAATTAATTTTTTATTTTCTTTGGAAATAATTGTTTGATTTTCTTTTTTATTGTTAGAAGTTGGCGTATTGGCTAATTGCGACGCCTCATAATCCGCTAATGTGCCATCATACATTTTTACTGTGCCGTGATTTACCATCCATAAAGCATCAACACAACATTCAATAAAATAACGATCGTGCGAAACCAACAATAAGGCGCCAGTAAAATCTTCTAACGCTAAAATAAGCGCTTCGCGAATATGCATATCTAGATGATTGGTCGGTTCATCGAGTAACAACACGTTGGGCTTGCTCCAAATTAATAATGCCAGTGCCAAACGTGCTTTTTCACCACCCGAAAAAACAGATACTTTTTCAAATACACGATCATTGCTAAATCCAAATCGCCCTAAAAATCCGCGCGCTTGTGTTTCTGCAATATCAGGATAACGCTCTTTGAAATGGAAAAGCGGTGTTTCATCCAGTTGCAACATATCGACCTGGTCTTGTGAAAAATATCCAATATTCGTTTGAGAGTGAAACGTGATGTCGCCGCTGACCACCGATAATTTTTGTGCGACAGTTTTTAATAAGGTGGATTTTCCGCTGCCATTCACACCAATCACACCAATGCGATCCCCTTCACTCAAATTCAAACTCACGTTCTTTAAAATAATTTTATCGTCATAACCACAATTGGCGCGAATGGAAATGGTAGGGTAACCCGTTGGTTTCGGTTCAAAAAATTCAAATGAAATGTTCGCTTCTTCTTGCCAATCTGTCGTCACTTGTAATTTTTCCATCGCTTTTAAGCGGCTTTGCGCTTGCTTCGCTTTCGAGGCTTTCGCGCGAAAACGATCAACGAATTTTTGCAAATGCGCGCGTTTTTTTAAAATTTTAGTATTCATTTTTTCTTGCAGCAACAAAAAATCTGAGAATTGTTTTGCAAATGAAGAATAATTACCCTGATATAATTTTAATTGAAGATTCGCCAATTGAATCGTGTGTGTCGTGACTTCATCTAAAAAATAACGATCGTGGGAGATAATAATGCATGTACCTTTGTATTCCTTTGTCCATTGTGTGAGCCACGCAATACTTTCTAAATCCAAATGATTGGTTGGTTCATCTAGCAGCAATAAATCTGCCTTTGACATTAATACGCGCGCCAATTGCAAACGCATTTGCCAACCACCTGAAAAAGATTTAACGGGCTTTTCAAATTCTTCATCTGAGAATCCCAATCCTTTTAAAATAACGGCAACACGTGCATCAATGCGATAACCATCGATGGCATCGAGTTCGGCATAGTAATTACCGAGCGCAATACCATCATTTTCTTTTTCTGCTACCGCAATTTTTTCTTGCAATGCAATCCATTCAGTATCACCTGCACGCGCATACGCAAATGCCAATTCGTTAGTATCCGGTAATTCTTGCGCCAAATGTGAAATGCGCCATGTACTCGGAATCGAAAAATCACCTTGATCTTCGTGTATTTCACGCATGATTAATTTTAGAAGTGATGTCTTGCCTGTGCCATTTCTACCGATTAATCCCGCTTTATATCCAACATCCAGACGCAGCGACGCTTCTTCAAATAATAATTTTGTCCCGCGGCGAAGTGTGATGTTATTTATTTGAAGCATAATAAAGTTATCTGTTGGTGCTATACTGCTCGCACTTGCTCCATGTTGCTACGCAACATTTCGCGCGTGCTTCTTAGGCCCTATTTAAAATCTCGCACTTGAAATAGGATATTATTGAATTTCTTATATCACAATATCATCCTTGGTGATATTGTCTGACGAAATGAGATCCACTGAGAATTCAGTGTTAGCAACGGAGACAGTTTGAATGCCGTCGTGCGCGCGAATGACAATGTCGTTAGCGCTGACATGCAGATCTGTCCAATCCAATTTGTCGTAACCACTGCGAAAACTTTCAATGGTGTCACTTTGCGTGGTGGTAGAATCCAGCCAATTCGTGTAACGATATACATCATTACCATCGCCACCCACCAAGAAATCTTTTCCAGCACCGCCGTCTAATACATCATTTCCTATATTGCCATACAATGTGTCATTACCAGCACCACCCATGATCATGTCATTGCCTGCGTTACCGTGCACAATATCATTTCCATTGCCTGCATATATCGCATCATCCCCTTCCATTCCATGAATCGTGTCGTCGCCACTTAAACCATAAATATTATCGATACTGAGCGTGCCAAAAATTGTTTCACCCGAATCAGTTCCGACAATATTATTAGCACTTGGCGTGGGTTCAGGCGAAGGTTCTGGCGTGGGTTCTGAATCTGGTTCTGGATCTGATGACGGTAATGCATTTGGATCTAAAATAAAATCATCAACAGAAAATGTTTTGTAACCATCGCCAACTTTAATTGAAAAATCTGTTCCAATAATTCCAATATAGTTGTAACCAATGCTTTGTGAAAATGTTAATTGATCGAATGATACATTCAGTACTGACAAATCAATTTTATCGAACCCTTGCTCATAACTTTGAATGAAGTCAGATGATCCAGCGGTGGAATCCGTCAGCACCGTGTATTTGAAAACATCACTGCCGGCACCCCCATTTAAAAAATCACTGCCCGCGCCACCGATCAACACATCATTTCCATCATTACTAAATATTGAGTCATTACCTGCATCACCATACACCGTGTCATTACCAGAATTTGCATGCACCATGTCATCACCGCTACCGCCATAAACCACATCATCTCCATCGAATGCGTGCAAAATATCATTGCCGCCCAAACCAAACATCACATCATTGTTCGCTGTTGCGAATAGTGTTTCTCCCGCATCTGTTCCCGCAATATCGCTAGATTCAGGTTCTGGTTCTGGTTCGAGTTCTGGTTCGAGTTCTGGTTCGAGTTCTGGTTCGAGTTCTGGTTCTGGATTTGGTATCACAGAAGAATTAAAAATAATATCGTTGATAGAAAGCAATCCGGTCATCGCAATAAATTGAATCGCTAAGTCGCTGTTCATCACCGAAAGCGTTGCGCTGTCATTAATAACTTGAATATGCACATCGTTCGCACTGATATTGAGTGCAGCAAAATCCAATCGATCATGACCCACTTTAAATTGTTCTATCGTGTCCATGTGTGATGACGTTGAATCATTTAAATCTAAATACACATACGTATTATTTTCTTGACCGCCATTCATAAAATCTGCGCCCGCACCGCCGATAATAATATTGTTATCCCAATTGCCATAAACGCGATCATCGCCATCGCCAGCATAAATGGTGTCATTGCCGTGCGCGGCGTGAATAATATCGTTGCCACCAAGTGCGTAAATCACATCCGTGTTTTGCGTTCCCATTATTGTTTCACCGGCATTGGTGCCAATAATCTCGTCGCCATCAGGAATAAGAATAGGATCAGGATCAGGATCAGGATCAGGATCAGGATTAAGTTCTGGTTCTGGTTCTGGTTCTGGTTCTGGATCAAGATTAGGATTTGGAACCGTTTCATGTTCAATCATTCCTGTCACCGATGACCACGACTGATTAATATTTTCTGCTATCGTTTCGTGCGCATCTAACGTAAGTGTGGTGCCATCAGAAAATGTAATGACTTGTTCTGCATCCATCGGATTGTAAGCCACATACGTCAGTAATCCATCTTGATCAAATACCGCGTAAAAAGGTGTGTCTGCAGTGACAAAACGATTCACTTCCCCCAATGCATTCATATTATGCAACCAAGCATACGTGTGCGCGTAAGACTCGCCTTCTTCCGGTGTGTAATTAAAATTGTAACCATTCAATGCTGCTTCAGAATCAAAAAACGCTTGATATTCTCGCAAAATATCCGTCCATTGATTCGGTGGACCGCCATTGCGTTGCACGATTTCAGCATAATTTTGCGCGGCATTTTCAGGATACAAACCTAAATACAAAGACGCAGCGGTCACCGGCAAATAATTAATGCCGTGAATCATTTCGGGATCTGCAGAAAACCAAGTGCCATATACCGCACCATCACCCCACACCATACCAATCGTACTGTGATCAAAATTCGCGGGAAAATTAATACCATCCACATCAAACCAATATTGTTGAATCGCGGATAATTCCGTTGAAAACAAATACGTTCCCAATTCTTGCAATGCATCATTACCTGTCTCAGCGCCCCACAAAGTTAACGCACTTGCGAGCTGCATTGCTTCCGAAGAAGATTCGTGATTATTTCCAGAGAAAAATGCACCGTGACCATTCGCCCAAGAATGTCCTGCGTAAGGATCAAAATTTCGCAACACCGGAAACATGACATTGGTTTCATCCGTGTTGGCGACATCTTGAATCACTAAATCCACCATGCCGCCCCATTCTTCTGCCCACTGCGGATCAAATTGCGCAACCACAGCAGCAGCTTTGACAAGATATCCTGCATGAAAATGATGATCATTTAATTCAGTATCGGAATTAAAACCGGAAGGATATGCTTGCAACGTGTTCCATTCTGAATTGTAATAAAATTGTTTATCGCCTTCAGCGTCACTCGCGGTAAACCAATCTTGTAATTCAGATTTGATGGTGTCGATGAAAAATATTTTGGCGTCTTCGTTGCCAACTTGATCCGCCAATTGCGCCAATTCGCCGAGACGCGCCATCGCCTTGCCAGACCAATACGCATCTTGCGCGGTGATGACTTCAGGCAGTGCAGCAAGGTGGTGATATTCTACATCGATCAAAGTAGATAATTGTTGTTGTTGCGCATCATCCAAAAAATTCGGTAACACAGGCAAAACGCCAGTATAAAGCGTTTCAGTGGTAAATGAATTACCTTCATGTAATTTCATTTCGCCTTGCGGCACTTGATACGTGTACTCTGTCAATGCATCCGATGAATTTAACCATTGATGCGGATATAAAGCGGTTAATGCCTCGCTGGAAAAACCGGGTTCTTTTAATTCAGTGGTCACTTCAAAATTCGTAGTCACTGTGGAATTATTTTCATCGTAAGAAAAAGTAATATCACTGTCTGTCACAAACGCATACGCGTGTTGATAAAAATTTTGTAATGTTGCAACAGAATCATCCGGTAATAATGCTGCTGAAAAATAATCTTTTCCGCTTAAATCAGACGTAATTTGACCACTTTCTAAATTCCATTCACTACCGACAGGCGCAAATAATCCATAACTGTTTCCGTTAATAGTAATGCCAAGCACATTGCCATCGAAATAAAAAATTTGTCCGGGGCCGTCCCACGACACTACCGATTCACCAACAGAACCCACGATCAATTCACTGGCGGCACCGGGTATTGTCATTAATGTGTTTTGTTCGCCATCGCTCGATAAAAATAATTGCATGTTATTAAATGGCAATGTCACACTAGACGAACCGGTTTGCACCGACACATCGCCCGTGCCAAATGTTTTCCACACTTCCACTTGTATGGTGGCATCACTTAAATTTCCAAGCTGTCCAAGCTCACTCGCGCCAGAACTTCTGCCTGATTCACTTTGTAAATAATTTTCAGTTGTATTTCCAGAGCCGTCCAATGGAAAATAATTCATGGTTTTGACATAATCAAATTTTCCATCACCATTCGTATCAATTGAAACACGCGCTTCAATCGCATTACCCACTTCACTGCCCTGCCCTGCCACTGCATTCACCAATAAATTCATGGAAATCTCACCGCCATCGTAAACGCCATTGACATGCTCTATTTTAAATATTTCATTCGTTGATGTGGGTTGCCCAATTAAATTTTGATTATTTGCCACTAAATTAATGGATACCGGCGCATCACCCGTGCGTTCAAAAAAAGTAAATGGGGAACCGTGGCCAAACGTCGCATGCAATTGCGAATTAGAATCGGTATCTTGCCACACCGCTTGATTGAAATACGCAGACGATTTTTCCATGCGCGTATCGGCAGAATTCATATCACTTAATCCAATGCTGATATCAGGATGATAAGTGTATTCAAATTTAAATTGACCGCCGTGATTATCAAGATACATAGTGGGTGTTGCGGTGTAACCCAAATTTAATCCATGTGCATCCGCTTGCATATTCATGGGTTGCGCAAACAACGGCGCTGAATAATGATCTCCAAAATGAGGATAAATGATAGATGAAGCCCAGTCGTTAGTGGGAATTGGCCCCGTAAAATCGGTTGAGACCTCAGGTGATAATGGCACGCCCTGAAACGTTGAGGGTGTTAACACACCCGATGGCAATGTTGTCGTGTAACTTCCATATCCTACTGAAATAATCGCCATGTTCTTGCTCTCAAGCAAAAACCACTTTACTGCCTTGGCAATCCAAGCATGATTGAAAGTGACGGTTTGGTATCGCCTTCAAAGTCCTTGGTTAAGGATAATAAGCTATTTCCCCTCCTCGGTTGAAATTATAGTACTTTCAAATAGGGGGTTACTCAACAGAAAATTTTTTGGATTCAGTGGGTTGTGAAACTCCTGAAATTATCCGTTAAAATATAAAGGTATATATTATCACATTGTAGTAAAATATAAATGTATTTTTTGTCAATAAAAGCCTTTCGTTCTAAGCGCCTGGCGCGACTACGCAAAACAATCCTGCACCATTTTTTCAAGAAACCGAAAAGAATCAATTTCGTATAATTGAGACAAAAATTCATTTTTATTTTTAATATTTCGTGCGTAATATTTTCCCAATTTGCGTGATTGAAAAATCGCATTGCGTTCGCCATCCAATGCAATTAATCCACTGACATGCTGCAAAAATAATTTTCCCACTTCAGATAATGTTGGTGCTTGAAATGATTTTCCCGCTAATTCGCAGGCGATTTGTTGAAACAACCAGGGTTGCCCAACACTTGCTCTGCCAATCATAAATCCCGCGCACTGTGTGTTTTCAAAAAAAATATTGAGATCTTTTGCATTATTGATATCACCATTTCCAATCACAGGAATTTTCACAGAAGCAACTACATTGGCAATGGCTTCAAATTGACATGCGATATCATAATCATGCGTCCAATGTCGGCCGTGAATAATAATGGCGTTGGCGCCCGCTTCTTCTAACATTTTTGCAACACTGACTTCACAAAATTCACCGTGTCCCGCATCGATTCGCATTTTCACGGTGATTGGCGTTATATCATCCCGTTTCATCGCTTTAATTAGTTGCGATAATTTTTTTTCATCCGCTAATAATTGGCTACCGCATCCTTTTTTTCGAATCTTAGGCTGCGGACATCCACAATTTAAATCCAAAATATCCGCTTTATTTTTTATTGCATACTCACTCGCGCGTGCGAGCACATCCGGCTTATTACTCGATAATTGCCAACATAAATTTTTTTCAATTGGGGCGCGTGATTGATATCGCGGACTACGATCACTGTCGTTTGCAATATGCAGCGCCGACAACATTTCAGTGCAACAATACGCAACAGAACCAAATTGACAGACTAATTCACGAAAAGGCGCACAACTGACGCCTGCTAATGGCGCTTGAATTAAATTGCTGTCAAACGTTTTTTTTCCGATCATTAAAGGCGTTAGCATTCAGTTCAAGACCCATCGCTTTTCTATCATTAATCAATTAAAAATATCACCATTCGTTAAAAAATTTTCTAATGTCATCGCATTATCACCACCAATCTGCAACAAGCGCGCTGTTGGAAATTTTTTTGAAAATGCAATCAGTCCTGACGCTGATTTCTGTCGGCCACTTTTGACTTCAAGCGCAATTAATTCGTTATTATTTTCGATAATAAAATCTACTTCATCATTACCATCACGCCAATAATACACTTGCTGCGTAATGGACGCGGGATGATTCATTAAATGCGCACCTATCGTCGACTCCACCAACCTTCCCCAATATTCACTATGATGAATGGCTGCTTCGAATGATATCGCATTATTAGCGGAAATTAATGCGGTATTTAATGCGAGTAATTTTGGGCTTGATGATCGCCGCATAATTTTTTTTCCATAATATTTTTCAACGCCAGTAATCATTCCTGATCCGCTTAATAATTGTAAATAGTGCGCAAGCGTTGTTGTATTTCCCGCATCATGTAATTGCCCTAACATTTTTTGATACGATAAAATTTGCCCGGAGTATTCACAACCCAATTGAAATAATCGGCGCAATAACGCCGGTTTTTGAATGATATTTAATAACAAAATGTCTCGAGATAATGTGGTTTCAATCAATGAATCGCGAATGTAAGATAACCAACGATCCGACTCTTCAATTAGCGGCGCAGAACCCGGATAGCCGCCATAATACACATACTGTTCCAAGCTCCATCCAAATGCATTTTTCATTTCGAGATAAGACCAAGGCCGTACGGAAATTAATTCAAATCGTCCTGCCAAACTTTCTGTTAATCCCTGCTGAATTAATAATGGGGCGGATCCTAAAATAATCACCTGGAGATTGCGTTGATGTCGCGTGTCTGCATCCCATTCTGCTTTAACGATCGTTGACCATTGTTCAATTTTTTGAATTTCATCAAGAATAAGCAATGCTTTGTGTGCACCGCTTTTTAATAAAGTGCGCGCTGTTTCCCAGGCAATTTTAATCCACGCGGCATCGGGAATTCCCGGAATATCGGCTGATGCATAGTGATGAGGGATACCCGTTGATTTTGCTGCTTGATGTGCCAAAGTGGTTTTACCAGTTTGGCGCGGACCAGCCAACGCCTGAATAAAGCGCCTTTTGTCTTGTATTCGCTTTATCAACACCTGTTCTTGTTGTCTATAATACATTATTATTCAACTAGTTACTATTTTACTCAACGGAGTGAGTAAAAATACTCAATCTATTGAGTATTTTATTATCCTGGGTTGCAACAGTCAACCAATCCAGAGACGCGCCCGGCGCGGATACTCGTCATTCTTGATTCAAAGAATTAATTATTCTCGGCCCATGATCTTTGATCATTGATGGTAAAACAAATAAAGTTGAAATTAATTTTTTATAATTATCCTGCGACGATGACATAACCGTGGCTGATAATTTAAATAAACGAGCCAGCGAAGACAAGATGTAGCAAGATGCGGTGACCATAGCCAGTCGCCTTCCGGTGTCATCATCCAGCAACATCGAAGTGCCGCCAAACATCGCACCTAAAAATCCAATGACATCAGCAGCAAATGCAATAAAATTTTGTTCTATTTTTTCGATTTGATGCGGGAGTAATTCGCTGTCGCGTGAGCTCACGCTGTTGATGCTTGCAATAACCCATTTTTCACGGCGTGTTTGCATGGCGAGCGATGGTTGAGCATCATCAAAGTTGCATGTTTTTCTATGTTTCAGTAGGTACTCAGTATATAAATTATATTGATCATCTTGCATCGTTAATTTATAACGCGCACGAAAAAAAGAATAGGCTTCGATCATGGCATTTAACAACAAACCGCCTCCGAAAGCGAAATTACTGAAAGCCAGTGTTAGCGGTGAACCCAATGTATCATTGGAATTCAAAATAACTGGAACACCTTTTTCATGCGCGGCTTTTGAAGATGAAATTAATGCAAGCAGCGTTGCCATCGGTAAAATAAAACCAAAATAAATCGCAATCGTGATGAACATGGCCCATTTGATATTGGGATGCAAAATAGATTTTTTCGCATCGCTATAAAATTTTGGCAAACTAAATAATGCGCGCGCCACATCTAGCCCATTCCATACCAAACTACACAAAAGCAACGGTAAAAATCCTTGCGCATCGTTAAATCCGCCACGCGTTGTGCAAGCCAAAATAGAAAGGCTGCTGGGAATAGAAAAGTAGCCATCGACAAGTGCGTCAAGCGTTAAAATTTTAGTGAGCTGGGGAAAAAAATTCTGGAATCGACGAAAGACGGATGAGTCTGCTGGAATAAATGCGCCGGTTTCATCAGCGACGCCATCATTTTCTACTACTGCCATCGCACTTGCTCCGTAAATAAAAATGATTTGCTTCGCAAATCTCGCTTGCTAACGCGCGCGGCTCCTTGCGATATACGCGTGCTTCTACGTCAAATTCAGCGCAAGCGTAGCACAAAGACGCTGCCCGCACAGTCGAAATGGTGATTTTAATGGGGGGTTAAGGTGCAGCTTTTGTTATTAACGATCGACCATTTCGACAATGGCCATCGGTGCGGTATCGCCCGCGCGAAAGCCGCATTTGAGTACACGAACATAGCCACCGGGGCGTTTTACATTGCGTGGCGCTACCGTCGTGAATAAGCGCGTTACCGCTTCAAGATCACGCAAACGTGAATATGCCAAGCGACGATTTGCAACGCTGTCTTTTTTAGCGAGCGTAATTAAAGGCTCGATATGACGACGCAACTCTTTTGCTTTAGGCAAAGTTGTTTTAATCAGCTCGTGTTTTATCAACGACGATGACATGTTGGCAAACATTGCTTTGCGATGCGCTGTGTGGCGACTTAGCTTTCTTCCAGATTTACGGTGATGCATGTTTGCAGCTCCAAATTATTACGCACTTGCTTCGCTTACGCTTCGCGCGTGCTTCTATAAAATTTCACGCACTCGCTGTCGCGCGTGCTTCTTAATTAAATATCGCTTGCTTACGCGCGCGGCTCCTTATTGCGGTTTGTCCTGCAATTCTGCGGGCGGCCAAGAATCTAAAGCCATGCCCAAGGACAATCCACGTTGAACCAAAACACTTTTAATTTCTAGCAATGATTTTTTTCCAAGATTGGGTGTCTTCAATAAATCTTGTTCGCTGCGTTGCACTAAATCACCGATGTAATAAATATTTTCTGCTTTTAAACAATTAGCAGCGCGCACCGTCAATTCCAAGTCATCGACAGAGCGCAGTAACATGGGATCAATGTGTGTTTTGCTTTGTCTTGGTCTTGCAGCAATTTCATGTTGAAGATCCACAAACGCGGACAGTTGTTGTCTTAAAATCGCAGCTGAGAAGCGAATCGCTTCTTCGGGATCCAACGTACCATTGGTTTCCAAATCAATAATTAATTTATCTAAGTCAGTGCGATTTTCAACACGCGCATTCTCAACTTGATAAGCAATGCGTTTCACGGGAGAAAAAGACGCGTCCAACACCAACACACCAATGGGGCGCGTGTTTTGATATGCTAATTCACGAACCGATGCAGGTTGATATCCGCGACCCATCATGATCTTCAGCGTCATTTTGATTTCGCCGTCTTGCGTTAAATTTGCGATGATGTGATCTGGGTTGATGATTTCAACGCCATTTTCCAATGAAATATCGCCGGCAGTTACGGGACCTTGGCCTTTTTTGTGTAATGTCAAAGTGATTTCGCTTAAATTATTCAGACGAATCGCAAGCCCTTTCAAATTCAACATGATGTCGATCACATCTTCGCGAACGCCCTCAAGCGTGCTGTATTCGTGCAGCACGGTATCGATTTGTACTTCAACCACCGCAGCGCCCAACATAGAAGACAGCAAAATACGACGTAACGCGTTACCCAGCGTATGTCCAAATCCACGTTCGAAAGGTTCAAGCGTAATTTTATGATGCGTTGAAGAAACATTTTGCACTTGTATCACGTTTGGCGTTAAAAAAGTTTTATAAAGTTCTTGCATCGTTAGGGCCTCAATCGTTTTATTGCAGCAGTTTTATTTAGAATACAACTCGACTACGTAGTTCACTTTAAACTCTGTTGGTAATTGATCTACTTCCGGCAATGCTTTATAGATTCCCGACATTTCTTTAGCATCCACATCTATCCAAGAAATTGGCTCGCGTTGCTGCGCCAGATCAATTGCTGCAGCAATACGCAATTGCTTTTTCGATTTTTCGCGAATCGAAATGATGTCGCCCGGTTCTACTGCGCAAGAAGGGATATTCACCACGTGCCCGTTTACAAGAACTGATTTATGAGAAACCAATTGTCTCGCTTCCGCGCGCGTCACCGCAAAACCCATGCGATACACCACATTATCCAAACGCGATTCCAAAATGCGTAACAAATTTTCGCCAGTAGACCCTTTCAAGCGATCCGCTTCTTGATAATACAAACGAAATTTCTTTTCTAATACGCCGTAATAACGACGAATCATTTGCTTCATGCGCAATTGCGTTGCGTAGTCAGTCACACGACCACGACGCTGCCAATGCTGGCCAGGTGTGTGATCAAACTTACATTTCGTTTCGATGTCGCGAATGCCGCTTTTCAAACCTAAATCAGTTTTCTCGCGGCGAGAAAGACGACATTTTGGACCTAAGTATCTTGCCATAGTTATAAAACCTTAATGTGCCAAACCTCAACGCACTTGCTCCGCTTCGCTGCGCGCGTGCTTCTGTTTTTATTTATACTCTTCGTTTCTTGCGTGGACGACAGCCGTTATGCGGCAACGGTGTGTTGTCTACCAAACGCATCACTTCTAACCCAGCATTTCGCAATGCTCTCACTGCGGAATCCCGACCCGCGCCAGGACCGCTCACGTTAATCGTGACACGACGCAGCGCAAACTCTTCAATCGCTTTTTTCGCCACCGCTTCTGCAGCAAGCTGCGCTGCAAATGGCGTACCTTTTCGAGAACCTTTGAAACCAGCGCGACCCGCAGATCCTTGACACAACACATCACCCGACGGCGTGCAAATAGAAACTAACGTGTTATTAAAAGATGCTTGTATATTAGCAATGCCTTCAGAAATTTTGCGCTTGGCTTTTTTCTTGGCCGCTGTGGCTGCTGCCGGCGCTACTGTCGTTGTTTCTGGTGTCGTTGGCGTTGTTGGTGTCGTCATGAAATGCCTCAAGTTCTAATTGCTTTACGTTTTCCTTTACGTGTACGCGCATTTGTTCTCGTGCGCTGACCACGAACCGGTAACCCTTTGCGATGACGAATACCCTGGTAACAACCTAAATCCATTTTATGTTTTACGTGCATGGACACTTCGCGACGCAGATCCCCTTCCACTGTGAATTTCGAAACAGCGGCGCGCAATAAATCGAGCTCCGCTTCGGATAATTCACTCACTTTTGTACCCGGCTTTACACTCGCCGTCTTGCAAATTTGATTCGCACGCGTAGGGCCAACGCCATAAATGGACTGTAGACCAATGTTAATGTGCTTCTGTGCCGGGATATTCACCCCTGCAATACGCGCAACTGCCATACTGTTCACTCCAAAATCTTAAACTGCCCCTAAAAACCGCCTAGAATAACGTCCGGACGGTAAAATTGCAAGAATATACACTCGCTACCGCTCGTGTCTATGTCCTGTTTTACCCCTGCCTTTGTTTGTGTCGGCTATCCGTACAAATCACGCGCACGGATCTATTGCGACGCACAATTTTGCAATTGCGACATATTTTTTTTACTGATGCTCTTACTTTCATATTTTCTCTCAGTCAAATTAACACACTTGCTCAGATAAGATATCGCTTGCTTACGCGCGCGGCTCCCTACCAAGCATAATACTAAAAAACGCACTTCTCGCTTGCTTACGCGCGCGACTCTTTGTTTATTTAACGAATCAACCCCAATTTAGATCCTTTTGTTCCCGACTTACGCATCAATGACTCGTATTGATGACTCATCAAATGCGCTTGCACTTGCGACATAAAATCCATCAGCACTACCACCACAATCAGAAGCGATGTGCCGCCAAAATAAAAAGGCACGTTCCAGGCCAAAATCAAAAACTGCGGCAACAGAGCAACGAGCGCTAAATATATCGAGCCCACCACCGTCAAACGCGTCATGATTCCATCAATGTAAATCGCCGTTTGCTCACCAGGGCGAATTCCTGGAATAAACGCACCCTGTTGCTTTAAATTTTCAGCCGTTTCCTTCGGATTAAATACCAGTGCTGTATAAAAAAAACTAAAAAATATGACCGTGATAGCAAACACGATCATATAAGCCAGCTGTCCAGACGATAACGCCAACGCCACCGAATTTAGCCAAGCAAATCCTTTCGTTGCTCCCAGAAATTTTGCAATTGCGCCTGGAAACAAAATAATACTTTGCGCAAATATCGGCGGAATCACACCCGCCATATTAATTTTCAACGGCAAATGGCTAGTTTGCGCTGCATATAGCCGATTACCCTGCTGTCTCTTCGCGTAGTTGATCGTAATTCGGCGTTGCGCACGCTCAAAATAAACGACCACCAACGTAACAGCTGCGACCACCACAAACAACAACACCAATGTAATAACCTGCATCTGGCCTTGCCTGACCTGGTTCATTACCTGCGCGATTGCGGATGGAAAACGCGCCACAATTCCTGAAAAAATAATCAGGGAAATTCCGTTCCCAACACCCCGCTCCGTCATTTGTTCACCCAGCCACATGATGAACATCGTGCCTGTCACCAACGTCACAATGGCTGACACGTAAAAAACGGCGTTTGCGTTGATCACTGTATTGCTGTGAACCAACCACCGCGTGATAAAAACAGCCTCAATAAATGACAATGCCAGCGTCAAATAACGCGTGTATTGATTCATTTTTCTGCGGCCCGCCTCGCCTTCTTTTTTCAGCTGTAACAGCTTTGGCGAAACTGTCCCATACATTTGCACAATGATGGACGCTGAAATGTAAGGCATAATGCCTAGCGCAAAAATCGTCATACGATTCAACGCGCCACCAGAAAACATGTTGAACATTCCCAGCACGCCACCTTCGTTTTGCTGGAATAGACGCGCAACAGATTCTGGATTTAATCCAGGGACTGGGATATATGATCCCAATCGAAACACAATAATGCCAAGCAATACGAACAACAGTCGCCTTTTAAGCTCGCCCAGTCCACCGGACTGCAAGCCTGCGCCTAGTTTTGCGGCTTCTCTCACGTATGTTCCTCTGTTTCGTACCGCTCTCTCACGATCGCAGCTCCGATTACGGTAATACTTCCCCGCCAGCAGTTTCAATCGCTTTTTTAGCACCTGCTGTTACTTTCACTCCACGCAATTTCACTGGCTTCTTCAATTCACCTGACAAAAATACTTTAACTGATTCTGCTGTTTGCGCGACTAGATTTGCTGATTTTAATGCCGCAACATCGATCACCTCAGCTGAAATTTGATTCAATTCGGACAACCGAATTTGCGCTCTAGTTGGCGCAATACGCGATGCGAAACCAAATTTAGGTAAACGGCGTTGCAAAGGCATTTGACCACCTTCGAAACCTATTTTGTGAAAACCACCTGCGCGCGCATGCTGACCTTTGTGACCACGACCCGCAGTTTTTCCAAGCTCAGAGCCAACACCGCGACCCAAACGCTTTTTCGCGTGCTTGGAGCCAGGTGCCGGTTTAATCTTATTCAACAACAGCGACATGTTACACTTCCTCAACCCGAACCAAATAAGCCACCTGATTAATCATGCCGAGAATAGCTGGCTGCGCTTCTACTACAACCGCATCACGCACACGACGCAAACCCAACCCCTTCACGCATAAAGCATGCCCTGGTTTTCTACCATAACGACTGTGCGTCAACGTCACTTTCAATTTTTTGGAAGCGCCGGCATTCTTCGCAGCACTTTTTTTCTTAGTGTTTGCCATTATTTTTTCCCAATATCGCTTGCACTGTCTTTCCGCGTTTCTTCGCAACCATGTCGGGTGTTAACATCGACATCAATCCTTTGATGGTCGCACGCACCACATTAACGGGATTCGTTGATCCCACATTCTTTGCAAAAACATTTCTCACACCCATCACTTCAAACACCGCGCGCGCGGCACCACCCGCAATAATTCCAGTGCCTTCTGATGCAGGAATCAACAACACTTTACTTGCACCGTGACGAGCACGAACGGGATGATGCAGCGTTGTACCGTTCAATGGGATTTGAACCATATTGCGACGCGCAGCATCCGTTGCTTTTTGAATAGCGATAGGCACTTCTTTTGATTTGCCTTGACCAAAACCAATACGGCCCAAACCATCACCCACAACGACTAATGCCGAAAAACCAAAGACGCGCCCACCCTTCACTACTTTCGTGACTCTGCGCACACCCACTAATTTATCCGCAATACCATCCGTTACCGGTAGTTCTGTTGCGTGTTCTGCTGCTGCCATAATGATTACCTTCTAAAATTCAACGCCGCCTTCACGCGCGGCATCTGCCAATGCTTTGACGCGACCATGATAACGGTATCCGGAACGATCAAACGCTACTTTTACAATGCCTGCAACCTTGCAACGTTTCGCCAATAAGTTACCGACAACGGCTGCTGCTTTGATATTGCCGCAATGTTTTACATCAGCAACTTTAGCATCTTTATCCAGCGTGGACGCGGCAACCAAAACGGTTGCGCCACAAGGAGAAAATACTTGCGCATAAATATGGTTCGCGGAACGAAACACCGTCAACCGATTCACGCCCAGCGTTCTAATTTGGTGTCTGGTGCGCCCAGCTCTTTTTGCGCGCGCCACTCTTTTATTTTGCGTAGACATTATTTTTTCTTACCTTCTTTCAAAACAATCTTTTCGTTTTCATAACGAATACCTTTGCCTTTGTAAGGCTCTGGCGGTCGCACATCACGAATATTCGCAGCCACCTGACTCAACAACTGTTTATCAGCGCCTTTAAGCGTAATTTCTGTATTACTCGGTGTTTCAACTGTTATTCCTTTTGGCATTTTCATCACATAGGGATGCGAAAAACCGACTGACAAATCCAATGCGTTACCTTGCACTTTGGCGCGATAACCAACGCCAACCAATACCAATTTTTTAATAAACCCAACCGAAACGCCGTTCACCATGTTTTGAACCAATGCGCGAATCGTTCCTGCAACAGCGACTGTTCCTTGCTCACCGCCAACAGTCGATAATTGCAATTGGCCATCATTTTTTGCGATTTTAATGACATCAGGAAATGATTCCTTCAATTCGCCCAATTTTCCCTTCACCGAAATACGATTCGTCGTGATTTGCACGTCGACACCTGCGGGAATTTTAATGGGTTGCTTTGCAACGCGGCTGATCATTTCATTCTCCTGCCTACTAACTCACGTAACACAATATTTCGCCGCCTTGACCAATTTGAGCGGCTTGCTGCGCAGTCATCACACCTTGTGACGTCGACACAATCGCAATACCCAACCCGTTATCCACTTGCGGCAACTGATCTTTTTTACAATACACTTGCAACGAAGGCCCACTCACTCGCTCTAAACGGCGAATCACTGGCTTGCTTTCAAAATATTTAAGTTCTACCACTAATGTTGGAATTGAACCTGACTCTTGCTCAGAAAAACCAGTGATGTACCCTTCGTCTTCCAATACTTTTGCGATGGCAACTTTAATTTTCGATTTTGGTACGTTAACAAACTGTTTATTCACAGCTTGCGCGTTTTTAATTCTCACCAACATATCTGCAATCGGATCTTGCATACTCATCTTATATTTCCTACCAGCTTGCTTTTCTTAAACCAGGAACATCGCCACGCATCGCCGCTTCACGTAAATGAATACGACACAAACCAAAACGTCGCAACGTGCCACGACTGCGACCACAATCCCTGCAACGTCTGCGCACACGGATGGGGCTTTCATTGCGACGGCGCTTTTGCAATTTATCCACCGCATCATCACGAGAATTTTCATCCAAACGAATCACTTCTTTTAACGCATGGCGAGACTTCTTCATGCGAGTCGACAATTCCATACGCCGTTTGTTTCTATTCTTGACACTTGTTTTTGCCATAACTTCATCACCTTTATCAATCTTTCAATGGAAAGCCAAACGCTTTTAATAAGGCGCGCGCTTCGTTATTTGTTTTTGCGGATGTGGTAATTGTCACATCCATTCCGCGAATTTTATCAATTTTATCAAACTGAATTTCTGGAAACACAATCTGCTCTTTGATACCTAAACTAAAATTACCGCGGCCATCAAATGACTTTGGACTAAATCCACGAAAATCGCGAATACGAGGAATCGCAATTGAAATCAAACGATCCAAAAATTCATACATTCTTTTACGACGTAAAGTTACTTTGCAACCAATAGGATAATTTTCACGAATTTTAAAGCCTGCGATGGATTTTTTTGACAAAGTAGTAATCGGTTTTTGGCCGGAAATTTTTGACATGTCATCCAACGCAAAGTTAACCACTTTCTTGTCATCCACTGCATCACCCAAACCCATATTCAACGTAATTTTCGTCACTTTAGGCACTTGCATGACACTCTTGTACGAAAATTCTTTTTTCAATTTTTTAACGATTTCATCGTGATATTTTTTTTCTAAGTTAGGAGCCATAATTACACCGCATCAACCAATTCGTTATTAGACTTAAAGTAGCGAACTTTTTTTGGTTTTTCACCAGGCACTTTCGCTTGCAGTGTTTTAAAACCAACGCGATCCGCTTTGTTTGTTTGTGGATTCAGCAACGCCAAATTCGACAAGTGAATCGGCGATTCTTTTTCTACAATGCCACCTTGCGTTTGTTTTTGTGGATTCGGGCGCACATGTTTTTTAATCATGTTGATTCCTTCCACTAACGCACGCTTACTATTCATTATTTTAATAACACGACCCGTGCGACCTTTGTCTTTACCAGTTAAAACGATCACCGTATCTTGTTTTTTAATCTTATTCATCACAATACTTCCAACGCCAACGAAACGATTTTCATAAAATTTGTGTTGCGCAATTCGCGAGTGACCGGCCCAAAAATACGTGTTCCCACCGGTTCCTTTTGCGCCGTGAGCAGCACAACCGCATTCGAATCAAAACGAATGACAGAACCATCGCCGCGACGAACACCCTTGCGCGTGCGAACAACAACCGCATCCATTACATCCCCTTTCTTCACTTTGCCGCGGGGAATCGCATCTTTGATGCTGACTTTAATAAGGTCTCCGATGTTGGCGTACCGTCTCTTAGAACCGCCCAACACTTTAATACATTGCACTCTTCGCGCGCCACTGTTATCAGCTACATCAAGGACGCTTTGTACTTGAATCATGTTTATATTCTCTCAGTCTCTAGTTTACGCGCTTGCTCGAATAAAATGATTTGCTTCGCAAATCCCGCTCGTTAACACTCGCGGCTCAGATCTTTATTTTATTACCGCTCGTTAACACGCGCGGCTCAGATCTTTTTTATTACCGCTCGTTAACACTCGCGGCTCAGATCTTTTTTATTACCGCTCGTTAACACTCGCGGCTCAAATTTTATTTATCAATGTCCACGCTTTTGTTTTTGAAATCGGGCGACACTCTTTAATCATCACAACATCACCCACATGACAACTATTACTTTCATCGTGCGCATGGATTTTGGATGAACGCGTTACATACTTTGCATACTTAGGATGTTTAACGCGATGCTCAACCAGCACCGTAATACTTTTATTCATTTTGTCACTCACCACTTTTCCGGTCAGCGTTCGCACTACTTTTTTCTTTTCTGCATCACTCATTGCTTATGCCTTTGCTTGATTCGACAATTCTTTCAAAACAGTTTTAATGCGTGCGATATCTTTGCGCAGTTGTCTCATCACATGCACCTTCACAGCTGCCTCTGGACTGCTGGCACGCATGCGCGAACGAAAACGTTCTTCGTGTAACGACAACAATTTCGTTTTCAATTCTTCTTTAGACTGCGTTCTTAATTCTGCTGCTTTCATTACATCACCGTTCTTTGTGCAAATACCGATTTCAAAGGCAATTTTGCAGCGGCACGCGCCATTGCAGTTTGCGCTTCATCTTTCGAAATACCTTCTACTTCAAACATCACGCAACCAGGTTTTACTTCTGCAACCCAATACTCCACGTTACCTTTACCTTTACCTTGACGCACTTCCAACGGCTTTTTACTGATGGGTTTGTCGGGGAAAATGCGAATTGTCACTTTTCCGCCGCGTTTCACGTAGCGTGTAATCGCACGACGTGCCGCTTCAATTTGGCGTGCTGTGATTCTGCCGTTTTCAGTTACCCTCAGCCCGTATTCACCAAAACAAACCGTATTACCGGTAGAAGCTATTCCGCGATTGCGCCCCTTGAATGCTTTTCTAAATTTCCTAGCTTTTGGTTGAAGCATTTTTATCCTCGGATTTCTTTTTTATTGCTCGTGTGTGCTTTTCTTTTTCTTTCGCTTCGGGTGCTGCTGCCGCTACCACTTCGGGATTGCTCGCGCCTGCCGCATCTGACGACAACAACGCATCGTCCATCTCACCTTTAAAAATCCAAACTTTAACACCAATAATTCCGTACGTCGTTTTTGCAATCGCAGTTGCATAATCAATATTCGCTCTGAACGTATGTAATGGAACTCGGCCTTCACGCGACCATTCCGTTCTCGCAATTTCTGCGCCACCCAATCGACCACTCATGGAAACTTTGACGCCTTGCGCACCATGACGCATCGTCGCTTGCATCGCTTTTTTCATTGCGCGGCGAAACATAATACGCCTTTCCAACTGCTGCGCAATAGATTCTGCTACCAACTTCGCATCTAATTCTGGTTTACGAATTTCTTCGATTGTGATGTGCACGGGCACATTCATAATTTTTGAAACTGCATCACGCAATGACACAACGTCGCCACCTTTCTTACCAATAATTGTTCCCGGTCTTGCGGAGTGAATTGCAATTTTTGCATTGCGCGCTGGTCTGTCAATTTGAATACGAGAAACAGAAGAACCCGACAATTTTTCCATCAAAAATTTTCGCACCTTCAAATCGGCATTCAAATAATTTGCATACTCATTGTGAGCAAACCACATGGACTTCCACGACTCGGTGATGCCAAGACGTATGCCTGTTGGATTTACTTTCTGACCCATTTCGTTTTCTCCAAACTATTTGCCAACAACAATTGTAATATGACAACTTCTTTTTAAAATTTGACAACCACGTCCACGTGCGCGCGCATGAAAACGCTTCAACACAGGGCCATCGCCAACATAAGCAGTTTTCACCACCAATTCATCTAAATCTGCACCTTCGTTTTCAACCGCATTGGCGATTGCAGAATCCACCGCTTTTTTTACAAGCTTCGCTGCGTTTTTCGTGCTGAATTTTAATAATTCAACCGCCGCTTCTGCAGATAAACCCCGAATTTGGTCAACGACCAATCGTGCTTTTTGTGCCGATACACCGGCACCGCGAAATACTGCTGCTACTTCCATAACTCAAATCTCTCAACGCTATTTCTTATCTTTTTTATCGCTCGCTGGTTTAGCCGCTGCTGCGGGAGCTATTGCCGGCGCAGAACCTGGCGCACCCGCTGGAGCGCCGCCAGCACCTGCTGTTTCCGCTTCTTTTGTTTTACGATCACCCGAGTGCACTTTGAACGTGCGCGTCATCGAAAATTCACCGAGCTTGTGCCCCACCATATTTTCAGTAATGTAAATGGGCACGTGCGAGCGTCCATTGTGAATCGCAATCGTGATACCAATCATTTCAGGCACCACCATAGAACGCCTCGACCAAGTGATAATTGGGCGTTTTGAGCCTTCTTTTTGCGCCTTCGCCACTTTTTTTCGCAAGTTCACGTCCACAAAGGGACCTTTTTTCACTGATCTTGGCACGAAGCATTCCTCACTTATTTTTTACGACGATCGCGTACGATCATCTTAGTCGTTAATTTATTTTTACGTGTCTTGTAACCCTTGGTTGGTACACCAGTCGGGCTCACAGGATGACGACCGCCAGATGTTTTGCCTTCACCGCCACCATGCGGGTGATCAACCGGGTTCATCGCAACCCCGCGCACCGTCGGACGAATACCACGCCAGCGCGCCGCACCTGCTTTTCCTAACGAACGCAGGTTATGTTCGGAATTAGATACTTCGCCAATCGTTGCCCTGCAATCGATCAGCACTTTTCTCACTTCACCGGAACGCATGCGCAACACAGCGTAAGCACCTTCTTTCGCAGCCAACTGCGCAGAAGTGCCAGCACTGCGTATTAGCTGAGCGCCTTTTCCAGGCTTCAACTCGATGCAATGCACTGTGGAACCGAGCGGAATGTTGTTTAACCGTAAACAACTACCCGCTTTAATAGGCGCCTGATCACCGGACTGGACCTTTTCTCCAACCTTCAAATCCTTGGGTGCAATAATATAGCGTCTTTCGCCGTCGGCGTACAGCAATAATGCAAGATGTGCACTACGATTGGGGTCATATTCCAAGCGCTCAACGCAGGCATCAATGCCGTCTTTATCACGCTTGAAATCAATCACTCGGTATTGTTTCTTATGTCCGCCGCCACGACGACGCATAGTGATGCGACCCACATTATTGCGACCATTGATGCGATTTTTGGGCAACAACAAACTTTCTTCCGGTTTGCCCTTGTGCAACTGTGGATTAACCAATTTGATAACAAACCGACGACCTGGGGACGTGGGTCTTGATTTTACTAATGGCATTGTCGCTCCAACAATTCAGACTGATTACGCTAAAAATTAATTTCTTGCCCTGCTTCCAACACAACGTACGCTTTTTTCCAAGATCCATAACGCCCCACACTGCGACCAAATTTGGCAGCAACAGTTCCTTTTTTGCGTAATACGTTGACGGATTTCACGGAAACATTAAACAGTTGTTCAACTGCTTTTTTGATGTCGTGCTTATTCGCACTCATCGATACTTTAAATGCATATTGCGGGCAAGCACCGGCTGACACCGACGCTTTTTCAGATGACAGTGGCGATTGCAATACACTTAATAACTCTTCTTTTCTCATTTTATTAACACCCAGCTCAATGAGCACCAGCGAGACGCGTTTCTAATTTCTGCAACGCTGGCACAGTAAATAATATTTTCTCAAATGACAGCAAATTCACGGGATCAACCTCTTCAGAATGACACACTGCAACATTCGGCAAATTTCTCGCTGCCAATTGCAAATTCTGATTATCACCATCCAAAATAATTAAAACGTTATCAATTTTTAACTCACCGAGATAACTCACCAACTCTTTTGTTTTTGGCGCTTTCAATTGTATTTCTTTTGTGAGCATCAAACGATCTTGGCGCAATAATTCTGACAAAATAACGCGAACACCTTTTCGATACATTTTTTTGTTTATTTTTTGCGAAAAACTTCTGGGTTTTGCAGCGAAAGTGACACCGCCGCCACGCCACAACGGACCACGTGATGTACCTGCACGTGCACGACCTGTGCCTTTTTGTTTCCAAGGTTTCGCACCACCACCTCTGACTTCTGCGCGTGTTTTTTGTGCTTTGGTTCCTTGACGCGCGCCCGATAAATGCGCGGTCACCACTTGGTGCACAAGACCTTCATTATATTCACAGGCAAAAATGTCATCAGAAACATTGACTGACGCGCCGCCTTGTACTGTTATTTTCATTTGCGCGTTCCTTTTTTATGTTTGACGGTTGGGTACAGCATCACAAAACCACTGATAGCACCAGGAATCGCACCTTTAACTAAGATACAATTCAATTCTTTATTCACCTGAATGACTTCTTGATTGATGGCACTTCGTTTTACATCACCCAAATGACCTGCCATTTTTTTGCCTTTAAATACGCGGCCCGGTGTTTGACGTTGACCTGTTGAGCCAGGCGCGCGGTGTGATAACGAATTACCGTGCGTGGCATCTTGCATGGTGAAATGGTGACGCTTGATCACACCGGAAAATCCTTTACCTTTTGCTGTACCTTGAACATCAACAAACTGACCTGGCTGAAACATTTCCACCGTCAGTAAATCACCCACTTTTTTATTTTCTAACGCTGATGAGTCAACGCGAAATTCACGCAATAACAAACCTGCTTCAACAGACGCTTTTGCAAAATGGCCAGCTTGCGCTTTATTCACACGCGACGATTTTTTGCTGCCCATTGTTACTTGCAACGCAGTATAACCATCGGGATCGTTGGTTTTAATTTGTGTGATGCGATTCGGCATCACTTCGATAACAGTGACGGGAATACTTTCACCCGCTTCTGTAAATACACGCGTCATTCCGCGTTTTTGCCCAACTAAACCCAATGTCATGTTATTCTCCAAAAAATTCGGGTGCTTTCACGCACTTGCTCCGTAAATAAAAATGATTTGCTTCGCAAATCCCGCTCGTTAACACTCGCGGCTCAGATCTTTTTTATTACCGCTCGTTAACGCGCGCGGCTCAGATCTTTTTTATTACCGCTCGTTAACGCGCGCGGCTCAGATCTTTTTTATTACCGCTCGTTAACACGCGCGGCTCCTTGCTATACACGCGCGTGCTTCTTTGTTTGTTTATTCAAGGCTAATTTGCACATCAACACCAGCCGCCAAATCCAATTTCATCAACGCATCCACCGTTTTTTCAGTAGGCTGCATGATGACAACGACACGCTTGTGCGTTCGAATTTCGTATTGATCGCGCGCGTGTTTATCCACGTGCGGAGAAACTAATATCGTGTATCGCTCAATTTTCGTGGGCAGTGGAATCGGCCCTTTGATCCGCGCACCAGTACGTCTTGCTGTATTCACAATTTCTTTAGTAGAACGATCAATCAGGCGGTGATCGAAAGCTTTCAATCGAATCCTGATTCGTTGCTTATTGTTTACCAGTGCCATAATGCCTCAATCAACGCGCTTGCTGTCGCGCGTGCTTCTTTGGTTATTGAATAATCTTCGCCACTACGCCAGCGCCGACAGTTCTGCCGCCTTCGCGGATAGCAAAACGTAAACCTTCTTCCATTGCCACAGGACAAATGAGTTCAACCACCATTTTGATGTTGTCGCCTGGCATAACCATTTCGACTCCGGCGGGTAATTCGCATGCGCCGGTAACGTCAGTAGTTCTGAAGTAGAATTGAG
>MGXR01000005.1 GCA_001801425.1 Gammaproteobacteria bacterium RIFCSPHIGHO2_02_FULL_42_43
AAATTTGAATGACTGTTTAGAAAACTCTTTCATTCTGGCTCTTTTGAAGCCGTTTAGTAAGTGGCGGGGTCCATACTATCTGTGATTATTGATGCTGCACGTGTCTGCGTAAAAATAACGAAGAAACTGTCATGATCACCATCGCCGGCACGGTTAAAAAACAGAAAGTAAACAGAAAAGCGCTTAAGCCATTGATGCCAATAACCAGATAGAAGTAAAAATGAATGAGAGTGAGTTGCACGATTTTTTGAAAAAAAGGATGATGATCGCGAGGCTTAGATTCATTATTTTTGGGCAGATAACTTAAAATCGCTTGCTCTGAAGTGCCGTGATTCACCAAGAGCGGCAATAAAAAAATAAAACATAGCAATGAAATCAGTTGCATCGTGATTGTGGATTGCCATGCTGTGTTTTCCATACGTGCGAGAAAGAAAGAAAATAGCGCGGGAAATAATAATACCGCAAATATTATTTCTCGCACACGATAACCTTTGGAAATGCGCGCAATAAAACTTGCAACGAGCGGTGTCAAACAAACCCACCACAACACTGAAAAAATAGTCCATGCATTTTCCCACGAATATTGCATCCAGCGTTGAATGATAGCGGGAATAACTGGTTGTTGCACTTGCGTTGCAATGCCGCTGACTGTCGCGTTTAAAAATATTAATACTGCCGCGAGCACCAAACCAAATATTAAAAATCCCCATACAGTGGAAATGCGTCGTGCAAAAAGCCGCATCACGTGGCGTTTTAATAGTTGACTGAAAGAAATGCCGACGAACAAAAGTGTGACGAGCAGCGCTGTGGGATGATATTCATGGGGAATGTGCACGGATAAAGGTAATACCACACTGACCAACAGCAATGTAAAAAAAACCAATGTTACACTCACGGCAAAAATTGTTGCGCGTCGCGCACCGACATTGATGACAGCACTCCAAGACCCCGACGGATCTTCTTTGGTGAAAGGCTTCATGAGTTCGCTGCAATACGCATCTTTTTGTTTGCGAAAAGCGATGACGCCCATTCCTGCTGCAATCACTGCATATATTCCCCATGGAAATAAACCGTTTTGTAATAATTCTGTTTTCAGTGTTTCTGATAATAATTGCGGATGCGCAGCTGTGTTAATTAATAATAATTTTCCGTTGATCAGACAAATGCCCGCGAAAGTACCAGTTAATAAAAATTCTAAAATGAAAATTGCGAGTAGCCATTTTAATAATGGCCGCCGTGTTTTGCTGCCATCGTCGGAATGGGCGAGTCGCGTGCTGCCAAGTGGTGTGATTATTAAAATTAATGCACAAAGAAGCGGAATCCAAAATAAATAACCTACGATTGGCAGATAATCGGGGAAAGCAAAAAAAAGATAAGCGCCGAGGATGGCGAGCAGAGGATTTAGAATCAGCATTAATTTTTTTTTAGGAAACAGATAATTCATAATTAAAACTCTGCGCACGATAAAATTTAATTTTTTTAAAAAACAGATAATTCATCATTATGAATCGTGTTGTAAACGCGCCGTTAGAATTTGATGCCACCGCTCTGAGAGTATACCTGCTTTAAATTTTGCTTCGACATCCGCAAGCATGGACTGACCGCGTTCACGCAGTAAATTGCGAGTGGTCTGTGTAATTTTTTCGGGATCGCCTTCTAATAATTTATCGCGCAGTTCTTCGGTGAATACCAAATATTCGCGCAGTGCTACACGTTTGCCATCGGTGGAGGGCACTAAACGTTGCCATACGATCATGCGTAATGTTTCGACGATATCAATGGCTCTGCCAGCACGTTCTTCTTGCTCGAATCCACCAACCAAACGACGGATGGTTTCTGCTACACCGTTGGTGTGCAATGTGGTGTAAACAGGGTGACCAGTGAGTGCCGCTTCAATTACGGCAGCAATAGTTTCATTGTCGCGTGCTTCACCGACTAAAATTAAATGCGGTTTGCGACGCAATGCATTGCGAACGCCGTCGGCAAATGTTGCTAAATTACGGGGAATTTCTGTCTGGCTGACTACCGAGGATGGCATGTCGATGTGATCATACACATATTCAATAGGAGATTCGTACGTTAAAATTTTTCGATTGCTATCTTTTTGCTGCGCGATAGTTTTAATGATTGAAGCAAGCAGCGTTGTTTTGCCGGAACCCGTCGCACCTGTGATATAAACCACGCCGTCTTGTGGCGCCATCGCATCGATGATGGGTTGCGGCAATTCCAATGTGGATAAATCCGGTGGCATGGAGGGAATAGTGCGAGCCGTAATTTGAATTCCTTCATGACCTTCCACGTAACAACCAACACCGTTGACGCGATAACGATAGCGCTCGTTGCGACTGGGGCGAATTTCGTAATGTGTATCTAAATCGGTGCCACGCGCCAATTGTGTTGTGCCGTTGGGGCCATACATTGCGTTTAATATATCGCCGACTTCGGTGTTGGTCAGTGCGCGTCGTGTGATTTTGTGAATGCGGCCGTAAACTTCGACAATAATTGGTTCGCCGGTTTGAATGGTGATGTCAGAAGCATTTATTTTTTGGCTATATACGAGCAAATCATCGAGATTTTTTGGTTCAAAGCGCGTGGGTTCGCGAGGGTACATTAATTCTGCGCTTGTCTCCACCATAACAACAACTCACTTCCATATTCATAATTTAATTACTTTGTAATCACCGGCAACCATTTTTTCGGATTTGTTTGCATTTCTGATTGTGCGGTAATTCGCAATACTTGATCGTTGATGCGCAATTGACTTGCGTCGCCGGTGACGCCGAGTTCTGCTGTCGCGACAAACGGCGCGCTGACCATGTGTTCCGCCAATAATTTACGATACAAAATCATGCCAATCATATCTTGCTCCATCTGATTCAAATTGTCGGTAAAAATAGCGACTGCTTGTTTTGCGCCATTTTCCCAACCATTTTTGAGAAAGTGATTCCACACCATCGCTTCCGCTTGCGTTTGCGGCAACAGCGAACGATCCGACAATACGGGCTGCTGAAAACGCATCCACAAATAATCGCGCCAATTCGGCGGCGCGGTAACAAAGCGCGCGCTGTGAATAATGCGATACGATTTTGTCGCGATGCGCAACGTGTCATTATCATCCAAACTTAAATTATCATTGCTTTCTACCAACACGGGTGGCAACACATCGTGATTGAGCAGTAGTTGATTGAAATCGAATACTTGATCCAAAAACGGCGCATCATCGCTGAGTGCCAAATCAAGATTTCTCGCTTCCCACGCGAGCCCGCCGCGCGCACCAAGCGATGTGGCTGCTTGTTCGATGGCTGCATAACGAATGGGGTTGACTTGACCACCACCCGGTGGCAATTGCGGGATGTTGATGTAACCGACATCCGCATTCAGCGTTTCTGCTTGCGCGAGGGGGAGCGCCAGCAGAAAAAAAACAAAAAAAATCAGCCGTTTCATTAGTTACCCTTGTAACGCAACTCAATGGTGCGCGAACTTGAATATACCGCTACGTTCGCTTTCATGACAATTTGGTAAATTATGTTACGTAAAATATCTGCAATCGGTTTATTATGCATATCCAACGATACAATCGCAGGAATAGCGGGGTGTTTGCCTATCACTTTAAGATGATACTGCGTTGCTGCCGCGATTTGTTTTAGCAAGGGTTCAACTGGACCTGTCCAATTAACGGATGCGAGTTTGTCCATACCAACAGCATTCGGATTAAACGGTTTTTGTAATTTTTGCGGCGGATGCACTGTCATTTGCACAGCAGATAATTCCTGCAAAGACTGGCCAACGGCAGTTGCGGCTTCTGCGATTTGCGCTTGCGCTTCTTTGTCCGTGGTCCGAGCCGGCGTGTAATCGGTGGGTAAATATTTGAGATTGAGATCGACAATTTTTTTGCTGTCGCACCCGGAAAGCAAGGTTACAACGGCAAACAGGAAAATCAATTTCCGCATAGTGAACTCCTGAATCGTATCGTACTAAAATATCATCAATTCGCCGGATTATCACCTAGCTTTTTTACTAGCGTTAATCCATCGCCCATCGGCAACATGCATAATGAAACGCGGCGATCGTCTCGCAGAGTCTCGTTGAGCATTCGTATTGCTTGGGTATTCTCATCCTGGTTATCCGGGTTGATGACTTCACCACCCCAGAGCACATTATCAATTGCAATCACGCCACCCACGCGCACCAATTGTAAACAGTACTCATAATAGCGAGGGTAGTTGGGTTTGTCTGCATCGATAAAGGCAAAATCGTAGGTATTTTTTTGTGTGGCGACTAATTGCTGCAGTGTGTTGAGCGCTGGTGCCAAATGCAAAGTGATTTTTTGAGACAACTGCATTTTCTTCCAGTATTTTACGGCCAGTCTCGTCCAATCAAAACTTAAATCGCAACACGTGACATGTCCGTGTTCTGGCAATGCGAGTGCCATGCAAGCAGCGCTATAACCCGTGAACGTACCAATTTCCAAAACACGTGTTGCCCCCATCAATTCCAATAAAAAACGAAAAAATTGCCCTTGCTCCGGTGAAATCTGCATGGGAGCGGCTTCTAATGTTGCTTGCGTTTCTTCACGCAATGCTTTTAACAGCGGTGTTTCTGTTACGCTATGTTGACGTAAATATTTTTGCAGAGATGCGTTGAGCGCGAGTGTTTTAGTGGCCATTGATTAATCCCACTTATTGTTGGCATCATAGCGCAAAAAATTCAGAATCGCATGCTTTGCAAACTGATGTTGTGTTCTATATCATGAAACATTGGAGGTGCGTATGCCCGATTTCAACGCACATTGGCGAGATTCTGCAAGACCCGTTAAATTTTTTATTTGGGATGGGCGCGCGGCGTTTCCTGTCGTGATTTTTTTCATGCATATGTCGCTGTGGACGCTTGGTCTTACCGCGGTATTGATTATGTTTTTTTCGATATTAAATCGTTACGGCTTTACCCCCGTTGTTTTTTTTCGCTGGTTTCGCAATCTGTTGTCGGGTAATCGCAAAATTGCTATTCCGTGGTGGATGACATGACGCCGTTTGAAAAAAAAATCATTACGATGGCGAAACGATTGCAAGTCACTTTTACGTTGAAAGGTAGCGTGATCGTGCCCAAAGAAATTTTTTCGGAAACGGGATTGTTGCCGGGCCTCACTAAACGCGCCGATCAATTGGCGCAGCTGTGCCTGGGGTATGGATTGGGTGCTAAATATGAAGATACCGAAGGTGCTATGCTTGGTGTTAAGGTGATTTATGACGAATTTACGCCCGAGTCGTTGCGGTTGTTATGCATATTGGATGTCTTAAGCGAACTTATCAAGAACAGCCCGACGCGCGGGGAAGTGGCATTGGACGAGCTCATGTATGATTAGGGCCTGTCGTCAATTACTTATCCTGCTGCAGAATTTAGATTAAAACGGGCAATTTCTCAGATATTTGCTAAAATTAGTGTAACAAACTCGCCTTTTTAACGTTTTCTTAAGATTGCGAGTGTAGTATTTTTAGGAGGTTGCGGGAAGCAATGCTGATTATTAAGGGCCACCGGATGGGCAAAATACAGACAAACTGTAACGGTGGTTTTTATGACAAAGACAACGCTTTTCGATCAAGGTGCAGCACAAGAGGCGCAACTATTGCAACAAGGAGTAGGGGGTTTGGTTGGCACTCTTCGAACTGGTCTTGAAACAGCGAAGCTGGGTTATGTGCCAACTACCACGCCAGGCAATACTCTGGGCGGCACTCAATCTTCCGACACTCCTCATAACTAACTAATAACGCACAAGTATTGCGATACATGGAAAAAGATCAGTCATCAGGAATCACCAGCGCGCACAAAAGCCAAGAACTCAAGAAACGTTTATTAGAATGCATCGATAAAGAAGCCAAGCATTTTTCTGAGAGCACACGCGCGTATTTTGAAAAAGAGGAATTATCTCTTGAAGACAAAACAGGATTACTGCAAGCGGTCGTTGCGGCAGTGGATCATGTGTTGAAAGCGGGAGATTGGGACAGCTCTTTGTTCTTACGCAATCTGGTTAAGCCGCTGATCGCTATCAAAACAGAAGCGCAGATGGAACTTGATCGTCAGCACGTGAAAACTGACGTGTTACACATTCCGGTGATAGCGCCTCCTGCCAACGACGAACTTCAAGTTTATATTTCGTTATTCCAAAGCGACGGTTACAATATGTTGAAGTGGGCAATGCAGTTGCGATCACTCAGTCGTTACGTCATCGGGCGGCCAGTGTATCAAAACGAAGCGGACGTGGAAAAATGGATGCGTTTGCGAGCCGGTTTGCCGACAGAAGCCTATGTGGCGGTGATCGTTAAAAAATCGGATATTCAGGTTGATCCTATGAAGCCTGCATTGAAAGATCGTTATGATCATCCTTTGCTAGAATTGCAAGAAACAGCATTGCAACGCGGCCGCATCGTGAGTTTTGTGCATCAAAATATTCGATATTATTTTGCTAACGAGCAGTTGGTAAAGCAGGGATAGCATAACATGGCGTTTAATGCAGGGCAGCAAAATCAACAAGCCGACCAAACCGCCAATTTTTTTTGGTTAATCGTTCTTATTATCGGCAGTTTTTTGGTTCTCTGGTGGCTGGATAAAAAATTTGTTGTGATGCCCATTTTTTGGTTTCGATATTACGAAATCGATTTTTTGCAATGGCTGGCAACAACCGTGTGGATTCCCGCCGCGACTTTTTTGCATTTACCTTTGCCTTTGCCTGATTTACACGCATTGTCATCGCTGAAAAATTTTATCGGCACCACTGATCCCGCGCATGCTACTTGGAAAAATTTTGCAACGATCAATGTATTGATCGGTCATTGGACGCGTTATCTCGTGATGTCGATTTTACTGATTTTGTCTGCGGCGAGTTATTTTCGTTCGGGCGCGCATTTTCATCACACATACAGCATGAAAACATTGCGCGTGGTGAATGAAGAAATGTGGCCGCAAATTAGGCCCATCGCAGACATCAACTTAATGAAAGAAGACATCGATGAAGGTGTATGGGCAATGGCTAGAACACCGCTACTATTTTGCAAAGAACACAATTTATTATCGGTGACGACCACTGCCGGAAAAAAAGTGTGGGTGGTTAATCAAAAAGCATCCTATCGCTTGATTACGTTACAAGTGGGATCGTTGTGGACAGGATTGGATGCGCTGCCCATTCACGTGAAAGCCATCGCGCTGATTTTTTTAGCGCGCGCCATGAGCCAGCGTCCGTTGTCTAATCGAATCATTGTGCAATTAGCAGCTTCTGCTAGTAGCGGTCAACTTGATTTTTCCACCATATCAGACGAATTAAAAAAATTTTACAAAACACCCGTGATTACTTTTTTAGAAAAACGCCATGCTTACGTGCTCACTTTCATGGCATCGTTATTAGAAATTGCGCGAGGGGATGGCGTGTTGGGATGTGCTGAATTTTTATGGTTGAAAGCCGTGGATCGTCGTTTGTGGTATATGCTGAGTAACGTGGGTCGTCCTGCATCGTTTGTGGAAGTTGCTGGCGCCTATTCACATTGGCAAGCGGAAAAGAAAATAGGGCGCGCTTTAAAAACACCGATCGTGAAAGGCGCTGTCGATGCATTGACGGAATCATTGCAAAACATTTTATACGTGGATGAAGGTGAGCAATGGCGTACCACCAGCGCGGGTTAGATTCAGCGCAAGAACAAGATCAATCGCGCATTATTCGAGATACGCGCACGCTCGGCATGCGTATTGCCGACACACTCAAAAATCCAATTCAATTAGCGATTATTTTGTTTGTGTTGATGCTGACGACTTTTGTCGTGGGCTACATTAGCGAATTAATTTTGCTGATGGGTGTCGGATGTTTTTTGTATGGTTATTTTCGTCATCACATGTTGCCGTTTCGTTTGCCTTTATTTACGCATCAAAAAGATTATAACGATTTAATTCCGGGCACTATCAAGCCACGCATGGCTCGCGGCATTTATTATTTTGGTAATGAAATTAAAACATCCGATGAATTGTGGTTTAGCAACGAAGACATGCGAACGCACGTGTTAATTTTCGGATCCACCGGCTCTGGTAAAACGGAAGCGTTATTATCACTCGCCTACAATGCATTGTTGCAAGCATCAGGTTTTATTTATGTCGATGGTAAAGGTGACAATAATGTTTATGTGAAAATATTTTCAATGGTGCGCAGTATGGGTCGCGACGATGATTTATTGCTGATTAATTTCATGACCGGCGCGCGCGATGTCATTGGTCCGCAAGAAGCGCGTTTATCTAACACACTCAATCCATTTGGTTCAGGTTCATCGAGCATGTTGTCTAACTTAGTGGTGAGCTTGATGGGGGAAGCTTCAGCATCGTCCGATGGTGATATGTGGAAAGGTCGTGCGATTGGTTTTGTGGAAGCGTTGATGAAAGTATTGGTGGCGATGCGTGATGCAGGATGTATTTTGTTGGATGCCAATACGGTGCGTAATTATTTTCATTTACCCAAATTAGAATCGATTGTGCTCGATAAAGTATTTCCGCGTGATGGCATGGAATCGGTGAGTCTTGAAAATTTTCCGCCGGTTGTGTTTGAAGCGTTGGTTAACTACGTCATCACATTGCCCGGTTACAAAAAAGAAAACAAAGGGAAGCAAGTATCGCAAGTATTTGAGCAGCATGGTTACATCACCATGCAATTGGTGCGCGTGTTTACGTCACTCGCCGATACTTATGGTCACATTTTAAGAACGCGTTTGCCCGAAGTGGATTTGTCAGACATTGTGCTAAATCGCCGTATTTTATGCGTATTATTGCCTGCATTGGAAAAATCACCAGATGAATTATCTAACTTAGGAAAAATTATTATTGCCACATTGAAATCCATGATGGCCGCAGGGTTGGGCGACACAGTTGAAGGTACTTACAAAGATTTAGTTGAGAAAAAACCAACGAATGCAGAGACACCTTTTTTATGCGTGCTTGATGAATACGGTTATTACGCCGTGAAAGGTTTTGCCGTTGTGCCAGCGCAAGCGCGATCACTTGGTTTTTCCGTGGTATTCGCGGGGCAAGATTTACCCGCGTTTCAAAAAGCATCCAAAGAAGAAGCGGCATCCATCGGCGCTAACACGAATATTAAAGTGTGTATGAAATTAGAAGATCCGACAGAAACGTGGGATTTTTTCATGAAAACTGCGGGCGAAGCGTATGTGACACACGTTGAGAGTTTTCAAGTAGATCAGGGTAGTGTGCTCGGCACTTACGCAGATGCCAAGGGTGCGCGTTTGGAAAAAAGAGCGCGTGTGGATTTGCTCGATTTAAAAGAGCAGCGTGAAGGCGAAGCACATTTCTTTTTTAAATCGAAAGTGGTGCGCGGAAAATTTTTCTACGCGAATCCCGCGCCAGTGAAGCGCATGCATCTGAATAATTTGTTGATGGTCGATCCACCAACGGATGATGTCGCGAAACAAATTCTCAAATCATTCGAGAACGTTGATCACTTGAGTGCCACGATGACAGAATCTTTGGTAGCACCGGAAAGCGAGGAAATCGAACGGGTTGCGGTGTTAATGCAAACGTATGCTGATTTGCCGCCTATTGAGCGCGCGATTCAAGTGTTGCAGCATTTTGAAAAAAAACACGAAGCAGTTTCTGCTGCGGGTGATGATATTCCCGAAGATTTTTTCCATGAAGTTAGTCAAATTACACCAGAATTAAGTTCAGCGCCGTCCGGTATGTTGAATATTTTCATGCCGCTGCGTTACACCGATCATTTAAAACAATTGCAAGTTCCGCAAGATGTTGCTTTTACCGCAGCGATTTTAAATCGCAAAGTGACTTCAGATCAAATCGAATATATTCAGCGTTTGTGCGGGCAGTCGGGTAAACAGGCGAGCAAAGTCGCGATTGAGTTGGTGAGCGACATGGATCGTGGCACAGAATACCCGCCCAAGCTTGGCGATGCTGTGCTGACAGCGCCGCAAGTCACGCAAAAAGTGAAAGATATTATTGCGGGTGTTGTGTTGAAAAAGAAAGAAAAGAGTACTTAGGGTTTGTTTACATAGAGAGATTTAGTAACAGATCAAGGCTCCCATGCCTGAATTACTAAAACGCTCAATTTTGAGGTGATTTTTTACGAAAAATCGATGAGAAAGCGGAGCATACACGTCAGTATGTGAGCATTTCGAAGAGATTTTTCGTGAAAAAGCACCCGAAAGTGAGCGTTTTTATGGGGGGCTGAGCTGTTACGAGATTTATTTTTTCTCATCAATCACGCGAATATAAAGACGCCCATCCTTACCTGGCTCAAGCCCGTGAATTTCAATTTCAAATCCTGGGCACTGCTTGCCAATCATCTCTAATAATTTTAGATATTCTAAAATTACTTTCGTTTCCGGTGTCACTGATTCACCCGGCATAATTAAAGGAATGCCGGGTGGATACGGCAACACCATCACAGCAGAGATTTCGTTTAAGAGATCATCGAGCGGAATGATTTTAATTTTATTTCGCACAAGTCGCTGATACGCTTGGTGTGGCGTCATCACAAACTTAGGCAGTTGATCAAACGCGTGATACAACAAATCAGGAAGATTGTATTGGCGCATCAGTACATGTTGTTTTTGCGCTAATGTTTGAATGCACATATCTGCGTAAAATATAGGGTCTTGCGCATAAATGGTTGGTAAGACTTCTTTTACAGTGGCATTTTCATCATACAACGTTTTGAATTTATTCAATACGGCAATGAGCCTCATGGATTTTGCACGTGTTACGCCCAAACTAAATAAAAATAACATGACATACGGCCCCGTTTTTTCAACGACAATGCCATGATCTTCTAAAAATGCAGATACAACGCTTGCGGGTATACCAGTTTCTTCCATCTCGCCGTTTTTCATGCCGGGTAGCAATATCGTCACTTTGATAGGATCTAAATACAGATGATTTTTATCAACGTTTGAGAAACCGTGCCATTGATCATTTGGATTCAGTGGCCACGCTTCTACTTTTTTAATGTCGCTGGGTTGCCATACTTGATAAAACCAAGAGTCGCATTCTTTATGTAATTTTGTAATTTCATTTCTAAAATCAATCGCGCACGAAATTGTATCGTTAATCACGTGGTAACCAACTCTGCCGCGCATCATGGCAGCAGATACTTCACAAGCAGCAACAATCGGATAGAAAGGTGATGTGGTTGTGTGCATCATGAAGGATTCATTCAATCGTGTTTCATCAAACTTCCCTTTAATATGTATCATTGATGCTTGACTAAAAGCAGCGAGCAATTTATGCGTCGATTGTGTTTCATAAATTGTTTTTTCCGGCGTTGCATCACCACACATACCATATTTTCCTTTATAAATAGGATGAAAGTTGGTGTAAGGTACCCATGCGCTATCGAAGTGAATATGCTTCACGTCTAATGTGCTTTTGATCTGATCGACATTGTAAAAAATCCCATCATAGGTGGAATTGGTAATCACCGCATACACAGGCCAACTTTTTGTAGTCGGATGTGTATCTAGTTTTTTTTGGATGATATCACGTGAAAATTCTGAGGCAGGAATGCCGCCGATAATACCGTATGCATTACGCGTTGGCTTCATATAAATAGGATGTGCATCAACCATCATCATCAAGTGTGTTAATGATTTATGGCAATTACGATCAACTAAAATCGTATCACCATCTGAAACAAGGTACATGCCCACAATTTTATTTGCCGTCGACGTTCCGTTTGTCACCATTAACGAGCGATCTGCGTTAAAAGTATCAGCAATATATTCCTCCGCTTCTTTGTGCGGCCCAGAATGTTCTAACAAGCTGCCCATTTCTGGCATTGAAATAGAAATGTCGGAGCGAAAAATATTTGGGCCATAAAAATCATAAAAATAAGTGCCGACGGGCGTTTTCTGAAATCCTAAACCGGCCTGATGTCCTGGCGTGCAAAATGCATAATCATTTTTTTTGACAAACTCCATGAGTTGTCTCGTAAACGGTGGTAAAATATTTTTTTTGTAATCGTCGATGTGCTGCTTGATGCGATATAAACCCTGATCTGATAACGCAATATCAAACTGTAAAAAATCTAGGTTGAGCGAAAACTCTTTTAAATCTAAATCGACATCTTTATGACGCGTACTGATCGCGATGATGGGAAGATTTGGTTTATAGTCAGCAAATTTTTCTAAAATTTCTAGCGGGCAGTGTTCCCAATCAAAGATCACACAAACAATGCGCGTGTTCACAATCACGGTATCAATTACATTATGATAATTATGCTCTACTAGTACTTCAAATTTATTTTTAATTAATTTCTCTTGTAGCTCGTGAAAATAAGTTAGTTGATCCGCATGAATATTTTCTGGATAAATAAAAATAATATTATGCATTCTATTTTCCTTTATGATTCATACGTTCCATATACATATTTTTTTCAAATGCGCTGCGATCTTTTTTAACATAAAAAATCATTGCGATTAATGCGATAATCATGGCGGAAATTAAAGCGTAATGTTGAGCACCCACATAAGCCGAAAAACAAAACAGCATCGCTACTAAGGTGGCTAACAAAGCAAATGCATTTTTGACGGGATGTTCTGCCACATCAATCATATTCAATGCAGAATAAAAATACGGCAAAATCGTCATTAAAACGGCAATGGTAATAATTTCTTGAAACATTTGGTTCGCAGTTGTAGTTTTAAACATCATCAGTATCATGAGCAACGACATCATGCCTGCTAGTATTATCAAACCTGCTGTAGGAATATCTTTTTTATTTTTCTTCGCAAATATTTTTGGCAGTGTGCCGTCGTTACCGGCTCGCACTCCCGCTTGTGCAAGCAACATCATCCATGAGCTCAATGACACCAAACAAGCGAGTGCAATGATGACTGAAACAATCGGCGCTGCCCATGAACCTATTAACTTGCCTACCACTAATGAAAAAGGCGCACTGGAATTTGCTACTATGGTATTTGGGTATATTCCAGAAATGGCGGTGCAAGACAAGATATAAACAAGGGCTGCAACTGCAACACCAATTACAGTGGCCCTAGGAATATTTTTTTTTGGGTTACGCACAAGCCCTGCATTTACCGCAGCACTTTCCACGCCAATAAAACTCCACATACATAACAAAGTGCCGCTAAAAATCGCGTGCCAATTTCCTTGCGCGGTGACATTCCAATTTGTCAAAAATAAAGAGGGTTTAAACCAAAACCATCCGGCAACACCCGTAAAAATAATCGGAATTAAAAGTAATGTAACCGTGATTGTCACAAGACGACCAATCCATTTCGCACCAAATAAATTTATACCTGTAAATATCCAAATGACTGCAATCGTTGCAATACCGGCAGGTACAGACTGTTTTAATACAGGAAAAAATAATGAGAGATAAGCAACACTGGTGATCGCGATCGCGAGATTGCCGATCCAGTTGGCATTAAAATACAGCACGCCGGTTTGATAGCCCAGAATTGGAGATACTTCACCCGCATACGCGACAGGGCCACCTTGTTCCGGGTCCGTCATGGCGAGTTTGGCGTATACAAATGCCAATGCCAAAGCGCCCAACGAAGCCAAAATCCAGCTGATGATCGTGACAGAGCCGAGTGCTGCTAAATTAGCAGGAAGCAGGGCGATGCCAGAGCCCATCATATTTCCAGCAACAATGGCAGTACAGGCAATTAACCCTATTTGACCATCCTGTTGGCCGTCACTATTTTTCATGGTGCTTCACTCCTTGAATCACGCAAATTCTTTTAATATTAGCAGCCTAACTTGAAATTAGCATCATTTGGAAAATTAAGAATTTGATAAGGAAGCAACTGTATGATGTACAAATTAGCGGAGGGTTATGAATAAGTGCGTGAAGAAGATAAGAATAAATTAAAGGAAATCGTGCGCGCAACGGCTTACCGAATGTACAAACCGATAGTCTCTCTATCATCCAGCCAGGTTACATCCTTAGGTTATCGTTTATTCACTGTGCCTGATATTTTCGGGCATATGTTGAGCTTTTTAGATAGTGATTCTATTAGCAACGCTGTTACTGCGCTGGCACACGCAAAAACATTTCGTCTTCCAGAAAATGTATCGAGCAATGACCGGGAAACTTTACCAATTGGATATGCACATTCTAAAAACATGCTGCTTGATCTGGTAATTGATTATAATTTGCCAGTAGCTGCTAATTTATTTAATAACCTGAAAACATTGCCCACAATCCCTAACCTAACCAGAGAAAAAGCTGACTTAATATTTGCAACGCTTTTTGAGAATTTACCAGCAGAAAGCAAACTCATACTGAGCAAGAAATTATTACGGTGGATATTAGAACAAACTTCAGGAACGCGGTTTAGGCATGAGTATGCGCTGCATTATCTTCTAGATAAAATTGCGCCACATTTACCTGAATCCGATGTCACGAACTTCGCATCGGAATTATTAAAAAAAGCCGAATCATTAAATAGCCTCAATCGCTATGCTAGATCTCTGTTATATTTTACTGTTGCGCTTTGGGTGCACGGTGAAAACGCGCGTCAACTCTATACATGGATGATAAGTAATTTAAAATCATCAGCAATAAAAATCGACCTGTGGTCTCGATTTTCTCCTGCGCAAATCACCCTGTTTTTTGACATTATAAAAAATATGGATGATTCAAAAAACATAATGTTACTCACTTTAACAGCGCATATGCCAAAAAGTGATGAGATCAACGAGAAAATAGCACGCTTTTTAGGTGCCACTCTAAAAAATTTAGAGGTCGATCTCGCAACAACCTATGCAGAAATCCACGCGTTAATTCCTGGTTTATCCAACGATCAAATAAATATTGTTTTTGATAGTTTGTTGTTAAAATTACCCCAGAAACAATATTATAGAGCTGAGGAAAAAATTTGCGAAATTATTTCAGATATAATTCCGCGCTTATCTTCTGATCAACTCAACCGCGCCATGATTCAAATGGTTTCATTGATCCATCGTGAAAATCGTGTTACATGGCACACTACACCAAGAGAAGTGTGCGAAGAAATAATTGTGGCAAATCCTTTGCTGGCACCTGAATTGCTTCGCAGAATGTATATCACTGCTGCGGATGACGACCATACACGACTCGTTACCACTGCGCGTCAATTGCAATATTCTATTCCTGTAATACCGGTTATAGCGTGTTCACAAAATCAATTCTTAGGTGACGATATCAGAAATAAAAAAGAAACTGATCTGCAAGCAGCGATTATTAATTTGAACATTCTTGCGATTCAATATCATCGCAACCTAGAAAAGAATCAAGATTTAAAAGAAAAAATAAAAGACGCATTAATCAAGGTAATTACAATTGCTTGCCGTGAAAGAAATACATTTTCATTACCGTTCTTCCAAGCCAAAAAACCTGCGGCATCCTACTCTGCGTATACGCATAGCGCGCAACAGTTAGTTCGTTTCTTTTGGGAAGCCGCACAACAACAACCCAATGGAATGGGTGTGCTGCGCGAAATTATGCGTGACGCATTAGCGGGTGATGAATATATACCGAAACGACCCGATCTTCAGCTGATGGCGCTGATGCACAAGGTGATCACTCCTCTCAATCATCCTAAGACTAAAAGCTTGCCATCTCAAAAAATGTAATCTGACTTCCATTCACTTATTTTTTATTTCACAATACCGAAATCGCCGAAAAATAACATATAATGAAGATCACTGACATGAGAAATATTCATGAATAAAAAAAATATTATCATTATCGCACTAGCCATTATTATGACTGCAATTATTTCTGTCAGCGCTCATGTGTTAATTCTCCAATATTTTCAGCCGCCGCAGCTTCATATACCATCGCATTTTAATTTGATTATTGGCTTGTTCATACGATTTGGAATGGTCGTTGCCGCACTGTTTATTTATATTTGTTCAAGAAATTATTGGGTAAAAATTCATCCTGCTTACAGAATAATTTTATTTGCAATATTGCTTATGGCATTAACAGAACAACTATTGCGTGATTCAATTATGCAAATAATTGTTGGCACTCCATGGAAATATCAAATAGTTTCGAGCATTCCATTATATTTAACTTATTTTATTATCTCACTCACAACTTGTTTGTTTTTCGAAAAAATAATAATGATAAGACACTTGAGATTTTTAGTATATTTAATATATGCCATCATAGTGACGGCGTTACTTATTTTTTTCATGAATGTTGCCAAAAATATGATAACGCCAATACTCAATCATTTGCTTCAACCAGCACAAAGCGGCCTTCATCCGCCATACGGCATGCATGTTTTAATTCCAGCTTATATCACGTTTTTAGAGCCAACGATTGCAACATTCATCATATTCGGCCTGATTAATAAAAAGCTTTCTTTTTTTAACACGCTACTAAAAGGCCTCATTATGGCTGGCATCATTATTGTTATCCACGCGGGCATATATTCAATAATTCAAATAATTTATTCAGAAGGAAATATATTTTATCGCACGTTTTACTATGGGCAATTTCTCTGGGAATATTTAGCGCTGGGATTACTAACAGCTTATTCGTTTACTCACCTTTCGGCGAGTAAATTTTATCTTATGAGATTTTGTGAATAAAATTTTGCCGATGATCCGAATCTTCCGTTCGACCTACTGATGACGAACCAGGTTGGTCGAATTAAGTTTATATATAAATCAACAGGCTGCGATAAAGCATATTCAAGAAAAATAATTTGATTTAATCGCAATGGGCAGAACTTTTATTGCCAATCCTGATTTAATTAATCGTTTAAAAACAAACGAAACTATCCGGTCATATACCCCTGAGCAGCCGCACAACTTGCAGCGGCAGTAACTGAACCACAAACACGGATATAATTGCGTTAGCGTACGCAGTATAATTCGTCCGATCTCAAACGATCGGAATTCTAAATGAATAAAAATATCAAAAATACTGCTTACGCAAATTTGCTGAGTACCATCAAAGCCAGAATTAGTAGTGCACAATATGAGGCGTTAAAAGTAGTCAACAAAGAATTGATCAAACTTTATTGGGATATTGGTCAGACTATTACTCAACGTCAAAAATCTGAAGGCTGGGGAAAAAATATAGTAGAGCAATTGGCGCGAGATTTACAGATTGCATATCCCGCGTTGCGCGGCTTTTCAGCATCCAACTTGTGGAGAATGCGGTTATTTTATGAGCTTTATAGTAAAAATCCAAAACTCGCACCAATGGTGCGAGAAATCGCCTGGTCACATAATATATTGATTATCGAAAAATGCAAAAATGATTTAGAACGAGAATTTTATATTCGCATGACCCGAAAACAGGGATGGACAAAGAGTGTATTAATCCATCAAATTGAAAGTCAATCATATGAAAAAACTTTATTAAATCAAACCAATTTTGACAAAACACTACCTGATACGGTGTTGCAGCAAGCAAAACTCGCGGTGAAAGACGAGTATATTTTTGATTTCCTGGGATTAAACGAAGAACATAGCGAACAGCAATTAGAAAAAGCGATATTATTAAAAATGGAACATTTTTTGCGAGAAATGGGCGGTCTTTTTACATTTGTTGGCAGTCAATATCGCCTAGAAGTAGACGGTAGAGAATTTTTTATCGACATCTTGTTGTATCACCGGCATATGAAATGCTTAATTGCGATCGAATTAAAAATTGGAGAATTTGAACCGGAGCACGTTGGTAAAATGCAATTTTATTTGCGAGCGCTCGATGAAACGGTACGCCTTAGAGCCTGTTTAAAATCTCCTGGCTCGCTGCAAATGACGCTATTCGGTGTAAATAAATAAAAATTTTCGGTCAAGATTAAAGAATATTGACCTTAAATTTTTATTTATTTCCACTCGAATATCATCATTTTCGCTTGAGCCCGGAGATCTTAAACAGGCTCTTAAAAAGGAAAATCATTCAATCGGCATTATTCTTTGCAAAAATAAACGCAAAACAATTGTCGAATACACATTGCACGATAGCAAAAAGCCCATCGGTGTTTCTGAATATAAATTATTTAGTCAGCTGTCGACGGAGTTACAAAAACAATTACCAGCGCCGGAACAAATTGCAGCGTTGTTGGATGAAATATAAAATGGGTAATTAGGCGCAGATGTCTTGCACCATCACAATAAACACGCCATCATGAATCAGAAGCTGTTTGGTTAAACTACTATCATGGCCATAATGCGCTGATTTTTTGCGCTCCGATGCTCATTTACTGAAATGTAAACTGCGCTTCGGTGCTCAAAAATCAACGCATTCCGGCGCATGCTAGCGTTTAACCAAACAGCTTCTCAGTTCCAAATTAATGGGGTGTTTTTATGACCGGTCGCACATTTATCGATGCACTAAAAGAATTTTCCGTTGTCATCGCACTTATTATTTTGCTGCCAATGACTGTTCATTACGGAGCGACACTCATTCACCCGTATCCTCAGGGTTCGTCCGCTGTGGTTTTGCAAGGCAAATATTTGTCTGAAGAACTGCTTCAAGAAAAAATAACGGACAAGCAGTATGCATCACCGGCTGCTTTGAAGAATTTGCAATCTAAACTTCAAACAGTGAAAGCGTTTAAACAGGATGTGAAGCAATATTATCGCGCTTTGTTTTACACTTGCCTGATATTTGGCATTCTCTTTATTTTAACGGGGCTACTTATTTCAGTGCGTTTGATTGACACGGGATTTATTATCGGCGGTGCTTTTATGATTATCGATGGTTATCTCAATTATTGGTCAAGATTGGAAAACTGGATGCAGTTCTTGTCGCTGCTCGTCGCGGTAGTGTTGGTTGTGGTGACTGCTTATTTTAAATTAGTGCGCAGGCGAGCGTGACATCCATAGCAAACGGTATTTTTTACCACGAGCGGTAGCGACTGAACCACAATTTTGATAGATTATGACTTTGGGTCGAACAGGGATCGCGCGGACTGCGCATTCGATGCTATGGAAGTAACCAAAATATTAAAAATCATCATCCTGTCTGCTGTGATCGCAGCGGGCATCAGTGCTTGCGCCAGCACTTGCGAAGACCTATTGAAAAAACCTGTCGTCCTGATACAAGAACCGTTAGTTCACCCATCCAAACCCATTCCGATCATTCAACGTCGCCGTTACGATCTTTGTGTGTTGCATCATGAAGGGATAGAGATCGTGCAGTTGGGGCAAACCTGGAAACTGGTGTTGCCAAGCGATGATGTGTTTGTGAATGAAACGGCTGAGTTGCAAGATGCTGCAAAACCCGTGCTTGATGTCGTTGCTGATTTTCTGCAAACTTATTCAAAAATCTCAATTCAAGTCGCTGCATTTTCCAACAAATCCGTTGTTGAAGAAAAAACAAAATTTGGCAGCGTCATCGATCAGCTGACGGAAGAGCAAGCAGCGGAAGTCACCAAATATTTAACATCGAGAAACACGAATGCGCGATTAATTTATGCCGTTGGTCGCGGCAATCGAGAAGAGATTGCGTGGCCTGGCAGCGAAATTGGACGAAAACTCAATCGACGTGTTGAAATATATTTTCGTTATTATCATGAAAACAAAGCGTGGTATTAAAACACATGGCCGAAGAAAAAAATACCAATTCCAGTAATGATGCGCAAGAAGTGACGTTGCACGTCAATAAATTTTATCGCGACAGTTATCGTCGATTGATGAGTATTTTATTGTTTTTGGTGGTGATTGGCGTTGCGTTATCGCTGATTTTAATGTGGATGTCATTTGATCGCGCGCAACCAAAATATTATGCATCGGTGATTTCGGGTCAAGTGACGCAATTACATGCTTTGTCAGAGCCTGTGGTCAGCAATCCATTTATTCTGCAATGGTCTGCGTTAACAGCACGCGCGCTTTATACTATAGATTTCGCAAATTACTCAACTGAATTAAATCAAGTGAAATATCGATTTTCAGATGAAGGATGGATTAAGATGATGAATGCGTTGCAATCATCTGGATTCCTGTCGGAGCTGGTGAGTAGTCGATTGGTAGTGACTTCCGTGGTGGTGGGGCCGCCCGTGATTTTGGCGCGCATGATTGTGCATGGTCGATACACGTGGCTTGTGCAAATGCAATTGTTGGTAACGTATGTGAGTGCGAGCGTACCCTCAACGCCGCGCACACTGACGGTGACCATGCGCATTCAACGCGTGCCGACATTGGATGCGCCGCAAGGTATTCAAGTAGTGGACTTTACAACTTAGGAATGTATGGCAGAGCCAGCGGAAAAAAATAGCGGATTGGGTTTAGTGCTCATGCGTAACGCCTTTTACCGCGATCATTATCGTCATGCGGTATTAGCGGTGTTGTTAGCGCTAGCAATCGATGTGATTTTGTTGATTGGTGTCATGGATCGTTATTTGAATCCACCTGAGCCGCAATATTTTGCAGCAAATAATCAACTGCAATTCATGAATTGGCATCCATTGACTGACCCCGTTTTATCAGAAAACGCTGTGTTACAATGGACAGTCAACGCGGTCAGTCAAGTGTTTAATTTGGATTACATACATTGGAAGCAGCAATTACAAGTGGCACAAAATAATTTTACATCCGACGGTTGGCGTTTTTTGTTAGCGTCGTTTAAAACGAATTTATCGTCGTTGGTGCAGTTGAATATGGTGACGAAGGTTACCATGACTGGATCGCCCTCCGTTCAATATAAGGGTGTGGTGGGTGGAAGATATGTATGGAAAATAAAATTGCCCATGATGATCACATACTACCCCTCCTCGGGGAATGTTAATCATCAATTCATGAAAGTAGCGGTGATTGTGGAGCGTGTGCCAGTGCAAGACAATCCAGAACAAATTGCGATTAATAACTTTTTACCAGAAAAGCAGAGCGAATGATGATAGCGAAGAAAATAGTTGTGTTGATTGGCGGTAGTTTGTTGTCGGCGATGGTGATCGCCGCGGACCTGCCGTTGCCCATGCAGCCAACTTCAGTGCCACCGACGCCGGTTGCGCAACCCGCACCTGTTGCACCCGTTGAAAATTCTACCGCATCCACTCAAAATTCTTCTAATGCGTTTGGCAGTACCGGCATCGGCAGAACTGCTTTTATTCAAATGGTGCGTAATATCATGCCGCTTAATCCCACGCAGATCGGAACGTTGCGCTCAATGTTTGATGAAACGCAGCGCGCGGTAACGCAATTTCCAGGCGTGCCACCGAAACCAACATCCAGTTCCATCTTGGTGAATATGTCGCCGGGTTCTGTGCCGCCCGTGATTCGATTGCGCGCGGGTTACGTGACGTCACTCGTTTTTTTAGATTCAACCGGTCAGCCGTGGCCTGTGACGGGATACGATTTGGGAAATCCTGAAGCGTTTAATATTCAGCCGTCAACACCCGATGGCAAATCAGACATGCTGCTTGTGCAAGCGCGTGATCGTTATCAGCAAGGCAATTTGGCTGTGATGTTGCAAGGCGAAAATACACCGGTCATGTTGACGCTGATGCCGGGGCAACATGCAGTAGATTATCGTGTGGATTTACGGATGCCGGGTATTGGGCCCAACGGATTAGTGACAACCAGTGGTTTGCCGCAGCCCGAAAGCCCAGTTCTGTTAAACTTTTTGGACGGCGTTCCGCCCGATGGCGCGAAAAGTGTTGATATTGAAGGTGCACCTGCGCAAGCATGGGTATACCAGGGGCAATTATTTTTGCGAACACGCGTGACGGTGTTGTCGCCAGGTTGGATAGCGAGTATGAATAGCCCCGATGGCACACACGTTTACGAATTGGTAAAAACGCCGGTAATACTGGCGTCAGAACGTGGTGAGATGATTCAATTATCGGTAAAGGGATTGTGAAATCATGACGGATGAGACACCGAAAACATCGCTGGGATTGTTGCAAAATGCCAAAGTGCGCGTGATTTTGGCGATTGTGTTGATCGTCGTTGTCGCTGTTGCCATCGGCGTTGTCATTCATTGGCGATCGAATGTCGCAGCAGAACACGCGACAGCGACTGTAGCTGCAGCGCCTGACATTGCATCAATCGCGGGCGCGGGCAATCCTTCTGCAGAATATGAAAAGGCGCAAGAGGAAGCTAACGTGCAAGGTGAAATTGCCGCACGCAAACAACTCACTTCTTTTGTTCCCACCATTACGCGCGCAGGTTTTATCGGCGATGTGAATCAGTTTGGTACACCGATTGCAGGCGCACAATGTCAAGCCAGTAAAACCGTGGTGATGTATAAACCTAATCCGAAAAATTGCACACCGGAAAATTTGAAATTGGCGCGTGACAGTGGTGTTACCGCTGAAGAATTAATATGCCAAGGTTGTGCTTGCCCCGCTTTAAAGATGGCGGGTTATACGATTGGTGATTTGAAACGCATTGGTTTGTCAGCATCCGATTTGCATACTTGCGGTTTTGCTTTACAAGATTTAGTGAGTGCGGGTTTCACAGCAGCAGATTTAAAAGAAGCGGGTTTTACTGCCGCGGATTTGCGCCAAGCTGGCGTGGGTGTCGCTGCGTTAAAAGCCGCAGGATTTAGCGCTGCCGAATTAAAAGAAGGCGGATTCAGTAACGCACAATTGGCGAGTGCGGGTTTTAGTGCGGCAGAAATTCACAAAGCAGATCGCGAAGCGTTATTGTGTAACGCTACTAAACTAACGCAAGAACATGCGTCCGGTGTTTCAGCCGCGCAATTGAAAGATGAGGGATGTGGTGTTGCTGCATTAAAAGCAGCAGGATATTCCGCGCAAGAATTAAAAACTGCGGGATTTAATGCAGAAGCATTGCGAGAAGGTGGGTATTCAGCCGCAGCGTTAAAAGATGCCGGATTTAATGCGACACAATTGCGTGAGGCGGGATT
>MGXR01000006.1 GCA_001801425.1 Gammaproteobacteria bacterium RIFCSPHIGHO2_02_FULL_42_43
CGATGCGTTGAGACGCGCAGGATTTGATGCTACTGCACTCAAAGAAGCTGGATTCAGTGATGCTGCATTGAAGAGCGCTGGTTTTGATGCCACACAAATTCAAAAAGCGGATCAAGTAGCGACATTATGCAGCGCCACCAAATTAGCGCAACAGCGTGCATCCGGTGTTTCAGCCGCGCAATTAAAAGACGAAGGATGTGGTGTTGCTGCATTGAAAGCCGCGGGATTTAACGCTACAGAATTAAGAGATGCAGGATTTAGTGCAGATGCGTTGAAGACGGCCGGTTTTTCTGCAGCACAATTAAAAAAAGCAGGATATTCTGCAGACCAACTGGTTGCTGCAGGTTATGATGCGCAGGAATTGCATAACGCGGGTTACACAGCGGCTGAATTGCACGAAGCTGGAATGACGGCTGCTGCGTTGAAGACGGCCGGTTTTTCTGCAGCACAATTAAAAAAAGCAGGATATTCTGCGGGCCAACTGGTTGCTGCAGGTTATGATGCGCAGGAATTGCATAACGCGGGTTACACAGCGGCTGAATTGCACGAAGCTGGAATGACGGCCGCAGAATTACATCAAGCTGGGTTTGGCCCGAATGCATTGAAAGCTGCAGGATTTACGAAAGGGGATCTCATGCGCGCTGGTTTTACGCCGAGCGAAGCAGGGTATGTAACTACTGCTTCCGCCGCCGCGTCATCTGCGCCCGAATCTCCCATATCATCAACCTCTGCATCGTTTTCGGCGTTGCCTGCTTTTGGCGAAAGTTCAACGCAGTTGAAGCTTGCACAATTTGAAAAAGAACAACAAGCAGCGATGAATGCGCAAGAGCGTCAAAATCAGATTCAACAATTACAAGCGTTTATGGCTGATCAAGCGCAAAAATTTTTAGTGGGTTGGGGAAAACCCTCGCAGCAAAACTTACAATTGGCGCCTCAGCCTGTGAACACGAGCGGCTCAGGTTCTGGTGGTACTTCAGGTGGTGCATCAGGTTCTGCTGCAGCGGAATCGGGACCGATTATCAAAGCGGGAACCATTTTATTTGGTGTGATTGACACCTCCATTAACAGCGACGAACCAACACCCATCATGGCCAGCATTGTTGCTGGTGCATTAAACGGTAGTAAATTGATCGGTAAATTCAAACTTGTACACAAAAAATTATTGATTCAATTTACTTTGGTGAATGATCCGCATTATCCCACAACATTTTCAATCGTTGCAGTGGCGATTGATCCAGATACCGCAAGAACAGCCATCGCAGGACAAGTCAATAATCATTACTTATTGCGTTATGGCACATTGTTCGCCTCATCATTTTTATCCGGTATTTCCAGCGCCATCGTCAACCAAGGAGTGAGCACGGATTGTGCCGGCGGGGGCGGATTGTTTTGTATTGTGAAAACATCACCACTCAATACCCAACAACAAATCGCAGTGGGTTTAGGTAACGTAGGTCAGGCGTATTCGCAACGCATGGGCGCTAATTTCAGTCGCGCACCGACGGTTCGGATACCGGCGGGCACAGGTATTGGCATTTTGGTGACGAAAGATTTGAAATTGCCCAAACATCAATCACAAAACTAGGGTGTGAGTTATGGTAGACAATCCTAAAAGCACTTCTGATGAAGAATATCAATTTCCGCATGAGGAATATTTGGGAGCGAGTGCGACAAAGCCCGCAGCAGAATCTGCTGCGTCAGACGTGTCGCCAGAATCAGCGCCCATGGGCGATCATGGTAATTTTCCACGATGGATGCAGGGTTTTTCTAATCTGTCGCCGAAAGTAAGGCGCATTATTTTGGCGTTGGTGGCCGTCATCATATTGGTTATTGTGTTTCATTTTATATCTGAAAAGCCAGCACCCGTGATTGAGCAACCTGTGGTGCAATCCGCACCATCCAACACGGATAATTTGCAGACGTTGAATTCATTGGATGCGTTGCGTTTGCATTCGACACAAACAGAATCGCAACTCAGTAAATTGAAAAACGATGTGTCGGATTTGCGAGACACCCTCAACGAATCTCAAGCGCAAAATCAAAAACTGCAAGAGCAAGTGTCGGCATTGGCTGATCAAGTAAAAATATTGACGAACGACATGGACAAGGTACTTGAAAAATTAACCCCCAAGAAAGTAGAAAAAATTGTGTACCACCTGCGAGCGGTTTTGCCTGATCGTGCTTGGATTATGTCATCGAGCGGTAATGAAGAATCAGTCACTATGGGTGATCATGTTTCTGGTTATGGCACCATCAAATCCATTGATGCAAAAACAGGAGTGCTAACGACCAGTAGTGGGCGAAAAATTGTTTTTGGGCCCAATGATTATTAATGGTATTTTTAACCTCGCTTTAAGGAAACTACTCTATACTTGATATAACTTGGGCAAAACTTTGAGTAGGTCATTATGGATGTTACTGAATTAGTACAAAACCTCGGAATTCTCGGTCAGATTTTGAATATGGTCGCGATTGCCATGGGTGTTGGTTTGTTATTTGCAGGTCTTTTTCAATTGAAACGATATGGTGAAATGCGCACCATGATGTCGGCGCAATTGTCGATTGCCGCCCCGTTGATGACCATTCTTGCTTCAGCGATGTTACTGTCGTTACCCACTTTTTTAGACACCGTATTAATGTCTACCATGGGTTATACAAGTCCAATGGCGTATAACACTTCTGGTTCTGGGTATTCTCAGGTGGTTGAACCCATTCTGATTTTTGTTCGTGTGATCGGCGTGGGGTCTTTCATTCGAGGCATTATTTTACTTTCACGGTCGGGTGATCATCAACGTTCACAGCCTGGGATGCTTGGAAAAGCGTTTACTTTCATGATCGGGGGCGTGTTATGTATTCACGTCCAAGGAACGTTGCATTTGTTGGAAAGCATTTTGGGACTGGTTTAACATATTCATTGTAAATCGTGTGATATGTTATTACGATATGAGTACATTACGGTTTTTAAACTAAGGGAGCTTTTAGTCATGGCGTTAAAATATAACATTCGGTTCACAACGGGAATTATTTTGAAAATAATCGTGTCGCTGGTGGGCGTTTTTTGTGTCACACAAGCGCTAGCTGGCGTTGGCCCGACATTGGGGGACATTCAAAAATCTGTTCAAACAGGGATTGGTAGCGTTGCGGCGATTTTGCAAGATGTGGCGTTGATTGCCGGCATTGGTTTTGTGTTTGCCTCCTTTTTCAAATTCCATCAACACAAAATGAATCCACAGCAAATTCCATTAAGCCAAGGGGTTACTTTATTGGTTATTGGTGCAGCGCTTGCGGTTTTCCCCCACCTCTTGAACACAGCGTCACAAGGCGTGTTTGGTACAGGTATTTCTCAGGCAACTGGCGGCGCAATTAAAACCATCATCGGCGTACCCTCCTGAAAAACAACATGGCACAGTATGACATCACATTAACAGCCGCTCCGAATAATTGGCGGCTGTTTATGTTGAGACGCTCGGATGCGGCTTTTTTAAAGTTTCAAGAAAAGGTGCATGCACGCGATCAACATGTGTGTCAGTACTGCGGTTTTCAAGCGAAAGAATGCATGGAGACTGTCAATCTCAATGGTAATTATTTAGAAAATAAACTCAGCAATATGGCAACCGCATGTGGTTTATGTGCACAATGTTTTTTTCTGGATGCGGTGGGTAAAAGTGATTTTGGCGGCGGTGTTTTAATTTATTTGCCTGAAATGCGCCAAACCGAATTGAACGCACTTTGTCATGTGCTTTTTGCATCGCAGGCATATAACTTGGAAACAGCCAAGCATGCCAAAGCTGTTTACCGAAGTTTAAAGCTACGTGCGCAATTAGTGGAAGAAAAAATGGGCGAGGGGTTGAGTAATCCCACGCAATTAGGGCAAATGATGGTGGATGCCGATGTGGCAAAACAAAAATCATTACGAGATATGCTAAATCGCGCGTTTCGATTATTGCCTAATGTCGCGCGATTTTCAGATGAAATTGTGACGTGGTCGAAATCGGGATGGTTGTTTGCGGCGTAAGAACAGCTTCTTAGGGAAGTGATATGCGATTGGTTTCGGGTGTCTCCGATTTTTTTGACACACTCTTGTCATGGATGAGCACGTCTCTCAAGCAGACAACAGCGTCATATTGTGATTTACAAACCGCAGATAGCCCCACGGTTTTAGTCAATAATGACGGCACATTGTTGTCGGTAATTCAAATCGATGGCGTTAAATCGCTTATTGGTCGCGAAGAATTCGATTACATCCAAACGAGTTTGCGCCAAACGTTTCAAACAACGATGTCGCAGTCTGGGCACGAAATTCAAGTGTATTTTTCTTATAATCGCGACGAAGTGAAAAAAGAACTCAGTGAAATTTTGTCGCCCGCCGTGGCGACTGCTGAGCGTTTGTCATTGCAGTTGGATGATTTGTTTGAAGAGCGCATGACGCATTTATCGCGCTATTGCGCGCACGAAGATGTGTTTGTGGTGTTGTATACAAATTTAAAATCGCTCACGGGCGAGCAATTAAAACGCGCGAATAAAGACAAACAATCTGTCGTTAAAAATAATAAAATCCCACCGTTTCGGTACACACAAAATATTTTGGCAGCCGTTCCCGATTTACGTGAGAGTCACGATTCGTTTGTGCGTTCTGTGGTGAATGATTTTCGTCAATGCGGGTTGGTGGCGTCGCTCATGGAAGTGCACGATGCGTTATATGCGATTCGAAATAGTGTAGATCCTGATTTTACCGATCAAAAGTGGCGGCCCGTGCTGCCGGGTGACAAAACTACAATTCAAGAAATTAAAAAATCTAAAGGCGATATTTCTGATTTGCTGTGGCCGTCGCTTGCAAGACAAGTGATTCCGCGCGATGCAATCAATTTGGATTTGCGTACGGTGCGTGTGGGTGATCGTGATTATGCAACGGTATTTATCGATTTGTTTCCGCAAGACATCCAGATGTTTGTGCGTCTATTTTCTCGCACGCTGCAAACGCAAATTCCGTGGCGCATTTCATTCTCAATTGAAAGTCATGGGCTCGGTTATTCCGCAATGCGCGCGGTACTCGCTTCTGTTTTGAGTGTTACTTCAGCGCAAAATCGGTTGATCACCGATTCATTAAAGTTACTGCAATATATTAATTTAAATACAGACGATGCGGTGGTGCGTTTGCGAGTGGCAGCATCCACTTGGTCTCCCATCAACGACATGCGGTTGTTACGTGCGCGTGCCTCGATGCTGGCTAAGGCAATTCAAGGTTGGGGGACTTGCGATACGTCAGAAATTTCAGGTGATGCGTTTGAAGGTGTGGTGTCAACGATGCTGGGGGTTTCTCGGTCGAGCACCGCGACTCCTTCCATCGCGCCATTGTCCAACGTGCTTTACATGCTGCCCTTGTTTCGCCCCGCATCTCCTTGGAAAACGGGTGCGATTTTACTTCGCTCGCCCGATGGGAAACCGTGGCCGTATCATCCGGGTTCTAGTCAACAGACGACGTGGATCGATTTATTTTATGCGCGCCCGGGTTCTGGTAAATCTGTTTTATCTAACGCGATTAATTTGGCGGTGTGTTTGTCGCCGGGTATTGTGCGCCTGCCGCGCATTTCAATTATTGACATTGGTCCATCCAGCAGCGGTTTGATCACGCTGTTGAAAGATGCGTTGCCGAACAAGCAAAAACATCTGGTGGCCCATCATCGCTTGCGTATGACGAAAGAATACGCGATCAATCCATTCGACACACAATTGGGCTGTCGTTTCCCAACACCCACTGAGCGCGCTTTTCTGGTAAATTTCCTGGCGTTATTAGCGACTCCGGTTGGCGCTGAGAAAGCATATGACGGTGCGCCTGATATGGCAGGCTTGGTCGTGGATGAATTGTATAAAGCATTTTCGGATGAAGGCAAGCCTAACGTCTATGCAGCGGGGATGTCAGATCAAGTCGATGGCATTTTGGAAGAAATCGGTTTTATGCGAGATGTGCAAACCACGTGGTGGGAAGTGACTGACGCTCTTTTTATGGCGGGTTTCTCACACGAGGCGATGTTGGCACAACGTTTTGCAATACCAGTGCTCGCTGATGTGGCTGCGATTTGCCGTATTCCCGCCGTGCAAGATTTGTATGGCAAAATCACGACACCGACCAATGAAGATTTGATTCACGCTTTTGCGCGCATGATTTCCAGCGCTGTCAGGGAATATCCCATTATCGCTCAGGCAACGCAATTTGATTTGGGTGAAGCCAAGGTCGTGGCGCTGGATTTAGATGAGGTGGCAAAGAGTGGTGGCGATGCGGCGAATCGTCAGACAGCTGTCATGTATATGATGGCGCGCTACGTACTGGCGCGTCACTATTACCTGACGGATGAGAATGTGTCGGATATGCCAGAAGCATATCGGCATTTTCATCAAGCGCGCATTTCTGAAATTCGCGAAGATCCTAAGCGTATTGTGTTTGACGAATTTCATCGCACATCAAAAGCGCAGGCGGTGCGTGACCAGGTGTTACAAGACATGCGTGAGGGCCGCAAGTGGAAAGTGCAGATTGCGCTATTGTCACAATCACTCGATGACTTTGATGAAACCATGGTGGAATTTGCAACATCTATTTTTATTATGGAAGCCGGTCCAGAACAAGCCGTACAAAAAACAGCGAAAGTATTCGGCTTGACGAACACTGCGCGCAATTCATTAAAGTCGAGAGTGCATGGCCCCAATGAATCCGGTGCCACGTTCTTAGCGCAGTTTGCAACGAAGGATGGGCAGAACACACAACTGCTTACATCGACGTTAGGCCCGATAGAGTTGTGGGCCTTGAATACTTCCGCAGAAGATGTTTATATTAGAAACAATTTGTATCAGAAGATTGGCGCACGCGTTGCGAGAAAATTGTTGGCAAGACGTTTTCCGAATGGAACGGCCACCAAAGCGCTAGAAGATATGTATGCAAATTTTAAACAAGATTCAGGATTTATGGATGACGCAGGGAAAGAAAGTGTGATGAAACAATTATTGGATGAGCTCTTGGAAGAGAATAGAAAAAATACTTCTTAATCAAGGTATTATTTTCAATACATTATCCCGTTTGTGATCTGGTTGTGTTTTGGTTGAACAACCAGCGGTTTTTGACGTCATAAATATTTTCATATAAATAAATAAGTTGCAGAACTTTTCTGAAGTTGCTTCTATGGTAGTGTATAATTATTGTGCAGAATACACGAAAACAGGAAAATGATCTTTGCAGGATCCAAGCTGGTGTTTTATGGAGGAATTATGATAACGCAACATGAGTTAAATCAAATCATCGCCGACGCGTCGTCTCGTTATCAAGTTCCCGAAGATGTTTTAGCGGACGATCGTTTATCAACGGAGCAAAAAGTTGTGGTGCTGAAACAATGGGCATACGATGCCAAAGAATTAGAAACTGCAGAGCAAGAAAATATGCGCGGCAGTTCACATCCCACCATGTTGCATCGCATTCTGTTGGCAATACGTTCAATAAAATCTGAACCGCGCGCATAAGGCAAGCGGGTAAATATCACATGATTCAACATTACTTCCGTCTATTGCGCCCTGCCGATTGGATTAAAAATATTTTTGTGTTCGCCCCTTTATTTTTTGCACACGAATTTTTTAACGCAAACAAATTTCTGATTGTTTTTTATGGCGCGGTCCTATTTTCTATTATTGCGTCGAGCATTTATGCATTAAACGATTATAAAGATTTGGTTGCCGATCGCATGCATCCCACTAAATGCAAGCGCCCAGTGGCTTCAGGTGATATCACACCCAAGGCCGCGGTCACTGTATTTGTGGTATTGGCAGCTATTGGATTGTTAGCCGCTTTGAATTTATCAACAGATTTTTTTGTGGTGACCGCATTTTATTTTTTGATTAATATCGCTTACTGCTTTTATCTGAAAAACATTGCCATCATCGACGTGTATTGCATTGCCGCAGGATTTATTTTGCGCGTGATCGGTGGCGCTGTGTTGTTGTCGATTGAGCCGACGTTGTGGATTATTTTGTGTGTTGGATTGCTCGCGTTATTTTTAGGACTAGCGAAAAGACGCGATGATTTTGTGTGCGCCATGAATGAGCATCATCGAAAAAGCATGTGCGGATACAATCGAAATTTTATCGATGTGGCTATTGGTATTGTGCTCGGCGCTTTATTTGTTTTTTATGTGATTTATACCACACAGCCGGCCAACGTTGCGGATTTAGGTACCGCACATTTTTATGTGACGGCGCCACTCGTTTTGCTTGGCATATTGCGCTATTTGCAACTGACGTTGGTGGAAGAGAAATCCGCATCACCAACACAGTTGTTGTGCAGTGATCATTTTTTATTTGCTATTGTAGTGAGTTGGGTGGTGGTATCAGGATTATTGATTTACCAATGATGTTATCCCGAGAAGAAAAAATCAGTGGTTGGGGGCGAAGCTCAGTCGTTAATGCACGCATTTATCAGCCTGAATATTTATCGGATTGCAAAAAAATTTTATCGCAATCGCGTGACACCTTAATTGCACGCGGACTAGGCCGCAGCTACGGTGATTGCGCCATCAATCGCGATGGTGGCACGGTAGTGACCACACAATGCAATCGTTTTTGTGTATTCGATGCAACAGCGCAAACAGTGGTATGCGAATCTGGCGTGACCTTGCGCGACATTCAACACGCATTTTTGCAGCATGGATTGGGTTTGGTAACCAGCCCTGGCACTGCTTTTGTCACCGTCGGTGGTGCGATTGCTAATGATGTGCATGGAAAAAATCATGATCGCGTAGGAAGTTTTTCAAAACACGTGTTGTGGTTAGAATTATTATTGGCGAGTGGGGATGTGATTCGTTGTTCACGCTTTGAAAATCCCCGCATTTTTTTCGCAACGATTGGCGGTCTTGGTTTAACAGGTATTATCACGATCGCGTGTTTGCAATTACAAAATCAATCTGCTGTGGTGCGTGTGACCAGTCGTTCTTTTGTCGATTTATCTGCAGCAATTGCCGCATTGCGCGAAGCGCGTGATACCGCAACCTATCATGTCGGTTGGTTGGATCTAACAAAAAAAAATAAAACGCCCTGTGTGATATCAATTGGAGAACCAGATAATACAAAAATTATTTTTAAGAAAAAAATTCCGCGAAACACGCCGTACTACACATCACTTTTTTTAAATCCTGTCACCGTATCATTACACAACACATGGCATTATCAAAAAAATAATTCACAGCCTTTTTTAGAATCACTGCAAACATTTTTATATCCGTTGGATAGTTTGCATCGTTGGAATCGTTTGTATGGCGCAAATGGATTCTATCAATTTCAATGCGTGATTCCCGATAGTGCGGCGGATGAAAGTATTGCGGAAATAATTAATATCGTGAAAAAATCCGATCAAACGTGTTATTTGGCGGTGATCAAAACATTGGGCAGTGAAGGCGAAGGATATTTGTCGTTTCCATTGCGCGGAGTGACGATTGCGCTGGATTTTCCAAAGAAAAATAACACGCGTGTTTTACTCGATCAATTATCTGTCGTGTGTGCGAGTGCGGGTGGGCGTGTGTATTTAGCGAAAGATGCTTGTATAACGCCATCATTACTCTCTATCATGTACCCACGATTGTTTTTATTTCGCGATGTGTTGCGTGAAGTAGATCCGAAAGCGCGCTGGCAATCCGAAATGTCTAAACGATTATTAATTCGAGGGGATGATGTCTAATTGTTGGATTATTGCAGGTGCGTTAAGTGGGATAGCGAAAGCTTTTGCGTATGAAGTGGCAGCCAAAGGCGATCAATTGATTTTATTAGGCCGCGATAGCGAGAAATTAATCGCGATGCAATCGGATTTGAAAATTCGTTTTCAAGTCACTGTGAATTATCTTTTATTTGACGCAGTGGCGTTTGATACACACAGAGAGATTGCAACAGCAGCGGTAGCGCTCGCTCAATCGCCGATTTCAGCGATGATTGCTTTCGGCTGGATGCCAGCGAGTCTCGCCATTTCACATACGTTAGAAGAAGTGGTGAAGACAATTGAAATTAATTTCACCGGGTCAGCTTCCATTCTTTATGCATTGCTGCCGCATTTTCAGAAACAACAATCCGGTGGCATCGTGGTGTTGGGATCGGTCGCGGGAGATTCGGGTCGGCCCAAAAATTTTGATTATGGTGCTGCAAAAGCAGGGCTTTCGACATTCTGCGAAGGATTGCGTATGGCATTGCAGCCGCATCATGTTTCTGTCACGCTGATGAAATTAGGTTACATCGACACACCCATGACCTATGGAAGAATTTCCAAAAAAATTGCAGCATCGCCTGTCGCTGCCGCAAAAGCGTGTTTGCGTGCAGTTGAAAAAAATCGCGGGGTTTATTATTTTCCCGGTGCGTGGCGATTAGTGATGTGGATCGTTCGATGCATGCCCAATTTTGTATTAAGGAGAATATGATGCTGCAGAATGTAAAAATAATAGCGCTCAACATCATTGCAATTCTTTTCCTGTCTTATTTTACGTTGTTGTCGTGGGAATATATTAACGATAGGACATTGACGTTAAACAACGATTACAAAACATTTTACATCGCACTGGAAAAGCCGGATTCACCGTATTATACCGTGTATTACACGCACCCACTTGCCAAAAACCCTGAAAAACAAGTGCATCCGATGCATCCGTTTGCTGCAATTAATATGAATTCACCCACCATGAATTTATTGTTAAAGCCGATAATGCATTTTTATCACGATGTTCGTATTGATACGTTATTTTTTTCGCTTTTGTCATTTACGGGTGCGTTGCTGGGATTTGCTATCGCTATTCAGTATTTAGATTCAAAAAATGCGTCCGGTATTTATTTTGCGCCGTTATTATTATTGTTTTGTTTTAGCTGGCCCAGTTTTTATACCATGTCGCTGGGGCAAGTGGGTTTTTTAGTATTGCCTTTTTTATCGCTTGGTTTTTTGTTGGATCGATGGGGGTTTCAAAAAACAGCGACAGTGATGTTAGCGCTCACGGCAAGTCTTAAATTATTTTTCTTGGTTTTTTTATTGCTGTATGTGGTGCGTCGCCAGTGGCAATTGTTAGCAATTTTTTTGATGAGTTTTTTGTTTTTTTTCTTTTTGCCATTGGTTTATTTTTCATGGAAAGATTATATCGATTTTTATCACATCGCATCAAATTTTTTGGCGTTTGCTGAGCGTTCATGGATGGCGATGAATGGTTCTCTGCTGGGTGTTTTTACGCGTCTCATTCATTTTTTTCATATCAGGACGAGTCTGTTGTCACTGCGCGCGGTGTTGCTGCTGGTGTCGATTGCGTTGATCATTCAATGGGTGATCTACGATACAAAATATTTGAAGACGCTTCCTGAATTTCGCGATGCATTGCGCCTATCATTTTTAATTTTATTTGCGTTGTTGTTGTCACCACTGGGGTGGTTTTATTATTATATATTTTTGTTAATTCCCGTAGTCGTGATATCTAAAATTTCAGAACGTTACGCATTACCCATCACATTTTTTGTTTTATTGTCGCTGGCATTATTATTTCCATTAGCGAGCTGGATGGAATTTGCGTCGAAAAATATGGCGAGTCATTTGCATTTTTTTGGCGTATTTTTTGCGTGGATGTGTTGGTATTTTGTATTGGTGGTTGCAGCGCATGCTGTACATTGTGGTGTATCAGCGCCGCCGTCGCAATGGAAAAAATGTGTGGCAATTTATATTGCGCAAGCGGTTTTTTCGATCGCTTTGCTCTTCATGCATTTTGCCATGCCTGATTTTTTATCTCCGGTGTCAACGCCCGCAAAGTTTGGCGTAAAATCGACGATAGTGCATTTATCCCAATTAGCGCTATGATGGCAGCTATGTTAACTATTGCTTATGATCCCAGCATCCCCTACGCGGAAGAATTTTTTTCTTCACTTGGTGTGTTGAAGAAAATTGATCCGCGCACTGTGCGGTCGCATGATTTAAAAGACGCTGACGTGTTGCTTATCCGCTCCACTTTGTTGGTTAATTCTGCATTATTATCAGGTACTGCGGTAAAAGTCATTTGCACCGCGAGCGCGGGATTGAATCACATTCAGTTAGATGAAATACAATCTGCACAATTCGCTATATTTCACGGCAAAGGTGCCAATGCATTGGCTGTCGCTGATTATGTGTTGGCTGCATTTTTTGAAACAAGACAATATCAAAATATTGTTCAGCCAACGATTGGCATCGTCGGTCTTGGAAATATTGGAAGCCAAGTGTATCGGAGATTGTTGAGCTTGGGATTTTCTTGTGTTGGTTGTGATCCGTTGATTTCTGATACGTCAAACTATCACATGAAAAATTTTCATGACGTATTGAATTGTGATGTGATTACTTTTCATGTGCCATTAACAACCACAGGATCACATCCCACCTTTCATTTGCTCAATCAAGAAATGATTCACCGTGTACGCGCTGGCAGTGTCGTGATTAACACGTCGCGCGGTGAAGTCATTGATACGCAGTATGTGTTAGAGAGAATGCGTGTAAAAAATGATTTAACGTTGGTGTTTGATGTGTGGGAAAATGAGCCTGATATTAATCGCGAGCTAGTTGAACGATGTCATTTGAGCACGCCGCACATCGCCGGTTGGTCAGACACAGCTAAAAAAAATATCGTGTTTCAATTATATCAACAAACCGCTCAATTTTTTCATTTGAATACACGGATTGATGTATTGAAAAATTCTCGTATTCAAAAAAATTTTTTGGAGTCAGCAGAAAAAATACCTTTTTTCTTGTCAACATTATTGCGTGAGTGTATTGATTTGAAAAAATTGTCCAATGATTTTAAGCAGTCCCTCATGCAACATCAGGGTGATGTAGCCGCAGTGTTTCAACAACTGCGAAATAACTATCGTAATCGTCCGGAATTATCAGATTATTGTGTGACCACGTATTCAGAAAAAGTAGCGGCTGTTTTTAAAACGTTTCAAATCAAATCCAATACTTAATATACAAAACAATTTGCCCTAAAAATCGTTGATACCACGGCCGACTGTTTTTCCAATTCGCTAATTTGAGCTCGCGTGATCGCGCCAAATCGTCTAAAAAAAATTGCGCGAGTTGTTTTTTGGCGTGATCGCTAAATAAAGTAACGTCCGCTTCTAAATCATGCAACAAACTGCGATGATTTAAATTACTAGAACCAAGCAACGCCCAATCATCTAAAATTAAAGCCTTTGCGTGCAGCATGCTCGGTAAATATTCGTATAACTTAACGCCGGATTGCAATAAGCTGTGATAAAAAGTAGAAGAGGCCCAAGGCATCATGCGCACATCGGATTTTTTTGGCAACAAAATACGAACATCGACGCCTTGATTCGCAGCAGTTTTTAATCGCTTCAATAAAAAATTATCGGGAACAAAGTACGCGTTAGTGATCCAAATGCGACGTTGACACAATCGAATGCGACGCAGCAAATTTTTATATAAAATGCGGCGACGATGACGCGTGTAATTCAATCGCACGCGCGGTTCTTTGCGAATGGCGCGAAAGGCATCGCGTATTCGCTCTTGAATGCCGCGATGAGTCCATGCAATGTCAAACGCTTCATACAATTCATCGAGTGGAACGTGATTGAGTCGCAGCGAGAAATCGCGCCACTGTTGGCCACCATCTTCAATATTGAGGTGACATTGGCTGATGTTGGCGCTGCTGATGTAAGCAATGGTGCGATCAATTAAACAAATTTTTCGATGATTACGCGAATTGGCCTTCAATAACAAATAAATTCCTTGAAATAAAATCGGTGTTTTAACAACTGATCGACTCCAATTCCATAATTGCCATGGAAACGGATGAAATACTTTTGTTTTTGCGTTCGCATTTTCCAAAATTTTTGCATACGTGGTGCTCCAAAATGGACTGCCCGCGCCATCCACTAACACGCGCACAGCAACACCGCGTTTGGCAGCGTTGGATAACGCGATGACGATACGTGTTCCTAGCACATCGAAATTAAAAATAAATGTTTCTAGATCAACGGACGTGGTTGCGTGTTCGATGTCATGAATGAGTGATTGAAAATAGGCGTCGCTGTTTTCAAATAAATATTCTTCTGGTTGAATGGCGCTTGTCAATGACGCGTGAGATTCATCTGTCGCGCTCATGAGGATTCCTTATCGTCAGACACCGCGGGCTCATTTTCTTCGCCGCAAATTTTTAAATGATTGTTATGTGCAAATTCTAAAATGGAATGATAAAGCTCAGGGTTGGATGCTTTTAATTTTCGATCGAGCAACACGCATTTATTACCGTCTTTTACTGAGGGTTGTAGCAGTGGGGAATATTGAATGCGACGTTTGCGCAGTGTCGACAACTGTCCGCTCATGCGTTCCGCCCAATCACTGGGGCGAAAGGTTTCGCCTGATTCTGTGACACCTTCAATAATAATTTTCTTGGTTTCATCGTTCATATGCCACTATTGTAGCTCAAATCCCCTACTTCGGTTATCATGAGGGCCTATTGCTGACGGGGTAGATGATATGCAAGATGATGAAAAATCACCATTTGGGCTTCGCCGCGGCATTTATTTGCTGCCCAATTTATTCACGGTAGGCGCTTTATTTGCAGGTTTTTATGCGATCGTGGCAGCAACGCACGGCTTGTTTGATACCGCCGCTATCGCGATTTTTATTGCGATGTTGCTCGATGGGCTTGATGGGCGCATTGCACGATTGACGCAAACGCAAAGTGAATTTGGCGCACAAATGGATAACATGTCAGACATGGTGTGTTTTGGTGTGACGCCTGCATTAGTGTTATACGAATGGTCGTTGCGTGGTGTGGGAAAAATTGGTTGGTTGGTTGCATTTATTTATACGGTTTGCACCGCATTGCGTTTGGCGCGTTTTTTAAGTCTTGATGACCATGACAACAAACGTTATTCGCGTGGATTGACGACAACCGCTGCGGCAGGTTTTATCGCGAGCGTGTTGTGGTTTTGTGTGCAACACAACATTAGTGGCGATAGCATTAAAAGTTTGGTGTTGGTGATCACATTGTGCGTTAGTCTTTTGAAAGTGAGCACCGTTCCGTATCGCAGTTTCAAAGATTTTGATGCACGCAATAAAATTTCTTTTTTAGCGATTGTGGGAATCGTACTTGCATTTGCATTTGTCGTACTTGATCCACCCGACGTATTTTTAGCAGTATTTGGATTGTATGTGTTGTCGGGGCCAACGATGTTTCTTTTCAATAAAATTAAATCGCGTAATAAATAAAATCGGGGCTGCGCGCGTAAGCGTTTTTATGGAATTAAAGATACAAGCTGTTATCATGATTTTCGGAGCATACTCCATAAAATAATATCGTTTTTCGGAGTATTTCGTGATGTTAGGCAGCCCTGCTGCCTACTGAAATTATTCATCTGATTGCGTTTCTTCCGTGCCATAATGCATGCCATTAGATTTTGGTGGCGGCGGAGGAGGTGTTGGTGATGAAGCGCCGTAGTGCATTCCGTTGCTGCTGGGCATGTTGTTAACATTCATCGTGCTGACACTTGGATACATTGCAGCACTCGCACCATAATGCATGCCGTTTGCCTGAGGCGCGGGTGGCGGCGGCGGTGGTGGTGTTGGCGCTGCTGACGGACCATAATGCATGCCGCTACTATCAGGCAGATTATAATTACTCGATGTGACATTGGGATAATCTGGCATGTCGCAGCCGGAAAGCACCGCAACCAAACTGGTTGCGATCATTATTTTAAAAATAGTCTTCATTTTTTTCTCGTGTGTTATTTGGTTACCGTCACGACTGGATATTTTCCTGCTTTGAGCGTGGCATCATCGCATCCGATATTGACGTAGGCACCCGGATATTCCGCAGTTTGTGGAAACAAAACTGTTCCATCTAGTGCGGTGACTTCAATGTATACGTAAGGATAATCTGAAGGGTAATCAATGCTGATGATATTCATTGGGTAATTATTTGCTGGATAAATAGGCATTTCTTTGCTGGAACCATCGGTAAACCAAGCGTACACATTTTCCATTTGGTACGAGCAGTTGGTGACGGTGACAGAGTAAGCATCTTTGGATTGCACTTGCGTGCGCGCGACTTTAGCAGGGCCGTAATGCATGCCCGATGCTTTAGAAACAGGTGCGGCTAAAGCAGAAATAGAAATTGCAGAACTTGCGGCAATGACTGAAACAGCGAATACGATTTTTTTCATTATTCCCCCGGAATTTTGTGTGGTCACTCCCTGAAAATGAGATTCCTATTGGCCCGGGATTGTACGGGGAAATGCAGAACAAATCAATTTTGTTATTAGCGGATTTTGCTAAAAATATCGGACCTAGACGCGACCGGTAGGGAGCGAGTTTTAAGGTAAGTAATCTTTTTCAATTTCAGTATGTTATCGCGCTCCCTCCCAATGGCCGCGCAATCATCAACTATAATTACCCTGTCCATTGAGTATATTGATCTGGAGTGATTGTTGTGCGCAGTGAATCAGAGTACATGCGTGATACATTACAGCGTATTAATTCAAAATATTCGCATGAAATTGTGTATGTGCAGTACCCATTTCAGATAGTAGAATATATTGCCGCTCATCCTGAGAAAGAAAAAATAGGTTTTTTAGTTGATGAACCCATTTATGTGCATTACCTCCCTAGAGGAAGTGGACATATTTCACCTTTTTATTTTGAACGACGAGGCGGAACGGAATATCTCATGCAATTCGATTCCATCGCATTACCCTATCCATTATCTGAATCATCCGATCCAAAAATCACTCGAAAACAATATTACAGCCCATTTTTACGACAAACAAATAAACAGGGTTGTTTTGAGGATGCGGTAAAAATACTCATCAAGTGTTTTCAGGAAAAAGATTTGGTTGCTTTTTGCGAAAGCAATTCGGAAAAATATAATGTTATTAAAAACAAACCGGATGAGGCTGATTTTTTGCAAAATCGACAACGTAAGGTCTATGAGCTTGCCGTCGCTATATTAGGATCACCGTGCGTGAGTGAATTTTATAAATTAACCAGTTTACCCGCAAGATTTCTTGTAAACATTGAACACTATGAAACGATGCGGCACTTTCAAACAACAGAACCAGAAAAATTCAATGTGATGTATAACGATCGAGAAACAGTTAGAGAACATATTCGCAGAAAGGGAAGCATACGCTCGATAACGGAACCGGATATTGCAACCAACTCCTTAAAAAAAGATGATATCAAGGGGCAAAATTTTTATCACAGGCGATTGCGGTATAAGAAAAAAGAGTCTAGCTCAAAAAGATCAAGAAAAGAAATCACTGCAATATTGGCAGCTAATCTATTTTTATCTCAATTTCGGCGTCGATCAGAGCCGCAAGCATGGGATTCATTTTGGGATGGCAAACTAGACGCTCCAATGGAAGATATTATTCGCCATGCGCTGGGTGAAAACAAACGAGATCCCTTAGGTATTTTTGGACACCCAGGTAATAAGACAAAAGAAAAATTAATGCAATATGGCATTAACTTTGATAAAAAATTTAAAGAATTATCAATGGAAGAAAAAGTAGCTGAGTGTGCGAACAAAATACTGAAAATAATTTATTCAAATCAAGAAGCGGAATTGATGGCAGCAGAATTTTTTCGTGAATTTGAGCGCACGTTTAATACGATGGAATGGGATTCATTTTGGGATACTCGAAGTCTCGCCGGCCATACGACAATGGAAGAGATTATTTTGCGTGCTCTTGATGAGGGTAAACGCGGTCCATTTGGTCTGGGTGAATCTTTGATTAATAATACAAGAAAAATGTTAATGCGTTTTGGCGTTGAGTTTAATCAAGATTTTAAAAAGTTATCAATGAACGAAAAAATAGATATATGTACAAGCAAAATAAAAAATTCACCCATTAGAAATAGTACAAAACAACCAAAACCTTTTTAACAAAAAATCAGATAACGCTGAATTGTATGAATTTAGTTGTAAAATTTTCGACCTGATTCACTCGCTACCGCTCGTGTCTATGTCCCAAAATATCGGACCTATACCTCTCAGACTTCAAGATGCGTATATACACGACAAAATCTAAAAAGTACTCGTCATCCCGGAAATTGCGCTAGCAATTATCCGGGATCTAGGAGAAAAACACTGGATTCCGGATAATTTTTGAGTACAAAAATTTCCGGAATGACGCGGTAATTTTTTTGTCGTACAGAGATTTTCAAAAAATATTCACTACCGTTTAAGCTTTCCCTAAGATCAACCCTGTATGATTCATTCTTATACAAACCAGGTATTAAGAGGATCACAATAATGAGACCAATAGCCGCTGCAGCAACAGGCGCACTAACAACAACCACCTCCAACCCAATCTATCTCACCCTACAAATAGGTCCAAGCGGTACTGCATTGGTTGTCAGCAGCACACCTTCACCTTTTCCAAATCGCACTATCACAAGGACACGTGAAGCATTTAAAACATTTCGCCTGTTTATGCTGCACGTACTCGGATTAAATAACGGAACCCCTCATTTAGGCATTGGAAGAATCTCCCCTATTCGTGATACAACTCTAGAGATTTTATATTTTTTGTATGCGGATATTGCCCAGCTGATTGCACCGCAGTTAAGCCCACAAGAACAATTAGAGTGCACAGCGGTAGCATTGTGTGCTGGCGCACCTGTTCGTGATTACAGTGCAAGACCCGCCGTGTGTTTATTTGATTTCAGTGTTGACCTCAAAGCCAGCAGTTTGGTCAACGCTGCACTCAATGCGAATCTCGACGAAGTATGCGACATTATCATTAATAAAACCCATCCAGAAAAACGCGATGCACTATTACGCGAGTATCGCACGGCAACCGTCAATGGAATTGAACGTTTTGGCACAGCATTGCAAATGGCATTGTTCTCTGGCGATGAAGCAATGGCTAAAGCGCTACAACCGCATATGGATTCTGCAGAATTTCAACGTCAATGGATTGAAGTTTTTGGGACAAATTATAACGCGTTTCTTGAAAGACAAAAAAACCAAGCGGTGGCATTATGCGCCGAACTTCAAATTGCATTTAATCCCGAATCAGCAAACAAATTTCGAGAATCACTGACCTGTTATGTCCGCGCAAATCCAGTTCATAACCCCTTTATTCTGCAAACCTTATTTGAAATTTATGATCGATTGCTGTTTGATTCAAAGTTTTTTAAGCAATTTCCACAACTCACCATTTGGCCAGCTGAAAAACTCTCATCGGCAGCAATGCTTCAACATCTCGCGCAGGGTATTTATCAAATCGTGGAGCAAAACGCACCTCTTGACCGCTCATTTTTACTTCAAGGCGGGGCCCCTCGTGTAGATATTCGTTCTCTAGTTGATTCAAGTGTTAATTGTTTCGTTGATATACGTGGCCGTGTTGTGGGCGTGGGCGGTTACTCTAGGGAGGGGGTGGGGCGCTCCTCCGTCGGGTACATGCTTTCAAAACTTTTGTCGAGCAAAACATCAAGCTTGGGGGAAACTTATGCAGCTAGCGACAAAGCGCCAGTGTGTAATTCAGTAACGCAATAATGCTGAAGCATTTTTCACACTTGGCAAATCCCGCTTGCTAACGCGCGCGGCTCATTTCTTTTTATAACTCGCTAACGCTCGTGTCTATGTCCCAAAATACTGGACCTAGACGCGACCGGTAGGGAGCGAAAGCAATAAGAGCGCACCGATTTCCACAGGCGTCTGGGATTACTCAAAATAATCATTTGACTAAAAATACAATTGTATATACAATTGTAATATGAATTTTGAGTGGGATGACAATAAGCGCATGATGAACCTGGAGAAGCATGGGCTCGATTTTTTCGATGCACATGAACTCTGGGATTCGCCAATGCTGGTTGCAGATGATCAACGGTATCACTATGGAGAAAATAGATTTATCGCGTTGGGATTGTTAAAAAACCACGTTGTTGTTTGTGCTTACACAATCAGGGAGAATGAAACGATACGAGTGATTTCTTTTAGAAAAGCCAACAGTCGCGAGGTGAAGCACTATGAAAAAATCATTAAAGAAAGCCGATAAAATTGTAAAATACACAAAGAAACAATTGGCAGATTTAAAACATCACAGCAAGACCAATTTTTTAAAAGTAGATTCGTTATCAGATCAAGAGATTGATTATTCAGACCTGCCAGAATTAGATAATCATTTTTGGGCAAAAGCAAAGGTGATTGATCATGTGAAGCAGCCTGTTTCGCTACGCATTGATATTGATGTGTTAGATTGGTTTAAACATCAGGATGGCCGTTATCAAAAATTAATGAACTATGTATTGCGTCAATACATGAATGCGCATCGGCGACATAGGTTTGGACCTAGACGCGACCGGTAGGGAGCGAGCGAAGCGATTTGTACTCACATTCTTCGTCAACACTCAATCACATTCACCGCGAGTCCGCCTTGCGAGGTTTCTTTGTATTTGGTGCTCATGCTGTTGCCGATTTCGCGCATGGTGTTGATGACCATGTCGAGCGAGACTTTGTGTTTGCCATCACCAGCGAGCGCTAAGCGCGTGGCATTAACCGCTTTAACAGCGCCCATGGCGTTGCGCTCAATACAAGGAATTTGCACGAGCCCTTTCACGGGATCGCATGTTAATCCTAAATTATGTTCCATGCCGATTTCCGCTGCATTTTCGACTTGATAAATCGTGCCGCCCAAAGCCGCCGTTAATCCCGCTGCTGCCATCGAACATGCAACGCCAACTTCACCTTGGCAGCCCATTTCAGCGCCAGAAATCGACGCATTTTTTTTGTATAAAATACCAATCGCACCGGCAGTCAATAAAAATTCTGCAATTTTTTTGGAATCGCGCGTATGTGAGCGTTTCATGTATTCCAGTACTGCGGGAATAATTCCCGCCGCACCGTTGGTGGGCGCTGTCACCACGCGATGCCCCGCTGCATTTTCTTCATTGACCGCAATCGCAAATAAATCCAACCATTCCATCAAACGAATGTCGGGATGTGCAGTTTTTTCATCTTTTTTTAATTGCTGATAGAGTGATGGTGCGCGCCGCCGCACTTTTAACCCACCCGGCAAAATGGTTTCAGTTGCAGTGCAACCCAATTGAATGCATTCTTCCATGACTGTCGCGATGCGATTTAATTTATCGATAATATTTTTTTCATCATTCCACACTTTTTCATTTTTCATCATCAATTCTGCGATAGAGCAGTGTTCTTGTTTGCAGTGTGATAACAATTCTGCGGCAATATTAAAAGAAAAAGGTAATTTTTTTGAAATAAGTTCACTCGGATTTTTCAATTGTGATTCTGATACAATAAATCCGCCACCGACAGAATAATATTTTTCATCGCGAATCACGGTTTTATTTTTATTATTGGTGATGAAGGTCATACCGTTGGGATGATGCGGCAACATGTTTTCATAATCAAAAACTAAATCACTGGCATTATCAAACGTAATTATTTTTTTTCCGAGTAAATTTATTTTCTTCTCATCCACGATTTTTTGAAATTGTTCATCCACTAAAAATGGATTAATGTCTTCCGGTGTTTCACCGATGAGACCCATTAAGATCGCTTTGTTGGTGCCATGTCCGATGCCGGTGAAGGCGAGTGAGCCGTGCAAGCGAATGTGTATACGTTCGATCGCTTGAAATTCTGAATCGTTGTGTGCTTGCAAAAAAGTGAGTGCGGCACGCATGGGGCCGACGGTGTGTGAGCTCGATGGACCAATGCCTATCGAAAACAGATCGAAAACGCTGATTTCCACAATAACCTCGTTATAATGTGTCAAGATAAAATGTTATATCAATACATCAGGTTTTGCTAATGGAATACAGAATGAATCGGCGATTGTTGTCAATGTTGTTGATGGGCTTTTCGTCTGGATTGCCGCTGGGATTGCTGAGCTCGACATTGCAAGCGTGGTATACCGTTTCAGGTGCGAGTCTGATTGTCATTGGTTGGTTGACGTTGGTGGGGCAACCGTATGCATTTAAATTTTTGTGGGCGCCGCTGCTGGATCGATTTTCATTGTTTCATTATTCGCGTCGCAAAAGCTGGATTATGACAATGCAATTTTTATTGGGCGTTGCATTTATCGTGATGGGATGTTTGGATCCAGTACATTCGTCATTGTATATCGCAGTACTTGCGTTGATCGCCGCTTTTTTTTCAGCAACACAAGATACCGCGATTGATGCATATCGCACCGAATTGTTAACTGATTCTGAGCAAGGCGTGGGTGTTTCGTTTAACACCATCGCGTATCGTGTTGCGATGATTGCATCAACTGGAGTGGCGTTAATTATCGCAGCGAAATTCAGCTGGCAGATTTTATATTGGTTGATGGGGTTGATATTTTTGTTGCTGATGATTGTTACAATTAAAACACCGAATCCGATTGAGCATCATATTCATCCGAGTAATTTACGAAGCGCTTTGTTTGATCCGTGGAAATCTTTTTTTTCAAGAGAAAACGCGGTGTGGATTTTAGTGTTTATTGTGATTTACAAATTGTGTGATGCGATGGCATTGTCACTCAACACCACTTTTTTAATTCGCGGTGTCGGATTTAGTTTGATACAAATTGGCGCGATCAGTAAAACGGTTGGATTGATCGGAGCATTGGTGGGCAGTATCATTGGCGGCATTTTGTTGCCCTGCATGGGATTATATCGATCATTGATGTATTTTGGATTATTGCAATTGTTGTCTAATTTATTGTATGCCTGGCTCGCAGTCGTTGGAAAAAATGTGATGATGATGGGCATTGCTGTGTTTGGAGAAAATTTTTGCAGTGGATTGTCGACGGTTGCGTTAGTTGTTTTTTTAATGCAATTGTGTGACAAACGCTTTACTGCAACACAGTATGCGTTATTTTCTGCAGTTGCATCATTGGGCAGAATTTTTGTGGGGCCTGTCTCTGCTGAATTAGTGAAACATATGGGTTGGTGTGATTTTTATATTGCTTCATCGCTGATTGGTTTGCCCGCGTTGTTGATATTGTGGCTATTGAAAAATAAATTATTTCTCCATCGTCCACATGATGTCCGCGCCGTTACCTAATGTACTTGAATCGCCTTGTAATGCCCAGTGATGATCTAATAAATACCGCAATTCAAATACATCGATTTGAGGATTTAACATGCCAAAACTGTAACGTGCATAAACACGTTTAGATACGTGTTTTCCAACGACAAAAGATGAATTATTGTCGAGCGGGTTACCGAAGCCGTCTATCGTTGAGTTGGATTCCATACCTAATTCACTTAAGCCCAATCCACTTTCAATTTGTGACGCGATATTTTGTTTTCCTAAAATACCCTGGCTCGTGATTCCCGCAGTAGAAAGCGCACTTAATAATAAATCCGTATCACCTGCTGATCCTGTGGAGGTGCCATAACCAAATAGCAAATACGATAAAATATCTGCTTGCGACATATTGCCGCGATTAGAATAAAAAATAAATTTTGGTTCTTTAAATTCGCCAGTGACTGCAATGCCAACCATTATTTTTCCTTGCACGGCGCCGCTACCATCAAATGAATTATAGGTGTTGATGTTTTTGCTGGCGCGAATATTGAGCGAGGGATTATTTAACAACCCGTTTGCGTAACTGATGTAAGAATCTTTTTCGACAGTTAGTAATTTTCCGTACACAGAAAAAGTGCCCTGACGTACAAAAATTTCTCCGTTGGCTGTCATGTTTTGATTGGGTTCTGAGATCAATTGCAAAGAACCGCCGAGTGTTGCTTTCAATCCCCCCGCATCAATATTGACTTGTTTGCCCAAATGAATGGTGACATTGCTGTGGACAAACCAAACGGGCTTAGGCGGATGTATTTTTTCTCCAATAAATACAATGTCATTTTCAGGCAAAGTGGTTGTGGTTTTAAAATCATAGGGTTTCAGATTAGCAGTGGGTATTGTTAATTCTCCCGATAGAAAAATATTGTCACCTTGAATATTGAGCAAGAGTTGCGACGTCATGTTGATAGCGTATTCACTGGTATTCATGAGTAATGCGTCATCCGATGTCATACTGGCTTGCAAATGAATGTGCGGCGTTGATACATCCAGGACACCATCAATTGCAATGGGTTTTTTTTGCGAAAATGCTTTGGCGTCGATGTGCAGCTTGCCTCTCTTTTCTGCGATCGAAGCGCTAGCTTGCGTGAGCGTAATATTCAGTGTCGGAATTTGAATGCTGCCTTGTTGAAGTGACATGCTACCCGTGACGTGTGGTTTTTTTTGCGTACCACTGATCGCAATATTTGCTAAAAATTTTCCTTGAGAAATATTAATAGCAGGAATAAATATTTTGAGCCATTGAAATTGCGTGATTGATGCTTTTATATTGCCAGACCACCGTGCATCGTTTAAATTAGCAATCGCGCAGAAATATCCCGCGTTATGATCAGTCAAACAAAACGAACTCATCTGAAAAATATGATTACTGATGAAAAAATCAGTTGGATTTTTTAATTTCCATTGCCCATTATTTTCTATATTGATTGTGAATGTTCGTAATCCGCCTTTCCAGGTATGATTTTCAAATGATCCCCTGATCACCGCGTTGATAGTTTGCTTTGGAAAATTCCATTGTGAAATCAGTTCATGATCATGTAACGTGCCATCCAATTTTATTTTCAAATGATGCAAATGCCATTGCGGTGAATGAATTTTTCCATCCACTTTAATTTTAATTGTTGGATTGAGCAGATCTCCTTTGATGTGACCTGTGGAGTTGATAAATCCTTCAGTGTTGGGCATCCAATGAGACAAATGTTGCAATTGTACCGTCCATTCGGTGTGCCAAGTTCTGCGATGCTGAAAATCAAATTGCAAATGACCATAGGGCGAATGCACTTCAATTGAAGTGGCTGCAACTTGACTATCATTTTCACTTTTCACATTCAGCGAAAAAGGATCGCTCCAATAAGGATCTAAAATTGATAAATGTAATTGTCTCGCGTGAATTTCGCCTATCCATTGCCACGGATTTTTTTGTGTCACTTGCAGTGTTGCAGCGAGTGATCCACCGAGAAATGCATTTTGCGTGGTGTGCAATGTGAGCGTTTTGTCATCACCATGACCTTGCAGCATCCAATTGGAGCGATATCCTTTCAGTTGCGCGCTGAGAGAATAATCAGCAGGATTTCCATGTAAAGTGATTTGAAAAAAAACGGATCTTGGTTTTTTTATTTGAATTAAAAAATTAGCATCGCGGGTATGATCATCGAATTGGGTATGTATGAATAATCGTTGAATATGCAGCAAAGACTTTTCTTTTTGATTATCAAAAAATATATCATTGATGTCAGCGTGCTGAATGCCGAGTGAAAAGGGCAGGCGTTTATTTTTAATCATGTTTTTCACGTCAGATAATAATTGATGCATGCCTTTTGGTGTCATCGGAGTGGGCGGTGCATTTTTTTTGGTAATGAATGTTAATCCTTGCATGCGTAAATCAGTGATGCGAAATTCTTTGAATAATAAAGCGAGTGGGCTCCAATTCAAATGCAATTGCTGCATCGTCACAATGTGTGATTGATTTTCATATCGCACGTGATGCAGATTAATAGGGCCTACAATCACGCCAGATATTTTTTGATAAGTGAATTGCCCCGGCAATGTTTTTTGCGCTACCCACAAAATGGTTTTTAATCCACTGGGCGTTAATAAAAATGTTGTGAACGCGATTAGGAGAAAAAATAAAATGACAAGGGTGCGCAATATGGTTTTCATTAAATTGGTGCCCCCATGGAAAATTGTATTGTCCAAGGTGTGTTGGGTTGCGTGAATGCATTGCCAAAAGTTAATTCAATCGCGCCGATTGATCCAATCCAAGCGATACCGGGACCAGCGCCTGCGTTGATGTGTTGAAAAATATTATTGTTGCCCACAACACCCGCGTCAATAAATCCTACCGCGTAAATTTTTCCCTTGATTCTTTGTTGTAATTCGAAACTACTGACCGCTAAATTTCGTCCAGGCCCAATGCTATTGTAACTATATCCGCGTACGCTGTGCGAGCCGCCCGCAAATAATTGCAACGATAATGGTAAATTAACGATGTTATCAATAATGGTGTGGCCCGCTTGCGCGCGAAATAATATGCGCGAATGCGTTTCATCGATGGTGTAAAGGGATTTGAATATTGCGGTTGCTTGAAAAAAAGTGGCTTCAGAGAGCAGCTTGTCATCAGCACCAGATAATTGTATCGCAAAACTGATACCATGTTTTGGATGCAGCGGATGATCCGAATCGAGATAACTAAATCCCAAGGTCGGATAAACGAGTTGTGTGGAGGTAACTGGATAATTTGTAATGTTGTAACGTTCAATCAAATAAGCGAGTGACAATGAACCATTCCACTTGCCGTAATTTCTCGTATAAATGGCAGCCGCTTTTGCATTTTTGGCGTTACCCGTGGATTGCGTAATATTGCTTGCGCCAACGCCCAACGTTAATAAATCATGCGCTGGATTAAAGCCCGGAATTAAATATTTGGTGACAAAGCTACTGTCATCTTCTGACGCGCGCAATAAAGTGACCACGCGATGTCCCGCGCCACCCACGCGTCGCCACGTAGCGCCCAATGTGATTCTAGCGCCCGTGTCGGTGCCATATCCTACGCCGACGGTGTATTGTTTCTTTTTTCTGGGGATTAATGAAATATGAATCGGCACAATGTTATTTTTTGCTTCCTTCAACACGGGCTTTGCAATGACTTGGTCGAAGTAATTGCTGTTGATCAATTGCGATTGTGTTTTAACTACTTTTTCTGCGTTGTAATAATTTCCTTTTCGATAAACGATAAAATATCGCAAAAACGATTCGTTAAATGGATTTTTAGTAAAAACAGTTTTTCCAAAACGATAGCGTGGCCCGGTGTCAAAAATTAAAATTACTTGCGCGCGATTGGTCGCAAGATTAACGATGAGTTTGCTCTTCACCATTTTCGCTTCAAAATAACCGCGTTGCGTGGCCAAGTTATACAAATCTGTTTTTGCGTTTTCATATTTTTTGGTATGCAATATTTCGTTAACGCGCAAGGGAAATGTTTTTTGCAACGCCAAAAATTTTTTATCGTTGCGACCAAATCCCAAAATAGTTATTTGCACAGAATCGATGGTGACCACGGGCCCGGGCACGACATCGATCGTTGCTTGCCACCAGCGATCTTTTTTGGCGAGCGTGCAGGTAACTGAACTGTTGAAAAAACCAAAGGGTTCGATGGCAGTTTTCAGAAGCCCCGGTGCTTTTTTGCAAAAGTGCTGAATGTCGTGTTGCGTGTAAGGAAAGGGTATGGCGTTTTCATCATTATCCAGCGTGGTCGCGGCATTTTTTAAAGCGTCCGCGTGATCCGACAAGCCGTTAATTGTATAACCCAAGGGAAAATAATGTTTCACGGGGGGTGCTGCGCCAAAGACGGAAAGACTGGCGAGCAAGCAGCATAAAACGGCGATGGCGCGGTATCGATCACACATTGCTCCAGTATACCTATGGCACGTTTTGATTTACATTGATTTTGGCTGTAAATTTGGGCAAGGTACCATCATGACAGATCAATCTGCTTACCTCACTTTTACCCGAGACGAGTGGTTGTGTTATCGCAACGACACACCGCTCACTTTGTCAGAAGCGGACCTTCACGCGTTGCATGGACAGATGGAAACCGTGTCGCTCAAAGAGGTAGCCGACATTTATTTGCCGCTATCTCGATTGTTGAGTTTGTATGTGACCGCGATGCAATCGTTGCATCAAGCGACCAACGCTTTTCTGGGAAAGCCAGAGCCCAAAGTGCCATATATTATTGGCGTTGCAGGCAGTGTTGCAGTCGGCAAAAGTCTCACATCGCGAATTTTAAAAGCATTGTTATCGCGTTGGCCCAATCATCCAGCGGTGACAGTGGTGACTACCGATGGTTTTTTATATCCGCAAGCGCATCTTGAAAAAGAAAAATTATCGCAGCGCAAAGGATTTCCAGAAAGTTACGACGTGAATGCGTTGTTGCAATTTTTGATTGCAGTGAAATCTGGACAAGACAATTTACATGTGCCCGTGTACTCGCATCAATTGTATGACATTGCTCCCAATGAATTTTTAACGATTCAAAAACCAGATATTATTATTTTAGAAGGACTCAACATTTTGCAAACCAGTATTGCGTGTTCGCAATCACAACCTGGTGTATTTGTTTCTGATTTTTTGGATTTTTCTATTTTTGTCGATGCGGATATTTCAGTACTTCAACAGTGGTATGTGAATCGCGTGGTAAAATTTTCTCAGACGACTTTTCGCGATCCGCACGCGTATTTTCATCATGTATCTGTTTGGCCTGAAAAAGAAATTCGTGCTTTCGCAGAAAAAATTTGGACTGACATTAATGCCGTCAATTTGGTGCAAAACATTTTGCCATCGCGCGATCGCGCGCAATTAATTTTGAAAAAAGATGCAACGCATGCAGTGCAAATGGTTAAGCTTCGTAAATTATAATTTGTTATGCTAAAATTCCTGAAATAAAGTGTGAGTGTGAGTGTGAGTCAAGATAACAACAGAAGCACGCGCGAAACGCAGTGCAGCAAGTGCGTAACCCGTTTTGCCCCAAGCCCCACTGGTTATTTGCACGTAGGTGGCGCGCGCACCGCATTGTTTGCGTGGGCATACGCGCGCCATCATCGCGGCACATTTATTTTGCGCGTTGAAGATACGGATCAAGAACGTTCAACACAGGCGTCTATCCAAGCGATTTTGGATGGCATGGCGTGGTTAAATTTAGATTACGACGAAGGTCCGTTTTACCAAACCAAGCGCATGGATCGTTATCGCGAAGTGATCACGCAATGGATAGCGCAAGGTCACGCGTATCGTTGTTACTGTTCCAAAGAACGATTGGAAAAATTGCGTGAATCGCAAATAGCGCGCGGTGAAAAAGCGCGTTACGATGGGCATTGTCGCGAATTCACCGAGAAAAAAAATGAACCGCACGTTGTTCGTTTTAAAAATCCAACGACAGGTGATGTAGCATTTGATGACATGATTCGCGGGCGCATTACTGTTTCTAATGCTGAGCTCGATGATTTAATTATTGCTCGAACCGATGGATTTCCCACTTACAATTTTTGCGTTGTTGTTGACGATCACGATATGAAAATCACCGATGTGATTCGCGGTGATGACCATATCAACAACACGCCACGGCAAATCAATATGCTGCATGCGATGAAGGCATCGCTGCCACGTTACGCGCATGTACCGATGATTTTAGGGCCTGACGGCAAGCGTTTTTCAAAGCGTCATGGTGCGGTCAGTGTCATGCAATTTCAAGAAGAAGGATTTTTGCCACAAGCGCTCATGAATTATTTGGCGCGATTGGGGTGGTCGCATGGCGATCAAGAAATTTTTTCGCGCGATGAAATCATTCAATATTTTTCATTAGATCACGTGAATCACGCGCCCGCGCGTTTTGATTTTGAAAAATTATGCTGGTTTAATCAGCATTATTTAAAAACAGAAAATAAAATAATCGTGGAAAAATTATTTCGCGCGCAATTGGAAAAATTGGGCGTGACTACGGCGGATGGGCCTGCATTATCTGATGTGATTGCAGTTCAATTGGATCGCGCCAAGACTTTGCAAGAAATGGCTGAGCAAAGTCGATATTTTTTTGGTGATGCGTTGGTTTATGATGCGGCAGAATCTAAAAAATGGTTAACACCTGAGGCAGTGACATTGCTCAGTGCATTGCAATCGCGTTTGATGGCATTATCGGATTGGACCAAAGAATCATTGCATCAGATAATCACCGATACCGCAGAATCAGCGCAAGTTAAATTTGGAAAGCTTGCACAGCCGCTTCGTTTTGCACTAACTGGCGGCACATCGTCGCCTTCTATTGATTTAACACTGCAATTGATTGGCAAAAAGCGAGTGTTGGAGCGGCTAAATCGAATCTGCAGCAAATCTTGACATCGCGTCCTTCGCCTCCTAAACTGCTCCTTCATTGTCCCCATCGTCTAGAGGCCTAGGACACTGCCCTTTCACGGCATTAACACCGGTTCGAATCCGGTTGGGGACGCAGAATGCACATTCACTCGCTACCGCTCGTGTCTATGTCCAAAATTATATTATTATCGCTCGTGCCTATGTCTTAACTTAATATTTGGGCACAGACACGAGCAGTCAATACAAAATATAATCGGAGCCGCGAGTGTTTGCATCCAAAATATAATCGGAGCCGCGAGTGTTAACGAGCGGTTTTACACACGAACACAGACACGAGCAGTAGCGAGTGAATCATATTCCTGTATCCCAATCGCCAGAGCTCTTTTCATCGCGTTGAACAACCAGTGCCAACTTTGAAAATCCATTATTTTGTCATCGTAACGCACATCAGTAAATTCTGTGAGGGGGTTGCGATACACTCTTTCTGAGTGATACATATTGACATCTGTCTTATATTGATTTATATTGATATCAATATTATATTGATTCATTAAGATATCATGTTAAATTGAGTTAGTACTATGTTATGTTTAAAATGCCTGACAGAAATTAAAGACAAAACTACTGCGCGCTATGGATTACATAAAGAATGTTTTCGCGCGTGGTTTGACGCGCCAGAGGATGCAAAATTTATTAGCTTGCAACGTATGCCCAGCGCTTTTATGAGTGACGAAACATCTAATGCAATAGAAAATTCTAGTTTTTTTCAAGGAAAATTTAAAAAGTATTCTGCGCAATTAAATGATCACACTTATATATTTAAAATGCGACAAGCGCAAGCGCCTGAATTGCCTGAAGTAGAATATGTATGTAATCAAATTGCAAAATCTTTAAATATTCCTATCGCTGAATTTTATTTCATTCGTTTTAATAATGACGCTGTATTTGCAACTAAGAACTTTATTACACATGCAAATCCAACAAGTCTGCAACACATCAAACATTTCAGATCTAATGATCAACATACTTGCGAAGGCTTGATAAAAACGATTCTAAAAACAACACATCAACCATGCGATATCAATACGTTTATTAAAACCATTTTATTTGATTCCCTGATTGGAAATCATGATCGTCACGGTAGAAATTTAGCTTTTATTTCAACACAACAGCGCACGATGCTCTCACCGATTTATGATAATGTTTCTTATTTAAGTCTTGAAAAAGGTAATATGTTAAAAGCGGATTTTAATCCGACCGGAAAAATTACTACACACAAATCTTCTGCACCGAACATGTTTGATTACGTCATTGAATTAAAAAAATTGGAATATCTTCAAGAAATACAGCAATTTTATCATCAAATTAAATTACCAGTTATTTTTAAATTAATTGATGATAGTTTTTGCAGTGCACTTATGAAAACCGCACTTAAAAAATTAATCCAAAAACGTTTTGAGGAATTAGGTCATGCGTTATCCACTAAAACTTGATAAAAATCGTATTCAAATTTTTCACGAAGGGCATAAAAGAAGATTGTTTGTCGGTGAATTAATATATGATCCAAAAAAAGATAAATATAGTTTGATTTATGATCGTCATTACACGCATGCTAAAAATGCAATTCCATTGGGCCCTGATTTAAGTTTATTTAAATTAAAACATGATTCACAAAAAGGAAAAATGTTTCCAATTTTTTTAGATAGAATTCCAGATAAATTAAATCCTGCTTATGCAGATTATTGTGCATCACAAAATATTTCACCCGATGAAAAAAATATCATGGTGTTATTGGGAACAATTGGCAGACGCGGACCCTCCTCTTTTGTTTTTGAACCGGTGTATTCAAGTGATTTTTCAGTGAATGACATTGCAAAATATCGCGAACAATTATCCATTAGTCAGCATGATTTTGCGCTGGCGTTTGATATCAGCCAAGTTACATTACAACGCATTGAATCCGGAAATAGCGCTGATTTAAACACATTAAAACGCATTGAAATGTTGCTGACTTTTCCTGATGTTGCATTGTGGCAATTAAAACAAACTGGCAATCGTATACATAAAAATGCGCTAATTAAATTGAAAAAATATTTTAGCTGATTGATATTTTTATAGCCCCTTGTTTCCGCTATTTTATTTTTCGCATGGATACAGACACGAGCAGTCAATACAAAATATCATCGGATGCCGCGAGTGTTTGCATTCAAAATATAATCGGAGCCGCGAGTGTTAACGAGCGGTTTTACACACGAACACAGACACGAGTGGTGGCGAGTGGTTTTTCACTTTACAAACGCTATTCGACGCATCTGCGTATTCGCTTTCATATTTTTTTGCGCCGCCGCGACAGTCTGCATCGGCATATTATCGATAACCATCAATGCATAACTATCTATTTGCTGTTCTGTATGCGGAAAAGCTATTGCTGATACCGGAAAAATAGCGACAGGCGGAGTAAACATCATGCTACATGACGACCAACTATAGGTACCTTGTTGTGTCATAACGACACCGGTGTATTGACTGTCATTTAAAACCGATACGGCAAAATTACCGAGACTGCCTTCCATATAATTATCATCGCCAGTTGTTTGAAATTGAACACTGCCAATTGTATCACTCTTGAGAAAATAATTATGCGGCGTGGTGATGGTTAATGTTTCGTGTTGATGAGCAGGCACCGTTGAATCTCCTGAAACAACAATGCAATCTTGCGGGGAAAATGTTGAACGACAAATATTCATGGTTACATATCCCGTCAGTGTCATTGGCGATGCGGTGTTGTTGTAAATGGTGATGTGTCCGATGCGTTGTTGCGCACTATTTTCTTCTGCGGCAACTGCAGAATAACTTGACGTAATTCCTGCCAACATCATCATTAAAAAAATAAAATGTTTCATGTGAGCCTCTTTTTATTCAGGTGATTGCAAAGTGGAGTGAATGATCACGGCATAATATGATTTATCGTAAGTTGCGCCGAGGAGTAATGAAGAAACGAGATACTGTTGCGATGAAATTGCTGCGCCAGCACTACCCATTGAGGTACATACACCTGAGGCATCACTTTGTTCGATCAACATTACTGGAGATTGCAACGTGATAGAATTTTTATCCTGGCCAAATATTGCGATTGCACCATCATTGCCAATGGCAAATTCAAAAGCACCTTGAACATTTGATCCTGTATATTCAGGATTGATGGTTAATGTGACTGGCACATGTTGTTCTGCTGGTACTACAATCGGCGCTGCGGGCGCGCCATTAAAATATATGTCACTTAAAAATGATGCATCATCACCCGGGATACTTTCTGGAGTAATGATAATGGATTGATTGGTGTGGTTGACCAAATCGATATAGGTATAAATATGCGTAAATGATTTTATTTTTTGATTATTTTGAGCTGATACTGCATCAGCTGAGAAAATACTTGTACATAACAGTAATGTAGTCAGAACCAAATTTGTGCAAATGACCTTTTTGATCATAAAACCTCAGCTTTTACGGTAAAAAATGCATGCTTATCCGGATAGTACCTGTCATTTTGATCAGAGCTGATGGAAGCGCGAGCGACAGCGACCGCAATGCGTGAATTAGAGCGGTATCTGTCAAAAAATAGCGGTCGCTGTCGCTCGCGCTTCCATCAACTTCGAATAAACGTAGCGGTACAACACCGTACAGGTACTATCCGGATAAGCATGAAAAAATGAGCTGCGAATTTAACACATCGAAATATTGAAGACAACTGCCTTTTGAGATGTATTTATCAGCGTTAATGTACTTTTTCAATCCCATTTTTTTGTTCAAAATGCTAACAAAGTAGATTACAATTAAATCCAAATAAATTTTACAACGTGGAGGTAAAATAACTATCGGCATAATGACCTAATTTAGTGTAGCGTGTCATGAGTAATAAAATTAATTTAACAGATCATATATCAATTACATCTGCACCTGAAATTCATAAAATTATCACACCGTTAATCCATGCTTTAAATATAAAGCATTTCCGCTATCTTAAATTATACGGAGATGGTTCACGAATATTATTATCCAATGATCCAGATTATACTCGTTTCACTTATGAAACGGGTCGTTATCAAAAAATGTGGTTTGATGGAGAATTTCCAGAATATTTAAGGGACGGGCAATACGCATGGAATACCAATAAATTAAACAATTCAACAGAGCAAGCAACACTGGAAGAAGAGATTAACAAGCTAATGGGTTTCTATCACGGCGTAACATTTGTTTCGGAAGGTTTAAATTGTTATGAAATTTTTTGTTTTGATACAGCAGAATCCACTATTTACAATGTACAAAAAAATTTATTCTCGCGTTTTATTCTGTATTTTAAAGATAGTGCTAGAAAATTAATAGCGCAAGCAGAGAACGAAAAGATTTTTATTCCTTTGAAGAAAAATATTTTTGATTTTTCCTTAAACGAAAGAGGAATGAAAATCACTCAGTTTTTAGAAAATACAAAAATCAATCGCTATTACTTAAGCGGGAAATATTCGAACATTTATTTAACCAAAAAAGAAATACAATGTGTTTACTGGCTTATTCAAGGAAAAACAGCTGAGGAGACAGCTGCTATAGAAAACGTTCATTCCAAAACCGTGCGATGTCATCTAGAAAATGTCAGAATAAAATTAGGCTGCTATAAGCAAACTCAACTTGTGCGGATTATTTTAGAATCTGGGTTTTATGACGAAATTAATTTTTATCGGTAATTTTACCTATGCGCATACTTCAATATTTAATGTTAACGTATCGCTCTTAGATTTAAATGGGGGTATCTCATGTCTTTCATTTCAAAAGTTACTGCTGGTTTAGTATTAATACTTTTTGCAACTAGCGTTTTCGCGCAATATTTTGCTGTTGTGGACGGCGGTAGCTCAGGTTCAAAAATGCATCTTTATTCGGTTGAAGATGGAAAAATTACTGAAATTACACCGAAAGGCATTAAGGCGACGACAGCGCTTTCTCGTTTAGCGACGGATTCTGCTTCGGTTAGCCAATTTGTTACTACACTAACCAATCAAATTGCAAATGTGGTTGATAAAAACCACACAGTTACACCATCTGAAATTAATTTTTACATTTATGCTACCGCTGGAATGCGTTTAGCGCCACCCAGTCAAGCAGAAAAATTATATCCAGAGCTCACTGGCGATTTAGTTGCTGATGGATTTAAAACTGTGTCCGTCAAAACTATTACAGGAAAAATGGAAGGTGTTTATGATTGGATCGCATTAAATTATTTAAAAAATACATTGGCTTCACCAAGTAAAAATACATTTGGTGTATTAGACATGGGCGGCGCATCAACTGAAATTGCATTTGCCACACAGGAAAATATCTCACCCGATAATAAATTTATCGTTAACATCAATAATCATACCTACCAATTGTATTCTCATAGCTATTTAGGATTAGGGCAGGATGTTGCACGCTCACAATATACCAGTAATGCCAATTGTTTTCCGGTGGGGTATGCATTGCCGAGTGGTTCGGCAGGAAATGGAGATTACTCTGCATGCGCGCAGCGAATTGCACCATTAGTTGAACAAGTGCAGCATGTTCATCTTGCATTGTTTCCGAAAGCAAATCGATTTTATGCAATTTCAGGATTTTATTACACAGCAACCGCCAAGCCATTTAATTCTAATGATGGCACAATGACGTTATCAAAATTAGCGAACAGCGGGAAAGCATTTTGTCATACAAATTGGAGCACACTGAAAAATTTATATCCTGACGATAAATACATGTATGGTTATTGCTTTAACACTGCTTATTACGATGTATTGTTGCGTCAAGGATATCGTTTTGGTGTTCAAGGTGGCGATCAATTGAGTGTTGCCAAAAGTATTGATGATACTGATATTGATTGGACGCTAGGTGTTGCATTGTTGAAATCGCAAGCGAAATAAATTAGGTAATTATACCAATATTCATTTTATTAAATAATATCTAATTTACACGCTGTAAATTACAACTTACGCTGGAGAAAAAATATGATACACCATCGGCACGACCATTTAGAATCAGTATCTATTCACACACTACAAGTAATCAAAAATTATTTTGTGGAGAATTACGTCGCTGAAGCATTATCGGGTGCTGCGATGGCATTAACTGGCTCGACGGTTTTATTTAGTATCTTGAAAATAACAACATCCAACGCAGCCAATGCTGTCAGTAAATTTTTTGAAAAAAATATTCTGAATCCAATTTTAACAGAAGACTATGCGACGCTTGGATTTCCAATGCTTAATTTTCTCATTGGAATTACAGCGTTAGTATTGTTTGGAAATTTCGTCGATAAATTAGCGGAAAAAGCATGCAGGCTTGTGACGCGATTGCAAGATTGCAATTATTTACCAAAGCCAGGTGATGAGCGTGTATTTCTATTTTTACTCCCGTTTATTTATTACCCCGCCCTACCTTTTACTAAAAAAGAAGCGGCATTATTTGTTGCAATGCAATTAACATTACAAACAAGTAATAATGCACTGCAATTATTTTCACGCACAAAAGAAAATAATTTTTCATTGGCGCTTAAGGCGGCGTATGCAAATCCGGCATTCTGCGCATTCATGCCGATCATAGCAAAAATTATTTTTTTGACGGTTAATTTTACTTTATATTTTGGCCAATCAACATGGGGAAACGGCATTAAACATACCATCAATATCTTGTGCGATTTTCCAAAAAAGATTCATTTTCTTGGTGAATATATGTGTCTAAAAAAATATAGTGCGGAAAAACTGGTTACACCAGCATTGTCTTATCCGTAGTATTTTCACTCGCTACCGCTCGCGCCTATGTTTAAACCAAAATATCATCGGAGCTGCGAGTGTTTGCATCCAACATATAATCGGAGCTGCGAGTGTTTGCATTCAAAATATAATCGGAGCCGCGAGTGTTAACGAGCGGTTTTACACACGAACACAGACACGAGCAGTAGCGAGTGAATCAAATCGGCGCTGCATATACCTCTCAGACCTCAAGATGAATTTAAGCATCCCATCTTGCATCGCACTTGAAACGTTTCAATTGCTCGCAATCTGGGCGCTTAAAATCTAATTCATTCCTCTCTGTGCATCAAGACATGAAGTTCGCATCTTGAGGTCTGAGAGGTATATTGCATCCGTTATGGTTGAATCAACCTTCTTTTTTTGAATTTTATTTTTACAGGAGTTTCGCACTTCGTGCGAACTCCTTCCTGTAATTGATGCTGCGCGCGAAATAAATTCGCGCTTGCACTCAAGGGGGAGAATCGCGGTTCTCCCCTTCTTCTGTTGGCAAATGAAGTTGATAAGTTTTCGTAAAAATTTGTTTTGTTTTATCCCCCAGTAAATACTTAGCCATTTCATCCTTTCCTTTTGTGCACAGCACCAAACCAATTGTTGGATTATCATTTTTTTGTTTTATTGATTGGTCAAAATAATTGACATAAAGCTGAATTTGACCTAAATCTGCATGACCCAGAGGGCGAGTTTTGATGTCAATAATTATATAACATTTAAGAATAACGTGATAAAAAACTAAATCAGCATAAAAATGATCGCCATCTAGTGACAAGCGTTTTTGTCGTGCAACAAAAGCAAAACCTTTCCCAAGCTCTAACATAAATTTCTGCAGATTATCGATGAGCGCTGTTTCAAGTTTTGATTCAACTAGCTGATGCGATTCGGATAATCCTAAAAATTCCAAAATTAATGGTTCCTTCATCACATCTTCAGGATGATTTATTTCCTGACCTTTGTGAGCAAGTCTTAGCAACCCATTTTTGTCTTTGCTTTTTGCAAGTCTATCAAACAACAAGCTTCCAATTTGTCGTTCTAATTCTCTGCCGCTCCAGTGATTTTTTTCAGCTTCAACCTCATAGAATTGACGTGCTGCTTTTCGACTAACGCGCATTAATGCACGGTAATGTATCCAGCCAAGATTTTGGTTAAAGTTAATTAAAGATTCGCCACGCACTGCGTGGCTAATTTGACCAGTTACGGAATAAGTCAGATAAAATTGCCTGATATCCTTCAGAGTACTTACGCCAAAGCCTTTCCCATATTTTCTGTTCAATTTTCTAGAAAGCTCGTTAAGCAAATTTGTACCGTATTCTGCACGTGATTTGCCTTGCTGTTCTTCCTCAATGATTTCCCGACCGATGAGCCAATAGGCTTTAACCATTTCGGAATCAATGGTTTTTTGAACATTTGATCGTGCACGATCAATGTAAGAAACAACTTTTCCATAAAGCAAATCAACATGACATGAATTTGATAATTTTAGTTGGTTGGATGACTGCTTACTTTTTATCATATGCAATCATAACGACTGCGCTGAAAAATAATATCCGTGTTGATACGAAACCCCGCTTCAGTTCAACGTTTTCGGTCGTTGGCGTTAGCATTTTTGTGCGTAATGGTAATGATTACAATGAAAGTGCTCACACTATCGGAACATATTCCTGTATCCCAATCGCCAGAGCTCCTGGTCCCGCGTGTGCCGCTAAGCTTGCGCAACAAGGCAGAATAAAAATTTGATCGATTTGTTTTTTATATTTTTCTTTGAGCAGCGCTACCAATTTTTTGGCTTCCTGAACGCGATCAGCATGCACGACAGCTAATCGATATATTTTATTTTTTTCCATTTTGGATTTGGTTAAGCGAAACAATTTTTTGGCCAAGTTTTCTTTGCCGAAAAATAAACGCGAAAATCTAACCTTGCCGGTTTCATCGTGTTTAACAACCAGCGTCAACTTTAAAAAATCCATTATTTTTTGGCTTCGAATCGACAATCGCCCACCCTTCACTAAAAAATCTAATCTTGGAATGGCCGCGAAAAATTGTGTTTTTGGGATAATTGCTTTCACTGCCGCAATAATTTTTTCTTGCGATAATCCAGCGACAGCAGCTTCTGCTGCATATAGCACAATCAATCCTTGGCCCGCTGAGGTTTGACCGATATCGAGCACCGCAATTTTCGCGCGGTTGCCAATTTTTTCAGCGGCTTTTTCAGAAACGCTGACGGTGCCACTCACTACTCTGGGAATATGCAATGCGATGATGGCATCAAAGTGCGTTGATAAATACTGATATTGCCGATGAAAATCGCCGAAACTTGGTTGCGATGTCGTCGGGTGGATGGTTTCTTTTTGTAGCGCTTGATGAAATTCTTCGGCTGTCATCGACACTTTATCGAGATACGTTTGATTTCCAAAGTTCACCACAATGGGCACCACGTGAATATTATATTTTGAAAAAATTTCGGGCGGTAAATCTGCGGAAGAATCTGTTAGAATTGCCACTTGCGCTTTGCGATTGATATATGATTGTTGTTGACGAATCATATCATCCGCTTTTTCGCCAGATAAATTTCCATATTCTCGACATACCGAAAAAATCGCTGTGGGATCATTGGTGTGAATATGAATTTTTGTTTTAATCGCAGAACCTGCGACGATCAAGCTATTGCCCATTTCATCTAAGGTTTCGCGCAGCAAATCGTGATCAATGGGTTTTTCGTTGATGTTGATTAAACATTCTGTGCAAAAACGATAACGGTCATCGATTTCGTGTACCATTGCTTCATTCGCCTCAATGATGGGAATATCATTTAATTCTTCTTGGAGCTGTTTGATGGATCCGGTTTGCACGAATGCATAAATGCCATTTAAGAATTCCACAAATCCTTGCGCGCCCGCATCAACCACGCCAGCTTTCCTAAGCGATTTTAATTGCATTGTTGTGTGCGCGAGCGATTTTTTAGCGCGTTGAATACCAAAACTTAATAAGTCAACAAAATCTAATTCATTATTTTCCAATTGTCGATGCGTAATCTCATCGGAAAAATCGCGCAAAATCGTGAGAATCGTGCCTTCCTTGGGCTGCGATAATGCTTTGTGCGCGTAGTTGACAGCAGTGGCAATTGCGGCGACAAAATTTTTCGTCGTCATATTTTTTTCAACCGTTTCAGCGCCGACACTTAGTCCTTGAAAAAATTGCGCCAAAATCGCACCGGAATTTCCGCGCGCGCCATTAAGCGCTGAGTTTGCCACATTTTCGAGTAACACATGAATGTGCGCGCTGTGATCAGAGTGCGTGCTTTCTAAAATTGAGTTGAGTGTCAATGCCATGTTGGTGCCTGTGTCGCGATCCGGCACCGGAAAAACATTGATATTATTTAAATGTTCTTGCTTTGAGATGACTTGCCGAATGCCCGCGACAATCGCACGGTACAGCCGAGTTCCATCTAAATAGGTAATTTTTGCGGCAGCAGTTGCAATCATAGTCACCCCCGTGATTTTTGACGATGCATCATAACACGACTGTCCAAAACACGGTATTTTTTTTCTTAGAGCTTGTTTAAGATCTCCGGGCTCAAGCGAAAATGACGATATTCGAGTGGAAATAAATGAAAATTTGAGGTTAATATTCTTTAATCTTAACCGAAAAATTTCATTTATTTACACCGAATAGCGTCATTTGCAGCAAGCCGGGAGATTTTAAACAGGCTCTTAGTAATGCGCTGATAATGTCCACATGAATGAATATTTTGAATACAAAACGTCGCGTTGGGTAAGAATTTATCTCATTCTGATGCATCTCTTTGCCGCAGCTTGTAGTTATGCCGTGATGACTGCGTATGGGTTTGTTTTATTCTTATTCTTAGGGGGTATTTTTTGCCACGTTCGACGAAAAAGAAAGCGGCGCATTGTCGCATTGCAATACGATCGATCAAAAATATGGTTGCTGAAAACGCCGAATGATGAATGGATTAAAGCGCATCTATTGCCGTCGAGCGTGTTGTTTCGTCACGTCATGATTTTGCATTTTTGTGAGATTAATACCAATCGCCGTTGCCATTTGTGTTTGTTTTCAGATACGGCGCAATGGAAAATGCTACGACGCGCGATCGTCGGTAGTTTCCGCTTTGAAAGTTGATTAACTTAAATTTTCAGATTTATTCGCACACATCCTGTGTGCTCACCCTTCGGGCTGACTCGCTACGCGAGTCATTCAAAAAATGCTATCCTGCATTTTTTGTGAGGTGAGGTTGAAGGATAATTTGTTGAGAAAAGCGCAGTTGACACGTCAGTCAATGAGCATTTTCGAAATAAATTATCCTTCAAGATCACCCAAAGATGAAAATTCTATTCTCACTTATAAACCCCCTGCGCGATCGTAATGAGCCGCGATGACTGATGCAATGCACGCGGTCAGTTTGATGGCGGTTTCAACGTGTAAAAATTCATTGGGGCCGTGGGCGTTAGACTCAGGGCCTAATATTCCGGTAATTAAAAATTGCGCTTTTGGAAACATATCGCTTAACATTCCCATAAACGGAATACTGCCGCCGATACCTAAATATGCGGCGTTTTTGTTGAAAAATAATTGAGACGCGGCGTCGCTTGCTTGTTTGAGCCAATCTGCTAATGCGCCCGCATGCCATCCTGCTCCGATGTCTTCTGTGGTGTAAGTCACGCTGGCGTCAAAAGGCGGATCATTTTCCAATATTTTTTTTAATTCAAGTGCTGCTGCGCGAATATCGCAGAGTGGGGGAGTGCGCATGGATAATTTGACGGATAATTTAGGCAAAGTGACATTGCCGGCATTGGTGATAGCGGGAACGCCATCAACACCGATGATTGATAATGCGGCGCGCCAAGTACGATTTAAAATAAGCTCAACGGTGTCGTTGGAAATCGGTTTGGTGTTTTTAATCCACGGCATATTTTTCTTGAGCGAATCACCTAACGCATGTGCCGCTTCTTTCGTTTGCGAGAGACGCTCAGCAGGAATCGACATTTGCAATGCATCCATCAGCACTTTTCCCGTGTTGGCATCTTCAATGCGATCCAACAAGATGCGTAAAATATCAAACACAGATGGCGCAACGCCGCTGCCATAACCGGAGTGAATCCCATTTTTTAATGTTTCGATTGTGAGTGTGCCGCCGAATAATCCGCGCAATGACGTGGTGCTCCACAATTGTTCGTAATTACCGCATTCAGAATCAAGACAAATAACAAAATTGGGCTCGCCGATTTGTTCTTTCATTAACGCCAGATAAACCGGCAAATCAGGGCTTCCCGATTCTTCACTTGCTTCAATTAAGACGACACATCGCGCGTGCGGAATTTTTAATTGTTGCAGATAAGCAATCGCAGAAAGCGCTGAAAATACAGCATATCCATCATCCGCGCCACCGCGGCCATATAATTTTCCATTTTTTAATACTGGTTTCCATGGGCCCAAGTCATCACTCCAACCTGTCATCTCCGGTTGTTTGTCCATGTGACCATAAAGCAAAATTGTTTGATCGTTGTTGCCGGGAATGTCGATGATTAGCACGGGTGTGCGATTTTCAATTTGAATGACATCAATTTTTTTATTCACAATTTTTTGTTGGTCGCACCATTTTTTTAGCAAATCCATTGCTTGATCGATGTAACCATTTTTTTTCCATTCCTTGTCAAACAAAATAGATTTGCAGGGGATGCGAATGTACTTTTCTAAAATAGGAATAATTTCTTGATGCCATTGCGCTTCGAGCGTGTTGAAGTGATCGTGGATTTTTTGTTGTTTATTCATCCACATGAGAATATCACGGCAAAAAATAAGCCGCCACTCCAGCTCCTCGGAGAAGAAATTACATTATCGTGCAACGACCTTTTCAGACCTGCGGGTGCAAACTCGCGCGAGCCGCATAATAAATTCTGAAAGCTTGCTGTTTTTGTTCGACATAAGTTTTGAGAAAAAAGGGTCGGCGTGGACCAAGCCCGCAGCAGCCGGGCGCACCGCCCGCGGGCACCACCTCGCTACCGTCAGGACCCCGCCCGCGAATTTATATCCAACACCATCAATAAGACCAGGACTAGAAATGGAAACATCAGCGAAGGAATTACGATCGTCTGAAGACGTTGTCCTATTCCATATGTTAAAGCGAGATTGGCGCGTGCGGGACTCGTTTCCTTCTGTTAAATGCAAAGTACCTTGTCTCATATCTTGCTTGACCGGCTCCGCAGCTTTTCTCTGTGCCCACCCAACTAATTGAGAGAAAATGACGGCGCGTTTAGCGTAATTATTAGGATCACGTACTCGACCCGCATTTGCCCCATCCCAAACGCGATCATTCTGCTCTAATCCTCTCAAAATATGGTTGGGATTAAATATAATTTCGTGTTGCATGTGTTCTGTCAGCTTTTCTCTAAAGCGATTGAGTTTTTGGATTAAGGTTAATTGATTAAAGGGAAGTGCTTGCACTTCTGCTCTGCTATAGACTTTGCCATCTTTATCGGTGAAACCAATTTCAATGGGAGAGACACCTTTTGCAATAGCAGTTTGTGTTTCTGCATCTGCATCTGTTTTTGCATCAATTAACGCGAGAACATCTTGCAATTCTGGACCATTAGGATCGATATCACAAATGGTTTTGACATAAGGCTCAAAATAAAATTTATTGTTTATTTGTGCTTGATCGTGTGTTTGAACGAGTTTTTCAAGGTAATTAGGATCTGTGATATCGGATTGCAATGTTTCGAGATATTGGGCACTGTGTTTTTTTGTATCTGAGAGCGCATTTGTTGCCGTTGCGAGCAGCGCTTTTTTGTTTTCGAGCGTTTCTCTTGCCGATTTGAGTGCTGCCCAATCAATCGCTTTTCCTTGATTTTTGTCTGTGTCGAGTGTTGAGATGGTTTTTGTCAGTGTTGCAATTTCGATTTTGATTGTTTCAACTTCAGCATTTAGTTTTTCAAATTTTTCTTCTGTTAGATCAAAATAGCGTCGTAAACTTTTTTTATAAATCTCAATCATCTGTCTTTGCATTTCAGCTAATCCATCAATCGGATCGCCGTTTAAATCGGTAGTGAGACGCTCAAAGTGTTCTTTCATTCTCTCGATTAATTGCACATCGTTGACCATAACAGCTGCTTGCAGTGGGGTGACTTCATGCGCTACATCAACAGAATTTTTGACTATTGCTGTTTTTAATAACAAAGACGGGTCGGCATCTAAAATATTTAAGACAATATCTTCTTCACCACGCATAGCGGCATCGGTAATAATATAGGGGCGTGGAATGGCGTTCTTAAAAAGAGATATGGGTCTTAGAAGAGCAAGCGTGTAATAACCTACATTTTCTACTTCTTCATGGTTTTGTGATCCGAAAATAAAACAGAGGATGTTTTTCCAAACATTGAAATTCATTTGGACATCGCAATACTTTTTGGTAATCACCTCACAGCTAACACCAGGTTGATCATCAAAAATTTTGTTTTGAAGTAGTGTGGTTAGTAAAAATAATGCGCCACTATTGCTGCAGCGTTGTCTCACATATTTTTTTTTTGAATCGACGATGAGGCTTGCATGATTTGGATCGTCTACTGTATGCCCATCCCATACTTCACCATCCCATGCGTGATTAACTCGAACAGATTCAGCATTCAATGACTGTGTACTCATAGTTGATTTTATTGCGCCATCAGATTGCATAATTGGCGTGACAAAAAGTTTTCTTGAGCGTGTTGTTAATTGATCTTGTGTGGTGGCTCGACTCATGATGATCTCGTCTGGTTTCAATTTTAAAATCACCCTAATTCCCCTTTGTCAAAAAAAAGGGGGGAAGTGAAAAGCATCGTTTTTCACGGAGGGATTTCTCGTATAAGTCCAACTTAATTAATGTTATTGATAATGAGTCAATTGTATAGAGTGGATCTTAAAAAAGTCTTAATTTGGCGACACAATTCACAAAACTCAAATTTCCGTATTTTCTCGGCTAATACCATAGAGTATTAACCTCAGCAATACAAAAATTTTATCTCATGCCCGCTTTATTACCGCGCCTTACTCGCGACTTAAACAATGGCCCTAGCAGCGGCTTCATCATCGTTTCTATTATCATCGCACCATTGGAAAAACCTCGTTTCTGGTTTGCAAAATAATGCTTTTAGCCCCAACAAAGAAGCAGTGCAACTCCCACACGCGAAAGCAGCCCATCCGAACTGTTCACCACTTGTTTCTGATGTGGCAGATAAATATATACTACCAGCAAGAAAGAATGCCCCAACGGAAACTACAGATGCATTGCGGAGATCTCTACAAAAACTCATATTTACCTCATTTTTTTATAAAAATTATTATTGATCCTTCCTTTTTATCCATTATGTTTTTTCTAACATAGAATAAATTGGGAAGCAAGCAACGCAATTCAAAACGAAATGTACAAGCACACTACAATGTATTGGTTTGAATGGTAAAAAATATGCATGAGCTGAAAATGAAGTAACCGCCACTCTTTGCTATTGCCAACCGTTTTCCGTATAATCAAATCCCGTTTTGAGTGAAAAAACGGACTTCCCAATGACACGTTACATTTTTATTACTGGCGGTGTGGTTTCTTCGCTTGGCAAAGGCATTACCGCAGCGTCTCTTGGCGCTATTCTTGAGGGCAAAGGCTACAAAGTCACATTTCTCAAATTAGATCCGTACATCAATGTCGATCCTGGCACCATGAGCCCTTTTCAGCACGGCGAAGTATTTGTCACCGAAGATGGCGCAGAAACGGATTTGGATCTCGGACATTACGAGCGTTTTGTTCGCACTAAAATGTCCAAGAAAAATAATTTTACATCGGGCCGCGTGTACGCCGATGTTATTGCCAAAGAACGTCGCGGAGATTATTTGGGCGCGACCGTGCAAGTGATTCCACATATTACCGATGAGATCAAACAAAAAATTCGAGCGGGTGCCAACGGATTTGATTTTGCGTTGGTGGAAATTGGCGGCACAGTCGGGGACATTGAATCTCTGCCATTTTTAGAAGCGATTCGTCAAATGCGCGTTGAACTCGGTTTTGAGTATACCGTGTTTGTTCATTTAACCCTGGTTCCCTACATTGCAACCGCTGGCGAAACCAAAACAAAACCAACACAACATTCCGTTAAAGAATTGCGATCGATCGGCATTCAGCCGGATTTTTTGGTATGTCGTTCTGAATTGCCGCTGCCGAAATCGCAGCGCGAAAAAATTGCATTGTTTACCAATGTGGCGATTGAAGATGTGATTTCATTGCCAGATGCCAAAAGTATTTATGAAATTCCCATGATTTTGCATTTTGAAAAATTAGGCAGTCGCATTTGCGAAAAATTAAGAATCAAAAATCGAGAAACGAATTTAAAAGAATGGGAAACGGTTTTATCGCGCTACGAAAATCCCAGCAAAGAAGTCGTGATTGCAATGGTGGGGAAATACACGGATTTTGCAGATTCATATAAATCGCTGAATGAGGCGCTGATACACGCAGGTATACAAACAGATTCGCGCGTGCGCATTCATTATGTGGATTCAGAAATGTTATTGCAAAAAGGCACGGGAGAATTAAAATCAGCGCACGCCATTTTAGTTCCCGGTGGTTTTGGTTCGCGCGGGGTTGAAGGAAAATTGTTGGCGGCGCAATTCGCGCGTGAAAATAATATTCCGTATCTGGGTATTTGTTTGGGATTGCAAATTGCCGTGATTGAATTTGCGCGACACGTATTGCAATGGGATGACGCGAATAGCACTGAATTCAACGCTCAAACGACACATCCCGTGATTGCATTGGTCGGCGAGTGGTTGGATCAGTCAAGCGGGTTGGGTGGTACGATGCGTTTGGGCGCGCAAGATTGTATTGTTGAAAAAAATACATTGGCCTACAAAATTTATGAGAATAAAATAATTTCAGAGCGCCATCGTCATCGCTATGAAGTGAATAATAATTTGCTGCCGTCATTGGAAAAAGTGGGTCTTGTGGTGTCCAGTTACTCTACAGAAAATCATTTGGTCGAAATGATTGAATTACTGAATCATCCTTGGTACGTTGCTTGCCAGTTTCACCCAGAATTTAATTCAACGCCGCGCGACGGACATCCGTTGTTTACGGCGTTTGTTCGAGCAGCACTTGGCTGCCGAAAAGTCTGAAATCTTCATAGGAATTGTGCATCATGCAATTAACTTATTTTACGACCGATAATGACGAACCCTTTTTTTTAATTGCAGGTCCCTGCGTGATTGAAAGTGAGGCACTGGTATTGGATGTTGCAGGGCAATTAAAAGCAATCACTGACGAACTAAACATTAATTTTATTTTCAAATCGTCGTTTGACAAAGCCAATCGTTCATCGCACAGCAGTTTTCGCGGGCCTGGTTTAGAAAAAGGTTTGCAAATTTTAGAGAAAGTGAAAAAACAAATTGGCGTGCCAGTGTTAACCGATGTGCACGAAGACACACCGTTGCATGAAATTTCTAAAGTGGTGGATGTATTGCAAACGCCGGCATTTTTGTGCAGACAAACGAATTTTATTCAAAGTGTAATGAAATGCGGCTTGCCGGTTAACATTAAAAAAGGCCAGTTTTTAGCGCCATGGGATATGAAACACGTCGTTGAAAAAGCGCGCGCGACGGGTAACGATAAAATTTTAGTGTGCGAACGTGGCGTGTCGTTTGGTTATAATAATTTAATTTCTGATATGCGTTCGCTCGCTATTATGCGCGAAACAGGTTGCCCTGTTGTATTTGATGCGACACATTCCGTGCAATTGCCGGGTGGACAGGGAACAACATCTGGCGGTCAACGTGAATTTATTCCCGTATTGGCGCGCGCAGCAGTGGCTGTTGGGATTGCCGGATTATTTATGGAAACGCATCCGAATCCAGATAAAGCATTAAGTGATGGCCCCAATAATTTGCCGCTTGGAAAAATGCGCGATTTATTGATTGTGTTACAATCCATTGACGCGGCAATTAAAACATCCAAGGTTTATGCATGACAGTGACTATTCAGAAAGTCGAAGCCATCGAAATTCTTGATTCGCGCGGCAATCCCACATTGCAAACCACAGTCATTTTATCTTCCGGCGAAAAAGGAACAGCGTGCGTGCCGTCAGGTGCATCCACCGGTTCTCGCGAAGCATTGGAATTGCGTGATCACGATGAGAAACGATTTCAAGGCAAAGGTGTTTTGCGCGCCGTGCATTCGGTGAATACGGAAATTAATGCAGCCCTCAACGGAAAAGATCCTGAACTGCAAGATGAAATTGATTTTTGCATGATTGAATTAGATGGCACAGAAAATAAAAGTCGTTTGGGTGCGAATGCGATTTTGAGTGTGTCGCTGGCCGTTGCGTATGCGGCATCGCATGAAAATAAAAAACCGCTGTATCGTTATTTAGGCGGTGACGGTCCTTTTGCCATGCCAGTGCCAATGATGAATGTTATTAATGGTGGCGCGCATGCAAATAATGGATTAGATATTCAAGAATTTATGATTATTCCTTCGGGTTTTTCGCGCTTTTCAGAAGCGTTGCGTGCTGGCGCTGAAATTTTTCAAACACTTAAAAAAATCTTGTCTGATAAAAAATATTCGATCGCCGTGGGTGATGAAGGTGGTTTTGCACCTGCGTTGAAAAATCATCAAGCTGCGTTTGATTTTATGTTGAGCGCGATTGAAAAAGCGGGATATCAAGCGGGAAAAGAAATATTGTTAGGATTGGATGTCGCCGCATCTGAATTTTATCGCGATGGTGCTTATCATTTTGAAAATAAAAAATTTAACAGTGATGAGATGATCACGCAATTTGAAAAATGGGTGAGTGATTATCCGATTATGTCGATTGAAGATGGATTAGCAGAAAATGATTGGATAGGGTGGCAGCAGCTCACCAAAAAATTGGGAAAAAAAATTCAATTAGTGGGCGATGATATTTTTGTCACGAATGCGAAAATTTTAAGAGAAGGTATTGAGAAAAAAGTGGGCAACGCCATACTCATCAAGCTCAATCAAATTGGCACACTCACGGAAACCTTGGCGACCATTGGCCTTGCCAAACAAAATAAGTTAGGGGTGATTATTTCGCATCGTTCAGGAGAAACGGAAGATACAACGATTGCAGACTTGGCAGTCGCAACTGCCGCCGGTCAAATCAAAACAGGTTCTTTATCTCGTTCGGATAGGATTGCAAAATACAATCGATTGTTGCACATTGAAAGGGAGTTGGGTGGCGTCCCTTATGGAATAAAGGCGTAGCGCATGAGATTGATTCTCGGTGCATTAATTGTGTTATTACTATTGTTGCAATATGAATTTTGGTTTTCCGATGGCGGCATGCGAACCGTTTGGCATATGCAGCAAAATATTTCCAAGCAACAACAAATCAACGATCAATTGGATAAACGCAATCAAGCGCTGATCGCGCAAGTGAAAGATTTGCAAAGTGGCAATGCGGCTGTTGAAGCACATGCGAGAAATGATCTTGGTATGATTAAAAAAGGCGAAGTGTTTTATCGCATCATCCCTGAGAAAAATAAATCATGACATATTGGACCATTATTCCTGCAGCAGGCACGGGCGTTCGTATGCAAGCAGATCGCCCCAAACAATATTTATTGCTGAATGGTGAACCGCTCTTAACGCGCGTGATCAATACGTTCACCGCTCACCCCGAGATTCAAAAAGTGGTGGTGGTGTTGCACGCACAAGATCATTGGTGGTCAACATTGCAATTACAATATCCTGAAAAAGTGTTGACAACGGTTGGTGGAAAAGCACGCGTGGATTCTGTTTTGTTGGGTTTAAGTTTTTTGCGGGATTTTGCGAGTAAAAATGATTGGGTGATGGTGCATGATGCTGCGCGACCATTTATCACAACAGACGATATCACGTCTTTTATGCATGAATTAGGTGATCACGAAGTCGGTGGATTGCTGGGGTTGCCTGTCGTTGATACATTAAAAAAAGTCAGTGATGCTGATGAAGTTGAAAAAACTATTTCGCGTGAACATGTGTGGCAAGCGCAAACGCCGCAATGTTTTCGCTATGATTTATTGAAAACTGCGATTGAAAAAGCGTTATTCAAAAATGCGATTGTCACCGATGAATCCAGTGCAATTGAATTATTGGGTTTAAAACCAAAAATGATTTTAGGCAGCTCACGCAATAAAAAAATCACCTATCCAGAAGATCTTCGATAAATTTCAGAGCCGCGCGCGTCAGTCGAATGATTTTTTAAAACAACCTCAGCCAAATATACGCAATCAAAATCAGCGAAATAATCACGAGAAACATCGCCAGCACAAAACCAATCATGCCAGAAAATCCATCCATCACATCTTCACGCAAAATATGATTGCGTTGTGCAAAATAACGCATGGTGGCGCCGACCATCATGATCACAGAAACCACCATCATTGCAAGACCAATAAACTCAATCGCCATTGACGATTTCATATGATTTTTCAAATGCACTTGTGCGCTGATGAGACGTAAGAACAATTCAAATTTTTCAATCAAAAATCCAAACGCCATCATCGCAATGGCCGTTCGCACCCACGCAAGATAGGTGCGTTCATTTGCAGCAAGATCAGTGTAGTGTTTAATCATATTTCTATAGTCTGATAATTAGCAGCGATTTGCAACGCAGTTGGCAAACCACGCCGCATCTTCCTTTTCTTCTTTTTGTATTTCCACCCTCTCTTTTTTGATAAAATACAAAATTCATGAGCGAGGTGAATATGTTGCGAATTTTGGTTTCCAATGATGATGGTGTGCATGCGAAGGGGATTGTGACGCTTGCAGAAGCATTAAAAAAAATAGCAATGGTTGACGTGGTCGCCCCTGATCGCAATCGCAGTGGTGCAAGCAACTCATTGACATTGAATGCACCGTTGCATTTAAAAATCATGGAGAATGGTTATGTGAGCGTTGAAGGAACGCCAACGGATTGCGTGCACGTGGCGATCACAGGATTATTGGAAACTCCGCCCGATATGGTGGTCACCGGAATTAATGCGGGCGCGAATATGGGCGATGATGTGTGGTATTCGGGAACTGTTGCTGCTGCGATGGAAGGGCGGTTTTTAGGATTGCCGTCGATCGCAATGTCGCTGGCGAGCGAACGGCAAGAGCATTACGATACCGCCGCACGTGTGGCATGCGAATTAATTCAACATATTTTGAAAGAGCCTTTGCCTTCGGCAACGATTTTAAATGTGAATGTGCCGGATGTTGCGTACGAAGAATTACGTGGATTTGAAATCACGCGGCTGGGCACGCGACATTGTGCGGAGCCGACGATCAAGCAAATCGATCCCCGCGGTCACACAATTTATTGGGTGGGTCCGGCGGGAACAGAGCAGGATGCGGGCGTTGGCACTGATTTTTATGCCATCCATCACAACATTGTGTCGATCACGCCGCTTCGCATTGACCTCACGCATTTCGAGGCCTTTGACGTATTATCAAGCTGGGTGGGGCGTTTAAAGAAGAAATAGATGCGCCTGGAATCGCGGGTTGCAGTGGTGATGGTATTCGCGGATATGGTAATCTGGTCATATAAAGTACAGCAGGCGCTTTGGTAACAGATCAGGTATTCCCTCTAACTAAGGATTGTCCTGATGGGCAGAGATCATGAAATTATCTAACATTAAAAAAAAACTCATCGAAAAGGCCAAGCAGGTGTTGGCACGACGAAAAGCAAGGCGCCACGCAATTCAAAAAACCAAAGTAATTCAGCCTAAAAAAATAAAACATAAAACACATCAATTGCCCCATGTGTTGAAAAAAAATGCGATTATCTTTGCGGAATCTCGTGCAACACGCGAAGAAGCTGTCGATGTTGAACCAAAATTTTCAAAAAACACCGATTCTGAAGAAGAAACCAAAATAGAAATTGAAACCGAAACTGAAACCGAAACTGAACATCAATCTGCGCGTGAATTGCGTGACCCCACTTTTTTATATTTGCGTGAATTGGGATTTAAACCGCTTTTGTCCGTGAAAGATGAATTGCGTGTGGCGCGTGAAGTAAAAAAGGGAAGTGCAGCTGCGCGTACTAAAATGATTGAAAGCAATTTGCGATTGGTGGTAAAAATCGCGCGACATTATGCGCGTCGGGGTTTAGCATTTTTAGATTTGGTGGAAGAAGGAAATTTGGGATTGATGACCGCAGTTGAAAAATTTGATCCCGAGCGCGGATTTCGTTTTTCAACATATGCGACATGGTGGATACGTCAAACGATTGAGCGCGCCATCATGAATCAAAGTCGCACCGTGCGTTTGCCGATTCATATCATTAAAGAATTAACGATTTATTTGCGCGCCGGAAAAAAATTGGCGGCGCAATTGGATCACAAACCGACTCCTGAAGAAATTGCAGAAGCTATCGATAAACCCGTTGAAGACATTCGCGAAATATTAGCGCTCGCACCTGATTCTATTTCGATTGATACGCCCATCATGCAAGACGGTGAAAAAACATTGGTGGACGTGATCGCTGATGATAATAATGTTGATCCTTCTGATTTGGCGCAAAAAGAAGATATGGAACAACACATGGATGCGTGGCTCAATACATTGAACGAGCGTGAACGTGATGTGATTGTGCGGCGTTTTGGATTGCAAGGGCATGATAGCGCTACGCTTGAAGCCGTGGGTGAAGCGATTAATTTAACGCGCGAACGCGTGCGTCAATTGCAAATCGAAGGGTTGAAAAAATTGCGCCGCTTGATCGAAGCCGAAGGAATTTCCAAAGAAGATTCGATAGCGGGGGATGGGAATTAGAAGCTATTTGGTTAAACGCTAGCATGTGCCAGAATGCGTTGATTTTTGCGCACCGAAGCGCAGTTTACATTTTAGTAAATGAGCATCGGAGCGCAAAAAATCAGCGCATGATGGCCATGATAGTAGTTTAACCAGATAGCTTCTTAATCGGAGTGAGAGGATTCGAACCTCCGGCCCCTGCGTCCCGAACGCAGTGCTCTACCAAGCTGAGCTACACTCCGTTTCAAAGTAATTGATCATTGCACCGGACCTTGGTTCCCTCTCCCGCTTGCGGGAGAGGGTTAGGGTGAGGGTGAGGGTTTCAATACGCCCTTTCCACCGCAAACTCCACCAACGCTTGCAACGCACGATGATACTGAGAAGCCGGCATGGTTTGCAATGCTTGCAATGCCAACGCCGCCGATTGTTTCGCTTTTTTTCGCGTTGCAGAAAATGCATCGGTTTCTTTTAAAATCGCGAGCATCATTGGCAGCGCATTTTTATCACCATTTTGAATTGTGTTGCGAATCAGCGCTGCTTTTTCAGGCGTGGTTTGCTCGAGCGCATAAATCAGCGGCAAAGTCACTTTGCCTTCCGCCAAATCATCGCCAATATTTTTTCCGGTGATATCTGATGAAGTTTCATAATCTAACAAATCATCAATCAACTGAAAAACAATGCCCAAATGTAATCCATAATCCGCCATCGCTTTTTGATTTTTAGCATCAGCGTGGCTCAGTATCGCGCCAATTTCCGCTGCAGCTGAAAACAATCGCGCCGTTTTTTGCGTGATGACGTGAAAATAATTTTGCTCCGACACATTAATGTTGCGCTGATGCATTAATTGCATGATTTCGCCTTCGGCAATCGCGTTCGTTGTTTCGGATAAGGTTTGCATGATGCGCGGATGTTGATGACGCGCCAATATTTGAAACGCACGCGAATATAAAAAATCGCCGACTAACACACTTGCCGCATTTCCCCAAACTGCATTCGCAGTTTTTTGTCCGCGTCGCAATTCTGAGCGATCTACTACATCATCGTGCAATAACGTCGCCGTATGCACAAACTCAATGACAACCGCCAATTCGTGATGTGCTTCGCTCAATGCGGATTTTGTCGCGAAAGCACGCGCGACCAATATTAGCAGCAATGGGCGCAATTGTTTCCCTTTGGATTTGAAAATATGTTGCGTAATTTCACACGCGAGCGGAACGCTGGAAGTAAGCTCCGCTTGCATTTTTGCGTCAATAGCAGCGATATCATCGACGACGAGTGCGCGAATGCGAAAAAGAATTTCTGCTGAATTTTCAATTGGCTGATGAATGGGTTGCATGGTGGGTATGCTAGGATGCATGATTTGTGCTGTCAAGGCACAGTTCCCGCTCTGAAGGTTGATTAACTTAAATTTTCAGATTTAGGGAAGGCACAAACAACTTGCGAGGTGTTATGAATTTGCTACAATGCTCGCTTTCCTGTGATTGTGAAGGATTAAGTTATGCATGCAATTATTGAAACGGGCGGAAAACAGTATCGCGTGGCCGAAGGTCAAATGCTGTCCGTTGAAAAATTAGATGCGCCAGTGGGCGAAACGGTCAGTTTTGATCGTGTGTTGTTGGTGGGTGAAGGTGCACAAGCGAAAGTGGGCGCGCCGCTCGTGAGCGGGGCTAAAGTATCAGCGCAAGTGGTTGAGCAGGGTCGTGGCGACAAAGTGCGCATCATCCGATTCAAGCGTCGCAAACATCAAATGAAACAACAAGGTCATCGTCAAAGTTACACGCAAGTAAAGATAACTAAAATTGAGGCGTAAAACATGGCACATAAGAAAGCGGGCGGCAGTACCCGAAATGGCCGCGACTCTAATCCAAAATATCTCGGTGTAAAATGCTTCGGTGGCGAGCATGTCATTCCCGGTAACATCATCATTCGTCAACGGGGTACACATTGTCATCCAGGCGCTGGTGTTGGTATGGGACGTGATCATACACTGTATGCTTTGATTGAAGGCAAAGTATTATTTTCACTGAAAGGCCGCGATCGCCGCAAAACAGTTTCTATAGAAACTGCGTAATAATTTTTTTAGTTGATATTTGATTGCTGTAAACGCGCAGAGATGCGCGTTCTTTTTTTGTAGAGCGAGATGTTTCATGAAATTTATCGATGAAGTAATTATTGAAGTTGAAGCCGGCAACGGCGGTCATGGCTGCATGAGTTTTCGTCGCGAAAAATTTATTCCGTTTGGTGGCCCTGACGGCGGTGACGGCGGTGATGGTGGCAGCATTTATCTTGAAGCATCAGAATCTTTAAATACATTAATCGATTTGCGTTATCAGCGTTTGTATCGCGCACGAGGCGGCGAATCCGGTGCTGGCGCGTTGAAAACCGGAAAAAGTGGCGAGGACATGATTATTGTGGTTCCTGTAGGCACCACCGCTTACGATGCCGATACCAGCGAGCGTATTGGTGAGCTGATGAAATCGGGTGAGCGATTGTGCATTGCCAAAGGTGGCTTGCACGGTGTTGGTAATACTAAATTCAAAAGCAGCACAAATCGCGCACCGCGTCGCACAACTCCGGGTGAGCCTGGCGAATCGCGCCGCGTGCGATGTGAATTAAAAATATTGGCTGATGTGGGATTGTTGGGATTACCCAATGCCGGAAAGTCGACGCTGATTCGCGCTATTTCTAATGCGACGCCTAAAGTTGCCGATTATCCGTTCACCACCGTTCGTCCGCATTTAGGTGTGGTGCGCGTGGATGAGCTGCAATCATTTGTGGTTGCCGATATTCCTGGTTTGATTGAGGGAGCGAGCGAAGGAGCTGGATTGGGATTGCGATTTCTCAAACATTTGAGTCGCACATCCATACTGTGGCATGTGGTGGATGTGAGTGAACCATCAGAGACAGTGATTCAAAATATTCGTGCGATTGAAAAAGAATTAGCGCAATACGATCCCGCGTTGCTAGAAAAACCGCGGTATTTGGTGTTCAACAAAAAAGATTTATTGATTCCCGATGAAGCCCAAGCGCAAGTGCAAACGATTGTTGACGCACTGAAATGGACAGACAAGGTATTTGTGATTTCGGCGATCAAAAATGAAGGGACTATCACACTAATTCGAGAAACGTTTGCGCATATTCATCGTCATCCCGCGACTTGATCGCGGGATCCAGATCGTATTTTATTTTGATTTGACGATCAACTTATTCAGCCGGCTTTTAATCCGCGCCGCTTTGTTAGCGTGAATCAAGCCTTTTTGAACGGCTTTATCTGCCATTGAACGAATGCCATCATACATTAATTTTGCTGCCGCTTGATCGCCGGTTTGCACGGCTTTAATCAAGGTTTTTATGTTGGTACGTAACGCTGATTTCTGGCTGACATTGCGATCGCGACGAACCAGAGATTGGCGCGCGCGTTTTCTTGCTTGTGCTGTATTGGCCAAGGGGAAACTCCAAAAAATTAAATAACTGCGAAATATTGCCGCGTTGCATCCACTTTGTCAACGATTGTTTAACGTGTACACTGCTCTCATGTCACAAAAAATGGTTAAATCAACTTCCACGGTTGCGATATTCACGTTGTTGTCGCGCATTCTTGGTTTTTCGCGCGACATTATTTTGGCGAGCGTGTTTGGCGCAGGCGGGATGTTCGACGCCTTTGTCATTGCATTTAAATTGCCAAATTTTTTGCGGCGATTATTTGGCGAGGGGGCGTTTGCGCAAGCATTTGTGCCAATTTTAGCGGAACATCGCGCCAATCAATCTCCCGAGGCTGCGCAAGCTTTTGTGGATCATATCGCGGGAACATTGGCGGGCATTGTGTTGTTGGTCGTTGTGCTCGCTGAAATTATCGCGCCGTTGTTGGTGATGATTTTTGCGCCGGGTTTTTTACAGCACCCCGATCGATTTCAATTGGCGACACAACTCATTCACATTTTATTTCCATATTTATGGTTGATTGTGTTAACAGCATTCGCAGGCGCTGTTTTAAATACCTGCGGGATTTTTGCAGCACCGGCGTTTACGCCGATTTTGTTGAATGTCGCGATGATTGCAACGGCGTTGTGGTTTGCGCCGCATTCAGAAAATCCTATTCATACATTGGCGTGGGGCGTTATTGCTGGCGGTATTTTACAGCTCTTGATTCAAATTCCATTTTTGCAAAAAGTGAATTTAATGCCGCGATTCAAATGGGGAATTCGACACGACGGTGTGGTGCGTGTGATGAAACGCATGTTGCCTGCATTGTTTGGCGTGTCCGTTGCGCAAATTAGTCTGCTTGTCGATAGCATGTTCGCCTCATTTTTACCGAAGGGTAGCATTTCTTGGTTATATTATTCGGATCGCTTGATTTATTTTCCACTGGGCATTATCGGCGTTGCGATTGCAACAGTAGTGATGCCGTATTTATCACGGCAATATTCTGAAAAATCAGAAAGTGATTTTTCAGCGACGCTGGATTGGGCGCTGCGCACCGTATTATTTATTGGATTGCCAGCGGCAGTCGGTTTATTTATTTTATCTGCCCCGATTTTATCGACACTTATTCATTACGGAAAATTTACGAGCTACGATGTGATCATGACAAGCAAAAGTTTGAGTGCATTTGCAGTGGGGCTGCCTGCATTTATGCTTATTAAAATTTTGGCGTCTGCGTTTTATTCGAGACAAAATATCAAAACACCGGTGAAAGTGGGTGTATATGCCATGATTACCAATATCATTTTAAATGCCGCGTTGATTTTTCCACTGAAACACGCAGGATTAGCGCTGGCGACGTCATTGTCTTCTGTACTGAACGCGGGTTTATTGTGGATATTGTTGTCGAAAAACGGTATCTTTCATGCGGGTTCGCAATGGCGAAAAGCGACGGTTCAATTGATTTTAGCTAACGGAGTGATGGGCGTGTTGATCGCATGGATGGCGGGTGACGTCGCCCCGTGGTTGTCTTGGTCTGTAATGATTCGCGCGCTGCATTTAGCAGGGATATTATCGGCGGGAATCGTGAGTTATATTGCGATGCTGTGGATCATGGGATTACGGTTGCGGCATTTTCGTTCGCCGACATGAGACAGTGTTATGCAATTACTTCGAGCGCCTGCGTTAACCGCTTCTGTTGTTGCCATCGGTAATTTTGATGGTGTGCATCAAGGCCATCAGCAATTGATCACGCGCTTAACTGAAGTTGTGTGCGATGTCAAAGCGCCTTCTGTTTTGTTGACTTTTGAGCCACAGCCGCAAGAATTTTTTTCAACCGAAAAATTTCCAGCGCGTTTAATGCGCTTTTTTGAAAAATGGGTTGCAATCAAAAATTTTCACGTGGATTATGTGTACGTTATTCGCTTCACTCGTTTTTTTTCAGAATTAACCGCTGAAGATTTTGTCAAAAAAATATTGATTGAAAAATTACACGCAAAAAAAATCGTGATTGGCGATGATTTTCGATTCGGAAAAAATCGCGCGGGTGATGTGTCGCTGCTGAAAATATTGGGAAAAAAATATGGTTTTGATGTGGAAGCGATTTCGCAAAAGATGCATGACGGTGAGCGCATCAGTAGCACGCGCATTCGAAACGCCTTAAAAATAGCAGATTTTGATACGGTGTTTGCGTTGACGGGTCGACCTTTCTGTTTATCCGGTAAAGTTGCGTACGGCGATCAAATTGGTAGAACATTGGGATACCCCACCGCGAATATTTATTTGCGTCGCAAGCAAGTGCCGCTTATGGGAATTTTTATTGCACGCGTGCACGGATTATCGGAGCAACCATTACCTGGTGTTGCGAGCATCGGTTTTCGCCCCACATTCGATGGTAAAAAAATAATTTTGGAGGTGCACTTATTCGATTTTGATCAACTGATCTACGGTCAGCGCATCACAGTGGAGCTCATTCAAAAAATTCGCGATGAAAAGCGGTTTGATTCGACGGAAGCATTAATTGCAGAGATTGATCGAGATGCGGCTATTGCGCGGGCGTATTTTGGTTAGGATACAAGACCCTCTGCTGCGCTTGCGGTACATCCATTCTGGCGACCAGAGGTCCCGAGACAATTTCGTGAGCAGTCGCTTGTTCTTCTTGCGCCTCAATCAAATCTTGTTGTTCTTCGGCGGTGTGAGGTGCTAGGGACAATGATTCATGAGCAGAGGTTGGCGATGGTATGTTGAAAAAAGCAAAATAGAGCATGAGTGCTACAGCCGTCACTGCGATGACCGCTCCAAAATACCCGCCTTTTTTCAATATGCTCATCGTGCTATTGTAGTGTAATTTTTCGATGGTGTGAATGCGATCATGACTGACTACAAAGACACGCTTAATTTGCCGCAAACGGAATTTCCCATGAAAGCGAATTTGCCGGCCCGCGAGCCTGAGCGGCTGGCTAAATGGCAATCGTTGAAATTGTATGATTTGCTTCGTCAAGCGCGCGCCAAAGCGCCCAAATTTGTATTGCACGATGGCCCGCCGTATGCCAACGGCAATATTCATTTGGGAACAGCGCTCAATAAAATTTTGAAAGATATTGTGATGAAATCTAAAACCTTAAGTGGTTTTAACACGCCTTACGTTCCTGGTTGGGATTGTCACGGATTGCCGATTGAATTGAATGTCGAAAAAAAATTTGGAAAAGCAGGTGATAAATTATCTGCGCGCGAATTTCGAACCGCGTGTCGCGACTACGCTTCAGCGCAAGTAGAAATACAAAAAGCTGATTTCCAAAGGCTCGGTATTTTGGGCGATTGGGAAAATCCGTATCTCACCATGCATTCGCGTTATGAAGCGAATGCGGTTCGCGCATTGGCGGAAATGGTTGAGAAAGGTCACTTACATCGCGGGCAAAAACCGGTGCATTGGTGCACGGCGTGTGGATCGGCACTCGCAGAAGCGGAAGTAGAATATCGCGATAAAACATCGCCTGCGATTGATGTGGCGTTTGATGTTGCGGATGTTCAACAATGTATCGAAAAATTTTTTCACGAAAAAAAAACCACTCAACCTACTATTAATAAGATCAGTGTTATCATTTGGACTACGACACCGTGGACATTACCAGCCAATGAAGCCATCAGCGTGCATCCGGATTGTGAATACGCATTGGTTACCGTGAATCATCATGCTTACATTGTGGCAGATGCATTGGTTCAAGCGGTGATGACGCGATTGGGATTGTCAGATTATAAAATTATTTCAAAAACGCTTGGCAAAAATTGTGAAAATATTGTAGTGCAACATCCTTTTTTAGATCGTCAGGTGCCAATTATTTTAGGCGAACATGTCACGATGGAAGCAGGAACGGGTTGCGTGCACACAGCCCCTGCACATGGGCAAGATGATTACGTGATAGGGCAGCGTTATCACCTGCCGATGAAAAATCCTGTAAATGCAAAAAGTTGTTTTGATAACGACGTGCCGCTGGTTGGCGGCATGCATGTATTCAAAGCCAATGAACCCATTATGGAAGCGTTAAAAAAATCGGGTCATTTGCTGCATGCAGAAACAACGCAACACAGTTATCCGCACTGTTGGCGTCACAAAACGCCGCTGATTTTTCGCGCAACGCCGCAATGGTTTATCAGCATGTCACAAAAAAATTTGCGCAAGACAGCGCTGGAAGAAATTAAAAAAGTGACGTGGATTCCCGCATGGGGGCAAGAACGCATTACCAAAATGATTGAAACGCGGCCGGATTGGTGTATTTCGCGTCAACGTGCGTGGGGAATTCCCATTACGTTATTTGTGCACGAAACATCAGGCGCGTTGCATCCCAACACACTGGATCTCATGCAACAGGCCGCCGATTTAATTGAAAAAGAAGGCATTGATGCGTGGCATGAAGCCGATGCAAAAGATTTTATTGGTGATGAAAAAAATTATCGCAAAGTCACTGACGTGTTAGATGTGTGGTTTGATTCTGGTGTGACACATGCCTGTGTGTTGGCAGTGCGTCCGGAATTATCAGTGCCAGCAGATTTATATTTGGAAGGCTCGGATCAACATCGTGGTTGGTTTCAATCATCGCTGCTGACGTCCGTTGCCATGCGTGATCACGCGCCATTTCGCGCAGTGTTGACGCACGGATATGTTGTCGATGGACAGGGGCGTAAAATGTCTAAATCCATTGGTAATACCATTTTGCCAGCGGATGTGGTGAAAAAAGATGGCGCGGATATTTTGCGTTTGTGGGCGATGGCAACCGATCACACGGATGACATCAGTGTGTCGGATGAAATTTTAAAACGTTCGAGTGATGCGTATCGCCGCATTCGCAACACCATGCGTTTTTTATTATCGAATTTATTTGATTTTGATCCTGCAAAAAATTTGGTTGATCCAAAAAATTTAGTGATGCTTGATGCGTGGATTATTGCGCGCGCACAACAATGCCAGGAAAAAATAATTGCAGCATACGATGCGTATCAATTCCCAGCGATTTATCAAGCCATCAATAATTTTTGCATTCTTGATTTAGGCAGTTTTTATTTGGATATTATCAAAGATCGTCAATACACGAGCGCGACCGAGGGTTTTCCGAGACGTTCTGCGCAAACCGCACTGTATTATTTATTGGAAATGATGGTGCGATGGTTGGCGCCCATAATCAGTTTTACCGCGGATGAAATTTGGGAATTGATGCCGGGTCAACGAGACGTTTCTGTATTTTTAACGCAATGGTTTACAGATATCCCAGCATTGCCAAAACAAAGTGATTTGTGGTGGCAAAGTTTGATAACGATTCGTAACGATGCCAATAAAATTTTGGAAACATTGCGTGCCGATGGAAAAATTGGATCAGCGTTGGATGCGGAAATTATTTTGCATACACCAGCAGAGTTATATAACTCATTAAAAAATTACGCCGATGAATTGCGCTTTTTCTTTATTGTTTCGGATGTCGCGTTAGAAAAAAGTAGAGATGAAAAAATCACGATTGATGTGCGTGTGACGCAACATAAAAAATGTGAACGGTGTTGGCAGCGTCGCCATGACGTGGGAAAACATTCAGAACATAAAACTATTTGCGGACGCTGTGTAGAAAATGTTTTTGGTCATGGTGAAAAGCGGAGTTTTGCATGATGCGTTGCACTTCAGCTTACCGATGGTTCGCATTAAGCACGCTGATTGTGTTGCTAGATCAGTTAACGAAATATTGTGCGTCGCGTTACCTCAGCGGATCTCAAGTGGTGCACGTATTTCCTTTCCTCAATTTTATTTTGCGATTTAATGAAGGTGCTGCATTTAGTTTTTTGAGTTTGCAAAATGGTTGGCAGGTGTATTTGTTGTCAGGAATTTCTATTGCAGTGTCGATTGGTTTGATTATTTGGATTTGTCGTTTGTCTCAATCAGCTTGGGTGACGGCTTTATCGTTGTCATTGATTTTAGGTGGCGCCATTGGCAATTTAATTGATCGTTTGCGTTTTGGTTTTGTCGTTGACTTTGTTGATTTTCACGTGAAAAATTGGCATTTTGCTACGTTTAATGTAGCAGATTCCGCGGTGTCGGTGGGTGTGATTTTATTGGTACTGAGAGTGTGTTATGAAAGTGTTACTGGCAAACCCTAGGGGTTTTTGCGCAGGTGTTGATCGCGCGATTGAAATTGTTGAGCGCGCGCTGGAACGGTTGGAGCCGCCTATTTATGTGCGTCACGAAGTGGTGCACAATCGCCCCGTGGTCGAGCAACTGAAAGCCAAGGGCGCCATTTTTTTAGATGATTTAAGTGAAGTGCCCGAGGGCGCGACCGTCATTTTTAGCGCGCATGGTGTGTCGCAAGCGGTGCGAAAATTAGCGAAAGAAAAAAATTTTCAATTGTTTGATGCGACTTGCCCATTAGTCACTAAAGTGCATATGGAAGTGGTGCGGTTTGCGCGAAAAAATATTGAATGTGTTTTGATTGGCCACGCGGGTCATCCCGAAGTGGAGGGCACGATGGGTCAATATCACAATGACAGTGCCGGAATTTATTTGGTTGAAACAGTGGATGATGTTAAAAAATTACAGCTTAAAAATCCCCATCATTGCGCGTATGTCACGCAAACGACTTTGTCGATCGATGATACAGCGCTCGTTTTGACTGCACTAAAAGAAAAATTTCCTGCGATCGAATGCCCCAAAAATGAAGACATTTGTTACGCGACCACCAATCGTCAAAATGCAGTGAAGATATTGGCGGCTGAATGTGATGTGATGATTGTTGTTGGTTCTAAAGAAAGTTCCAACTCCAATCGACTGAAAGAATTAGCAGAGCGTTTGGGTTGCCAGTCTTATTTGCTGGATGATCCAGATGTAATGCAAAAAACATGGTTTACATTGGCGAGTGTCGTTGGTGTGACGGCGGGTGCATCAGCGCCGGAAAATTTGGTGCAAAAAGTGATTACGCGTTTGCGCGATTGGGGCGCTGAAATCGTTGAAGAAACGCCAGGTGTAGAGGAAAATATTATTTTTGCACTTCCAAAAGCATTGCGAGTTGAAGCAGCATGACAACCAGAAAAATTCCTTGCGATAAAAAAACTGTGATCATTTCAGAAAAAGAATTGCCATTGTGCTGCCCTTTGCCCAGTCAAACATTATGGAATGGCCATCCGCGCGTCTATCTTGAAATCGAAAAAACATGGCATGTGGTTTGCCCCTATTGCGAAACGAAATATATTTTAAAATGAACAATAAAATTTTAGTTGTTGGTCCTGCGTGGGTCGGCGACATGATGATGGCGCATGTGTTGTTTCAATTATTGCGTCAACAAAATCCCAATGTTGAAATTCATGTGTTGGCGCCTGCATGGTGTGAAGCGTTGTTGTCGCGCATGCCCGAAGTCACTAAAAAAATGATATCTCCTTTTGGTCACGGAGAATTAAAAATTCGTGAACGTTATCTGTTTGCACAAAGCTCAAAAAAAGAAAATTACGATCAAGCGATCGTGATGCCCAATTCATTTAAATCCGCGTTAATTCCTTTTTTTGCGCGCATTCCTGTGCGCACAGGCTGGGTGGGTGAATGTCGTTTTGGTTTGCTCAATGATATTCGTTTTTTAAATAAAAAAGCATATCCGAAGATGATTGATCGTTTTGCGGCATTGGCTTTTTCTGCTGAAGAACAGCGCAGAGAAAAATTACCGAATCCCATATTAACCATCGACTACAAAAACAGAGAAGCGGTTTTAAAGCATTATCAAATAATTAAATCAGAAAAACCGATTTTGGCACTTTGCCCCGGTGCGGAATATGGGCCTTCGAAGCGTTGGCCACCAGAATATTTTGCAACTGTGGCGTTGCAGCATTTAAATCAAGGTTGGGCGGTTTGGATTGTTGGATCACACAATGATATTGCTATTGCAGAAATAATTCAGGTAAAAACAGAATCACGTTGTGTGAATTTTACCGGTAAAACGTCGTTAGCAGATGCGATTGATTTATTATCGCTCGCAACACGCGTGATCACCAATGATTCTGGATTAATGCATATTGCGGCGGCGTTGTCGTTGGATGTGATTGCGATTTATGGTTCTACCTCGACAGAATACACGCCACCCTTAAGTGATCGAGCGCGCATCGTCAAATTAAATTTGCCATGCCAGCCGTGTTTCAAACGAGAATGTCCGCTCAAACATCATCGGTGTATGCGGGATTTACTGCCTGAAAAAATAAAATAAAATATCGCTTGCTCACGCGCGCGGCTCCCTGGCAACTACGGTGTTTGTTAGTGAGCGATATTTCTCACAAAACTCGCCAGGGAGCCGCGAACGTTAGTGAGCGATATTTTCGAAGCAAGTGCGTTCATTATTCCTTAAGTATTTCCCAACCAAAACACCCCTCGAACTCATCTTACGTTAAGCTTTATCTGTCAAAATTGCATGATTCATTGATTTATTTAAATTGAGGTTATGATGCGCCAAGAAACAGAATACAACTGTCTGCTGGAAATGGAAAAATTAAAAGAAGTGCTTGGTTCTAGAAATGAAGAGACTATTAAAGAAAATGAAGAGCTTATTAAAAGAGTTATCACGAATCATTTTTTTAACGACTTTCATTTTCATCTGACGCCGTCTTACTCAAATCTACTCTTGAACTCAATTGAGAATCCAGTGGTTCTTGAGGCAACAATTTCCTATTTTAATGAAGGTGATCGTCTCAAAGATTTTCTTAAAAGTAGAATGAATGAGAATATTGTGCTGAGGAATGATCTCGGAATTCAGACCGGAACTTTGTTTGCGCCACAACTTAATTTGATATTCAAAATCGCTGCAATAGACCAGAATTTTTTAGAAAAATTAGTGCGTGTGTTGTTTGAGAATACCAGTTACTACTGCAAAGAAAACAAACTTCAATATTCTTTACATTCGACAAATTTTCTAACTTGGATAGCGACGACGCATCGAGAAACAATACAGCCTATATTGGATCTCGCAAAAAAAGATTTAAGAATTTTATGGATGATTCTTCTTGAATCAGATTGCGAACGCGATACCCTATGGCTTTTTTTTATCATGGAAAGCAAATATATATATCAAATTTTTCTGATGTTGGGTGAGATGCCGAGTATTAGGAAAAAATTTTCTGATAAATATCAATCTGTCGCTAAAATCGCGCTTTTAAGAAATAAGAATATACACTTCGAGAATGCATTTACTTATTTTTTACGGGAGAATTTAAGCAATAAAAAGCTCGCTTCGCTTTGTGATCCAAATACTTTATTGGGCGCATTGATTGACGAACAAGCCTTTCCCAAATACGAAGGAATTTCTGTTCATCGTAAAGAAGTGAATAAGGCATTAGCGCAACAATATTGCCAAGTAATATTTCAGGATGAAAAAAATCGTATTGATTCGTTTTTCGCGCAATATGAGGCGAAACTTCACATACTTCTGCCTGTATTAAAAGCGGCAGCTGAGTTAGCAGAAAAAATAATTCAGCTTTTTAAAAATAATGAAGAATTGGATAGTTTACATATTCCACTGGAACAATCGATACAGTCTTGTAATGATGAAGAGTTGAATAGCTTGCATATTCCGCTACAACAAGCGATACAAGAAGCGATTTCGCAACAAAAGAAGGAATCGGAATCTTTAGGTAACCGTGTTGTCAAATTTTTTAAAAAAGAAAAAACTGACACTGAAACAGTGGTAAAAATGTTTGGCCAACCATTGCATGATGCACTAGAACATTGGATTGATATCGTATACGAATTAACTCAAGCAAGTGAAAATGCAAAAAAACAGGCGGCAGAAAAACCGACTTCTGTTTCTGCGCCAAAACCTGCAACTGCGCAGCCTACGGCATTAGAAAAACCAGCTGTACCATCAGCGAAGAGACCAATACTTTCCGGAAATCAAAAAAGATACGCTGAATTATTTGTGCAAGTATCGCAAGATCGCGGAATTGCCGTTGCTTCAGATTCATCAATTGAAGATCGCCTTGAGCAATGCAAACTTGCATGGAAAATAAAACCAACAGAAGAATATCAAATAGCGAAAGCAGAAACAGCGCAAAGATGGGATGTTGAAATTTATCATCTTACGTTATTTGGGCTTCCTACAGTGCCTGTTAAAAAAATCGAGGAGGATTTGGATTTAATAACCAGGACGCTAGCATCGTTACCTCGTGCTGTCGCAGCTGCTAACTTAAATGATAAAAATGAAGTTGTTAGTTTAGTTTCGGCGTAATAAAAAAATATCGCTCACTCACGTTCGCGGCTCCCTGGTGAGTTCTGTGAGAAATATCGCTTGTTAACGCGCGCGGCTCCCTGGTGAGTTCTGTGAGAAATATCGCTCACTAACAAATACCGTAGTTGCCAGGGAGCCGCGAACGTTAGTGAGCGATATTTAGGGAGCGATATTTTCGGACTCGCCAGGGAGCCGCGAACGTGAGTGAGCGATATTTGAAATCTTATCCGGAATAATTCCAAACTTTGTAAAATCATCAAACCATTTTTCATAATAACACGCAATATTTTTTCCCTGACGATTGATAACATAATCCATTAAAAAATACAAATAATCTTTAGTGTAAACAGGTATCGTGCTTCCGTGTCTCGTCCAATAAATTCTATTTTTATTTTCAGGATTTAATATATTTAAATTTCTCGATGCATATGCTTTTATCTTTGTCATCACCTGCTCTTTTGACTGACTAGATTGAATAACGATATGCAAATGATTGCTTCGTACATTCACTGAAAATAAACGCCAATGGTAGTGATTGCAGACCGATATGATGGTTTGCAAAACATTGCTTCTCTGTGAATGGTTCATTATAAACGGTTCATTGCGCAATTTATTTTTAACTTTTTCAAAACGGATAGGATCGAATTCAATACGTGGCGTTCCGTAAATATTATTTTTTGGATCAACGCTTAGGCGTTTATTGAAATGCAACCATGTTCCGTAGCATGTAAATGTAATAAAAAAAGCGTATGGAGAATTATTTTTTTTGGGAATATTTTTCATCTCGAAAAAATAGCAGATATGTTTATTATTGCAATACCGTGTTTTTTAAAATTGAGTTCTGTTTGGTAACTACGGTGTTTGTTAGGGAGCCGCGAACGTTAGTGAGCGATATTCCCACTCAACCCATGCGCTGCACAATGGAAAATACAAACCCAATCGTATCTCGCGATCATCTAATTGCGATAACACATTCGCATAATTTTCTAATTGCTCGCAATAATTTTCTTTTTCTCTTTGCAGAAATTGCGGCAGAGATTCATTTTCGTGAGGCACACTGGTTTTGTAATCGATAATCCAGCGAACATCATTTTCATCAATGAATGTGCGATCAATAACAATAGTTTTGCACTGTTTTTCATCTCGATACGTGAGAGACCACTCAGTTTTTATTTCTTGGTGATTTGAAAAAATCCATGTTGCACGTGAGTCTTTTTCAATATTCAAAATCATTTTATAAATTTTTTGCATTGCATCGGGTAATTGTTGCGGCAACAATTTCAACGACAGTAATCGAGAGTGATATTGTGCGTCACCCCATGGAGCTGGATATGTTTGCAATCTTTCATGAATCACTGTGCCGATAATTTTAGAAAATGAATCTGGCGGAGAAAGAGAAATCACAACAGATTTTTCATCCGTATTTTTTTCAAAAGGATAAAAATGAATATTCGGCATTTTTTTTGAAAATCGTTGCAAAGTAATGGGAATATTTTCTGATGCTGCCGAAAAACGAGTGCTTTCATCCATAGAAATGTTTGATTGATAAATCGGCCATAATTTTTCTAAAAATGAATCTTTAAAAGGTTTTTTGAATTCATTTTTATTTTCATTGTATTCAATGGTGGCAGAAAAAAATATACTTTTTCGAGCACGTGTTGCACCAACGTACAATAAACGTGTTATTTCACATGATTGTTTTTCTGTTTCGAGTATTTTCAAATAGTGATATAGCGGGTCATCTTCTGTCGTTGCGGATTTAATTGGTGCTAATAATAAATCATCACCGCCAAATGTGTTAGCGCGCTCTAGCCAACGAAATAATTTTTCTTTGTCTCCCGTTGGGCGTTGCTGCAATGAAGGTAAAATCACGTGATCAAATTCCAATCCTTTGGATTTGTGAATGGTCATGATTTGCAACGCAATCGATTGATCCGTTTTTGGATTGGAATATAATTTTTTACATTGCGTTTCTAATTGATCAGCGTCGATAAATAAAGACTGCTTTTCATGCGTTTCTATCAGCGCAAAAAAAGATTCAGCGTAATCCAATTCTATTTTATCAGTAACCGTTGCGGGACCTTGAATACTAAGCCACACTTTTTTTAAAATTTCTGAAAATGGCAGTAACGATTGCGCCTGCAACGCATCAAAGATTGGTTTTCGAAAGCGAAACACACGCTCTTTAGCATCTAGCGAAACATCGCAAGATTCAATATTCAATATCACTTGCCACAATGTGCTTTCCTGCGATAACAAAGCGATTTTTTCTAAATCCGTTAAGGTAATGCCACACCACGGCGCGCGAAAAATAGAAAGCCAAGCAATGCGATCATCGCGGTGCAATAGCGCGCGAGTGAGTGCTAATAAATCCCGAATCACCATTTCATCAGCAAGACATTCAATTTCAACGCACTGAAAAGAAATTTTTGCTAATCGCAATGCAGACAACAATTCTGTCATGTGCGCGCGTGTGCGAACCAAAATCGCAATAGATTCTTCTGCATTTTTTATTTGTAATTGTTGAATATGTTGAATCAGTTGTTTATGTTCGTCAGCTAATTGAAATGCCGTAGAAAAAATAACGTGCGGTGACTGATTTTCTGGCAGTGGTGATGTGGCTTTTGTGTAGGGAACCGCGCCGGTGGCAATATCAGAAACTGCGGGAAAAATAGTTTGAAAGGTATCGTTGAACCACGCGACTAGATTAGGCTCTGATCGAAAATTCATGGTGAGTGTGAGCGGCGTTACCAAAATATTGCCGATACCTTGTTGTTTGGTACGCAAAAATAATCCCACTTCGGCATTTCGAAAACGATAAATCGATTGCATGGGATCACCAACTAAAAAGAGTGTGCGACCATCATTTTTTTCCCATCCAGCAATTAATTTTTCGAGTAAATGAAAATGTAAAATAGACGTATCTTGAAATTCATCGACCAATAAATGTTGGATTTGATAATCTAAATAAAGCGCGAGATCAGTTGGTTTGTCATCATCGCCCAATGATTTGAGCGCGCCTAAATTGATTTCAGTAAAATCGACCTGATTGCGTTCTTGAAAAATCACGTGTAATTGCGCTGCGAGCAGCGGCAAAATGCGCGTCATTGCTGACAATGCCGTCCATTGCATTTCGGAAAAAAAGAGGGGTGGTAATTCCTGAATATCTCGCAAACATTTTTGAAATTCAGGATAATTGAGCAGTTGTAACAAAGTGGACAATAGTAATTCTTTTTCCTCGCTGTCGTTGAAAAAACCGATTTGTTTTGTGGCGGTTTTTCTGAGTGAGCCTGTTTGCGTTAATAGCAACGAAGATAATCCTTTCCATGCTGATAATTCAGTTGTGTTAGCGGTAAATTGTTCGCAATGTGCAATGAGATTATCGCTCTCTATTTTTTTTAATTCAGTTCCTGCAAATTGCGCAAGCAGTACAATGGGTTGCTTTAATTCTGATGGCACGGCATTTATTGCAAGCTGAATTTTTTCCAGCGCAATAGTCTTTAGTGTATTTTCTAATTGATTTTTCAAGTCAGCACTGTGATGTTTGCAATGCAAAATATGCGGTAACCATTGATCACGATGATTGAGCAACTCTGCAAATAACGATTGCAGTTTATCGACGCGATTATCCAAATGCAGAAGCAGAAATTCCGCATCGGGTTGCAACGCGTCGCTTGGAAAAATATCTGTGATCAATCGCAGTGCTGCTTCTTGATACAACGTTTCTGCATTTTCGGCAATACTCGGTGCGCCACCCAAGCGAGACAACATCGGCGTGCGTCGACACAAGAATGCGCTCAATGAATCGATGGTTAAAATTCGCAGTCGATTAGGATTGCTAGTGATGTGCCATTGTAATTTTTTATCTTGCTCCAACACTTGTTTTGCCAAAGACCAGGTGGTGTGACGATAATGGTTTTTAACAGGTTCAGGTGTTTGCGAGAATTCCAGCGCTTCTAAAATACGTGCGCGCATTTCAGCGGAGGCTTTGCGCGTGAACGTAATGGCAACAATTTCTTCGGGTGCTTTGGCTTGGGATAATAAAACCAAATAACGTTGTGTCAAAATTTCTGTTTTTCCAGATCCTGCTGGCGCTTCGACAATAAATGAGTGCGAGGGATTGAGCGCATATCTGCGGGCTTCTGTATCATTCATGACAGCACCGTTTCTGTTTTGTAACGACACAATGATTGTAGATCACACAGTTGACAGGTATTTTTTTCAAGTGGGCGAACGCGATGATCGCCGTCGCAGAATTGTTCTGCTAATGTTTCCAGCATTTCTTTCCACGTCTGTTTTTTCATTTTCCAATCTATTGTTTCTAATTGATGGTGTTTGGGTAACAGAGAATCTGCATAACCTTCTATGCCGTATTTTTCGTTATTAATTTTAGCAAATGCGATGCCGCTACAAGATTCATTCAATACGGCGTACAGCGGCAATTGCGGATCTTTTATTTTATTGGGATTCCAATCGGCGATTGTGCTTTTGCCTGTTTTGTAATCTATTAATAATTTTTTTCCGTTTGGATATTCATCGACACGATCCAAGCGAATTTTTAAAGGCAAATTTTTTATTTGGACATCTATCATCGCTTCGCGCAGAATGACTGAAAAATCAGGTCGTGTTTTTTCAAATGCAAGCCATTCCAATATTATTTTTTGCAGCCGTTTTTTTTCAACACGAAAAAAATAATCGGATTCGGTCATGGAATCAGATTGATGCCGCATGAATACAGAGTCTATCCATTTTTTAACGAGTATTTTTAATTGCGATTCAGAAAGCGCGCACAATGCTTTTTGATTTTTTAATTCTCCCCATATTTCGCATAATATTTCGTGAACAAAAATGCCTTTGTCTTTTGATGATACGCCAAGATCGCTGCCCACTATTTTTTTGGCGCGTAATCGAATGGTGCTGAATGCGCGAAAAGGGCAGAGCGATTGTAGCTTGATAATTTCACTGCCACCTCGAATGGATGCAAAATCAGTCATCGGTGTTTTTTCATCAACCCAATTTTCGAGTGTCCGCGCCGCCCAGATTTTTTTTGATAAAGTCGAATGATTGGGTAACTGTAATTCATCGCGTGTGGTAAATTGAATATCTGAAATTAATCGTGATGGAAATCGCAGTTGATCTCCTATTTTTGATGGCGAACTAAAAATAACGAGCGAGGCACTTTTTTTCAAACGCGCTGTCATCGCGGTGCAAAATGCTAATTCACGTTTGGCAGTTGCATGCGGCATGTCATGATCTTGTTGAATTGAAAATGGAATGAGCGGATGCGGATTCGCTGGCGCTGGCCATCGCTGATCATCGAGCCCCATTACCCAAATTGCATCAAATGTGATGCCGCCCGCTTCCAGCGCTCCCATGATTTGTATGGGTTCGTTGTGACTTTTAGGCTGAAATAAAGTGAGTTGCAGCAATTGTTGCCATTTTTTTATTGCCGCATGCGCTGATAATGTGTCGATAACATGATCGAGCGTTGCCAATGTTTTCCAGGATTTTTTAACACTCTCCAGTAACTGAAAAATATCGCTGTGTTGGGTTTCATGTCCTGGCCAGCCAACGCATTGCAAGCGTTCGATAAAAATATTCACCCATTGTGATGGTTTCGCCTGATGAATTTTATTCTCTTTTATTTTTTTATAGAGCGCCGTGAGTCGCGTGTTGGGATTGAGCTGATAAATATCTTGCAAGCTCACGGTTAATTTATTTTGCTTTCGCCATTGCGTGTCCATGCGCGCGTACTGATTTTTTTCTGTTTCGTCCTGGCAAAAAAATGTGGATTGTGTGAGCGCATGAAATGTTTGTATTGGTAATGGTTTGATACACCATTGCAATATCGTGAGCGCAATTTTCACCATTGATAATTGTGATAAAGCAAAACCTGTTGAAATATTAAATGGCGCGATAGCACTATGATCAAACGTATCTGAAAATAAACGTGCTACCGTCGCGCGATGTTGCGCCAATTCTGGCACAATGCAGCCGATATTGGCTGCGGGATTTTGTTCGATTTGCTTTTTTGCCCAGAGCGCCATGGTGTTAATTTCGGATTCTGTATCGTCCAATATTATTTTCCGAATAACGGCGCCATGTGTTTGACGATCGTCTTCATGACAGATAACCATTCTTTGCTTTAATAAATTAAACAGTGATTGGATGGCGGGGTTTATGTCATCAAAACCGGCAAGCGTGATGTGAGCAGGAAGCTTCAGTGGATTTATTTTTTCGCGCGCGATGAGCAGATGCGGAATTTCGGCGGCGGTTACCCAGCGATGATCGGCACAAATTTTTTGAAATGCTTGTATCCATTGAGTGAGGGCTTGCACTTCGACTTGCGCATCAAACGGCATGAGCTGTTCGACGGGTATTTCCCAAAGCGTTAACAATTCCCACGCAGATGAGACCATGTCAGGCAAACTGGCGGGTTGAATCAACGGCTCCGATAGCGGAATTTCTTCGATGATGGTTTCAATGAGGTGCCGCTCCTGAAATGTGTTGAGTAATATTTTTCCGTCCTGGTTGGTTTGATGAAATGTGGTCTCAAGCCAAACGGACAAGGGCACGATAGGTGGCGTTTCCCAAACGGGGGATGATGATGAATGGTTTTGATTTGTTTTATTTTGCCAGTGTCGCGCCAGTCGACTGTTGGCGGTGATAATTAAATTGGTTGTCACGCGTGTCGTCCCTTATTCGCACCCATCATCATAAACATTAATTGCTGCTTTGCGAAGTTTTCTTTTACTTCGGTTTCCCACAGGTAAATTATTACGACGAAGTGGTCAAAGCGATGTTCAGCAAAAATTTTGCACAGGCAAAAATTATTTGTAACTGATTGATTTATCGTAATAATATGGATGCAGAAAAATTAGACAAATTAACGGGATACACGAAACAACAGTAAGTTGAGGTAAATTTTGACAAATTACCCACAGAGTTATCCACAGATTCTGTGTATAAAAGAAAATATCGCTTGGCTGACGCGGGCGGCGTTGATTGATGTGAGACGGCATCACGTTTTATAAAATCTCAATTTAGTATAGAATCGTTTTTGCCGAAGGGATAACGGGATGGATGCGTGGCACAGTTGAAAGAATTACCAGTGGATTTTCTTGCGCGCGGGCGTTATCAGCCGCGGCGGGTGTTTGATCCGCAAGCATTACAAGAATTGGCGAACTCGATTCAATCACAGGGCGTGATTGAGCCTATCATCGTTCGCGAATTGTCTGCGAGTCGTTATGAGATTATCGCCGGCGAACGTCGTTGGCGCGCCGCGCAATTGGCGGGGCTGTCGACAGTTCCTTGTGTGATCCGGGATTACAGCGATGCGAGCGCGGCTCAAGTTACGCTCATTGAAAATATTCAGCGCGAAAATTTAAATCCCATCGAAGAAGCGCGGGCATTGTTTCGATTGATCGAAGAATTTCATTATACCCACGATCAACTGGCTGAAGTTTTGGGCCAATCTCGCGCGAAAATTACCAACAGCTTGCGATTATTGCAATTGGATGCGCGCGTGCAACAATTTTTAATTGACAAAAAAATGTCGGAAGGCCACGGAAAAATATTGGCAGGATTGTCGTGTGAATTTCAATTTAGTTATGCACAAAAAATTATTGCGACCGGATTATCTGTTCGTCAATTGGAGCAACTGCTTCAAAAAGATAAAGGTATCGCAACACCCGCGTCGTCCAACACGGATGCCAACATTCGCCGTTTGGAAAAAATCACGTCCGATCATTTTGGTGCGGAAGTAGTGCTGGAAAATTCGGCCAATAAATCCGGTTGGATTAAATTGCGTTATCAAAATTACGACGTGCTGTCGGGAATTTTGGAAAAAATGGGTGTTGATTACGAATAATTGTGTTGATCAAGGAGGAAAATATAATGCGAAGAATTATTGCTGTTTTGTTCGGTGTTTTTTTAATAACGACGGCTGCAATTTCGGCGCCGCATGAAGTCATTATTATTCGTCACGCAGATAAGTGGGATCAGTCTAATCCCGGCCCATATTTATCGCCCAAAGGTCAGCTGCGCGCAGAAAAATTCGTGGCGTATTATTTATCGCATTATCAAAAACCGGATTTTATTTTCGCATCGAATCCCGCGGTTTCTGGAGATGTTGCGCAAGGTGGATTCTCGTATCGCCCCTTGCAAACTGTGATGCCTCTCGCCAATCAATTGGCGTATCAAAATTCTTCTGGTTATTTTGTGAATGCTGTTTTTCACAATCATCAATATGCAGCACTTGCAAAAACATTATTGCAAGACAAACAATATCGAGGTAAAACGATTTTAATTTGTTGGCATCATGGTCTTGCGAATGATTTGGCACATGCGCTTGGCGTCACGGAGAAATTATCAAAATGGAAAGGAAAAATTTTTGATCGCGTGTATGTGTTAACCTACGATGATCATGGAAAATTGTTTACGTTTCGTCAATTGGAAAATCAATACCCTGTTTCGAGTAATCCTACGTGGGAAAATTTGGCTTCAACGCGACAAGGATGATCATGCGTAAAATTGTTTTTTTAATTTCGATATCAGCACTTGCAACTATTGTATCTGCAACCACAAGAGACACGGATGTGTTAAAGCCGTATGCAGTAGATGAAAATCCAAATTTGCTAACGCAAGCAACGCATCCAAAAAATACCTGGATTGATGAATTCAATCCAGAAATACCCATGCATGTCACCTATTCTCCAGAAGAAGGAATAAAATTTTCTAACGCGGATGGCTCGACGTACACGAGATTGTCAGGTTACATGCAAGTGGATTCTGCTAATTTTATGGGAGATACGCACGACACTGTCAATCATCGCGTGAATTTGCATAATGGTTTGTATATTCCCTCTGCGCGACTAAAATTGCGCGGCGCGATGAATGCCAATTGGAAATATCGTTTTGAATATGATTTTGCGAAAACAGAAATGGATTACGCATATTTAAATTACGTAGGCTGGCATCACATCGAGTGGAAAGTCGGAGAATATCGGCCTGACTTCAGTACTTCTTCTTTGACGGAACGTATCGACAGCACATTCATAGAGCGTGATTTAGCAACAGAAGCATTTTTTATCGATTACGCGATTGGTACGCAAATATTGTTTCACAAGCGTAGTGTGACGGCATCCGCTGGTATTTTTGAGCCCGCTTTTCCATCGGTGAATGGCATTGCGGTGAGCGGTGGTGCGCCGGTTGGTGTTAGCGCAAGATTGGGCGTAGCGCCCATTCACACGCAACGTGAATTATTACATTTGGGGCTTGCGAGTTATGGTCGACAAGCCATCGATTCGCGTTACACACAATTTCGCACGTATCCAGAAATGCTTTCCAACAACGATATTTCAGTCAGCTTGGTTGATACGGGTTCAATTAATCACAGTCGAAAATACATGGTTTCCAGCGCGGAAATAGTGAATGTGACTGGGCCGTTTGCATTGGCTGCAGATTATTATGTCACGTCAGTGGATCGCAGGGCGGGTCGTGATCTCACATTTGATGGGTATTATGCTGCTGCGAGTTATTTTTTAACGGGCGAACATGCTGTGTATGATTATTTGAACGGCGATTTTCGTGGCATATCTAAAATTCGAAATACATATGGTGCGTGGGAAGTGGCGCTACGCTACAGCGGCATTGATCTTAATGATCATGATATTCACGGCGGAAAAGAAAATGATGCTGCCATTGCATTGAACTGGTATCCCTTTTCTGCGATTAAGTTTGGCGTCAATTATATTCGCGCGAACGCAGCGCCATCACAAAATGGTGTGGATCGCATTGTGAATATCGTTGGGCTGATGATGCAGGCGCGGTTTGGGTAACTTTGATCTGAATCAATCAGGTGGTGATGAAGCAGCAGCAGGTGTGAATGAAATCAATCCAATGGCTGCAACAATGAAACTAATGGCAACAAAATTTAAGGGGCTCATGATTTCGTGAAAAATGACCCATCCCCAAAACACACTCGTTAATGCAACGGTGCCGCTTACCAAACTGTAATACACAGGACCTGCGCGCTTGATGAGAAAAAAGAAAATAACGTATCCGATGGTGGACAATGTGATTTCTAACAAAATTAACCAATCTGTGCGGATGAGCGGAAAATGAAATAAATAAAAAGAATGCATGCCAAGCACAATGGGTGTTAATAACAACGATGAAACCAGCAACATTCCTGTCGAAAGACTTAACGCATCGCTTGGCACTGGTCTTTTTGCGGCGATAAAAACTGCGCAAAATGCAAAAGAAAGTGGTGTTAACAAAATAACAAGAATCCAAGGAATGTGTGTGGATGCATTGATGTGAACATTCGGTATGGCCATTATCATGACGCCGACAACGCCAACAAGCACTGCCACCATTCTTTTCCATTGAAAATATTCTTGAGCGGCGAGTATCGCAAGCGGATAAACCAAAATGGGAACGGTGTTGACCATGACACCAACGATGCCGGGCGGTAAATGTTGCGAGGTAAAATAAATTAATGTGTTTGGAAATGCGATACCAAAAATTCCGCACATGACGTAGTATCCGAGATATTTTTTTTCGAATTGAATGGCAGGAACGCGTCGGCAAAAGCTGATGAGTAGCAATGCGATTGCAGGGCCTAGCGATTGCCAAAAACCATAGCCGAGCGGCAACACGCCGTGATGCACACAATAATTGGAGATCACGTATCCTGATCCCCAAATCAAACCCAGTAATAATAGTAATAAGCAATTCATGGCGCGGATTGTAGCAAATTGCAGTCGTATTTTCCCCTCACCCTAACCCTCTCCCGCAAGCGGGAGAGGGAGTTAAATGAGCCCAACAATTTTCCGCAAGCGGGAGAGGGAGTTTGATGAATTACCCTCACCTCAATAATTTTTCGCAAGCGGGAGAGGGAGTCATTTTGTTCCCTCTCCCGCTTGCGGGAGAGGGTTATGGTGAGGCATGAGATGAAAGTCCCTCTCCCGCTTGCGGGAGAGGGTTATGGTGAGGCATGAGATGAAAGTCCCTCTCCCGCTTGCGGGAGAGGGTTAGGGTGAGGGTTCTTCAACTTTTCTATCGCACTATAAATATCCTCCATCACATCATTCAAACGCATCGCAACATCGTTATTCCAATAGCGCATCACTGTAAAACCTTGCTTCTCAAGATAATGTGTTCGACGTTTATCATATCTCGCACGCCAATTGTGCTGACCACCATCAATTTCAATAATCAAACGAATTTCGTAACAAACAAAATCAACAATATAATTTCCAATGGGATGCTGTCTTCTGAATTTGCAATTCAATAATTGTCGGTTGCGTACCCAATACCAAATAATTTTTTCCAGTGGCGTGCTGTTTTTCCTTAACTCTCGCGCGTGTTCGATTAATTCTTTTTTGGTAATTTTTATATCCATAATGTGTATGTTATGGAATTTTTTTAAAAAATTAATCTCGGGTTTTGATATTTTTTTTAAATCCCTCACCCCGACCCTCTCCCGCAAGCGGGAGAGGGAGTTTGATGAGCTACCCTCACTCCATAATTTTTCGCAAGCGGGAGAGGGAGTCATTTTGTTCCCTCTCCCGCAAGCGGGAGAGGGTTAGGGTGAGGGTGTTTGAATTATGAAACACAATCGGATATTGTAAATTTTTTTGTTCAAATCAAATGGTAAGGTGAATTACATGGAATTTCTCGCGAAACGCCGCTACTTTCTCAATCAGCCGCATGGGTTCAGTGCGATATTTTTTACGCAGATGTTTAGCACCATTAGTTTTGCTGTGCTGTACGCAACGTTGGTGCTTTACATGAAGCAACAATTGCATTTCAGCTCTAAGGAAGCGGATTTAATCACAGGTGTTTATTTTGCGTGTAATTTTACGTTGCACTTATTGTCTGGTTATTTAGGCGGCCGCTTTTTTAGTTATCGCGCCTTGGTTGTCATCGGTATTATTTTTCAGCTCTTGGCTTGCGTGGTGTTGGCACAGGGTACCGTGGGCAGTTTGTATTGGGGATTGTCAGGAATGCTGGTCGGAACTGGTACGATGGTCACGTGTTTAAACATGTTGTTGTCACAATTGTATTCCGATCCAGATAAAGCAAAACGCCAGTCTGGGTTTTTATGGAATTACAGCAGCATGAATTTTGGATTTTTATTTGGATTTACACTCGCGGGATATTTTCAAATACACATCGATTACGCCATGTTATTTTTTATTACCGCCGCAAATAATGTGTTGGCGCTCATTATTTTGTTCACGCAATGGAAATTCATGCAAGACAAAGACACAATTTTGACGCGTGTTTCTCGTCATGCAAAAATAGCCCGTTTTTGCGGGGGCTTATTGATTGTATTTGCGTTAATTCCCGCGTTGAATTGGTTTTTGCGCCACACAGGATTTAGCGATAATTTAGTTCTGGGTGTCGGTGTTGCGGTGTTGATTGCATTGCTGGTGATTGCGTTTCGAGATTCTGGCAATGCGCGCAAAAAATTATTGGCTTTCATTATTTTATTATTGAGTGCGCAAATTTTTTGGATTGTCTATCAATTAGCGCCTATGGGCCTCACTTTGTTTGCCAAAGACAATGTCGATAGACACGTATTGGGTTTTTTAATTGCGCCTGGCTGGATTCAAAATATTAATTCCATCGCAATTATTATTGGCGCACCGTTGCTGGGTGTTTTGTTTGTGTGGGTACAGCGTCGCAAACGATTGTCTTTATTGCCCCTACAATATGTTTCTGGCTTGGTGTTGAGCGCGATTGGTTTATTAATTTTGCCGATCGGTATTGCGCTCGGTCACAATGGCTATACCGCATTTCAGTGGATCTTTTACACTTACGTGCTGCAAGCGATCGCAGAATTATTGATTAGCCCCATTGGTTATTCTATGGTGGGGGAATTGGTTCCGTTGCGTTGGCAAAGCATTTGCATGGGCTCAACACTGCTCAATTCTGGCGTTGCCGCAGTACTTGCGAGTTATTTTTCGAATTATGCATTGGGCAGCGGTGAATCGAGCAATCCTCTTGTGACCAATCCCTCATACAGTCATATGTTTAATCAATTAGGTTGGGCAACGATGGGCGTTGCGGCAATTTTATTTTTATTGGTGCCGGTGTTAAATCGATTAATCAATGGAAGCGCTAGCGTTTAACCAAACAGCTTCTGATTAATCAATTTTTCTTTTCCGATTTCAGACAATGGTAGTACGGAATACCACAGGGTTGTGTAGAGCAAATGCGCAGGAATAGCTGCACAAAATCCGCGGAAACCGAGTTCTCGATATGTGGTTTGAAATGTGGGAAAAAATTTTCGCAGCGGAAATGATTTTGGGTTGGTTTCATGTGCGCGCATGCGCGTGATGGCAACGTCAAATGGTGTTGTGATGATGGAACCTACACCAAAACCAATGCACATTGCAAAAATTTTTGCGGCGATTGTCGATCTTTTTTCTTCCGGTAATCGTTTGAGTATTTGGGCTTGAATGGTGAATCCGATGGTGTCTAATACAACACTGTTCATATAACATGGCAGTGCGCCGCGATATAAACCGCGCACCCCTTGCTCTTTTACAATCGTTTGCGCTTTTTTCAAAATAGAAAGTGAGTTGAATGTATTGTTGCGGCATGAAGAGATACTTGCTTGCTGCGACACAATCAATCGCCCCGCTGGCGCCCATACCAACATTCCCAGACTTTGCGCGGCAAAACCACGCAGAAAATGTGCTGTATTGGTATCGCCGAAACAGTACAAAGGAATATCTTTTCCAAACAGGTACAGTATCGTTGCTGGAATCGCGCTTGCAAGTGGAATCGAAAATCCTGCGTAAAAATTTCGAGCGGAATAAGTGGCTTTGAATGCTTGAGAAAACGTTAGCCGATTATCGCGAGGGCTAGTTTGTTGCGCAGTCCACACCATTGAAAACGGATACGACACCACTTCAGAAAAAATTCCAGCGGTAGCATCAATCATGACGCAGTTTCTGAAATCACGCCAAGTTGTAGCGCATTCGTCTATGCGTGACATGATCTGTTGGCCTGTATCCAGCGTTCGATATCGTTACAGGTATGCGCAATAAAATCTGCTTGCCAGTCTTTAATCACCGCTTCGGGTGGATGATAGCCGTAGGTGACTGCAATGCTGTTGAGCTTCGCATTTTTTGCAGCAAGAATATCGGATTCCATATCGCCAATATAAACGGCTTGCGTGGGATTGATGTTGGCGATTTTGCAGGCGTGATGCAGCGGTGCTGGATCAGGTTTGCAGGTGGATAACGTGTCGCCAGAAATCACACAAATTGCGCGTTGATCGAGTTTAAAATGCTGCACAATCGGTGTGGTGAGCCACGCAGGTTTGTTGGTAATAATTCCCCAGGGAATTTTTTGACGATCCAATGTATCGAGTAATTTCTGCATTCCAGGAAAAAAAACCGTTTTGTGCGTGCTGTATTGATGATAAATACCCAAAAATTCATCGCGCAATAATTCAAAATCAGCGTGGGTCTGCTCAATATCAAACGCAAACGACACCATTTTTTTGCTGTCGCCGTGAATGTGTTTTCGAAAAAGATTAAAATCCACGGGCGGTTTATTTTTTGTCGTCAACATGATATTGATGGCGTGCGCAAAATCCTGCGCCGTATCCAGCAGCGTGCCATCCAAATCAAAAAATACTGCGTTTATTTTTGAAAGCATATCAAATAATTCACATCCACTGAAGTTGAAAACGAAAAAGTATTTTTCAAAGGATGATACGCAATGCCTTGTATATCACACAACGTTAAATTATTTTTTTCAGCCCAAGCAGTTAATTCAGAAGGGCGAATAAATTTTTGATAATGATGCGTGCCCTTTGGCAATAAATTTAAAATATATTCAGCGCCGATGATGGCAGAAAAAAAAGATTTTATGTTGCGATTGATGGTGGAGAAAAATAATTTACCCGAAGGCTTCAGCATTTTTTCTGCTGCTTGAATAATGGAAAGCGGATCAGGCACGTGTTCCAGCATTTCCATGCAAGTAATGACATCAAAATAATTGCCATGGGTTTTCGATAATGTTTCTGCGTCGATGCATTGATAATCGATAGTGAGTTGCGATTGTGTCGCGTGTTTTTTTGCAATGGTGATAACGGATTCGCTCATATCAATACCGGTTGCGATAGCACCCGCTTTTGCCAATGATTCCGTGAGAATGCCAGCGCCACATCCTAAATCCAATACATTTTTTTCGGTGAGAACCGCGTGTTGATGAAGATAAGCTAGTCGTAGCGGATTTAACGCGTGCAGTGGTTTCATCGGGCCATCGGGATTCCACCACTCATCAGCCATGGCACTAAATTTTGCGATTTCAGTAGCGTCAGTGTTTCTCATTAGACCTCTTGCATAACCTCGATTAATGGACGATCTCTTCGAAAAAATTCGCTCGAAATGCTCATTGACTCCCGTGTCAACTGCGCTTTCTTGCTCATTTTTTCTATGACCTCGTCGCATTACTCAAGGTTATGCAAGAGGTCTATTGTTAATTACAGGATTTACAGTCAAATATATCCGCCTCAGGTTGCAAGGTGATGTGATGAATATGAAATTCATCATCAAGCATTTTCGTTAAACGATTTAAAATAGTTTGCCAGTCGCTCATTTCGTGAATGTTGATATGTGCGGATAATGCAACACTGCCAGAGGATAACGTCCAAATATGTAAATCATGCACCTCTTTTACGTCGTTCACTTGACGCAATGCAATTGAAACCATTTCTAAATCAATGTGGATAGGTACACCTTCCATTAAAATGCGCATGGATTCGCGCAGCAAACGAAAACTGGATGCTGTGATTAAAATGCCGATAAAAATAGATAAAATTGGATCGATGGGAAACCAGTGTGTGAAATAAATCACGCTACCCGCAACGAGTGCCGCAAATGATCCCAGCAAATCACTGAACACATGCAGCAATGCGGCGCGCATGTTAATGGATTTGTCGCTATTCGTTAATAAAAATGCGATACATAAATTCACCAGCATGCCGATAAATGCCACAATCATGACAGGTGTGCTGTGAACGATCACCGGCGTGCGCAAGCGATTGACGGCTTCTACAATAATTGCCAGTGCGATAAATAACATCAGTAAGCTGCTTACCCAAGCCGCCATTACTTCTGCTCGACCCATGCCGTAGCTGTGCGTATCAGAAGGCGGTTTTGCAGCAATCCAAGTGGCAAATGCTGCAATTCCCAATGCCAATGCATCTGAAACCATGTGGCCTGCATCGCCCAATAACGCCAGCGAATGCGCATGCCATCCAAAAAAGGCTTCAATTGCGGCATAAAACAACACAATGATGATTGCGATAAATAACACGCGCAGTGATTGAGAGTGGTGGTGATGGTGGTGGTGATGGTGATTATGTTCTGTCATAAAGTAGTGCATGCAGTGTTTGTTGCATAAAGGCGCTGATGCGTTTAGTGATGGATGGTTTTAATTTGTATTCCATTTCATATAAATCAAATTCATTTCTTTTTGATAATAAATAATCATCACTCGTTTGCAATTGATCAACTAATTTTTTGTCGATGCATTGTGTTGCGAGCCAATGTTCACCGGTCGCGACCGCATCAATATCGACTTGTGGGCGGTGCAGCTTAATAAACGTTTTGAAAATACCGTGTGTTTCATTAATTTCTTCTTGTAATTTTTCGCGGCCTGCACTCGTGTTTTCGCCAAACACCGTCAATGTGCGTTTATATTCACCCGCTGTTAATTGTTCGAAATCAATGTCTCTTTTTTTTAAGAAGCGATGCAAATTGGGTAATTGTGCAAGCACGCCAATTGAGCCAATAATTGCAAACGGTGCCGCGATAATGTTATCGGCAACACAGGCCATCATGTAACCACCGCTTGCAGCGACTTTATCAATCGCAACTGTTAAGTGAATTTTCGCATCGCGCAAACGTTGCAATTGTGATGACGCTAATCCGTATGCGTTCACCAAACCACCCGCGCTTTCCAGGCAAACCAATGCCGCATCATTTTTGTTGGCGGTTAGTAAAACTGCTGTGATGGTTTCTCGCAATTCATCTACTGCTGAGGCTTTAATATCACCGTCAAAATAAATCACAAATATGCGTTTGCTTATTTTTGCAATTGATTTGTTTTGTTTGGTTGCTTTTTTTATTTCCGCTTTCTTCGCTTTTTTTTCTGCTTTGCTGAGAATGATGTCATTGATTTCATCACAGAGCTCGTCGTATTTTTCATTTAATTTTTTGATTTGCAAGCATTCATTATTTTGCTCGCGTGCTTTCGCTTTTGCTGCAATGATCATGGCGATAATGATTAATAGAGCGAGTACAATAGTGACTGTTTTTGCTAAAAATAAGCCGTAATTGGCTAAAAATGTCAGCATGGATTCATTCCCGGGGGTAGTGGATCATTGGGTGACGGTGTTGCAGCTGGCGATCGCGCGGGTGTAGGCGGCGGGGTGTGCTCATATCGTGCGGATGAGGATTGCTGAACGAGTGGCTGCACATTGTTTCGATCATCGACGCATTGCATCATTTTGTATGTTAATGCAATGACTCCTGACAACAACATTGATCCCGTCATGAGATACAGAAAAAAAACGCCCGCTTCCGATAATTTTTTATCAAACCACAAATACATCACCAAAAAAGTAGACAATGGCCCCAAAAAAACATTGGCTGCAATAAATGTTTTGATATCTTGCATGGATCGTTCTAAGAGGGATGTTCTGCTTTCAGAAAAATACTTATTCCATATCAAAAGAGACAGGGACAGTCCCGCAAACGGAATCACTGAACCGACGGTGGCTGGCATGTCGCATTTTGAAATGGGTGAATCAGTTGGGAGTGATCGTTCGTTGGTGTCTAGCCATCGAACAATACCGCCACCCACGCGACAAGCAGCAACATCAAACCCGATTAATACGATGATGATGGTGAAATAATTGAAGATAGCGCACAGTTCGCGACGGTCAATTGCCATAGTAATCCTCTAGCTCCTCCCGCTTTCAGAAGAATTTTCATCTTTGGGTGATATTAAATGATAATTTGCCTCGAAAATGCTCATTGACTTTCGTGTCAACTCCGCTTTTCTCACCAAATTATCATTCAATCTCACCTCAAATCTGAAAATTTAAGTTAATCGACCTTCAGAGCGGGAATTACTGGTAATCCTCGCATTTCAGATTTGTTGGCGCCTCATGCTAGGATAAAGTAACGTCGTATTTTTGCAAGGATGTTGTCATGGAGCATCTGCTTGTTATTGCCGGAGTTACTGAGCAATACGTTTTTCTAATATTGATCGCATTTATCGTGTTTGCATTGATTTTGGTTTATATCTGGGATGTCACGCAAAAGTCAAATGCGATTCTGCGCAATTACCCCATTATCGGTCATGTGCGTTTTATTGCAGAACGTTTGGGCGTTTATTTGCGGCAATATTTTTATGCGCGTGATCGCGAGGAATTGCCGTTTAATCGGGATCAGCGTGAGTGGGTGTATCGTGCTGCGGCGAATGTGGATACGACGGTTGGTTTTGGTTCGACGCGTGATTTGTCGCGAACAGGTGCCGTTTTGTTTGTCGATGCACCATTTCCAGTGTTGGGGCAGGATGCGGCACCAACGCGCCCAATCACCTTTGGTTCATACACCAAACATCCCTACACGGCCTCCTCTATTTTAAATATTTCTGCGATGAGTTATGGCGCGTTGTCGCGCAATGCCGTGCGTGCATTATCGCATGGCGCGAAGATGGGCGGATGTTGGTTAAATACAGGCGAAGGCGGCGTGTCTAAATTTCATTTGGAAGGCGGATGTGATTTGATTGCGCAAATTGGCACAGCAAAATACGGCTTTCGAGATGCCGCTGGACATTTTTCAGAATCACATTTGCGCGAATTGGCAGCGATTCCAACTATTCGCATGTTTGAAATTAAATTGAGTCAGGGTGCCAAACCTGGCAAGGGTGGCATCTTACCTGCCGTGAAAGTCACCCCTGAGATTGCGAAAATTCGCGGTATTCCCGCCATGCAAGATTCCGTCAGCCCTAATCGTCATCTTGAAATTAGCAATTCAGCAGAGTTACTCAATTTTATTAATCGGGTGCGTGATATCAGTGGAAAACCCACGGGATTTAAAATTGTGCTTGGCGGTTATGAATGGTTAGATGAATTTTTTGATTTGATTGTAAAACGCGGTATTGAATTCGCTCCTGATTTTATTACATTGGATGGCGCCGAAGGGGGAACAGGTGCGGCACCAGAAACATTGATTGATTATTTGGGGTTGCCTATTAGAGAAAGTTTGCCAGTACTCGTGAATAAATTAATTGAATATGGTTTGCGTGATCGTATTAAAGTGATTGCTGCAGGAAAAATGGTGGTCGCTGGTTCCGTTGCAGAGGCATTGTGTTTGGGTGCTGATTTTGTGAACTCGGCGCGCGGATTTTTATTTTCATTGGGATGTATTCAAGCGATGCGTTGCCACAATAACACCTGCCCCACTGGTATTACGACGCAAAATGAAGGACGCATGAAAGCACTGGATGTAAAAACAAAAGCGCTCAGTGTTGCGAATTATGTCAAACGCGTGAATTACGAAGTGGGTGTCATTAGTCATTCCTGCGGTGTCAAAGAGCCGCGCGAATTAACGCGTCGTCATGCGCGCGTAGTCACTAACACCGGTGTTTCGGTTTCGCTTGCAGAAGTATACCCAGAATGAGTTCGCAAACATGATCTAGATCAACTTTTAAGACCACATAACTCGCTACAGTAAAATTGTATTCATGATTAAAACTGTAGGAGGTGTTATGAAGTGGTTTCTTTTTTCTGTAATCTTCAGTACATTATTCATTTCTGGTGTAAGTATGGCGTGTTGCATTTGCATCACGTGTTAACTTTTTTAAAACCGCACAGGGAGGTGTTTGATGACTCGCGAAATCGATACTTGGAGAGACACCACTCATTTACGGCGCTCATCCACTGCAGAAATTACATCCAGAGCAGGTTATCATCTCGCTGATTTCTCATTGATTGCATTAACAACCCACACACTGACCGGACAATGGTTGCATGATTTATTTTTAAAGCTTCAATATTTTCGCGCAGCACCTTCCCAGGAAACGCAGCAAACATGGCTGGATTTTCCCATTTTGGGTGCCGCGTTATTTTTTGCATTGGCATTAAAAATTGCTAATTATGTTTATACGAGAAAACAAAACGGTCGTTATTTGGCAGCGCAAGAATATTTTCATGCTTTATTTTCCGGCGTGTATGGATTATTTATCGCAGAATCATTGGGCGTTCCGGAAACCATGGAAAATTTTATTGGTACGAGTGCTGTTTTTGTGCCACTCATTGCGCTGGCCTGTTTTAAAATTACCGTTCCCGACTCGATGGATAAATTAGATTTTTCTCTGATTGATCCGGATGATGCTACCTATTCATTTCCAACGGCCTTAAAAAAAGAACGCTATCTGAATTCGTTTTTTAAATGCATTACCAGCCTGGCAGCGTTATCTACTTTTTTGTGGGCGGCAAATCGAGAAATTGCAGGAAAGACTGTCTCATTGCCAGACTGGGAAAAAGGATTGTTATTGTTGTCTATCCCAGTTGCGGGAAAAATTGGCTACGAATTAACAATGCACCCCAAATTTTATCGTGGCTATCGTAAAACACAGGAGTGTGTGAAAAGTGCCGCGCTGGTTTACGCTGCGCTGTCTTCCATCTGTCACTTAGCGATTGTATATCATGACGAGAACAGAGAAATGCAAATGAGCGATACCACACGCGCTTTGTTAAGCTACACTTGTTTTTGTTTGTCCTTGATGATGGGAATATTCGCGGCAGCAAAAACTGGTTTTGATTTTCAAGAGAATCACGATGGCAATGTGAAGTTGTTGACGGGGTGGAATCGTTTTTGGTTGTGGGCGAATCAAAAAATCGAAGCGTGGCGTCACCCTGATGCGCATGCCACCGCGCGAATGATGGCGACAGTTGAGGTTTGATGATCTTGACATTTTTAACATACAGTCTTAGAGTGCTCATCACTTAAGCTCGAGTATAGGCTCTTATCAGTGCGTAAAATTCGACCGTTTTTGTTGATTGGAAGTGTGTTGCTTTTGTCAGCGCTGTTGTCCGGCTGCCAGTTTGCTATTTTGTCTCCGCGTGGTGTGATCGCCGCGAGCGAGAAAAAATTATTTTTCGATGCGCTTGAACTTATGCTGATCGTTGTGATTCCTGTTATTTTCTTGTCATTTTTTATTCCCTGGCATTATCGCGCGAACAATGAAAAAGCAACGTATCGTCCCGATTGGGGCCACAGCACGTTGATGGAAGTAATTTGGTGGTCGATACCTTGCGTCATTATTTTGATTCTCGCGATTTTGACATGGATTCGTACACATGAATTGGATCCATATCGTCCCCTCACTTCCACCAAAGAGCCAGTGATGATTGAAGCGATTGCGCTCGATTGGAAATGGTTGTTTATTTATCCGCAGTATCATGTCGCCGCCGTTAATTTTGCAGAAATTCCGGTGGATCAACCCGTGCGTTTTTTTATTACGTCTGACGCGCCGATGAATTCATTGGAGATTCCACAATTGGCGGGGCAGGTGTATGCGATGGCGGGCATGCAAACCAAATTAAATTTGATGGCGACGCATGAAGGTGTTTACACCGGGCTATCAACCAATTTCAGCGGTGATGGATTTTCGGGCATGAATTTTAAAGTGCATGTCGGCTCCATGGATGATTTTCATGCATGGATTAAAACCGCACAACGCTCGCCCAAGCAGTTGACCATGGCGGCTTACAATCAATTAATATTGCCCAGCGAAAATAATCCTGTTGAATATTTTTCATCGGCGGAAGATGGATTATTTAACGCGGTAATCGTGAAGTACATGGGTCCTATGCCGGGCATGACAATGGGCTATAGCAATCCGAAGTTAGGGTAGGAATTGTAGACATGACATTGCAAAAATTCATTTTTGGTAATTTAACGCTAGATTCCGTTCCTTGGCATGTGCCGATTATTATGGGCGCAGGTGCTTTTATGGCGCTGGGTGCGTTAACGATTCTGGGACTCATTACGTATTATCAAAAATGGACATACCTTTGGAAAGAATGGTTGACGTCTATCGATCACAAAAAAATTGGCATCATGTATCTTATTCTCTCGCTCGTGATGTTATTGCGTGGATTTTCGGATGCCATCATGATGCGTTCGCAACAGGCGATGGCGGTTGGGCATAACATGGGTTATTTGCCGCCGGAACATTTCGATCAAATTTTCACAGCACACGGCGTCATCATGATTTTCTTTGTAGCGATGCCGATGATGTTTGGATTGTTGAACATGGCAGTGCCGCTGCAAATTGGCGCACGTGATGTGGCATTCCCTTATTTAAATTCATTAAGTTTGTGGTTGACGGTGGTTGGCTCCGTGCTCGTGAATATGTCATTGGTGATTGGAAAATTTGCGGCAACGGGTTGGCTTGCGTATCCGCCACTCTCCGGAATTGTTTATAGTCCAGGTGTGGGTGTCGATTATTATATTTGGGCGCTGCAAATTTCTGGTGTCGGTAGTTTGTTGTCTGGCGTTAATTTTATGGTGACGATTTTAAAAATGCGTTGTCCTGGCATGACACTGATGAAAATGCCAATTTTTTGCTGGACGGCGCTGAGTTCGATGGTGTTAGTAGCGCTTGCGTTCCCCATTTTAGCGGCGACACTGGGTATGTTGTTTTTGGATCGGATCGTCGGCATGCATTTTTTCACCACGGGTCATGGTGGCAATGCGATGATGTATATCAATTTGATTTGGGCGTGGGGACATCCCGAAGTATATATTTTGATTTTGCCTGCGTTTGGAATTTTTTCAGAAGTCGTTGCCACATTTTCCAGAAAAAGATTATTTGGTTATGTGTCGATGGTGTATGCGACAGTCGTGATCACGCTGTTGTCTTTTATTGTGTGGCTGCATCACTTTTTCACGATGGGGGCGGGCGCAAACGTGAATGCGTTTTTTGGCATTGCCACCATGATTATTGCCATTCCAACAGGTGTCAAAATTTTTAATTGGCTATTCACGATGTATGATGGTCGCGTTACTTTTTCAACGCCCATGTTATGGACGATTGGATTTATTAGCACGTTCGCCATCGGAGGCATGACGGGTGTGTTAATGTCGGTTCCACCCGTCGACTTCCAATTGCATAACAGCGTATTTTTGGTTGCGCATTTTCATAACGTGATTATCGGCGGTGTAATATTTGGCTATTTCGCCGGTGTGACATATTGGTTCCCGAAATTATTTGGCTATCACTTAAATGAAAAATGGGGTAAACGTGCGTTTTGGTGTTGGTTACCCGGTTTTTATATTGCTTTTATGCCACTTTATGCGCTTGGTTTGATGGGTATGACGCGTCGCCTCGATCATTACGCCACATCGACGGGCTGGCATCCGCTGCTTATGATTGCGGCCGCTGGTACTGCGGTGATTGGTGCGGGTATCACTTGTCAGGTGATACAGCTTATCGTCAGCATTAAAGAGCGGCATTTGACGCGCGATTTAACAGGCGATTCGTGGGTGAATGGCCGCACATTAGAATGGTCAATTCCATCTCCTGCGCCTTTTTATAATTTCGCGGTGACTCCGCATGGAGATGAACGCGATGCATTTTGGGAAATGAAACAAAAACACTTGCCGAATCCGAATATACAAATGCAATCGCATTATGCAGACATTCACATGCCGCGCAACACGTCCGTTGGATTTGTCATCGCGATGCTGAGCGGAATTTTTGGGTTTGGCATCATTTGGCAGATTTATTGGATGGTGGCGCTGGGATTATTCGGTATTTTTGCAACCGTGATGCACCGCACGTTCAATCAACATACTGATTACTATGTGACATCAGATGAAGTGATACGAGAAATGAAACGGGTGCAAATGAATCAGATTTGAGCCGCGTGCATAAGCAAATAGCGAATGAGTATATGATGACAACGATAGCAACCGCCGAACATCACGACGAACACCATCACGATAGCGACAGCATAGACGTATTTGGTTTTTGGATTTACATCATGACCGACTGCGTTTTGTTCGCAACGTTGTTTGCGGCTTATGCAGTATTAGAAGGCGCTACATTTTCTGGGCCACCGCTGCGTGAATTAATCAGCTTGCCATACGTATTGGCAGAAACTTTATTTTTGTTGGCGAGCAGTTTCACTTATGGTTTGGCGATGCTCGGTGTTTATAAAAATAATCGCGCACGCGCATTATTTTGGTTGATCACTACGTTTGTTTTTGGTGCGGCATTCATTGGGTTAGAAATTCACGAATTCATTCATCTTTACATGGAAGGGCACAGTTGGCATGCCAGCGCTGCAATGTCGGCTTTCTTTACGTTAGTTGGCACACACGGAACGCACGTCACCATCGGATTAATCTGGATGGCGCTCATGATTTTTCAGCTATTCAAATATGGCACGAGCGGCGCCATCAATCGTCGACTCACTTATTTAGGCTTGTTTTGGCACTTTTTAGATATCGTATGGATTTTCGTTTTCACCATCGTGTATTTAATGGGAGCGATTTGATATGGCGACGCAATCAACCGATACGATGAAATATGGTGTTAAACCAAAAACACTGAAGTCTTACGTCACGGGTTTGCTGTTGTCACTCATTTTCACTTTTGTGGCATTTGCGTTGGTTTATGAACATCATTTGTCAGTGGATGCATTATTTATTCTGGTTACTGTGCTGGCGCTGTTTCAATTATTCGCGCAAGTAATTTGTTTTTTGAGATTGAATATGACGAGCGAAGGTGCTTGGAATAGTCTCGCGTTTATTTTTACGATTTTGGTTGTGTTGGTGGTGGTGTTTGGTTCGCTGTGGATTATGTTTAATCTCAACTATAATATGATGCATTAGCTCATGATCTCATGAGTAACAGATCAGGTCATGCTTGAATCTAGACAAAACCGCCAAGCACTCAAAATTGGCGGTTAATGATCGGGGCTGACCTATTACTCCCATGACAAACCAACAGACCATTCAAAATTCCGCAATCATCGCCGGCATTGGGTTGCATTCCGGAAAAAATTCTACTGCTACTTTGAAACCCGCACCAGAAAATACGGGTATTGTGTTTCGTCGCGTTGATCTTGATCCTGTTCTTGAAATCCCTGCAATTGTCCAATACGCCGATCGCAGTGATTTATGCACATGTTTATTGAAAGAAGACATACGCATTGCAACAGTCGAGCATTTGTTGTCTGCGTTATCGGGATTAAGTATCGATAATGTTTATATCGATTTATCTTCCGCAGAATTGCCCATGATGGATGGCAGCGCTTTGCCATTCGTGGTATTAATTCAGTCCGCAGGGATTCTACAACAAGCGGCGCCAAAAAAATTGATACGCATTTTGAAAACCGTAGAAGTGCGAGACGGTGAAAAATTTGCGCGATTAGAACCATTCAATGGATTTCGGCTTTCATTTCAAATTGCATTCCAGCACCCAGTCATTGCATCAAGTCAGCAATCACTCACTATTGATTTTTCTAGTGAGATCTACATTAAGCAGATTGCGCGTGCACGCACATTCGGATTTTTAAGTGATTACGAAAAAATTCATGCGAAAAATTTGGCGCGTGGCGCGAGCTTGGAAAATACAATTGTGCTGAATAATGAGCGCGTGATGAATGATGGTGGATTGCGTGATCCCGATGAATTTGTGAAACACAAAATGCTTGATGCCATCGGTGATTTATATTTGTTGGGCCATCATTTGATTGGTGCGTTTACTGCGTATAAATCAAGTCATGCATTGACGAGCGCATTGTTACTTGAATTATTGAAAGATCAAAATGCGTGGCGTTGGACATAGACACGAGCGGTAGCGAGTGAATCAATCAGGACCTAGACACGAGCGGTAGCGAGTGAATCCAACTTGCTGGATAACCGCAAAATCCGCCAATCTTTATCGCTATACCCTTCCACTTCAAAATGCGATTTTTTTATCGCATTTTGAAGTGTCTCATCACGATGGGGTTTCTAAGGGGAGAATCGTGATTCTCCCCTTAGATTTAGCAAACGTGAATTCATTTCACGTTTGCGTTCTAATCAGGATATACCGCGAGTGATGAAGTGCGGTAATATCGCATTTTCATTGGCGAGCGGTATAGAACCGTGTAATCTACCCATCATTCCCCAATACGAGTATCGATTATGCTGAAACGATCATGTTTATTACTGCTTTTTTGCACCAGCTTGCATGCGCAATCTATGTTGCAGCCCATGTATCAGCCTGGCGGCACATTGCCGAATCTCACCGTCTACGACGCGTTGTCGCCCATGACCACAGCCAACGGTCCCGGCTGGTGGTATTTTGTCGGATTACTGAAAGATCAAAATCACGAAGATCATAGTTTGCAAGCCACGATTTTGCGTGCCAATTTTGCGAATACGCCGTACGGAATTGGCGTCATGGGATTCACGTTTAAAAATACTGCAGGAAAAACGCTGTATTTATGGAATTTATATCCGGATGTGAATTCCTTGGTGCATTATCCGATTGCAAAATTGGATTATGCCAATGCAGATCAAAATAATTATCATTTGCAAATGCAATCCGATTCGAGCACCAATCCTTTTTTGTATCAGTTTTCGCACGATGTGAACGACGCGCAACATCGCATCGGACAAATCGGCGCGCGTTATATTTTAACGGCCGAAGGTGCAGGCGAAGTGGGTGCTTCTGAAAATAATTTGCAATTGGTCAATTATCAATTGCAAATGACGCTTGAAGACACGCGCGGTGTATTGCCTGAAGGGGATAATGGTTATGTGGGACAGGATGCCGCGCATTTGACAAATGCACAAAACTCTTGGGAATTTACTGCGCCAAATATGCGTGTTTTACAGTGGAAAATGACGATTTCTCCAGCGCAACAAACAAATGCGAATGCATTGTTGACGCAACCGGTGACATTTGAAAGCAGTGATGCAAACAATCGCGTTTGGTTGGACAGACAAATTTTAAATAAAAATGCGGTCGTGACTTCAATCATGCAAAATCAATTGAGTCACACACTGCCAACGCAAACGATTGAGCCGTTGTATCACGGCACATGGATGTCGTTTTGTTTTAATCAAGCACCATTTCACAATATTTGCGGCGACGTCGTTGCCATTTGGAATAAAAATACGCCAACGAATATGATGAATAGCGATGAAACTGCGATTGGTGGATTTGCTAATTTATTCACACCAGATTCCAATAATGGTTTTCCTATTCAAGTGGGTAATGTGCTCACAGAAAATTTAACGGTGGATGGTAATATGAAATCGTTGCCGTATGTGGTGATGAATGATCCCAATAGCGTTTTCCAATCCCCGGTGTCAGGCCATCATTATGCGCAGACGGTGACGGTTAAATTACACAAAAACACGCTGATTTCTGCGTATTTAAATACATTAGATACGGACTATCACGACGGCTACACATTGAGATTTGTGGCGCTGTCCAAGCAAACTGAAAATGTGATGCTCTCTAACAGCAATGGATTTTATGAGGGTGCTGCTTTAGTGTATCTTTGTCGCGATAATCAATGTGAAAAAATCGGCACAGGTTTTATAGAGCAGATGGGGTATTCATAATTTCTTAATGTTCAGTCATTAAGATAGCGCATGGCTATTCGCACAGAACAAACCTATCAAGAACGTATTTTGAAAGTCGCAGTGTACATTCAAAATAATTTAGATCGCGAGTTATCATTGGAAGAACTTGCGCAAGTCGCTTTTTTTTCACCGTATCATTTTCATCGCATTTTTTCAGCATATATTGGCGAGCCCGTCAAAAATTATTTGCGGCGATTGCGATTGGAGCGCGCACTGCGTGATTTAACGTTGACGGATTTGTCGTTGGTACGTATTTCCGAACGTGCGGGTTATGATTCTCAGCAATCATTTCAACGTGCTTTCAAAGAAATGTATGGGCGTACGCCAAAATCATTACGGTCGCAATCCAAAAAAAATTGGGAAACGTGGCAGAATACAACGAAATCAAGCAAAGCATTACACGTTGATATTAAAACCATTGATCCGATCAAAGTGGCGTTTGTGCGACACATTGGCCCGTATGATAATTTGTTGCAAACATGGTTTCAGCTAGTAGGGCAGGTAGGATTAGAGTATGTACTCGCTGAAAAAACCCTGAAAATTAGCATCGCACACGATTCGCATGAAATCACCCCCGCTGAAAAATTACGTTATGATGCTTGCGTGACCATCGATGGGCTTGCAAACATCAAGCCAACCGGCAAAGTGGGTATTCAGACGTTACAAGGTGGGAAATACGCAGTGATTACGCATCGCGGCCCCATTGACATGATAGAATCCACATATCAATTTTTGTTTGGCAAATGGTTGCCGCAAAGTGGTCATGAACCCGCAGATGCTCCGAATTTTCTGATTCACCGTAATCTGCCGCATCAAACGCCGGTTGAGGCGCTGATTACTGAGATTTGGCTGCCGATAGGCTAGTTAGATATGGGTCGTGGCAGATTCGAACTGCCGACCAACGGATTAAAAGTCCGCTGCTCTACCGACTGAGCTAACGACCCAGAACTTATTTAACGTATCTCGTACATCCTTGTACTGCATTTGTCTTCGTCGAATTGCACCCAGGGTAACATCGTGTTACCCGTTTTTTGCTGCGCTTGCTCGCAAAAAACCCGACTGAGCTAACGACCCAGAAATGTTTACCTTAGAACTCGACCATGATACTAAAATTTAGAGAAATCTCAAACAAAAGTTCTCATTAGAAACCCTGTACTGCATTCCCATCGTATTTTGCAATACTGCGCCGACGTAGAATTTTAGAAAATATTTCACTGTATCAACAAAACTGGGATATTATTAAAAGCGGGATTTCAAGTTGGAATAAAAACAATTATGACTGCCGGTTAATCGCTAAAGTGCGAAACTCCTGATTTGTTTTTCTTCGTTCATTTCACCCCCCTGTTTTGAGAATTTACTCTCTTAACAGGGTGTCCGTCAAAGCGGGGTAAGATCAGCTCATTCAGCAAATTATTTCATGTGCACTTGTACGAAACATCTTTTATGAATATACATTTCAGTGTTGCGCTGACGAACTTTATGATGTAAAATACCATACAATAATACCCGTTTTATGGTATTATCGTATAATATAATAAAAAGAGAATTTTATGATCTTTGGTCCATTTTGAAAAATTATGGATCAACAGTCGATCACGCAAGATTACTGAAAACACTTGATCAAAAGTGTATCCATCGTAATGTGTCGTATAAAAGCACCGATGATTTTTTTACACTTGAATTAACAAAAGAAGCAAGCCAACATTGGCAGGCAACATTGGGTGGACTGGTTCTCCCATTGCCAACATATGAACGTGTTTTGCAGGATACAAAATTGCTAGTCGAGAAAATTTTGCTTTAAATTGCATGTAGGGATTTTGTAACGGTCTCAACTCTTAATCCGTTGGTCGGCAGTTCGAATCTGCCACGACCCATGTTTCATTCTTTTGAAATGGTGAATAATGATCGACCCCAATGAAAAACTAAGACGAGTCGAGTTAGTAGAATACGACGCTGAGTGGCCGCTGTTGTATGTTGAAGCTGTCGATAAAATAAAATCCATACTCGGTGAAAATTGCAATGAGATTCACCATATTGGTAGTACTGCCATACCCAATATTTGCGCCAAGCCAATCATCGATATTCTTCCCGTCGTCAATGATATTAAAAAAGTAGATTCACTCAATCATCAATTTGAAGTGCTGGGTTATGTGTGTATGGGTGAGTATGGTATTCCCGGTCGTCGTTTTTACTGGAAATCCAAAGAAAAAAGAACACATCATATTCATTTATTTGAAAAAGGTTCATCAGAAATTTCACGTCACGTGGAATTTAAAAATTTTATGATTTCACACAGTGATTATGCAAAATCATATTCGTTGATCAAGCAACATTTAGCAAAAGTTTTTTTTGATGATATTGAAAATTATGTTGATGGTAAAGCATCTTTTGTTCAGTACATCGATTATAAAACCAGCAATGCAAGACCATCGCAATTGCAAGCACATGACGACATAGTGATTCAACCTTATCATCCCGCGTGGAAAAAATTAGCCGAAGCAGAAATCAACACCATTCATGCCGTAACAAATCAATTGCCCTGTGTGTTGATGGAACATTTTGGTAGCACCGCAGTGCCAATGTTAGCGAGCAAACCGATTATTGATATCTTGATTGGCGTTCAATCGATTGAAGAAGCAAATCGATGGATTGAGCCGCTCAAATCGATGGGATATGTTTTTTGGGATGAAAATCCTGATCAATCTCATCTGCGATTTTTCAAGGGAATGCCGCCGTTTGGAATGAGGCGAACACATCACATTCATATTATTGAAGCATCCAATCCTGTCGTTGAGCAACGAATTTTATTGAGAGATATTTTACGACAGAATGAAAAGGTGAGGCATGAGTACGAAACATTAAAATTAAAATTGGCGAAATCGTTTCAATCTGATCGTGAAAAATACACTGAACAAAAAGGTAAATGGATCAAAAATATTTTACGGGCGCATGGCTATTCAAAACCGATGTTGTAAGCGATTGTTGTTCGCCAGCACCCCGTATTGCACTTTCCCCATATTTTGCAATACTGCGCTTCATGAATCGACAATCTCAAGTTGCTTTTTCATTGTTAGAATTGTTAGTGGCGATGGCCATTATAGCTATTTTAATTGCCGTGGCTTATCCAAATTACATTGATTATGAAGCGCACGCCGAGCGCAATCGCGCAGAAGCAGCGTTATTGCAGCTTTCATCGCGCATGGAAAATTATTTCAGTGATAATAATACGTATGAAGGTGCTGATGCCGATGCGCTGGGCATTGCTAATTTAGAAAATGATTTGTCCTATCAGCTCAGTGTTGTTGATGCATCGGATATGCATTTTACGATTCAAGCAGCGCCGATTGATGCACAAGCGACGCGCGATAGTGAGTGCGGCACATTAACACTCACTGACACCAATGCACGTGAAGTTTCGGGAGAAGGAAATAGTGATGCGTGTTGGAGGTAATCTCATCATTCTGCGACTTGATCGTGGAATCCAGTAGATTCCACTAAATTATTTTTCATCGCTTCATCTCCGATCATCCCCTCACTTTTCGCAACCAATGTACTCGCAAAAAGATCGCCAGCAACATTTGTCATCGTTTGTGCCATATCATTGAAACGATCAGCGCCGGCGATAATGGGAATTGCGGTGAGCGGTATACCAACGGATGTCATCACGGCACTCATCACAATTAATCCCGAGCTTGGAATCGCCGCAGCACCCGCTGCTGCAAATACGATCGTAATCACGAGCGTGAAATATTGCGACATCCCCATGGGAACGCCATACAAATGCGCTGCAAAAATAGACGCAACACTTAAATAAAGTGCAAGACCGTTTAAATTTAACGTTGCACCGAGCGGCAATAAAAAATCTGACACGCTGCGATTAATTTTTAAATTGTCGCGCGCGCAACGCATGGTGACGGGCAATGTTGCAGCGCTACTAGACGTGGTGAATGCGGTGATTAATGCATCCGTTACTTTTTTGAAAAAATCCACGGGGCGAAAGCCGTTCATCCACAGCACGACCGCATAAACACATACAATTAATATCGCACAACCCAAATACACCGCAGCCACTAATTTCATGAGCGAAATTAAAATCGATACACCATAGCGTCCAATCACACTGGCAATCAATGCAAACACACCATATGGCGCAAATCCTACAACGATCTTAGCAAATTGAAAAACAACATCAGATAATGCAATAAAAACATCTTGAACGATTTTTGCTTTTTGCCCGACCATGCGTATCGCAATACCAAACAAAAATGCGAACAACAAAATTTGTATCACGTTGTTGCTCGCAAATGCAGCGACGGGACTCACTGGCACAAAATTAATTAAAATTTCGCCGAATGACAAAGGATGCGAAGCGAGCGTTGATGTGGTGCTGGCATGTAGAGCGGCAAGGGCCGGCAAGCCATAACCGACACCCAATGCATTTGCGATCACAATGCCGATGATGGCTGAAATGGCCATTGTGCACGCATAAACAAACAACGCTTTACTCAAAAAATTTTTCATTTTACTCGCGTTTTTAATGGAAATGACGGCGCAAATAATGGCAGTGAAGACCACAGGGACCACGAGCATTTGAATCAGATGAATAAAAATCGTGCCAATTGGCTGCAAAAACGCCGCTTTTTCCCTGAAAATAATACCAACCGCAATACCGCTGATCAGCCCCACAATAATTTTTTTCCAGCCTGGTAAATCAAACCAAGCTTGGATCATACGATTCATATATATACCCCAATTGTAGATGGGGCATTGTGCAGAATTGAGGGTGGAATTTCAAGTTGTAAATAAAAATTGAGCCGCGAGTGTTAACGAGCGGTTATCAGTGAATTATGATTTAGGACCCTAAAATTCAATGCAGCTTTTTCCCATTCGGCGCTGGCGGATCGATTGTTACTAAACAGATCGCGCCGCGATTATCTGAAAATCCAACCAATAGAAATTGCGACACAAAACCCGCAATATTTTTTTCATCTAAATTAACGCAGCCGACAATGGATTTTCCAATCAACGATGAAAGCGTGTAATGATCCGTTACTTGTGCGGATGTTTGCAGAATGCCAATTTCATCGCCAAAATCCGCCCATATTTTATAAGCCGGCTTTTTTGCTTTTGGAAATTCCTCTGCTTTCACAATGGTTCCTGAACGCAAATCAATTTTTTCAAATTCTTTATAAGTGATTGTCATTGTCACGCCTCCTATAATTATTCGTGGTTGTTCGTTGGTACAAGTGGCGCATTGAGATTACCATTACCAAAATTGTCATGCCAGGCGCGCCCGCCACAAATTTAACTTGTGTCGCGAGTTTGGGTGACGTAACATTAAATGAGATTTATAAGCCAAGGAAAGAGAGGTATTTTGTGGGTAGGATGTCCGTAGTTATTTTCATTTCATTAGTTGCATTAGTATCCATTGCTGCGTCTGCTTTTGCTGCTTCGACCATTTCAGTAGCGAATGCCACAGCCACAATTGAAACTTTTTCATTTGCGCCTAACTCCCTGAAAGTTGCAGGGGCGTTGCCCGGCATTTCTGCCGCCTTTTTTGATCCAGCCACGAAACGTTGGGTATTAAAGGCATCACAATTGTCGCCTTCTGCAGTGTCCGTAAAAGCAAAGCTTCAAGTGACAATCGCTACTAACCCCCCAATACCAACGACAAGTATAGTGAATGGCGGCGCAATAACTGATCGCAATGGAGTGCTAACCCATGTAGCCAATCCATGTTTTGTCAAAGGGTATTCGGCGTTGCAGAACGAATTTTCCACGTTTCAGGCAAAAGTTAAAAAATATGCAATCGTGCGCTTTCTAGAATTAGCGAACAGCCCTTCTTCTGGACTGCGAGAAGCGGTAGCGACTGCGATGAACGAAAAAATCTCTGCGCTTGTACAACAGGCAAATCAGACAATTACAGCAAACACCTACAAGCTGTCACAACAACAAAGAAGTATTATTAACGCCGCAGCGCAGTCTGTTACTAGTAATACCGCTGCTGTAGAGCGTGCCGGTACGTCCGCCGCGTTGAACTACTTCACCGATGATAGCGGCGGCCTCATCATGATAAATACGGTAGAAAGCGCTGTGCAGAAGTTTGCTCAATTTGAATTAACATCTCGCATCGCCAAATACAATATCAAGTTTAGGAGATTAGTTAGCTTGTGTCAGGTGCCCACTGTGCGAGGTTACTGTAAGAATGCCGGAAATTGGGGGCATATGTACACATGGGGGGGTGAAACCGGTCATTTTCTTAATAATGTTATAAATAGGGGAATGGCGGTGAGGGTTTGCCCTGCGCTTTCAACACAAAGTAGTTACTATTCGCCACAAAATCTTACCCCCATCTTTGTGTGCGGTTATTCTCAAGGTGCTGGTGGTAAACAGTTATTTGGTTGGCGATACAAAGGGTCTTCCAAGGTAGTCGTATGCAAAACGAGCAAAAATTTACATCATTATCCAACCCGTTCTGAGTGTGCTCAGTGTGTTGCAAGTCAGGACTTTTAAACAGGAGTTCGCACTTCATGCGAACTTCCTTCTGTGATTGATGCTGCGCGCGTGCGCTATTGATTTTCTCCAGGCGTGAACTGCATAACCACGCATTCTGTTATGCCATCATTCGCATTTCTTACAAAAGAAAATCCTGCTTTTTCATAGCAGCGAATCGCGCGTTTATTAGTAGATGCCGGATCAATCAGAATTTTTTTAGCATCTAATTCATCGATAAGTTTTTGTGTAAACTGTTTGATGATTTCTGTGCCATATCCCTTATTAAGAAAATCACTTTCTGCAATAAATAAATCAATACAAAACGTTCCTGGATTTTCGTTTATGAAAAGACCTTTTGGTTTTGGTGTTAATGTACGATACGCATAGAGGTCGCAATATTGAATATAGCCGATTGGCAAATTGCTTAAGTAAATAATAAATGGAAACGTGTGACCATTACCTTTGAGTTTATCAAAAATATAATCCGATGTTTCATATCCATCGATAAACCATACTTCCCTTACATGCGGGACTGTAATCCACGTTTTCCAGAGTGGAATGTGATCCTCTGTCATTTTTTCAAAATTAATATCTATCATCAATTTTTCTTTAGAATTGCGCAAACCAACCCCACCATTTTTTCTTTATCTTTTGGTGAGCTTTCGGCAATTAATAATGTTAATGCGGTGAGAGCGGGCGGTGTTATTTTTTTCAAATTCAAAATCTTCGCCTGTTTTAAAAACCAGATAAAAGCAATCGCACACCCGTCGCAATCTGACAGAATTTTCCGATAATTAATTTGTCGCCGACAAAATCAAAATGGTATAACACATTTTTTAAAAAATTTTCCACGTTATCTGGATCATCGTAATACGTATAATCTCCAACAATAACATTCGGCTGAGAAATAATGTTTTTCAAAAAACATAAGCGCGTGACATTTTTCATGGGGAATTTTTGATTGGGATTGATCATTATTCCAGAGTACAATAAATAACTTCCCTTTGCTACCTGTGAAAATACAGGATCTACAGATTCAATAATCTCGTTATTTGTCCAATCAAATAAAATGGAATAGATAACAATAGGTAACGCACTTCTTTTCCTGTCCGACTTTTTACAGAAACGGGTGTTTTACTCGGAAAATCAGCATTCACACGCGCAGCTATTGGATATTTTTTTAATTCCATGAATACGTGCAATGATTTTAAACTACCGGTACTGCCTGCCTTTACCTCAAACGGGATAACTTTATTGCCATGCTGTATCAAATAATCTATTTCGGCGTTGTATCCCGCCTCATCTCTTAACCAATAAAACAATGCGGGTTCCATATAAAATGGGTCAATCGCTCTGAGTAATTGCCCAACGACTTGCTCAGCTATCCCGCCCTGATTGATGAACATGACATCATCTGGCGATCGAATATTTGAAAAATTTAATTTCAATGATGCGCTGCATAAACCCACATCTAAAAAAATAGCTTTAAAATATTTTTCTTTAATTTCAGCAGCGAGTGGCACACCATTGGCATTGCAAGCAGAAACACGATGACATACTCGCGCTCGAGACAGTAATTCAAAGCTTTGTTTTATGCTGCTTGCCTGCGCATCTTTATTGACACGACTAAATACAAATTTTTCGCCCAACAATTTTGGCACCGCATTCATCGTTTCGTAAAGTCGATCAATATTGATGCGTCCACGATATTTTGAAAAATCGTCGCGATAGGTTGAAAGCAAATCTTGATGTATTACCGAAACTTCATGTAATGATTTTGTGGTAATCCAATTAAAAACAACAGCAGGCAATCCGCCCACGACAACATACTCTCTAAATAACGATAATAAATCATCATGAATAGATTGCGGAACTGTATTTGTAAAATCAAATTTTTGCAAATATTCACAAAGTATTTTTTTATTGCATGCCAATAAAAATTCTTCAAACGATAATGGTTCCAAGTGCATATAAGTAATACGACCGACCGGCATACTGAACGTATGATCGTGTAGCAAAAATTCCAGCAGTGATCCTGCTGCAATCACAGGCAATTCTGCGCATTCTTCCGAAAACCAACGAAGTTTACTTAAGATGGATGGCGCTGCCTGTATTTCATCCAGAAATAAAATACTTTTTTTTATATCGATAGATTGATTTAACGCGCCACTTAATTCTAATAAAATTTGCTGCGGATCATTACTTTTAAAAAGATCGGCACGATCAGGCCGTTTTTCAAAATTGATTTCAACAAGTGTCAGATTCACGGCTTTTGCAAATTGCCGCACCAGCCAGGTCTTACCCACTTGTCGGGCGCCTCGAATAATAAGCGGTTTACGAGCTTGCAGTGTCAACCAATGTTCAAGGTAACCTAGGGCTTTTCTGTACATAATGTAACCTATTTATTTTTCATATAATACAATAGGTTGATATTTAAGTAAAGAAAACAGATATCTGTTTTCATGATAATGTACAGAAAACAGAAGTCTATTTTATTAATATGCATGAAATCAATGGGTTATATGCAGCGTGAGCTGCGCGGCTTGAACACGGCGCATTCATATGACGAATTAGTTTGAAGTTAGATGGTGATACACTGAATATTCGCCGCGGGATGACAAATTTTGTAAGCTGTGGGATGACGAAACATTACGCACTACACTGTAGAATTCCCCGGTCTTTGTTGCACTACACTGCAGAACTCTCCACCCTAGGAAAATATATCCGATTGAAATAAAAATAAATATCTGTGTGAAATTTCAAAAAATACTGAAGTCAGGAACATTACAAGATAAGGCTCAATTTTTAAGCGCTATGCAAATTCGCTCCTTGATCCTCACCTATAAAATATGTAAAATCTAAACATAGACTTTAAAATTTACAGGTTTAAAAACATGTCTTCAAGGCAATACAAGCGTAATATAGAAAGCTATGCACTTGATTTATTGAATAATTTTCCTATTTTGGCTATTTTAGGTGCAAGGCAGGTTGGTAAAACATGGCTTTCAAAGTCATTGGCTCCCAATTTTCACTATTTTGATTTGGAAAAAACCAGTGACTTTGATCATATCATGCGCGATCCAGAATTATTTTTAAAACAGTATCCTGAGCACGTTATTTTAGATGAAGCACAATTAGCGCCTGATTTATTTCCTTTGCTTCGAAGTGTGGTTGATGAGCGTCGTGAAAAAAAAGGACGATTTATTATCACCGGATCAAGTTCACCTGAATTAATTAAAAATATTTCTGAAAGTTTAGCCGGTAGAATTGTCATCATCGAGTTAGGCACGTTAAAAGCCAATGAATATTATCAACATCCTTTGAGCGATTTTTATCAAATTTTTCAACAAAAATTATCAAAAAACAAAATTCAAATTTCAACGCCATTATTGAATTTAAAACAAATTCAACATTGCTGGTTGATGGGTGGATATCCAGAGCCGATCAGTCAAAATAAAAAATTTTTTCAAGAATGGATGATTGATTATCAAACGACTTATATTAATCGCGATATCGCAAAATTATTTCCAAGGCTTGATAAAATTGCTTATCGTCGTTTTATTACTATGTTAGGTAAGCTATCCAGCAAAATAATCAATCAAAGTGATCTTGCTCGTTCGCTGGGTGTATCCGAACCCACTATTCGACATTATTTTACGATTGCACAAGGAACTTATTTGTGGCGTCAATTGCGCAGCTATGAAAATAATGTTGTGAAAAGCATTGTAAAAATGCCAAAAGGATATATTCGAGATAGTGGTTTATTACATCATTTATTGAGAATTGATTCACTCGAGTCATTACAAAGCGATCCTGATTGTGGATTTTCATTTGAAGCATTTGTCATTGAAGAAATTTTAAAAGGAATTCAAGATGCGGGTGTTCGTGATTGTGATGCGTATTATTATCGAACGCGAGGTGGCGCTGAAATTGATTTAATTTTAGAAGGGCGATTTGGTTTATTGCCGATAGAAATCAAACATGGCATTCAAGTGAATTCACAACAGTTTAGATCGCTCAATGATTTTATTAAAGATCATCATTGTTCGTTTGGAGTATTGATTAACCAAAGCGATAAAATAATTTGGCTGACGAAAAATATTATTCAAATTCCTGCAGGGTATTTGTAAAAAAATGAAAAATTTTTTCAAAGTTGCTGTCGCTATCTGTTATTTTATTATTGCCGTGCACAATTACAGTAATTTTCCGGGTTGTGATTAACAGTCAATTTGAGATTGCAGGCGCAAGTGATTAGGCGAGAATAACCGATAGAAGTGGGAGCGACAGCGACCACGCTATAAGCTGCGATATTAGTTAGGAACCGATGGAAGTGGGAGCGACAGCGACCACGCCAATCTCAATTGTACCCAGTGACTTCATAGTAAGACGGATCACAATAATACGCCATTTCTATTCCTTGTTCCTCAACAGTATATTGAATTGCACGAAGCAAGAATTCTGATTGAAAAATATATCCCGTACTTGCGCCGCGTGACCAGAATCTTTCTCGATTTAATTCCGGGTGTTGTTGCTTTAAATATCGCGTTGCATATGCTTTAAATGAAACCGCTATTTGTTCCGGCTCTTTGAGAGCATTGACAACAACATGTATGTGATTGGAACGAATATTTGCCGCATGAAGATGCCAGCTTGCAAACTGACAGGTATTGATAATTGATTGCAAAACGGTTTTTCGTTGCGCTGCATTCATTAAAAAAGGCTCTTCTTTTCAGAGATTTTTCATAGATCTCTGAAGAATGGGATTGTGTTCGATTCTTGGCGTGCCAAATTTATTATTTTTTGGATCAACACTCTTGCGTTCATCGCCATGCAGCCACGTGCCATATGTTCTGCAAGTGATGATATATCCGAGGGGAGTGGTTTTTTGATTATCTTTCTTTTCCATTGCGCCATGATAAACATTGCACAGGAAAAAAATATCCGTGTTTTTGCGTGGTCGCTGTCGCTCCCACTTCCATCGGTGCTTAACTAACATTGCAGTTTATAACGTGGTCGCTGTCGCTCCCACTTCCATCGGTGCTTAACTAACATTGCAGCTTATAACGTGGTCGCTGTCGCTCCCACTTCCATCGGTGCTTAATTAACATTGCAGTTTATAACGTGGTCGCTGTCGCTCCCACTTCCATCGGTGCTTAACTAACATCGCAGCTCATATAACCGCAGAAGCACGCGCGTAGCGAAGCGGAGCAAGTGCGAATAAAGACCGCAGAAGCACGCGCATAAAATGGAAGTGAGCCGCGATCGTTAGAGAGCGGGATTTGCGAAGCAAATCATCTTAACGGAGCAAGTGCGTGATTAAGGCACGAAAGGCTAGCCTGGCACGGTTTACCGCGTATTTCGGATCAGCAAAACATGTTATTATCAAAGAACTGTTATTAATCAAGGGGTGCGGTTATGGCAAAACAACTTTTCAGATCAAAAACCAATTGTAAAATCGCAGGCGTTTGTGGCGGTCTCGGAGATTTTTTTGATATCGACCCCGTTTTCTTTCGCGCCATTTTTCTCGTGTCTGCTTTTTTTGGTGGCCTAGGTATCGTTGTTTATTTAGTTTTTTGGCTTTTAATGTCGGATGCATCATCATCAGATAAATGAATACCGACTTCAAAAAATTTTCACTACCACTCTTGCTCATTACCATCATTTTTATGGATCTGTTAACCGGAATGGAATTTGATTTGTTTGTGCCGAGTTTTCCGCAACTGCAAAGTCATTTTCATCTTTCGGCATCATGGGTTGAAGCATTACTATCGGTGAATTTTATTGGTTATTGTATCAGTGTTTTAATTGTTGGAAATTTATCGGATCGTTATGGTCGAAAACCAATTATTTTATTGGGATTAATTGTTTTTGTGATCGGCAGTCTTGTTTGCTTGGTTGAAAATGACTTTACTTTGTTGTTGCTGGGAAGATTGTTGCAAGGCATTGGCATTGCCGCTCCCGCGATTTTGAGTTTTTTAATTATCGCTGATCACTATCCGCTTCAAAAGCAGCAATTTTTAATGGCGATGCTAAATGGTTCAATGAATATTGCGGTTGGCATTTCACCCGTGATTGGCAGTTACATTGCTTTATATTTCCACTGGCGTGGTAATTTTACGGTACTCTTATCACTGGGGATATTGGCTTGTATCTTGACGCTATTTTTTGTTCCCCAGTATTCATTGCCTGACAAAAAACAAAATCAAACTAGCACTGGGTATATCACATTATTTCAATCCAAACCATTATTGCTTGTCATGATATTTCTGGTAGTGATGTGCTTACCGTATTGGATTTTTGTTGGGATGTCACCACTGTTATACATGAAAAATTTTGGTGTGAAATTATCTGTCTTCGGATTTTATCAAGGCATTTTGGCATTTGTGTTTGCGCTGGGTAGTATTATCTTTGGATTGGTGATGCATCGTTTTACACAACAGAAACTGCTTTCGATCGGATTGAAAATCTTTATTGTCAGTTTAATTTTGATTGGATTCATCACCGTGATTAATAGCTCAAGCCCTCTGTTCATTACGTTAACGTTATTAATTTTTGTGATCGGTCAAATTATTCCTGGCACAATATTGTATCCATTATGTTTGAGTTTGATGCCAGATGCCAAAGCGAGAATATCTGCGATCTCTCAAAGCGCACGTCTTATTTTTTCAAGCCTAGCGCTTCAAATCGCCGGATATTTTTACAATGGATCATTTCGAAATACCGGAATTATTATTTTGATTTTTATTTTGATGACTATCATCATGCAATTTTATGTGATGAAAAATATAGATCACACTGAAGCACGCGCGTAAATAAGCAGGGAGCCGCGCGCGTAAGCAAGCGATTTTTGCGTAAATAAATGCCTTAAAAGTACATTACCTACATAAATGAGCATGTTATTTTTTGATCAATCAAGTATAATTTCGTTTTAACGGAACCTCATCGTAATATTACAGGAGTAAAGTGACCGACTTTTTTAACGAGAATAATGATGCCATTATCCATGTCGCAACATCCCGTTTTCACACAAGCGCAAACGCTTGCGGATATTTGCAAGCCGCTTAAACGTTTCAATATTAATTTATTCAGCCACGTGCATATTAGCAATAATTCAGAAATGACTTTCTTAAATAATCATCCTGAATTTATCGAAAACTATTACTCAAAAAAATATTATCACGCTGATATTTATGCGGCATCACACAATAACTTTGGTGAATTTTTATTGTGGGATAGTTTAACGTGCACGGGTAAATCGAACAGTATGGTAAAAGATGCGGTTGATTTTGGCCACAAACAATTTTTCACTTTAATTGAAAAAGACAATACAGGAACCCATTTTTATTATTTTGCAACACCATCATCATCAATTGCGATGAATCAAGTGTATTTAAGTAATATGGATGCACTGAAATCCTTTGTGAAATATTTCAAATCAAAAACACAAGCCTCGAAAGAATTGTCGGCATGGAAAGATATAAAATTAGTCATTGAAAAAAAACATTCTGATATTGAATTGCCGGTTGATCATCAATTCATTTCAGCGGATAATAAAAAAGAATTTTATCAAGATATCTCGCACCAATTAATCGGGAATTCGAATTTATCAAAAACACAATTCAATTGCCTGCATTTATTGGCGATGGGATTTTCAGCAAAAGAAATTGCAGGGAAATTAAATTTATCGCGCAGAACAGTTGAAAGTTATTTGGCGCATGTTCGGCAAGTGTATGGCTGCCGAAATTCAAAAGAGTTGATTGCGCGGTATTATGCTGCTCGCTAAGCCAATCAAAAAAACAATGCATGTATGCATTTACTTAAATGTGTTGTTTTATAATTCTCGTGATTTCGCTCGATAGATAAAGTGGTAAAGAGATGAGATCATTGATGCAGCTCATAGCGTGTTGTGACAGCCTAATTCCACAGGCAGATTTTTTTTCATTCATAAATAAATGCAGAGATTTTAATTGGCCTGTTGTGCCAGACTTTACTTCGATAGGTATAATTTTTGCATCAACCGTTGTTACAAAATCAACTTCCGCCATACTGCCGCGTTTCTCTCGTGACCAAAAATACAGGCTAGACTCATCAAAGGGTGATTCGTAGGCTAACAATTCTTGTCCGACAAATTGCTCCGCTAACATGCCACGATCAGCTAATAATATATCTTCATTGAGTAAAATTTCCGTATTTAATTTTCCTGCGCGCGTCATTAATCCGATATCTAAAAACAACACTTTAAATTTTTTCTCATTGACAAAGCTGGTGAGCGGGACACCCGAAGCGGAGGTACAATATACGGGATAAGTTATTCCTGCATTTTGCAGCATATACAAAGCATCTTTAATATCGCGTGATCGCATATCAGGATCAACTTTACTGTACTTAAAATTTTCTCCAACCAGTCCTGGAATTTTTTCATAAAGACGTTGCAAATATCGGTGATCTGTTTGTTTAGCATATTTTCCAAAGTCTTGTCGGTATGTGTTTAATAATACAGTTTGTATCTCTTGACACTCACCTATATTTTTCGTTGAAAAATATTTTTTTAAAACAGACGGCATGCCGCCCAGGATCATATATTCACGTAATAATTTTAATAATTTTTCGTGCACAGCGGTTGGAATTTTTATATCGATATTAATTTTTTCGATGAACCATCTTAATTGTTCGTTTTTGCTGCCAACTAAAAATTCTTTAAAAGAAAGAGGTTTTAAATAAAGCGATTGCACTCGACCAACCGGCATACGAAAATTAGCGTCGTTTAAAACAAATTCTAATAACGAACCTGCGCCGATGACATGCAGTTGTGGTAGCTTTTCCTTAAAATAACGCAGTGAGCGAATGGCATTCGGGCAATCTTGAATTTCATCCAGAAACAATAATGTTTTTTTTGGAGTGATTTTACGATTCGTTGCTAAAAAAATTGCGTTAATAATTTCAGTAGGATCAAGATTGTCAAAGCAGCGAATCATTTCAGGCTGTAATTCAAAATTAATTACTACCAATTCCTCAAAATGCTCCGTTCCAAATTTTTCAACAACAAAAGTTTTCCCAACTTGTCGGGCGCCCCGCAACAAAAGCGGCATGTGATCTTGCTGGTTTTTCCACTTTAGCAAGTTTTTCTCAATATCGCGAAGCATGTTTCATTTCTTCCTGTTTAACCTAATTTTGATATTATAGCCAAAAAATGGCTAAAATACAAGGTTGTTTTAGCCATATTTTGGCTAAAATGCATACATTCCATATTGGTTATATCTTAGGTTATCGACATTATCTAAAAATCAGATAACTTATATAAACTAACACATTACCCAGCAAGCACTTTAAACATAGTATTTTTACGGTATTTTTATACGCCAAAATGATTTAAAATCGCGCATATTTTCAGATTATGATTTACGTTTTCGAGATTAGGTACGTTTTGGGTTTGGGAAATAATTTAGTTTGTGTAACTTGAGGATTAACTCACAAGGAGTTTTTAAATATAAATTGAGGCGCCTATGTCACGAACACAACGCGTTACAACAGAAGATTGCTTTACACCAGAGCAACGAGATTTTTTTCGTGCCTACTCACGCTCAAATAAACATGCCTATGATCATCCGATGCCTGCTTATGGTTATGCCCCATTAAGTCAGGAAAAGATAGATTTTAATTTATTGACGATGAATCTAAAAGAGCAAGAAAGCATTTGTGGATTACAAATTCAAAGAATGCATCGATTTTGTCAACATCATAAAATTACGCGATTTGATTTTGATGATCCTATTCATCGTGATCTTTTACTGCCAGAAATTGTTGCTTTAAATAAAACAGAGCATTTGCAATATCTATCACAACGCGATTATGGTCGCGTTATGAAAATGAAATCACATATTATCAGTGGTGATCATCACGATACAGAATCATCAGAGAGCGCGCTTGCTATTGGTGCTGGCGTTACTGCATTTTTTACAAATAGACCCGCAAAGTTACTGAGTCTTGCTGCTAAACTTGTTGGCATTAGTGGAAAAGATGCTATTTCCAAAGCTGAGGTTGATGTCTTTCCTGAATATTGGACAACAGTAGAATCACATTTGATACCAGACACAAACTTTGAGCCACAAGCCCAAGCACAAGTAAGTGTTTATAGAAAAACTCATTTGGAATCTGAAATTCATGAGCAAAGAGAAGCTGCAAGATCAATTCATCGTGAAATTCAACGTGAGTTATCCGAAGAAAATTATTTTCCACAGCAATTTTTTGCAACAGGCTCAACCTATCAGCAACCCACAAACCCCCAACAACAAGCGCAATTTGAAACTCAACGATTAATTAATCTCTACACCGATCGTTTAAATTCCGCTTTAGTGAATCATCCACCCGTGTTTTATGAAACAACGCCCAAACAAAATTTAGAACGATTGGCACATGTGATGAGCACATCACACAGTGGCTTTTGCACAACGGCAGGACGTATTGCGCGTACTTTAATTGGTTTTTTAGAATCTGATCATAAACATGCTGCTGCATTTATTAAGCATTCTGTTTATCAAGTACAGTATGAATTTCTTCAAGAGAATTGGGATTATTCAGAAAGATCGCCGGCGGACACCTACGATACGATAAATAAATTAATGGATGCAGCACAAATTCCGCATAAAAATAGACCTTTTTATCAGCAACAGTGTTTAAGTGTGTTGTCAGCCATTGCAAAAGAGGAGCAATCGTTACCCGGTGTTGCTCATACCATTCAGTTTGACGATTCGAAAAAACACCATGCGTTAGAATTTTTGAAAGCAAAAGCAAAATCAGAAAATGAAAGATTTGCAAACATATCTGCTGAAGAAAAACAAAATCATCAAGATGCATTTTCACGATCCACTCAAAAAATGGAAAAAGCACTGGATGCAAAACAAAAGCATTTACCCATTGATGGAATGAACATCACACCCGAACAAGCAGCCACACTGGCAAAGATTGAGAAAGAGCAAAGTGAACTGTCAGAGAGGATGAAGCAGAAAGAGCATACACAAGAATCTCTTGAAGGTTATCGCGCTGGCGCACAATTTGTCTGTATGCTCGGGCAAATCACGCGCAATCGTACTACACAACAATTAGGAACGCTCGCAACAGCCGGTGTGTTTGCCTATCAATCCTACACTGGTTTTCAAGCGGTTTTTGCAGCACAAGCAGCAGCCTCTGCGGCTGCAATTAGCACGGCAATTGCCAATGGTGCAACCGCTACAGCGGCTGCCGCAGCGGGGGCTACGGCAGCATCAGGCGCCGTGTCTTTCGGCGCTATGTTGGGCCCTTATGCACTGGCTGGCATGGCCGTATTAACCGTTGTCTCGATGATGATGAGCAATGATGATGAACAAACTGAGGATCCATTCCGTGCACAAGTGATGATGGCATTATCGATGATCATGGAAAATTTAAATCATATTCGTCGTGAAATGCACGAGCGTTTTAATCGTATTGAAGAAATTGAAATGCAATCGCGTTTGTTATTTTTAAAAGGATTTGAAGCAGTATTTTTCAAGTTACGCGATCAAATGGCATTAACATATTATTTAAATTACGGCATTGAACGCTTGGCTATTCAATCTGATTTTATGTCCAGTGATTTGAGATTAGCATTTGAAACATTATCGAAAACACCAGTGATGGAAACGGTTCGTACAATTATGTCAGGAAACACGCCGCGATATTTGCAGGAAAAAATAAATGTTGTTCAATATCGCGAATATTCAAGCCGATTAGTGCAATGGTTAAAGGAAACAGCGGTATTGCATAATGGATTTAATCGCATTGAAAGTGATGGTGAAATAATCGTTCAGCCAGATAAGATTTTTAAAGCATTAGCTGAGAATGTTAAGCCAGAAAATGGTTTGGGATTATTAGCTGGTCTGGCTGCACATCATTTTGGTGATGATATAAAGAAGCCTACGTTAATTAACCCTGCATTTTTTGAATTGGGTATTGTGCCTTATACAACATTATTATTAGAAGCTAATCCCAATATTGAAAGAAATGCGGCTTCCGAACGTGCTGAAATTGACAGCATTGCTGATAAAGCAGAAGCAGTGATGACATTTTTAAATGATATTCAAATTAGCGCATCTCTTGATTCAACAGATAGCCGAAATTTATTTTCAACCCTTATTCAAAAATACGATGCGACTTTAAATAAAGTGCATTTGATTATTCGAAATAAATTACGCGAACAAGAAATCCGGTTTTATCAGGAAAATGGAATTGAATTTTCACAAAATGAATCGTTGTTGGGATTACATGAAAAATTTGATGAAGCATGTAAGCGCCAATCGATAGATAATTTTATAGAGTCAGTTGCTAATCATGCGATTGAATTTAATGGCGTGTCTGCACACTACGATAATGAAGTGTTTAATATTGCAGTTCAAGTGCGAAAAAATGAGTTAGGTTGGCAAGACCTTTCAAAACAATTTATACAGTCTGTTGAACCTGCATTGAGAACTGTACAATACGCGGAATTTTTATTAGGAATGCAGTTAAATCAAATCATAATTAATAAAAAATATAATGTTGATTGGCATATTACGAGACCTGGACCACACAAAGGCTGTGATAGAACACTTGGCAGCCATTCATTTGCATACGCTATGACATTAAAATCTCAAAAAAATCAGTCTCTGCAGATAGTTCAAGGAAATAATGTAGATTCACGATTGACATTCCACGCTGGAAAAGAAATTGGGGGTATGGCAAATCATATGAATTTAAATCCAGCTTGGACTGTAACATTGGCAGATACAGCTGAATCTGGGAAATTTTTAAAAGAAACGCAATGGCATGTTCATCAGCTCACACAACCTTATCGAAACCATACCGTTGAATTTTTGGAAAAAGATGTTGAATTTTCAAAAACAGTGGATGAGCTAGAATCATTGGCGCTGCAATTAATTGCCTTTATGAATTTATTGGGTATTGATCAAGACAAATATGATGAAGATGGCGCTGGAATCATTGTGCGAAAATCATGGTTATTAGAAACAATAGGCCGCATTAGAAATAACAATCCTGAGGATTCAATTGCTAACGTGCACTGTTTATTGCTTTTCATCAAAAATTCAGAGCTTAAATTAGATCATATTGCGCCGCTCGTTTGTGCTGTTGATATTAAAAAGCTGCCGCTATATGAAAGAATGGAAGCGGTGATGAATCGATTGCATGCAACTAAAAAGGCTGTTGTTGAAAAAATTCAACAAACTGCTTTTATAAAAGAAGAAGAAAAAACACGGCAGCCGATTTATATTGAAGAATGTGATGAAAGAAAAGAGTTAAAAGAGTTAAAAAATAGTTTTGAAAAATCAGTACTTATTTTAGAAAAAAGAAAGTTAGAAAAAGATGTTTATGAAATGAAGTCGAAGATGGATGAAACAAATAGAATGTTAGGCGAAATGATGAGAATGTTTAAATCACAGCAACAACCATCAGTGCAACAGAGCACTGCAACTGGACCGGTAGCAACACCACAACCCGGACATTAAAAAATGTGTAATGAGTTTCAATCAACAACTATTTTTGAAATCAGAGATGTATTGCAGCATATTATTTCGTTTATGAATTTGCGAGTTGCGTTTGATGATCAAGGGAAAATTAAAGAGTCAGATTTTTTAAGCATATTAACTTGCTTCAAAGCATTTCATTTTGCAATGATAAATTATCCTAATTTTCAAAAAAGATTTGAGCTGATGAAGCGGCTGAGTGTTAGCGCGCAAATCAGAAAACCGCCTTCATTATTTCAAAGTACATTTTTATTATGGAGAATTTTTGACATTCCATTAGCGTGTGAAATCTTCAAACGGGATTATGATTTGATTGATAATATACATAATCGCTTAAAATTCACATCAATCACAAGCGATCAATTTATTACGGACGATGAAGAAAAAAAAATTATTAATCTGCGGGGTAATCTTGGAAGCAATAAAGTACAAGTTAGGACGAAGCCGATTTTATTTGAACTTGAACTTCCTACAATAGTTTTTCTCTCATTGTCATTGGGTGCGGGATTGATGTCTTATCAGTGCGCTGTAAAACTACTGGGATCAGTGAAGAGCTGCAGGCAATATAATCAAGTTATGATAGATGCTATTTACCCCGCTTGTTCCAATATCAGTTTTATCGCAGATTTTTCTCTTACTGCTGGCCTAGGGTTTATTGTTTCCAGCGCGGCATTTCTTTTCGCAATGGATACAGTAAAAAAAGATCACAATATTCTTTGTCAGAAAATTGCGTTATATGAAAAACACAGTTCACTTTTCAAGAAAACAGATGCGATGGTTGATTATTTGAAATGCCAGACAGCTGTTCCAGGCTAGGGCCTGTCGTCAATTACTTATTCGTAGCGAAAAAAGCGGACATTGAGATAAAATTTTTGTATTTTTGAGGTTAATACTTTATGGTATTAGCCGAAAAAATACGGAAATTTTAGCCAATGCTACGTTTTTTGCAGCAGAATAAGTAATTGACGACAGGCCCTAGCCTTCATGCCTTGAAGAAAGCTAGCCTAGCACGGTTTTCGCGTAAATTCAGACTTTTTTATCAAGATTTTCCAAGACAAGCCCCCATATGGCCTTTGCAACATTCACTGGTTTACCAGATGATGGAAAATGTTGCGGAGATATATCGGGGAAACTATTATTCTCGAGCATTGCAAATGGCTGGGAATGCCATGGTTTAGATACGTCTGAACAAATAAAATCAATGGCGGTTACCGCAATTTTTAGGGAATTATGAACTTTTTTAAAAAGTTCATAATTTTCAACGCAGACATCTTCAGTCAAATTGATTACTTCGGCGCCGTTACTGCAATTCGTTTTTTCAGCCAGAAAAATTTTTTTCCCCGCGTCTAGTTTTAACTTCAAATGCACACCTTGATCAGCTAAACATTTTTGAAGAAATGTATTTTTTTCGATTGTTCCCAAGGCTCGATCTTCTTGATTTTTCTTTCCTCTCAAAGGATTGCTATTAAATTTGTCGATTAGCGCATCAACAGTCGATTTTCCGTCTCCAATTATGGAAGGCCTTGTTCTTTTTGAACAAACAAGCAGTTTATCGCCTAAAAACATAAATCTATGGACATCTCCAGGAATAAAACGCTCAATAATAATTTTATGGTCAATTATTTTTGCCACATCAATTGCCGATTTTAAAGAGTCATTGTCATTTATATTTAAAGTAACGTGTTTGCTTAAGCTCGAAGAATTAGGTTTAACCACCAAAGGGAATCCCAATTTTTTACCGTAATTAAACGCTTTTAGCCTAGAGAAAAACACTTTGCCCTCAGGATGTGGAATTTTATTTTTAGAAAGTATTTTTTTAAACTTAATTTTATTATCATAAATAGTTGGATCTTTGAATTGTTTAAAATTTTTATGCAGTAGCGTTGTAGGCGTGTAATGAAAATAATATTTTTTCCCATTGTAAACTAATAGAAAACTCAACAGTTGCCGACCATTCATAGAAAAACAATATATTTTTAAATTCCTTTCCTTTGCTTCTTGCCACAATAATTTTAATCTATAAGTCATTTGCGATAGATTGGCTTCCTCTTTTGTCTCAATTTTATTGGATTTCTGACATTTAATGATGGAACGAATCACGTATCTATCAGTAAAATATATCGGCTTGTTGAATAACAATATTTTAAATATTGATGTAAAAAAATTCTGTATCAGGAAAAATAAACTGTTAATTTTATCTTGTCTATGATTGGGTTTTTCAGGATAACAGTATTGGCAGATTTGAGATGAATTGTTCATGCAATTTCGCTCGTTCATGTCTATACCGCTCGCATTTAGGTTCGTTATTTAGGGATCCGTCACGATCAAATCAAACGGCACCGCAAAGCAGTGGCGTGTCACTGGGTAAATGTGTTTGACGCGCGAAAGAATAATGCCCGGCGCAACATTTAACTTTGGATAGGTTTCTCGAAATGCCTCAATGCCGCCAGCATCCTGCGCGGTTGGTTTAGAAGTATATTTTATTTCAATTGGAAAAAATTGATTATTGATTTCAATTAATAAATCTATTTCTGCGCCTGAGTGTGCGCGCCAATGATATACCGCTGGTTTTCCTTCCACAAATGGCATTTGTTTTAGAATATCTTGGACAACCATCGTTTCAAACAGTGCGCCTAATTTCGGATGAGCAGTCAGCGAATCTGTCGATCCAATACGCATTAAATAACACGCCATGCCTGTATCAGTAATATATCCTTTTGGTTTTTGACTAATGCGTTTAATGGCATTTGGAAAATAAGCAGGGATCGATGTCCACTGATAACTGGCAGTTAAAATATCCAGCCATCTTTTCGCAGTTTGCGGTGTAATTTGTATATCGCGTCCAAGTTCACTGAAATTAATTTCTTGTGCGGTAAAATGCGCAGTTAATGCGGTAAATCGCGAAAATTCTTGCAGTTGAGTAATATCACTCATTGTTCGAACATCGCGTTCAACGTATGTTTTAAAGTAACTGTCTAAACTATCCTGTATTAATTCATTCGGAATATCCAGCAATCCCGGATAAAATCCACGCCACAGTGTTTCAATAACGGAATAAGGGTATGCCATGTGCGAAAATAGTAAATTTGTTTTTGAATTTTTTAAAAACAAGGTTGGATTTTTCAAAAAATGATTCAGCCAGAAATGCGTGTTGTCGATTAACTCAGAAAAACACAGCGGCTGCAATGAAAGCACCGCGATTCTTCCTGCTAGACTCTCGGAAACATGTCGCATCATACTAAAATTTTGAGAACCCGTTAAAAAATATTGCCCTGCATTTTTTACTAAATCGATTTTTCTTTTGATCGCGGGCAAAATTTCCGGTGAAAATTGAATTTCATCTAAAATAACCGGTGGTTTTAAATTGTCGATAAATAATTCCGGATCCTGCCGCGCATTGAAAATATCAATCACAGGATCAAATGTAATGTGTTGCGCATCGGGAAAACAATGCGACAACAACGTCGATTTGCCAACTTGTCGAGCACCCGTGATAATCACGGCAGGAAAGTGCTTTGCCATGCTGGCAAGCTTGTTTTCAAGTAGACGATGTTTGTACTGTTTACTCATGCTTGTATTCTAATGATAGCATCATTAGAAATCAAGTGTAATTTGTATCTAATTGATAAATATAGGTTTTAATAGTGCAATTTTAAGTAAAAAAACGTGACAGCTCGGAATAGCTTTAAATTGACTCGTGCTAGAATTTCCGGCAGCATGAGCTTTCACTGTTGAGGACGATATGGCGCTAGAATTAAACCCCTTATTTGAAACGATTCGTGATCTTCATGCGCGCGCACAATCGCTTCGGGGGGCACTTTGACTTTGACGCGCAAAAGCGCCGTTTGCTCGAAGTCAAACGCGAATTAGAAAATCCTGATATTTGGCAATCTCCCGAAAAAGCACAAGCACTTGGCAAAGAACGCGCCGCATTAGATTATACCATCGGCGGTCTTGAAAAAATATTTTCTCAATTGAAAGATGCCGATGAATTGCTGCAAATCGTCAAACAAGAAAATGACGAATCACTTGCAGACGAAATCAAAAATGAAATCAGCAGTGTTTTGGCAGCGGTTGCAGCGCTCGAATTTCAACGCATGTTTGCCGGTGAAATGGACGCGCACAACGCTTACATTGAAATTCAATCGGGATCGGGCGGCACGGAAGCGCAAGATTGGGCGGAAATGTTATTGCGCATGTATTTGCGCTGGTGCAATGCGCACGGATTTTCAGCAACGATTGAATCGATTTCAGCGGGTGAAGTCGCTGGCATTAAACATGCGACTGTTTATGTCGTTGGCAGTTATGCATTTGGTTGGCTGCGCACGGAAACGGGTGTGCATCGCTTGGTGCGTAAATCGCCGTTTGATTCGGGCAATCGTCGTCACACATCTTTTGCTTCTGTCTTTGTTTCTCCCGAAGTGGATGATGATATTGCGATTGATATTAATATGGCGGATGTGCGCGTCGATACGTTTCGCGCGAGCGGTGCGGGCGGGCAGCATGTCAACAAAACCGATTCTGCGATTCGCATGACGCATATACCAACGAACATTGTCGTGCAATGTCAAAGCGAGCGTTCGCAACATAAAAATCGCGCGAGTGCATTAAAACAATTGAAAGCAAAATTATACGAATTGGAAATGCAAAAAAAACGCGAGGCGCAAGCGGTAGTGGAAGACAGTAAAATGGATATCACTTGGGGTAGTCAAATTCGCTCATATGTGCTAGATCAATCGCGCATCAAAGATTTGCGCACTGGCATTGAAAGAACCGATACACAAAAAGTTCTAGACGGCGACTTGGATCGGTTTATCGAAGCGAGTTTGAAGGCGGGAGTTTGATGGCTCCGGATCCCGCGATCAAGTCGCGGGATGACGAAGATTGGTTAAATACATTGGCAATATTACATTATCATTGTAAATTTGGAAGGTAATTTAATTATAAGGCGAGTTCTTACTGCTTTTACTCGGGAGTTTCGGTAGATGTTCAGTCACAAAAAACAAATCGGCCTATTTGTTTTGATGATGTTTATCGTGGGTTCGATTGATAGTCTGCGTAACATGCCGTCGAATGCGATGTTTGGCGCGCCACTCGTTTTCTTTTTTGTGGCGGCAGCCATTACATTTTTAATTCCCATTGCGCTCATTTCAGCGGAATTAACATCTTACCATCCCGATAAAAATGGGATTTATTTGTGGGTGCAAGAAGCGTTTGGAAATAAGTTTGCATTTTTTGGCATTTGGTTGCAGTGGATTAATACGGCGACTTGGTATCCCAGTATTTTGTCGTATATTGCCGGCGGTGTTGCTTATTTAGTTGATCCAGCGCTCGACACCAGCAAATTATTTACCGTCTGCGTTATTTTGGTGGTGTTTTGGAGCCTGACGCTGTTGTCGCTCAGGAATTTTTCGTTGTCCGCTGGATTTGCAACATTTTGTACGGTCGCGGGATTTTTATTACCGTTTGGTTTTATGGTCACGCTCGCTTATCTCTGGGTAGCGCATGGCCATACGGTACAAATTCAATTAAATTGGCACGCCATGGTTCCAAAATTTTCGAATATTGATAATTGGATTTCGCTCACGACGATTATCACTGCATTTTTAGGGATGGAATTAGCCACTGTCAACGTGAGAAATATTAAAAAACCGCAGGTGAATTATCCGATCGGCGTACTGTCTGCGTCGATGATTATTTTGCTCACCATGATTTTTGGATCACTTGCTATCGCACTTGTGATTCCGCAAAAACAAATTGGTTTAACCACGGGTATTTTTCAAACGTTTGCCTATTATCTCGATGCATTTCATCTGAGAGAATTAGTTTTTATTATGGGCGGATTAATTATTTTAGCGAGTGTTGGTGAAATGATTAACTGGATTATTTCACCGGCGCGGGGTTTGCAGCAAGCAGCGCTTGCAGGCAGTCTTCCGAAAGTGTTGGGAAAAGATAATGCGAATGGTATGCCAGCGAATGTGCTTATTTTGCAGGCAATTTTGGTGTCCGCAGTTTGTTTGGCGTTTACATTATTTAAAAGCATTAATGATATTTATTGGCTGCTAACTGATTTATCGACGGAATTGTATGTGATGATGTATGTTCTGATGTTTTTGGCGGCCATTGTGTTGCATTACAAACATAAAAATATCAAAAAAGAGTTTTGCATTCCAGGCGGCACACCGATGAAATGGATTTTGGTTTTACTGGGATTAATCAGCTGCTTAGTGACGTTAGTGATTGGTTTTGTGCCACCATCGACATTAGATTTTGGTGGAAAGTTGCATTATGCGCTGGTTTTTGCTGCTGGGATTGTCATCATGTGTTTGCCTGGGTTTATTTTGGCGGTGAGGTCGGCTCACAAAAGTGGTTGAAAACACCGTCACATAGTATATACTTAACGTATATACATTGAGGAGGGCGCCATGCATCATTATACCCGTATCTTTAAATCAGGTAATTCATTGGCGGTGAGGATTCCAAAAGTGTTCCACGTCGGCGAGCAGCAGGAAGTGGAAATTTTTATGAGGCACAACGAGATTGTAATTCGCATTGCTCCTGAGAATTTGGCAGCTGCTTTTGTTTTATTGAAATCTTTTCCAGACGATATGCTTGAAAATGGAATTGAAGATTTACCACCGCAAGAACGAGACTTTTAACATGCTGCCAGAATATCTGATTGATACAAATATTTGTATTTATATCACCAAGCAGAAGCCGCCAGAAGTGATTCGTAAATTTAAAAAATTACAGGTTGGAGCAGTGGCTATGTCTGTAGTCAACTATGGAGAATTGTATTATGGTAGCCAAAAAAGCGCACATGCTAAAAAAGCGCATGCCGCATTAGAATCTTTGATTGGTGTTATTCCGGTACTGCCATTGCCACAAGATGCTGCAAAACAATATGGTCGCATTCGTTCTTACTTAGAATCAAAAGGAAAAATAATTGGTAACAATGATCTTTGGATCGCTGCACATTGTTTAACGTTGAACATAACGCTAGTGACAAATAATGTGAAAGAATTTAAGCGTGTCCCCAAATTACGCATTGAAAATTGGGTTTAATTGTAACAGATCAGGTCATGCTTGAATCTAGTCAAAACCGCCAAGTTTGAGATGATTTTTGATGAAAAGTTGAGCGAGCAGCGCAGTTTACACGTTAGTAAATGAGCAGCGCAGCGAAATTTTTCATCAAAAAGCACTCAAAATTGGCGGTTAATGATCGGGGCTGACCTATTACGTTTAATTACGGCGCCGTAACCATCTTCCGGAGCATCGGCACAAACGCAAAGCAAACTACGCTAACAACGAGTGATAAAATAGCGTATTCCAAAAATGCATGGCCGTAAATGTGATTCATGTCAGCGAGCGAGCTAATTTGTTTTGGAATCGCAGCAATATCCGCAATCACGCCGCCTAACTTCACGCCGAGCCCCAATGCGACAAACCACACGCCCATCATTAGCCCAACCAATTCTTGTGGTACTAACACGGTCACCATCGCCAATCCAACCGGTGATAATAATAATTCACCCGCCATCACAAACCAGTACGCAAATACGATAAATATTTTATCGCTTTGCCCATCAGCACCGACGAGACGCGTACTCGCATAAAGAATAATAAAAGCGATAAACAGCATGAACATTGATAAAGCGAATTTAAATGGCGTACTGGGATTTTTTTTGGATTTCGATAATCTTAGCCATAAATACGCAAAAAATCCCCCAAACAGAATAATGTAAATGGATTCTAAGCTTAAAAACAAAGGCGCTGGCAAATGCCAACTAAAAAAGTTGCGATCCACTGCGCGTTCAACAAATAAATTCATTGAGAAAAACATTTGAAAATAAATCGCCCAAAAGACGATGGAAACGATGGTTAATAAAACGCAGGCGATCATTTTATTGCGTACGTCGCTTGCAAATCGACAAGCTTGAATGATTAATCCAATAAAAACAGCGGCACCTCCCCATAACATTAATTCATCTGCGAATGATCGATGACGAATAATTTCATAGGACAATACGGTTAACACAATCATGCCGATGTAAACGGATGCGATGGCGATGGGATTTTTGTGTGCGATCGATGGCTTGATGCGATTAAAATTATGGATGCTTTTAAGATAATAAGTACCATATAAAAAAGTTGCGGTGCCAATGAGTAAACCGATGCTCGCCATCACAAATGGCACGTGCCAGCCAAAATATCGCACTAAATAACCGGAGGTGCTGGTGGATAATAAAATGCCGAGATTAATCCCAATATAAAAAATGGTATATCCTTTTTCGCGATAAGGGTTGTCTTTGTCATAAAAATCCCCCAAATAACTGGAGATGTTGGGTTTGAAAAAACCGGTGCCTGTGGTGATGACGGCGAGTGATATATAAAACCAATGCTCTGTCGGCAGGGCCAGCATCACGTAACCGATGGCTAATAAAACACCGCCCAACGTGATCGCATGCTCAAAGTCCAAAATGCGGCTGGCAACATAGCCGCCAATGATGGGCGTGATATAAGCGAGTGCGGTGAAAGCACCCAAAATGCCATAACTTTTTTCGTCGGAGAATCCAAAGACCTTGCTGGTCATATACAACACGAGCAGGCCTTGAATCATGTAAAATCCAAAGCGCTCCCACATTTCAGTTGCAAAAAATACAGGGATGACGGAAGGTTGTTGTTCAGAAATGATATTGCTCATATACCTTCCATTTTTTGAGGAGATGAGGTTTACTATCGGTTATTTCAATTCATTTTTCAATACCGGGGCTCATTTAATTATGTCGATTTGGAAAATGCCAATTAATCACGAATTATTGAAGACGCGATCTGCGAAGACGTTTGTGGAATTCATTGGTATCGAATTTACGGAAATTGGGGATGATTATTTAAAAGCGTGCCTGCCGGTTGATCATCGCACCAAACAGCCGTTGGGATTTTTAAATGGCGGTGTGTCGGCAGCCCTTGCAGAGTCCGTTGCGAGCACTGCGGCGAACTATTGTGTTGATCAGGAAAAATGTTATTGCGTTGGTCTGGAAATTAATGCCAATCATTTGCGCCCCGCAACCGATGGCTTTGTGACCGCGACTGCAAAACCGCTGCATTTAGGCGCTAAAACGCAGGTGTGGGAAATTAAAATTGTTAATGATCAAGACAAATTAGTCTGCATTTCTCGTATGACCATGGCGGTGGTGGGGCGGTAATGGCGTTGTGTCATCGCGATATCTTCTGGCATACTACAACATTAAATTAAATAGGATGGTGTTGTGTCAACTTTACCCCCAGAAACGCCCGTCTCAGCAGAAGATGAAAATCAACAAATCGCGCAACGTAAATCGAAATTAACGGAATTGCGTGAGCGCGCAGAGGCATATCCCAACGATTTTGCACGCGACACATTGGCGATGGATATTCATCGCAATTACGAAGCATTTGGTCATGATGCATTGATTGCGAAAAACGTTCGCGTAACGGTGGCAGGGCGCATGATGACGCGTCGCGTGATGGGAAAAGCGTCGTTTGCGCATTTGCAAGATATGTCCGGAAAAATTCAGGTGTATGTGGCACGTGATGAATTGCCAGAAGGTGTGTACGAACATTTTAAACATTGGGATTTGGGTGATATTGTTGGCGCGAGTGGCATTATTTTTAAAACGAAAACGGGTGAGCTTTCAATCAAAGTAGATCAACTGCGATTGCTGACCAAATCACTGCGGCCGTTGCCTGATAAGTATCATGGATTAGCAGATCAAGAGCAGCGTTTTCGTCAGCGTTATGTCGATTTGATTGTGAATGAAGATGCGCGCCGCATTTTTTTGATTCGTTCCAAATTGGTGGCGATGGTGAGACGATTTTTGGATGATCACGGATTTATGGAAGTGGAAACGCCAATGATGCAAACACAAGCGGGCGGCGCTGCGGCAAAACCCTTTAAAACGCATCACAATGCGATGGATATGGAATTATTTTTACGTATCGCACCGGAATTGTATTTGAAACGCTTGGTTGTGGGTGGATTTGAAAAAGTATATGAGATTAATCGCAATTTTCGTAACGAAGGAATCTCGACACGTCACAATCCTGAATTCACTATGTTGGAATTTTATCAGGCATACGCAACGTATCATGATTTGATGGATTTTACCGAAAATTTATTTCGATATTTAGCCGAAAAAGTATTGGGGCAAACGCAAATCACTTATCAAGGCACCGTGATTGATTTTTCAAAACCCTTTGCGCGCATGACATTACTTGAATCAATTACGCATGCACATCCCGACATTCAAAAAAAAGAATTAGAAAATTTATCATCCGCAAAAAAATTAGCAGAGAAATATAAAATCGATTTGTTTCCGAGCATGCAATTGGGTGCGGTGCAATTGGCGTTATTTGAAAAATTGGTGGAGCGCGACTTAAAACAACCGACATTCATTACAGAATATCCCGCGGAAGTATCACCGCTTGCGCGCGCCAACGATCAAAATTCATTTATCACGGATCGTTTTGAATTTTTTGCGGGTGGACAAGAAATTGCGAATGGATTTTCAGAATTAAATGACCCGGAAGATCAAGCTGCGCGTTTTGAAGCGCAATCCAAAGCGCGCGATGCTGGCGATGCGGAAGCCATGCCGTTTGATCACGACTACATTACAGCGCTCGAATATGGCTTGCCGCCAACAGCGGGCGAGGGCATCGGCATTGATCGATTGGTGATGTTGTTTGCCGATTGCGCGTCGATTCGTGATGTAATTTTATTTCCCTTATTAAGGCCGAAAATATAATGGTGTTTAAAATTAACTGGAAGCGACGCTTAGCGAAATTTTTAAAGCATCAGCCGGGGCAGCGATTTCAGCATTATTATCATCTCATCAACCGAAAAATTAATCACAATATCTACATGAAAGTTGTGCTCTGCGCGATTGGCGTGATTTCATTTTTAATTGGAATCGTTTTATTATTTATACCAGGCCCTGGATTATTATTTATTCTGATTGGCATTATTTTATTTTGTTTGATTTCGCATCGTTTTTCATTGTTTTTAGATCGCACGGAAGAAAAAATTCGGCATTGGGTTGAGAGATACCAAAATGGAACACCAAAGTAATTTGCAAAAATCTTTTTGGTTCATGATCATTTCATCTCTGGCTGGTGCGTTCATCGCGGTTTCAATGAAAGCGCTATCTTCTCATGTGTCGGTTACCGTGATTTTCTTTTTTACGCGCGTATTATTATTGGTTGGCGCGATACCCACCGTCATCAAACATAAACGCAGCTTGTTGCAATCTGATAGTAAATTGATAATTGCTTTTATTTCTATTTTTTATATCGCAGCGTTGTATTGTTATTTTTATTCTCTAACCATGATTCCCATGTCGATTTCCAGTTTATTTATCAATTCATCCCCGTTGTACGTTCCGCTGATGGCTTATTTTATTTTGAGTGATCCTTCAGTAAAATCAAAAAAATTATGGATGGCGATGCTGATCAGTTTTGTCGGTGTTTGTTTGATTTTAACGCCACACGGAAAAACAAATTATTCTTTGTTTGGTATGTCGATTGCATTTTTATCCGGTTTATTGTTAGCGCTGTGGCAGGTGTTAACGAAAAAAACAACGGGCAATGAAACTGCAGAGCGCATCGCTTTTTTTCAAATGATCACAAGCATTGTGCTGACATTTTTTCCAGCCGTTTATATTATTTCGCAGCACGGCGCGCATTATCTCGACAGTTTGTGGACGGTGAGAAATTTTAGCATGCTACTTTTAGCTGGCATTTGCAGCTGGATTTATCAGCTTTATCGCACAAAAGCGATGACATACGCGTCGGTTTCTTTCGCGATGCCGTTTGGATATTCCGGTGTTATTTTTGTGGGATTATCGGATTGGGTATTTTGGAGCGTGATGCCAAGTTGGATCAGCATGATTGGCATGGGCTTGGTGATTGCGGGGGTTGTATTTTTGCTCAGAAGCTTCCGCTGAGGATGAAATTTTCGTCTTTGAGCGATCTTGAACGATAATTTTTTTCGAAAATGCTCAAGAACTTCTCTGTCAACTGCGCTTTTTCATACTCGAGGGGAGGTATCCCTGGATTCCAGCACCACGCCAAGAATTATGCGTTCGTTCTCAGTGATGTTCTTTTGTTTTACGTGTGTTATGAGCAGTTTCAAGGCATCATTCAATTTTCCGAATCCTATACCGCCGCCGAATCCTGTTTCTTTTTCGATCTCAGCAATCACTGATTCATTAAACTTTTCAGAAGTGATTAAAAAGTTTGAACTCTTATTAATTCGTTTTAATAAATTTGCCAATTTTTCTTTTCGCACTTCTCTGCCTTTTTCGTCTGGTAATTGTTGATATGCATTATTTATTTTTTCCAACACATCCAAGACAATCAATTTCGTGCGAATGTTTTCCAGCACATAATTACACAGAGCTAAATCATTTAATGGTGTCGATGAAAATAGCGATGCGAAAGATGCTGTTGCTCTATCGCGATTTGCCGCATATTCTTTTATGGCAGGTATGGCATTTAAAAAAATAAGGCACCCTTCTCCTGGTAAAGCGAGTATTGCATCCTGAAGTTGCCTAATTTCGAAACCTCGTTGAGAAAGTGGTGCTGCTTGACCCAAAAGAAAATAAGTTAAATCATCTTGAACTTTGAAATCAAATTGCAGTAAAGCACATTGTTTGATTTCCGATAAAGCATAAAAGTAATTTTGTGCAGAAGGGTCTTTAAAATTAAATGCGCTTGGCCCACCTTCCAGACTATAATAAAAATGACTAGTTGATAACGTTTTAATGTTATCTAAAAAAGCATTCATGCAACCCTCTGTAAATGAAAGGAGTGTAGGAGAGTATAGTAGATAATTAAGAATAATTCCCTGTCAGCACTATAATGGCTCCAAAAATTAGTGTGAATTCACAAGAGACTTTATTTCAAAAACCGCCGTATTTGTTCCATCAGATAAAATGGGATGGAAAGCAATTGATAGTGAACTGGTTGACCGTCCTGTGTTTTCACATTAACGTTCACAAGACTGGGTAAATCAGAATTAATTCTTAATGCAAATTTTCGTTTTTTTAATTGCATAAAAAGTTGCAGTGATTTCATGCTGCCGGTTTTTCCAGATTTAACTTCAATTGGAATAATGTTATTGACATGTTGAATAATGTAATCCACTTCCGCATTTGAACTTTTTTCTTCTCGACACCAATAAAAATTTTTCGGTTCGGCATAAGGTGGTTCAGTGCAACGCAATAATTGCCCAACCACTTGTTCGGATATCGCACCTTGATTCACTAAGTTAATATCATTAATGGATTCAATTTGATCTAAACGCAATTTTAAAAAGGTAGACACCAAACCAACATCAATAAATTCAACTTTAAATTGTTTTTCGTTCGCTTCTGATAATAATGGTAAACCATTTGCAGAAGTTGATAGCACTTTATAACATAATTTCGCTTTGCATAATAAATCAAGCGTTTTTTTCAACGTTTCAATCTTGATATCACGATTCACATGGCTAAAAACAAATTTTTGTCCTAGTAATTTCGGCACAGCAATCATGACCGCTTCCAAATGACTCGTTGGCATTTTTCCGGAGTATTTTGAAAAATCATCGCGATAAGTGAATAGCAAATCACTGTGCGCTCGCGATACTTTACTGAGTGAATTGGTTTCAATCCACGTCAGAACAGAATTGGGAATGCCGCCAACAATAATATATTCGCGAAATAAATCCATGAGTTTGTTATGAATGATTTCTGAAATGTCATTGAATTTACACTCATTCAAAAATGAAACTAATTTTTCTGATTTTTTTGCTAATAAAAATTCTTCAAAAGACAATGGTTCAACATGCAAATAGGTAATACGACCAACCGGCATACTGAATGTGTGATCAGCCAATGTAAAATCCAACAAAGATCCTGCAGCAATGACTGGCAATAGAGGCATGGATTCATAAAACCAACGCAATTTGCTCAACAAGTTCGGAAAAACTTGAATCTCATCCAAAAATAATATCGATTGATGAATATCAATCTTGATATCCAATTTCAATTCAAGATCACGAATAATTTTCTGAGGATCATTGCTATGAAATGCTAAATGCAATGATGGATTTTCTTCAAAATTAATTTCTATCAATTGTTTTTTTGACTGCTGCGCCAAATTTCTGACAAGCCACGTCTTACCTACTTGGCGTGCACCGCGCATGACCAACGGCTTACGGCGTTTTTCAGTAAGCCATTCTTGCAAATATTGTGCAGAATATCTTTTCATATATGCCTATGAATATGACACAGAAATGTAAAAAATACAATGGTCTTTTTTACCTATAGAGTAAAAAGTACAATGGTATTATTCCGCTGTCTTTTCTTTCCCAACCAATGCTACGCTTTTTGCAGTGGAATAAGCGCAGGTTAATCAACCTTCAGAGCGGAACTATACCGCTTGCCAATGAAGATGCGATATTACTGCGTTCATCCTCCTCGCATTCTGTCTTAAAAAATGATCCATCAGCACCAGCGCAGACATAGCATCCACAATGGGAACAGCGCGTGGTAACACGCAAGGGTCGTGCCTGCCGTGTGCTTCCAAATCAACAGATTGATTTTCAACGGTAATGGTTTTTTGTTTTTTGGATATCGTCGCAACTGGTTTAAACGCCACTCTAAAATAAATATCTTCGCCAGTGGAAATGCCGCCTAATGTGCCGCCAGCATAATTTGTTTTTGTTTTCACTTGATGGTTGACGATTTCAAACGCATCATTGTGTTCGCTGCCCAACATGCCGACACCTTGAAATCCAGAGCCAATTTCAAATCCTTTTGCTGCATTAATGCTTAACATCGCTTTGCCTAAATCCGCGGATAATTTATCGAAAACAGGCTCACCCAATCCCGCGGGAACTCCGCGAATAACGCCTTTAATAATACCGCCGATGGAATCTCCGTCGCATTTTATTTTTTCGATTGCGTGAATCATTTCATTTGCAACTTTTTTATCTGGGCAGCGAATGATATTGGATTCAATGTCGTTTTGCGTCACGGTTTGATAATCTACAGTTGTTGCGATATTGCCTACTTGTTCAACGTAACTGAATATTTCCATCTTTAAATTTTCTTTTAAAAATTTTTTCGCGATGGCGCCTGCAGCAACACGCGCCAATGTTTCGCGCGCAGACGCTCTGCCGCTACCGCGATAATCGCGCCTACCATATTTCATAAAATACGTGTAATCAGCGTGCGAAGGGCGACACACATTTTTTAATACGTCATATTCTTCTGGGCGCATATCTTTGTTGTAGGTAAGCAATAAAATGGGTGTTCCAGTAGTTTTTCCTTCGAAAACGCCTGACATGATGTGAATAATATCTTGTTCATGCCGAGGCGTGGTGATGTTACTTTGCCCCGGTTTTCGTCTATCCAATTCATGTTGAATATCAGCTTCGCAGATTGCTAATCCCGCCGGACAGCCATCGATAATGACACCGATTGCACCACCATGAGATTCGCCGCAGGTAGTAATTTTAAATAATTTTCCAAAACTATTTCCCGTCATCGGCTTCCCCCGCTTTCAACAGAATTTTCATAATATTTTTTCTCACTGACTTCCAATAACGCTTGTTTTACAATCTCATCTGAAATCGCATGGGCGTAATTTCCGTTTTCAACAAATACCTGCCCAATTTTTTTCAGCAACACATAACGTACCGCATTTTCTTTTACTTTTTTGTCATTTTTGGTTGCTTGAATGATTTTTAACGGATCTAATTTTTTTAATTGATCTCCGGTAATACATAACGTGGAAAAAATAGTTTGAATCAGTTGATAATCTTCGAAAGATAATATTCCTAATAATTGCGATATTTTGGCTTCAACTAAAATTCCAAAACCAACGGCATATCCATGCAATATTTCATAACCCATTATTTTTTCTATTGCATGACCGATGGTATGCCCAAAATTTAATATCATGCGTTGATTATTTTCTTTTTCATCCGCACTCACAACGGCCACTTTAATTTTTATCGAATCGCGAACGATGCGGGTTAATACCGAAATATTTTTAGTGAGAATATCGCTGATATGATGAGTCGCATAATAAAAACTCTTCTCGTTACTCGTTAAAAACATTTTTAATGCTTCAATTAACCCATTAATCAGCTGTTCTTTTGACAATGACAACAAACAATGAATATCTGCAATCACATTTTTGGGTTGCCAAAAAGCACCAATTAAATTTTTTCCTTCCGCGGTGTTAATCCCTGTTTTTCCACCGACACTGCTATCAACCATCGCCAAGAGAGTTGTGGGAATTTGAATGTAAGTGATGCCGCGCAGATAAGTGGACGCAATAAATCCCGCAATGTCACCAACGACACCGCCGCCCAACGCGATGATCAATGTATCTCGATCACAGTGATTTGAAATCATTTCCTGCTCGAGTGATTGTTTTGTGTGATTATTTTTAGATTTTTCTCCTGCTGGAAAAGTAAGACACAGTGGATTGAATGTGGCGAATGCGTTTTTCAATGCGTCGCTATACAACGAATACACTTGATCATCCGTAATAATCACTATTTTTTTATCAGAACAATCATCCGGCAAGTAATTTTCAAGATTGCGCAATAAATCAGTTCCAATTTTAATGGGATAAACAATCGATTGTTGCGATGGAATTCGCATGATAATCTCGCAGCTCATGTAAACCTCGAGGCAAGTTTAAGCAGCATGGTTTCTGTCTGTTCCCAGCTCAAACAAGGATCTGTAACCGATAATCCATTTAAATCTGTATTTTCTGGTGTTTTCTCATCAATTTTTTGGTTTCCCTCTTTTAAAAAACTTTCAACCATAAATCCTTTGACGATACTGTTGAGCTCTGGATGATGCTCAACATTTTTCAACACATTAAAAATAATCGCAGGTTGCAGTTTTGTATCTTTTTTTCCGTTTACCAAACAATTGTCATGACTCGCATCAATAATGATAGATGGATTTTTCACATGATTGTCTCGCATCAAATTTTTTATTTCCAAAATATGTTTATTTGAATAATTGGGCGCGTGATTACTGCCGCGCAACACCACATGCGCATATTGATTTCCATGCGTTCTCACTTCATGCCCATCTAATACGGCAACATGCGAATGTTGCGCTGCAATCACGCTATTCACGGCTATCGATAATGAACCATGTGTTGGATTTTTCATTCCAACCGCGCAATCAATTGCAGAAGCAAAAACTCGATGCCCCTGATCTTCAGAACTTCTCGCACCCACGGCAACCCAAGATAATAATTCCAAAAATCCTTTTGCGTTGTGTGTAAATAACGCTTCATCGGCAATAGGCAAACCCATTTCTACGACGCTCACCATCATGGCGCGTGTATAGCGAATGCCTGCTTCAATGTCCGGATCTGAAAATGGATTCGGCTGATTCACCGGACCCATCCATCCTTTGGTGGTGCGTGGTTTTTGGATGTATACACGCATCACTAATTTTATTGCGTGCGAGATTTTTTGATTGAGTCGCGACATTTTTTTTGCATATTCCAGCACTGCTTCCGATGGCCAAGCTGAGCAGGGGCCTACAATCATCAGCAGTCTTTTATCTTTTCCTTCTAAAATGGCATTGACTTCTTGCCTATCGCGTAAAATTTTTTGATGACCTTCGGCAGACAAAGGTAGGGATTGAATAATGGATTCCGCTGTGGGTAATTTTTTAATGACAGTATAATTCATATTCAGTTCAATATTTTTTTAATGTGATCAATTGAAATATCAACTGGTTTATTTAACCAAAGTTCAATTTGTTTTATGCCTTGACCGATGAGCATGTCAATTCCTGAGATACATTCAGCGCCTTTTTCTCGAGCATTTTTAATCAGCAGCGTATCGATAGGATTGTACACCATATCAAAAACAATTTGATTGGCATTGAATGAATAATTGGGTAGCGGGGATTGATGAACATCTGGAAACATACCAAGCGGTGTTGTGTTGATAATAATATCAATGGGAAATTCATTGATCTTCGTTTTATCAACTTGGTTTCCGCCGAATTTTGTAATGAGTGGCAATACATGATGTTCAGTGCGATTAAGCCACCACAGATTGGCATTTTGTTTATTTAAAAAGTACGCCGCTGCGTGTGAAGCACCGCCCGCGCCAATGATTAGCGTATTTTTATTAGCAAGCGAAATATTTCGCAAGGCATATGCAACACCATCAACATCCGTGTTATATCCAAATAATTTATCATCACGGGAAATGACCGTGTTCACCGAATTTAATTTTTTGGCTTCTTCGCTGACATCACCTAGATAGTTGATGATTTCTTTTTTGTAGGGCATGGTCACGGCCATCAGCGCAACTGATAATGTTTTGGCGGCATTCATGGTTTCGGATAAATTATTGGTTGCATGTGCTAGCATTACTGCATTGCAATGTAAATGACGATAAATCGTTGTGTGCAGAAGCGGACTTTTTGTATGTTGCAATGGGTAACCAATCACTAAATTTAATTGTGTTCCGGCGTTTACCATGGTGTCGCGCAGTAATGAAATTTTTTTCATAGAAGTTCTTCTTGTTTTATTTTTTCTACAATTTTTTTAACCGTATCATCTACGGTACCATCATTCATGATAAAAAAGTTCTGCATGGTTTTATAAATCGCGTTTCGTTTTTCCCATAGTTGATTGAAGGTGTCTTGTAAATTTTCTTCCGGATTAAAAAAAGCAGGGTTTCCGCCTTGTTGAATTCTGTTAAACACAATATCTTTTGGTGCTGTGATATAAATGAGAAAACATGAATGCAAAAAAATTTTATTTTCAGGATACAATGCTGTTCCGCCACCAAGTGAAATTACGGACGGTGGTGCGTGAACGGCATGTGATAATGCGTTTGTTTCTAAACGGCGAAATTCTTTTTCGCCCGCGTTTACCATAATTTTTCTGCAGGAATATTTTTTATTATTTTCATTTTCATATAACAATTCAATCTGATGATCAAGATCAATAAAAGGTGCCGATATTTTTTCAGACAAATTTTTTCCGATAACCGATTTCCCTACGTGTTTAAATCCCATGAGTACGACGTGTTTATGCAGAGATTTCATTTTTCATTTCCAGCTTCGCACCAACTGATTGCATTGTTTTAACAAAATCAGGAAATGTTTTATGAATAGCTTCTGCGTCATCGATGATTGTTGCACCGTTCGCTATCATTCCTGCGATGCTGAATGCCATCACAGTGCGATGATCGCCGTAGCCCTTTACCAAGCAGCCTTGTAATGTGCTTTCATTAATCGTCAATCCATCATTTTCTTCTATTATTTTGGCACCCATGCGTTTTAATCCCTCGCTCATTGAGTGAATGCGATCCGTTTCTTTCATTCTCGCATGTGCGCAGTTTTTTATTTCTGTTTTTCCAGCAGCGTAAGTGCCGATTACTGCTAGCGTCGGCAACAAATCCGGAATATCACTTGCATCAATTTTTATTCCCGTTAATTTTTTTCCGCCGCGAATAATAAAACGCGTTGGTTCAATTGTGATATCAGCACCCATGTATTTTAAAATCGTAATCAATTGTTTATCGCCTTGCACATCATCCATCGACAATCCATTTAAAATTATTTCACCAGGGATTAAAACAGCTGCTGCAATAAGATAAGATGCAGCAGAAAAATCACCGGAAATGGTGGTACTAAAATTTTGATATCGTTGTCTACCTTGGATGTAATACGTATCTGTATGACGAAATGAGTTGTGATGAAATTGTATGTTTTGTTTTTTTAAAAATTGCATGGTCATTTCAACATACGGTCGTTCTTGCAAATGATCGACGGTAATCACACTGTCTTTGGAGGCACAGGGGAGTGCAATAAGCAGCGCAGATAAATATTGCGATGTTGTTCCATCCACCGTTGTTTTTCCACCCATTAATTTTCCCGAAATTTTGATAGGCAATGTGTTTTCGTTTTCTAAATAATGTATTGTTAACCCCAAATTTTTTAATGCTTCAACGAGTGGTTTGATGGGACGTGCACGCATTTGTGCGCCGCAATTTAAGATCACGGGATTTTCTGCATGTTGTCTTAAACCCAAAATCGGCATAATAAGATGCGTGGTCACACCTGAATTTCCGGTAAAAATCTCAACGTCTGAAATGTCCAATGGCAATCCTGTGTTTTCTATTGTGAGCGTGTGTTGCGAAGTAGTAATGCTTGCGCAAAGTTGCCTGCCTGCCGCGATCGCCTGTTGTATATCTTCTGATGGTTGAATGTTATTGATTACCGAGATCCCGCGGCAAAGTGAGGCTAAAATAATGGCACGAATGCTCTGTGATTTGGAGCAGGGCGGCGTCATCTGTCCATGGATTGACGTTGTTTTGTTGATGAGAAGATGCATCGGGTATACCGTTTGCCAATGAAGATGCGATATTACCGTGTTGTGGGGGGTAGTCAAATGTTAAAATAACTTAGAATTTCGCGCGCTTGTTTTGTTGAGTGCGCGCGAAAATGTGAATGCGAATTATGATTTAGAATTGAATCGAACACGCATTGTGCTGGGGTAGTGGAATGCTGCACCGTCTGCAACGTCAACGCCGCCGCCGATGATGCCACCAAACAACAAATTACCTGCAACCATACCTTTGGTTGTTGATCGGAAAGATCTTGTTGCGGTGCCATAACCTGCTTTTTTACAGCTCACGTTCATTGCACCTGCACTTTGATGCACGGTAACAATACCAGGTGTTTGGTTGACTACCCACTGACCCTTGTTGTTTTGTAGCGTGCAAGCCGCGCCTTCAACAGGCGAAGTTTTCACTGCTACTTGCTGTGACGTTCCTTCAGTGATTGATGCGCAGCTTGTCAAAGACAGTACGCCTGCAATCACGATTGGAGCTAACAATAACTTTTTCATTATTAAAGTACCTTTTATTGGTTTTTGTGTTCGAATATTAAACCTAAAAATGGTTTTTTGTCTACGAAATATGCAAATAAAGCAAGATTTAATGATGTGTTAAGGGTCTCAAGGTGCGGAGTCTGCTCAGATGAAATCGTTACCAAACAGATATCGTCAGTATAAGATGATGTGGGACACTTCAACATGCGATCAAGAATCGCATGCTGAAGTGGAATGGAAATAAATCCTGTCCTCGAAGTAACGGCGCACCGCAAAGGAGAAAGTTATTATGCGAGCCTCACAAAGCCCACAACACTCAAAAACTCCAGTAAGCCCGAGAAGTTCGGCTTTTTTTCAAGTGGTAAGTGCTGGTTGTAAAGCACATAAAATAGAAGCAGTGTTATTTGATTTGGATGGCACATTGTTAGATACCGCGAGAGATTTTTTTTCTGTCATCAATGAATTATTAAGTGAACATAAAAAACCGCTTGCTGAATTTTCGGTATTTCGAAAAAATATGGCGGGCACTAAAGATATGGTGGAATTTGCTTTTGGAAAAGAACATCCAGGATTTGATCAACTGCATAGTGAATTAGAAATGCGTTATCTGAAAAACTGCACAAAACATACTTGTTTTTTTGATGAAGTTGAATCGCTATTGGATTATTTAGATGAGCAAAAGATCCCGTGGGGAATTGTGACAAATAAACCAACAAGCACAACACAACTCGTTGTACAGCATTTTCGTTTGCATCATCGCACAACTTGCATTATTTCTGGAGATACCTTGCCAAGAAAAAAACCGGATCCACTGCCGCTGCAACATGCATGCCAACTTTTAGGAGTGCCCTGTCATGAAGCGGTTTATATCGGTGATATGCAAACCGATGTTGAAGCTGCGAAGCGAGCAGGAATGAAAAGCATCGTATTTTCTCACGGATACCATCCAGTGCATCCTAAATCATGGCCTGCGTCACATGCAGCAGATCATGTTGCAGAATACGTGACACAGGTGATTGAATGGTTGAAGTGCAATAGAGAAGAGTCAGCATTGATGGCTCCTAGAAATTAATGTGTGCGCCCGCGACGAGAGGGTGTAAAAAATTCTGTGTAAATGAACGCTCTCGAATCAAGTGGTTAACTCATTCCGATTCAATCACTGATTGTGTTGTCGATGTTTTTAAAAATAAAAAGAAAAGATAATGGAAAAAAAGTTTCTGTTTCATCGTGAAATGGACGACGTCATCGCTTCAATGTCTGTCAAATGCACATTTTCTCGAATCATATCCAAGCGCCATTGTCCATTTTCCAAAATAAATTTCCACAGCTGCTTGTAATGCTGTGATGTACCTGGGTGCCCTTCAACCAATGTTTGATCATACTGGTTGACTTCAAAGTCCATTTTGGAAAAATCCATATAGGCCCATATAACATCATCACTGTCATCTTGATTTTTTTCCACGCTCACAATGGATAGTCCATGTAATTTTGCATGTTTAATAATTTCTTTGACATGATGATCATCGCGATTACTCATGGCAAGCTCAAAATGTGCAAACAAATGCTGTGTCATAATATTTTGCAGTGGCAACGGGTTGTTCTGCAAAACCGCTATTTGAATTGTTTGAAAAACTGATTTGATGTGCTTTCGAATATCATGCAAATGCCAAATGGGTGATATTTTGTCTAACATTTTAATTTTCCGATCTGCTTTGACAGATTGAAAAAAAATGCGATAAGTTGCATAAGTAGAATATAAAAAAAGCAACACGCATACTAACGATAATGCACTAAATAAAGGAGAATTAAATAATTGCATTAAAATAGATTGCATAACACTCGTCTCATTATGATTACAGGTTGAAAAGATATCTCTATTCTATCAATTACGTCATCCCGCCACCAGAAAAACAAATGATACATAGAGTGAATCGACATGAGCGACGGAATCTTTCATTCGCTCAACCAACATGTATGGAACACTAAAAAAATATTATAATTATCATGCAATTACAAGCAAAAATTATTGTTTAACAGTGTGTTTCACTGTGACAATTCTATTAAGCAATAGGGAAATCTGCAAGCTGCAAGAATATGGGATAAATGTTTACATTCTGACGTTATCGCCATTACAATTACATAATGGCAGTGCACGAAGAAAAGCAATAAAATTGTTCTCGAACAAGTTCAGTTCAGCCCCGGATTTTATAATTACCTTTGAAACCCACAATGATACGTTACTTCACCGAGTGCATTCTTGTACAACAAAAATTTGTTTCGAGTATTTTCCAGCTCTTTTTTGATGTGATCAATAGAATCGGATTTCTCAATTATTGATACACATTCTTTCAGAGACAAATAAAATTTTGAAAATTTATCCGTAATAAGCACGACAATTTTTCTTGTTTCATCATTGGGGCAATTTCTTCCGTCGCTCGTCTGATCAATTAAATCCATGCATTCTTTAGCAATACTCAATAACTCGTTTCGCGCTTGTTTCTTTTTTTCAGTTAATGCTTTCAATTGATTGGATTCTAATAATTCTCTTTTATTAAAAAAATTATTGAGGCTTTGCTGAAGCCTTTCTATTCTTGATCGTTTTTCCGGTGAAAGGTTATCTCGCACTCTTTCATATTCTTTGTTTACATTGTCCACCAAGTTCTTTGTGTTTTTTACAAGCTTGTTCGTCAAGCAATCTATGTTTTCAACGATTGAGTCAGAATTGCAACTGTCTGTTTCTAACTCGGCTGAAACCACTTTACTAAAAATATCGCTTACCATCGTGGCAGCCACAATAAAAACAAACAATTTTACAATACGTGTTACTTGTGTTGAATCACGACGCATAAAAACCCCCGTTTATTTTGTTTCAACTTGCACCAAATATTTTTTTCGAAAAGCGACAATTTTAACCCAGTAGATAATCCACAATGCAAATACTGCGATGCTTATTGTGGATTTAAAAAACACAATCATCGATATTGCAACAGGTTTAAGCATCAGGGTTTTAATGAGAAAAACTTCAGGCGTGCAAATAAGAAAAATCACAGTAGAAAGAATCAGGTACCATAATCCGATTTTCTTTAACGTATTCGTTGCGCGCAATGCTTCAACATTGTCAGGAATGGTATTGCGCAGTGCGTGTGGTACGCCAATAAGTAAAAACATCCAGGAAAGCACAAGGGCTGCAAGTGCAAGTGGCGACGTAAGCATGAGATTCAGTGTGGTATCACTTAAAATAAAAGGTGTTGCGGGATTTTCAGGAAACAACACTAGAAAAAAACTTATTAGGGATGCAGTTACGATACAGCCCAGTATCCACCAGATTAGCGTGTTGGAATAAATACGTTTTTGAATTGGAACTAATCGCATGGTTCTATGCACAGAACACCAGAAAAGAGTATTCATCACTATAGCGAATATGCCAAAGAAACATGCGGAAATTGTAGTTATAGCGCCAATGGTTTGCTGTGAAAGACCTGAGTCAGCGTACGGAGCCAACATAATTACCTCACGTTAAAATTTTTTAAACACCTCCGTTTTTATATTTTCCTATCGGTGCGAACTGTATCATATTTTTTTAACGTTTCAAAGTTATTAATCTGTCGTTTTTGTACGTTCTTAAGCTTCAAGATCAAAGTGTGGTAAAATCGCATCTTCATTATTAGCGAGCGTATATACCGCTCGCCAATGAAAATGCGATATTACCGCACTGCATCATGCGATAAAAAAATCGCATTTTGAAGTGAAGTGGGTATATACAAAAGGATATTGCAAAATGAGCAGAATTGAGGATGTATTTCAGGGAGGTGATGTTTTATTTTCTATTCCAACAAAACGCGCAATAGCGATTAGAAGTCAGTTTTTAAAAAAGTTTCCAACGGTTTATTGTTATATTGATCCATACATTCATAGTTTCATTGGTTTTATCGATACCAATATACTTGGTATAAAAATATCTTATACCTATGGCGTTTGCCCAGACGCTTTGTTTCAGGTTTCGCGTGATTTGAAGACGCAAGCATTTAGACAATATGTTGAAGCGCATCCAAAATATGATCCGAAATATGTTTATAGCAGTGCAGATCCATTTAACTTTACGCGGTACGTTTTAAGGGTGAAAAGAGCCTGCAAAGCTTGGGCGGAGTGGACTGTGTGTGCAGAAAAGCATGTGGGCAGTATTCACGTGCTTTTAGATCATGTTGATATGCAAAGAATTTTTTCTCCAGATCAGGAAGACACATTTTTTAGAGCAGAATTAAAAAAACTATATAAACTTTTTCGTGCTGATCGCGATGCATTTAAAGAAAGAATTTTTTTTTGGAAAGAGGGTGAGCGTGTTTGCGCGCCTTGGGACGATGTCAATTATCGTTGTTTGTGGGCAAGTTATGAAGAGCATTTACAATATAAAAAAGAGATGACGGTAGAGCAACACACAGAAATTAGAAATAAAATATATGCGAGCAATCCCAGCGGAGAAGTGACCAGCACGCTTTTGTCGCAAAATGGACTATTTTCTTCACGTGAAAAACGATTTGTAGAAAGTCGGTGTGCTAATGAAGAGCGATGCCATCAATTTACAATTCCCAGGTCAAAATTGTAGCAATGGCCAGGCACATTACGGCGAAAAGTCGCCCAAATTGGTTTAATTCCGTGGTATTTTTAAAACTCGATGAGATGTCTGGCTAGAGATGATTTAGGACGGTGTACCACCAGAAGGGTTCCTTCCGGCGGTTTGCGCCGCAGCAACCCCCGTAAATTTTTCAACCCTAAGACATCCTGTATCATCCAGTAAACCATTGTTAGCGAGTATTTGTTTTAAACGGTTGCCGGGCATTTTTCCTTTTAGCTCATCAAATGAGCATTTTTCACCTTTACTGTATTTATCCAAATAATCAATAATTTCTTTAGAGAAAGTGCCAGCTCCAAAAAAATTCACACCAGTTCTTCCAAATTTTCCCTTGTCAGTATTGTATTCGCGAACAATTGATGCAGCCTGTTTTCTATCCACCACGGACTGACTAAACAATTTATCTTGATTAAGCTTGAATAGAGAAAACTCGTTATAGGTATTTGCCGCTTTTTCTCTAGAAATACGTGCATCAACATAACTGTATTTAGGTGCAGCTGATCTACCTAGATGTCGATGCATTGCCAATGCAACAGATAAATCACTTTTTTCATCTAAAGTAACAATTGTTCGCTCATCCAATGGAAGTGATTTGACCGCATTTTCTATTGCATTAGCTTTTTTTGTGTAGCCACCTGGCAAAATATGACTTCTTAATTCAGCAATCTTTTCTCTCAAAAATATCATACTGGGAGAATTTGTCTTCTGATAAATTATTGTAAATTCATCACATAATGCCTTTATGTAGCGCACCTCTGTACTACAGCTCGCCAATTTCCGTCTCATTTCGAATAATGTACTATTAATGACTGCATCTGTTTCAGAAAAGCGACTTTCTTCTGTTTTCTTGATAAGTAAGTTAGCAATTTTTAACAGCGCGTCATATTCAAAAGTAATATTTGTATTATTTAGGGCAGCAACGAGATGTTCACCACTGACCATGTTTCTTGGATCATTTAGAATCTGACTAATCAGACCGTTATTACAGGACTTATTTTCTATCACTCGAGTCAAAATTACTCCGTTTAAATATAGATGCGCAATGATAGAAAGAAGATGTCCTTCTGTATTAGAAAATACAGCAAACTTATTAAGAAATGCAGACATTTTTTTTATAGAAATTTCAGGATGAGCGGCAATTAAATCACGATAAAAATTCGGATCAGTAATATCATTTCGTTTTAGTAAAGCTGAGGTAATCTCCTCTGTTAAGACGCCTGCTTTTTTAACAACAAGATCAATGCCCGTTTCAGACAAGCTAGAATTGGTAATGAGCTTATACAAAAGATCGTTACGTTCGCTTCGTGAAATTGGTTGTTTATCCACAATGTCCAATAATCTTCGAACCTGAGCATCTCTTAATTGAGAATGAGAAGCTATAACAGACAAGGTAGCTAACGACTGTTTTTCTGATGATAAAAATGTATCTATATTTTCACTGGTGACTTTAGCGCTTGGTAAATTATTTGAAAGAACAGCAAAGCGAAGCATTACATTATTTTGTCCTGCTCGGATAACCGTCTTTAATGCATCTCCCAACAATTCAGGATTAACAGCCATAGCATACAATAAAAAATAATTTTTACGATCATCAAAAGATAGATTATTCTTTTTCTGCAGTGTTGCGAGTAAAGGCATACTAATTTTCGATAAACTAGGCAATAATAAATTATATTCATTTCGAACAGATAATGATTCAGATTTTTTATTAATTGCTGAGGTCATTTCTTTTAATTTCTTTAAACTATTTATGTGCTTTTCAAAATCTGAAGAATAGATACCAAATTTTGTTTTTTCACTTTCACACTTGATTAAAAAATCAGGTTCATTCCAGGATGTTATTAATGCATTAAATCGTCCCGCCGTTTCAAAAACTGAATCAACATCTTCTTCGCTAAAATGAGGAAAAATATCTTTTATTGCAATTTTTGAAATATCTGGATTCGCAACCACCTGCTCCACAGCTTCTGAATAACACGAGTATAAATTTTTCATTAACTTCATTTGTGCTTCGCTGGTTTCACGATGCGCAAAAATATATTTTTCAAAAAACTGTATTTTTTCAACAGCTCGCTCTTTCAACCAACTATAATCAATATCGTGTTGAAATATTTGATCAAATTCCCCATTACAATATCGTGCTTGTGTTGCAAGTCGTTGGTACTGTGGATCTGTTGTAAAAGCAGATGTTGGCTTTCCAGCGAGTACCGTATGGGAGGTTGTTGAAATCCATGATTTACCTGTTGTATCAGAAGCAACATGCTCGAAAATTTCGCTACACTCCTGCTGAGTTAATAACTGACAATATAGCTCCCCTTCTTTTTGTGTAAAATAAAGTGCGTGAACAGGTTTGAGATACGCATCAAGTGCACTTTTTTGTTCTTTATAGCTTTTAGAAAAGTTGCTGGTCACATATAAATTTTCATCAAAAAATGTGGTTGAAAAAATAGTATTGAGTGATTTTTTTTCGATACGAAAATCAACCAAGGCTTTCATGACACTTCCGGAACTTGGATCAATTTTTAAATAGTCGTTGCAAGTTTTTTCGCTTTCAGAAACGGTTGATTCCACCATCTGCTGAATTTCAGCTTGCTTTTGCATCTGTTTTTCATTTTCTTGTTGTTTCATACTTTCAGCTTCAACATCTAACTCCGTTGATGACACTTCCTGCTCTTCTTCACAAATACCTTTATTTAAAACAATTGATCTGAGTTTGGATTCCATTAATCGAGTATCATCAACACTTACATTATATCCAGCAGCATGAAGCGAGAATTTCCATTGTGCCAACGTTTTATCAATAATTTCATTAAGTAAAATTTCCGTGCGCACTGTTTTGGAAATACCACCAAAGCGGGGATAAATATCGATTTCTTTTAGCTCAATAAAAAAAGATTCAAAATGACGAAATAGCTCGCTTTTCAAAGCAGCATCATGCGTATCAACTGACAAAATTCTTTTGCAGAAATCGTTTCGAATTACATTCTGAATTTTGCTAACTGCAGCATGAAAATTATCAATTCTTAGTTGCTTCCTTTCATTCTCATGCATCATGTCGATAAATTTAAAAATGACATCAGGAGAAGTTTTTAACTCCGCCTCCATCTTGGTTGGCATAACAATATTAAGCGTTTGATCTTTCTCAATCAAACCCCGCATTCTCATGACACCCTGTAAAAAACTTTCCAGCTGGGTCGTATGATCAACTAATACAATAGATTTTGCCGTATCGTCCTGTCTAATGTCTGCACCGATTGTATGGGATTGATCATAGAAGGTAAATAACTCTTCTGGTGTAGCTCCTAATTTTTGTTGAATAATCTTTGGATCAGAGCTACCGATAACAATAGGGTTCAATTCTTTTTCATCGGATGATACGGGCATCGCTGACAATTGATCGTCTTCGTTAAAGTAGAGAATGTACTTTATTTTTAGTTTTTTACTAGAAAACTGATCCTGATGTTTATCAATGTAACAAGCAAGGTTTTCTGCAACTAAAACATTTTCAATTCCTTTAAATGTAGCGCTAATATCTATAATTGCTCGGGTTCTTCCAGAAGCGCCGCCTAGAAGACGTTCAATAAAATTTTCCGTGGTATCGAAATCTAAACCGACAAATTGTGGTGATTTAGTTTTTACTGCACTAACCACATAACCATCGGTTCCTAGTGCGTTTCTATTATCATAAGTAAGACGTTGATGAAAAGTACTGCTATTCCATGGAGTTCCAGTCACCCCCTGACAAGAATGAACGATATCAACATGTGAATAAGCATCCGAGTGAAGTATTTTTCTCTCAATTTTTATTTTGCCTAAAACCATGCTCTCTAATGCGGATAAAATTACACCCCCATTGTATTTTAATTTTTTATACAACCTTTCCTGTGTTTTTTCGGATAAAACATCACTATCTGAAAAGCTTTCACCCGTTATGGCTTTAAAAAATGATCCTGATTTTGTATCATCTTCATGAATTCGATAAATGAGGGATTCATTTCTTGAAGATTCTCTCCATTCCTTGAGCAATCTAATAAAAAGATCTTTTTGGATCCCTGATAACAGCATGGATTGAATCGTGTAATTCACTGCTTCTATTTCATTTCCAAAATTACTGCCATACTTGGGAACTTTATTGGATCGATAGGGTATCGCAATAGCCCTTTCATCTGGCGGCGTTGAAATATCATGAGACTCTCCATAATTAACCAGATGTTTTCGAGACAAGGTGAATGGAAGAAATTGCGATAATTCTGCTTTATAAAGCGCTAAGATTTCTCTATCAGAAACTGAAATTTTTCTGATAAATTCAGGCTCTTCCACCAGTTGATTTAACAGGTATTTTCGTAATTTCTGATGAAAAATTTCTTTTGATTCAGGTGTGCTACACTTCCCCTCAATATTTTTCAATAGTGATTTTATCGGTGTGCCCGCTCTATCAATCAATTGATGGGCGATTTGTTCGCACGTTTCTTGATATTGCATTTTTGTAAATTTAAATTCATCCTTTAAAATACTAGCAAAAGAAACGGGTTCTGCAATTCCGTTAATTGTAAACGTTTTACTATAAATAAATTTATAAAAAGAAATTGAAGCGTGAACAATGTCATGATTAAGAAAAGTCGGCTCACCTATTGTATAGTTTAATTTATTCTTCAAAAGCAGTCCGTCATGTGCTTCATCTATAATGAGCTCTCCACGCTCTTTAAGAATTAAAAGCATTTGATCTAGGTAGTGAACTGATTGACCCCAATTCGCTAACTGCTTTTGGTGCTCCTCTATTGATTGTTCGTGATTAAAAATCGGCTTGTTTTTTAATAAATCAAAATATTTCAATTCTAATGATTGAAGGGCTTCGCCGGTTGTTACCATATAATTTTTATTATGGATGGCTCGGACGAATCGACTGTGAAGTCGTTTTAACGCTTCTGGAGTAGAATCGGTTTGTCTATTAAATTCGAAAATAAAGGCGTCTTGATTAAAAATAGATTTGGATGTATTTCTAAAATCCGTATAACAAGTTCGTAGCAAAGAACGAGGCACTTCGACAATAACAAGATTATTTCCATTTGCTTTTTTTTGAACTAATGTTGGCAAAATAACTTTAGATTTACCACCACCCATGATGATTTTTTCGATGCTCTCGCTATAACCCTGATCACCATTTTGAGTCAATAATTTTTCAAGGGTCGCAATTTGATTTTCTTTCAATAATATGTTTGCATGAATTTGAAAAGCACTTAAAACAGTATCTTTCGACGCATCCAATGTATTTTTTGCAATCAAGGCTTGCGCTATTTGTAATTTAATAACATCCTTATCACTGCCAACTGCTTTTTCTAATTCAGAAAACAAGTCTAAAAATCTCATGGCCTGTTGTTCTGCGGTCTTATTTCTTATGTACTGTATCAATAAAACATGCAGATTTTGAATTTCGGCATCGGTGAGGTTTGTTTCATCACGGTATAAATTCATGTCATTTTGAAGATACAATACCAGCAGTTTATTCATATCGAGTTTATGAGAAACATCCGATTCCATATCAATCAGACGACTCACTGGTAATCGGCTGCATGCTAAACCCAATATTTTCTGCTCAAGCAGGGAAAGCTTACCTTGCAAAGAAGCATGATAATTTCTCATTCCAGCTTTTATGGGCTGGATTTTCTCATCAAGTGAAAATAGGCTCAGTGATGAATTTCTTAACTTTATGAGTTCGGCATATTGTTTTTTACCAGCTTGATATTCTTCAGTAGAAAAAAATGATTGTGGATCGGATGAACTGACTGCATCAGTTGAAACAACATCTTCAGTTTCAGATCTTAAACGCGTGAGTAAATCATTATGGTTGGTTTTAAGAAAATCCTGGAATGACAAAATTGGAGGGAGTTCAATTGAAATTAGAACTGGTTCCTTGTCTGGTTCAATTGGAGGTAAGTGCTCAATAATTCCTTCCAGTGAAACCAGGGTTGGCGCTTGTGGCAAAAGCGTTTTTATTTCAATAGGATCAACCAGTAGACGTTCAGCTTCATCTACAGCAGCTTCAATACGTAATCTTTTCTCGGCAATTTTTTTATCAATCTCAAATTGTCCTTGTGTAATCTCATATCTATATGGGCCCCATATTGGATTATGATCGGAAACCCATTTATCTATTTTTGCTTGATAGTTTCTGCGTGACTTATTTAGAAAATCATTTTCTTGATTGTGAGAAATTCGGTATAAAACATTTGCTAATAGATATACAGGGGATTCCACACCCAATCCTTGAGCCTTGCTATAAGCAACCAATGCTCTTTCACTAAATAGTTTAATTTTCTCAAAATGAGGACTTGCCTTGTTTTCTGCAATAGATATATATATTGAAAAATATTCAAGGATATTTTCTTTTTTTATTTCATCCGTCAGTGATGCCACTGCTTTTGTATGATTACCCGATGCGAAATCAAAAAAATGATCATTCAAAAATAAATTTTCTGCATCTGAATTATATAAAGCAGTCACAGCTCCAGATTGAAACAAAACAAAAATATCTGATGGTGATTTTGGCGGTGAAAATGGATCTTGCTTCGGAATTTCTTTTACAATAATAAGTCTTGCATTACCGACAGATTGTGCCTGAAATTTTACAGCATCAACTTCTTTTAAATATTGCTTTATTACCTTTTCTTTTTGACGAGCGGAAGGATGGTGTATTCTGCGCAAGATCTCCAACTCTTTTTGTAACATCCCAACGTATAATGTTTGGTATTCCAACTGTGTGTTAGGGGTAAGCGTATTCTTCCGCTTGCAATAATCTAACAATCCCCAGCGCTCTTCGCTCGTCAATGCATATTGAACAATAGACTCGCCTTCTGCTTCAAAATGCAGCTGCCGCTCGTAGAGCGCTACAATATGCTTACTTGTTTTATCAACAAATTCACTCATTTTATTTCTGCGATGATTTGATATCTCATCATTATTGACGGCAGGTTTCTCAACTTGCTTTTCTATTTGAAGCTGAGATGGATCTAATTGAGTAATAAACGTAAGTGCTTTTAACTGACAAGCAACAACCTGAGGTGTGTTTTCTATAAGATCACTTTTACTTCGTGGAAAGCATGTTGATGACATTGGTCGTTTATCATAAGGTAGACTTTCTATAATCCACTGCAAATACTCTATTTCTGCAGATGTTCCCGAGATGCCACCATACTTTCGATCACATAACTCTAGCATTTGCCACGCTTTGTCTGGTTGATGTGCTCCCAAATAAATGTAAGCCAGATATAGCGCCTGTTCACTATTTTCTGGAATTAATTCACCATTTTTTGTTTTGACTGTATGGCATTTTTTCGAGCCAGAACGTCTCCAAGGTAAAATTTTTACCTCATCATTTTCACTTCTGCTTCCATTATATCTTTCGTAGTCGCCATAGCTTCTGCTTCTCTCTTCTTGCTTTTTTCTAAGCAGCTCAGAAACAATATGATCATCAATAGTGTCATTGACATCTAACGCAAATTGTTTGTATGCGCTATTGGGATTTCGACCACTCGCTAATAAAAACTGACTTACTGGTAAAATAACAATTTCTTCTTGCGTTTCATTAATGAGCGTTAGCTGAGGAATACCACTTTCAACAAGATTTTCTGTTGATGTTTTTAGAAAATATTTCTCGCCATTAAATATGCAATAAAGATCAGAAGGATTGGTGCCTTGAAAAGTGAGACCATACCGTGACAATTCGATGTTATATTCCCTTGTTGTTTCATCATAAAAAACATCAATGTATTTTGATGGTTCAAAGTTTGAAAAAACTTGTGTCAGTTGTGATGGCTCATGTTGACATAAAATTCTTTGTGTACTGCATTCCCTCATAAGAACGCTTCCATCAGCAGAAAGTCGCTCTCCTTTCATAATTACTTGATTGCCTTTAACAAGCATTACATCTGATTGAGAAGTGTTTTCACAACCTAAAAGCACAAAGGTGTCATGTTCAGCGATAGTTGCAGAAAGGTTTAAGAAAGCATCTCTACGATACATAACACGAAAATCTCGTGCTTGTATGTCATTAATAGCAAAAACTTCATACCATTTTTCTTTATATGAACCTTCCAGGCCACGAATCAAACACCTTCTATCACCTAATTGCATTTCTAATGAATTATGTTTTACCGTCCAAATCGGAGTCGAATAATATGATTTTTGAGTTTCATTGCAGCAACAATGTGTTGCTGAGGACAGATCAAAATGCCTAAGAAGTGGATGGGTTTTTAATTCATCAGGCATTACTATAAATGCCATGCCATTTCTATAAACTATGTCTGTTTGCACATTAAACAATACTGTATCGCCATTTACAGTGAACACAAAACTAGGATACTCACATCGAACGGCTTCAGATCGAGTCAAATCCACCCCTAATCGCTGTCCGACAATTTTTAATACTTCAGAAATTTCAAGGTCATATTTTTGCTCTAATTTTTCGTGCAATCTTTTTTTAGCAAGCTCATATTGATAAACACTTTCGGAATCAGTCTTATCCTCTTTATCCTCCCATAAAGAAAAAGCAAAACACGCTTCTAAACCATCAACAAAAAACTCTGATGCTCGCAGAGGAGAAAGGTTTGTTATTTCATCGGCAGTCATCAGTCGATATTTTAATAATGTTCTTTTAACTGAATCATTATCACAGCTGCGAATTAATTCATTGATCTTGACATAGAGTGAATCAAGTTTCTCAATATGTCTTTCTGGGTCCAATCTTGCTGCATATTGAAAGACAAGAAATGACACCCTAATAAAAAATAAACTTTCTTTTGTTGGGCTATTTTTTTCTTTATATAAACGCAAACCTGAATCAACAAAACGATTAAACTGCGAAAAAAATGAATCACTGTTTTTTAAAATGGCTTTGCGTAACAATCCTGGCTGAAATAAATTAGCTTCCACATAGATTTTTATGTTTGGATCTGTAAGACGACCTAAATTTCTTGAAAAATAATCGAGCGTGAGTGGAATCTGTGTTTCACGAACTAACCTTAAAAGCATTAGTTCTCTTCGACGTTTATCACTAATACCAAGCATAATTTTACTATCGGTATTTTTTTTATCAGCAACACCCACTGACTGTGTTAAATATTCATCCTGATGAACTGGGAAATAATAATAGTATTTTCTTTCAACGACAAGGATATGTCCTGATAAATCACTTTTAGTTTCGCGCGAAGCAAGCTCAAACCTTCTTTCTATGCCTTTTACTTTTGCTTGTGATTTCCCACTTTGATAAGCACCCCCTGTATAGTGCAATTGTTTTTCTCCGAAAGAATATGGCCATAGGTTTTCTTCAGAACTTCCAAGAAATGCTGTTTTGAATCGGATAATAGATTTTACTTCTTTTTGGAATCTGTCTAACTCACTGATAACCGCTTCCCGTTCTGAAACCCCGTCTGGGATACGTCCAACTTCCTCGGAGTAAAGATTTTCATTTGCCGGTGACATGTTCATCAGAAAACCGTAGGCTGCATGCAATCCATTTTTCTTCAAAAAGATATGCTTGGCTTCTGGATTGACAGGCGGACTTCCGCGGGAATAAGGATTTTCACAATTCCATGAATCCAGCATGATTTGGTAGGCATCAACTTCTTTTTGCTTCTGTATTTCAAACAGTTTTTCACCTGTTTTTAAAAGATGGGGGCTTTGCGTGATAGTTTCTTTCAACACTGCTAGCTCAACATTCTCAATCTCTTCTTTCCGTCTTATTCTTGGATCATTTACCAGAACACATATTTTTTCATAACGATCGTCAACAATCGGCTTGTTAGACGCCATACCATATTCACTCAGCATTTCCTCTTTGCTGGGAAAACAACCAACCATTTTTTGTAACAATTTTTCGTAGACTTGTGGCTGACGTTTGCACGCTGGTAAGGCTGAAAAAACATGTGCGTTAATGGTCATTAAATGAAGATTGATATGTTTTTGCAAAACGCTCTTGGTAGAACGGTCATTCCCCCTAACATCCAGCTGGTCTTTGTGCTCTAAATATAATTTTTCCGATAAGCTTTTTAATTCATTCATTAATTGAAAAAAATATTGTATTTTTTCATTTGAATCAAGAGTGGCATAAGGTGGTTTCAGGGGTTCATTAATGCTCTTTTCTGGCAATTTCAATTGCATGAAAATTAAAGACTCCATGCGCCTAATCGCTTCTTCGTATCTTTCAGTGCGTTGAAGTTGTTTCAATTCATCCACGGCGCGATTAAGATCGGCAGCAAAATCTGCGGTTTCACTCAAGATGGTCGTCTCAGGTAAGACGCTCGGAGATTCTTTTCTGTCACGTCTTACTGCTATACTTCTTCCTTTGCTTGCTTTTGAAATAATAGGATTTGCACAGATATGCGCTTTTTCAGGAGAAGGTTTTGCTTCTGTTATACCGTATTGAATTCGGGTTTTCTTCTTTTGAACTTGACTCAACTCAACTAAATATCCAGACAGCCGAGCAAGCTCTTCACGCTTATATTGATCATCAGGAAATAAATATCCACCATCTTGCGCTTTTCTATTCAATAGTCGGAGATTACTTTTTATCCCTTTTTCAAGCAGCACTTTTTTTTCTGGGTTTAAAAACTCGCCGCTTTCTTTAAGATTTCTAACGTAACATTCCAAGGCGTGTGCCTTGAATCGATACATGAATCGCTTGTAATCATCAATATCTGAAAAATGCCCTTTGAGCATTTCATGCAATGCATTTTGAGCACACGTTCCAGCGAGTTGCCCGCGTGTGTGTTTTTTTCTTTCTGCTGCAGTTGGCGCTTCAGCTTGACCCGTAAGTCTACCGCCTAAATAATGTATTTTAGCAATCACATTATTGTATAACTCAGAACCACTTTGAACACGCTCTTCATCCCTGTCAGCAACATCTGACACAGCCATTAATTTCTTTATGACAACTTTAAAATGCGTTTTAAAGTCTTGTTGTTGCAATTCTTCTCGAAGTATTTCATAAGAAACAACCGGATCATATTCACCCAGATGCAATTTGTGTTCAGATAACCCAGCGCCAGAATTGTAAATCTTGAATATCAATCCACCTGTTTCAGTTTTTCTCAATTCATAAATCATGGCGTGACCAGGATGGCCGCACCACCCACCAGGCAATAAAACAAAATCACCTTCCGAAAGGTTCATTGCCTTTTGATGAATTTGAGCAAGCAATTCATCCCAATTTACGCCACGATCACGAACAGTTGCATTGTAAACGGCGAGATCACGCAGTGCCGCGCATACTTTCTGAGTTTCAATGGGAAGTGTATCTAAATGAGTTTCTACGTAATTTGATAAAAAAGCCGTGGTTTCCTTAAAATCAAACCCCTCGAGCTCAAAGGCACCAGCCAAATAAGCTTCACTACAGATATGAGCAAAGTGCTTTTCTGAAATTCGCATAATTATCTCAATAGACCTTCTTCTTCTGTGGGTAAGTATAGTGATAGAACCTTAAGATTTTCTGACAACCTAAGCGGTGATGATATAGAGACGAGGATCAAACTCTAGATCACGTGTTATGCTTTGAAAAATAGAGGGGGGTTTTCGTAGTGCAAGTGCGTAATAATCAGCATGTTATTATTTTATTTACGTGACAAATTCACTACATTGGTAAAGCAGGGGATTTTTTGAAAATTCGAATGATGAGTAACTTCTCAAAAACCCGAGGCAACACTCAAATAATTTCTCAAAAAAATGGGGCACGTCGTCCCGCGACTTGATCGCGGGATCCATAAAACTCTATAAAAATAGATAGATCATGGATACCGCGATCAAGTCGCGGTATGACGAAAATATTTTTTGCCCCGGGTTTTTGAGAAGTTGCATGATGAGACTTAACTACTTGATTACAAAGAATAATTTATTATGGCCAGAGACAGAATCGAACTGTCGACACAAGGATTTTCAGTCCTCTGCTCTACCGACTGAGCTATCTGGCCAATAATTCTCGCAGAAATCGGCACGTTCCCATACCCGCTTGCTAGCGCGCGCGGCTCCTTGCCGATTTATGGTGCCATTAGTGTACTTTTCTTATAGAGTACGTCAAGCTGTCATTTTTTAATCAACATGAAACCCCGGCGGCTTTTGCGATCCGCCGCCAAATAAAAATTTCTCCATTTCTTCCATCAAAAATGCGCGTGATTTGGGTTCAATCAAGCTTAACTTATATTCATTGATCAACATGGTTTGATGACTCAACCACAATTCCCAGGCTTGCGCTGAAATGTGTTGATAAATGCGTTCGCCCAATGCATTCGGAAAAGGTGGTTTTGTGAGACCCGGCGCTTCAAGCCCCAATTTTTGACAATGCACTTTGCGCAATATGATTTCTCATTATCTTTAAAATTTTTGTAACTGGTGTGGGCACGCCACCTGGCAAGTCGTCTGACCAGTTATACCAAATCATCTCACTCGAATCTAGCGCGCTTGGCATTTTTTTGATTCGATAATATATCGGCGTGATGTGCAACGTGAAGTGTGTAAATTGATGTGTCAGTGTTGGTAATTCTGATATTTTTTGTAGCGGTAATTTCAGTGCGTTGTTTTCTGGAAACGTCCACAAGCCACCCCAAATACCTTTGGACGGGCGCCTCACGAGCAGCACACGCGACTGTGCATCCACAATAATATCCATTTTTGTTTTTCGAACTGGTCTTTCTTTTTTAACTTGTTTTACAGGATAAAATGTCATTTTATTTTGCTGGCGAGCTTCACAATGGTTGGTGAGCGGGCATGCATCGCAGCGCGGTTGGGTACGTGCGCAGAGGGTCGCACCCAAATCCATGATGGCTTGATTGTAGTGATGCGTATTTTTTTTTGGCGTTAGTTCTGCGGCGAGCGTCCACAATTGATCGATAGTGTCTGCACGATCGACGGGTGTTTCGATCGCAAAATAACGCGTTAATACGCGTTTGACGTTGCCGTCTAAAATCACCGCGTATTTTTTTTCCGAAAAAGAGAGAATGGCACCGGCGGTTGATTGCCCAATGCCGGGCAATTCGCTGAATTGTTGCGCAGTGCGCGGAAAATTTCCTTGAAAATCTTTTACTACGATTTTTGCAGTGCGATGCAAATTGCGTGCGCGTGCGTAGTAACCCAGCCCTGACCACAGCGATAACACGTCGTCTTCTGATGCGGTTGCGAGCGTTTGCACATCCGGAAATCGTGATAAAAATCGCTGATAATAAGGGATAACGGTCGCAACTTGCGTTTGTTGCAACATAATTTCGGATATCCAGACGCGATAGGGCGTTGTATTTTTTTGCCATGGCAAATCATGGCGCCCGTTTTTTTCATACCATTTCAGCAATCGCGTGGAAAAAAAGTTTTTCATAATAGGATAAAATGATAACATTTTTTATGTTTCCAAGAACCGTGAAAAGTTTTGTGCGTCGGCAGCGGCGGTTGTCGGGTCGTCAGCAAGACGCGTTTGATCGCGCGTGGCCGCTGTACGGTGTAGCGCCTGAATCGTTATGCGATTTTCAAAAACTATTTCAGCGTGAAGCGCCGGTCGTTTGTGAAATTGGTTTTGGTGATGGTGATACGTTGCTGCCGATGGCTGTGATGCATCCTGAGTGGAATTATGTGGGTATTGAAATTCATGAGCCGGGTGTTGCGAATTTATTTTCATCGATGTTGGCGCAGGACATTCGCAATATTCGCGTGATCATTGAAGACGCGGTGACGGTGTTTGAAAAAAATATTCCTGATCATTCTCTCTCGCGCATTCATATTTTTTTTCCGGATCCGTGGCCCAAGAAAAAACATCGCAAGCGTCGATTGATCAGTGACAATGTTGCGGCATTGTTGGTGAAAAAATTAAAACCGGGTGGTGTGATTCATAGCGCTACGGATTGGGAAGATTATGCGATGCAAATGATGCGCGTGTTGTCAGCGAATCCGCAATTAAAAAATGCGTGTGGTGAAGATCAGTTTGCGGATAATCAGGTGATGCGGTTGCGGGATACGTCAAAATTTGAAAAACGTGGAGTGAAGTTGGGGCACGGGGTTTGGGATCTTGTTTTTATTCGCTCCCTACTGGTCGCGTCTATGTAAAAACGTACGTAGAACGGTCGCGTCTATACGTACGTAGACACGAGCGGTAGCGAGTGTATCAGAACGCGTATCCCATCGACATCACCAATGGCACTTCAATGCCAGGATTGTTCGGCAATAAATTTCCGTTGGAATAATGGCCGATGGTGGCGTTGATATTAAAATGCTTATTTTTACCGAGAAATGCACCGATGCCCATTAAATCTTGAAAAGAAAAATGCCCGCCGGTATCTAAATGATCAATCACGCGTTGACTAATGTAAGCAGGACCCGCGACCGTGTAAGTAAAATATAAATCAGTCAAGCGCGAATGCATAAACCAAATGTGAAAAACAGGGAAGACAGAATACGCTTGAAAATTGGTGTGATTGATTTTGGATTCGTATGTCGCAGCACTCACTCCTAAATCCAGTGAAAATATTTTGTGCGTGTGAAAAATATTTCTTTCATACATGAGCCATTCGCCAGCGCGTGTTTTCACATCGCCCGTCCAGAATATGGGAAGATAACCAACGGTGAAATATTTATTAATATTGGGATTCCATACACTTGTTGAAAATGCACCCGCTTGAATAAAATTTTTGTAAAAATGATATTGCGTCGTGTAATACGCGGGTAAATGTAGTGTGTGAAACAAATAATAAAAACCGCCGTAAGCGTATAACACGCCGGGTTGATGTTCCGATGATCTTCCCAATGCATATTCTATACCCGCATTGAGATGCCACGCGGGTGTGATTGCATACGTCAGGCCGCCGCCTGTTAAGAACGTCATGATGTCAGTGGATGGAATGGCGGTGACGTTATTCACAATAAATCCGTGACGCGAGATAATGCCCAATCCACCGAGACCATAAATACTGAAGCGATCGGATAAGGGGAGTGTTGGGCGCAACGTGAGGCCAAAAATAGAAATCCAAATAGAATGACGTTTGTTATCCAGAGAAACATGATTGGCATAAGCCCATTTGATGGGGCGCATTAAACTGATTTGTCCCGCTAAATATGGATTGAAAAAATGCCCCATGAAAATATTCAAACCGACGGTTGGATTAGTGAATGAAGTGGCTTGAACGCCATTCATTAAATAGCGATTGCTGTAGGGAATGTGAGTGTAGTCGATACCAAAGCCAAGATAAGTTTGATTGAGCTCGCGCGGCAATTGTGAGCGATGATCGGGTGGGTAGTGCGTGTTAGCCAGAAGTGAAGTACTGAGTAGTAATAAAAATAACAATAATTTTTTCATGTGTCACGCCCGCTCGCTTGCGCGCGCGGTTCTTTTATGATTGATGCTTTTATGCCGGGGTGACCTTAATCAGCACACCCAGTACTGGATTTTCCAGTAAGTTGAGTTCATTGCTGCGCATGCGCCGCGCTTGCATCAACTGAAAAGAAAAATAGGGCTGATCCCATTCATGAAAATATGGAATCTTGCTGATGTCGCGTAGTTTGTCGGTGGGTTCTGTTAATTGCAACACCGTGTTTGTATCGAAATAGCGATCCAGACTAACACGAATATTGCCCATCAATTCGCGTTGGTTTCCCCATTGTGCGCCGCCCTCGATGGGCAGAGTGATGACGGTGTTGGTGGTCGGCCACGTGAGTTTCCAACGGCCGTTAAATAATACGCGGTAGTTAGGATTTTGTGCAATGCGACGTTGATCTTGCGAAAATTCTGCAAGGGGTGAATTGGATTGCAGGGTTTCAGAATCAACGCTGATGGGCGTCACGACAGGCCATCGTTCTGCGCTTAATGCGGCGGGAGTGAGTTGCGCATACACCAACACATTGACGTTGTAATATTTTTCTGCGGAAAATGCGGACGAAAAAAACAATAAGGCGATAATCAGTGAAATAATTTTTTTTGACATAGTTGCTCCACAATGTTGATTACCGCTCGTTAACACTCGCGGCTCAGAACTATTTTTATTTTCAATGCATGAATATGCGTTTGCATTAACGTACCCAATGCATCGTAAATTAAGCGATGTTGTTGCACAGCCGATTTTCCGTTAAATATTTCCGCAGAAATTGTTACGGTAAAATGCCCGCTGCCTTCGTGTGCGTGACCCGCATGTTCTGCGCTGTCGTCTTGCACAATCAAATGCGTTGGATGAAAAACATCCGTTAGTTTTTTTTCAATGAGTGCGATCGTTGGCATGTTTTGGCAGCACCACTTTATAAGGTTTCACCGTAATTTTTTGATAGACTTCAGCGGTAACGTAGGGGTCTGCTGCGATCCATTCTTTTGCTCGTGCTAAATTCTGAAATTGAGCAATGATGAGCGAGCCGCAAATGCCCGCAAGCAATGGATTGTCCCCATCTTGATTCATCAAAGGGCCTGCTGCCAACAAACGATTTTCATCAGTCAATTGTTGCAAACGGGACAAATGCGCGGGGCGAACGGCTTTGCGTTTTTCTAAAATAATATCACCACTGGCATCTTCACAATAAAAAACGTAGTAAGGCATTAATTATTTTCCAATTCCAATTTCATGTGTCGCGACATATACACCGCCTGCGCGATTACAAATACGATTGTTAATCCGAGCGTGCCAAATAATTTAAAATAAACCCACGTGTTTGTTGAGTAATGATACATTACATACATATTCAAAAAACCCAGGAAAATAAAAAATACGCTCCACGCGACCGTTAATTTTTTCCACACTAATTCGGACAGCGCAATTTTATCCCCCAACATTTTTTGTAAAATATTTTTTTTAGATACGTATTGGTTGAACAATAAGATTCCCGCAAAAATCCAGTATACAATGCTCACTTTCCATTTGATGAAAATCGCGTTGTGAAAAAATAAGGTAAGTCCACCCAAGACAGCAACCGATATTAATACCAATACGTGCATTTTTTCAAAGCGGCGGTGACGTATCCAGTAAAAAATATTTTGTAATACGCAAGCACCAATGGCGACGGCGGTTGCGACATACACACCCCAAAATTTGTAAGCAATGAAAAAACAAATAATGGGAAAATAATCGAAGAGAAATTTCATTCGTTTATTCCTCTAGGTAGTAGACGTGTCGTTTCATCTACTGCGAATCGGCGTGGCGGTTCTTCTGTGCAACACCTTCTCCAGAAGTTTATGCATTGCGTTTTTAGTATTTCACACGCGGATCGGTTGTCATCTCTGTCTCGCTGAGTTATCAGCCAGTTGTAACAACACGCAAAAATGACGGCGCTCGAGAGCATACTCATCGCAATGATTAAGACTAATAAATCGTCTTGCATTGTCGATTGGCTGGTGATATTTCTGATGATCGGCGGCCCCATATGTCGCAACCCTAACATAGGTTTTATCCTGATTTTACGGTATTATAATCCTCATGATGCTAGGCGAGTTTTATCAATGAATCAAGTGATTAGTCACGATATTATTTTGGTGCAGGGGCAGGTAATCAATGAGTTACCGCAGGATTTATACATTCCGCCTGATGCACTGCGTATTTTTTTGGAAACTTTTCAGGGTCCGCTGGATTTATTACTGTACCTGATTCGCAAGCAAAATCTCGATATTCTCGATATTCCCATCAAGCCCATTACGATCCAATACATGCAATACGTTGAGCTCATGCAAGAATTGCATCTGGAGCTGGCCGGCGAATACTTGGTGATGGCAGCGATGTTGGCAGAAATCAAATCGCGCTTGTTGTTACCTAAGCCTGAAAGTTTGGATGAAGAAGGTGTTGCTGATCCGCGCGCGGAATTGATTCGCCGCTTGCAATTGTATGAATGCTACAAAAAAGCAGCGGAAGATTTGCGCGGGCTGAAGCAAGTAGATCGCGATGTGTTTTTAGCGCACGCGATACCGCCGGATATGCAGCGCGAAATTGCATTGCCTGATGTGAAAATGCAGGAATTGTTAACTGCATTTGCCGAAGTGATGACGCGCGCAAAATTATTTGCAGATCATAAAATTGAAAAACAACAATTGTCGATTCGTGAACGTATGTTGATTATCATGGAAAAAATACAATCCAGCGAATTTACGGCGTTTGGCGCGTTATTCACAGTGGAAGAAGGGCGCATGGGCGTTGTGGTGACGCTGATCGCCATTCTAGAATTAATTCGTCAATCGGTGATCGATATCGTGCAAAACGAGCCATACACGCCGATTTATGTTAAAGCCAGAGAAACCCAAGCGATTGAGGCCACGGTATGAATCCAGAAAATATTATTGAAGCCGCATTATTTGCATCAGCAGAGCCGCTGTCCGCAGATAAATTATCCCAATTATTTCCAGAAGAATCGCGCCCCAGTTTGGGCGAAATTCGCAGTCATGTGGCGAATTTGCAAAGCACATATCAAGATCGTGGCGTAGAGCTCGTGGAAGTGGCGAGCGGTTATCGTTTTCAAGCGAAATCTGATTCCGCACCTTTCATCCAACGTCTCGATGAGCGAAAAGCATTGCGTTATTCGCGCGCTTTTTTAGAAACATTGGCATTGATTGCGTATCGTCAGCCGATTACGCGCGGAGAAATTGAAGATGTGCGTGGTGTTGCGGTGAATCCCAATATCATTCGCACGTTGATGGAACGCGATTGGATTAAAATCGCAGGCTATCGCGATGTGCCTGGAAAACCCGCGTTATTTGCAACCACCAAAACATTTTTAGATCATTTTAATTTAAAAAAAATATCGGAGTTACCGCCGTTATCTGAATTAGTGGATTTCGAAGCACTGGAAAAACAATTGGGATTGCAGTCGTCGAATGACAATATCAATGAAGACACAGACACGAGCGACAAAAATACATTGGACCTAGACACGAACGACAAAAACACATTGGACCTAGACACGAGCGACAAAAACACATTGGACCTAGACACGAGCGGTAGCGAGTGCATCAATGAAGATCTAACACGAGTATGAGCGGGAGTGTGAGTGTGAGCATGACGGAACCCAATTTTTACCCGCTTTGCCATCATCTCGGCGAATTATGTCGTAAAAAAGGCATTCGCATTGCCACCGCAGAATCTTGCACGGGCGGAAGTGTTTCAACATACTTAACCAGCATTTCTGGCAGCTCAGAATGGTTTAATGGCGCAATCGTGGCTTACAGTAATTCTGCAAAAACGCATTTACTTCAAGTGGCGTCTGACTTATTGGAAAAAAATGGCGCCGTGTCAGAACCCGTTGCAAAAGCGATGGCGCAAGGTGCTTTGCATGTATTGCAATCGGATGTCGCCATTTCCATCACCGGTGTTGCAGGTCCCTTGGGTGGCACAGCCGAAAAACCCGTTGGTATGGTTTGTTTTGCATTGGCGAATCATCACGAACAAACGTGTATTGCGAAAACCATGCATTTTGGCAGCGGACGAGACTTTATTCGAAAAAGCGCTGCGTTATTCGCATTAGAATGGTTAAATATGCATATCACCACATTATGAAATAGGGAAATTTCACTTGCGCACCGTGAATCGCAAAAGACCATTGACCACAACCACCACAAACCCCGCTGTTTTTGCGTGGCAACGTCGTTTGCACGAAGGTTGTTTGATCGTGCTGTTGTCGACTGGTATTTTTTTGTTGTTATCACTCTTGACGTTTCATCGCAATGACCCCAGCTGGTCGCATCAAATTGAGCACGTGATCATTCTTAATGGAGGCGGGCGTGTTGGCGCGTGGATTTCTGATTTTTTATTGTATTTGTTTGGTTTTATCGCGTATTTATTTCCCATGATGTTTTTTCAAAGCGTGTGGCAACTGTACCAGCATTATCAGGATGACACGGAATTTTGGCGCGATTGGCCGCGCTGGATTTCTCGCACGGCCGGATTTGTGATGACGGTGATGGCGAGCACAAGTTTGTTGCATTTGTATTTGGCGAATATCACGCAGTCGCTGCCGTATGAAACAGGCGGCATTCTGGGCGTTTTTGTTGGTAATATTTTCACACAATGGTTTAATTTAGCGGGTGCCACCATTATTTTTTCGCCGATTTTATTGATTGGCGTGACATTGCTGACGGGCGTTTCATGGCTGGAAATGATTGAGTGGGTGGGTGCGCGCTTGTTGCAATTATTTCGCGTGTGTCGCGGCGATATGCCGATGCCATCTTTTTTTTCAAAAGCATTTTGGCGGCTGTGTTACGAATCCATCCAATTTAATTTATTTCAATTTTTTCGGCTGCCTACCAAAGAAAAATCCGTAGAAATTGCGGCGAAAAAAATTGAGCCTGCACTACATGCTGCTAGTGCGTCAACATCGAGAGCGCTTGCGGTGTTGGATGAAATATCCGTAGAAGATATTTTGCCGCAAGAAATTACGTTGTCCAAAATTCCGCGTTATTCGCAATCGAGTATTTTGCCGAAATTATCGTTGCTAGATCAATATGTGCCCGAGCGTCACGTGAGTATTAGCAAAGAAAAATTAGCAGAGCGCGCGAATGAAGTGGAAATTTGTTTGAATGATTTTGGTGTGGAATCCAAAGTGGTAGCAATTCATCCGGGGCCAGTAGTCACGCGTTTTGAATTGGAATTGGCAGCAGGAACCAAGGTCAGCAAAATTTCATCACTTGTAAAAGATTTGGCACGATCGTTGTCTGTCGTCAGTGTGCGCGTGGTGGAAGTTATTCCAGGAAAATCCGTGATTGGTTTGGAATTACCAAATCCTTCGCGGGAAATGGTGTCGCTGACTGAAGTGTTGTCATCACGCGTGTTTCAACAATCGCGTTCGTCTCTCACAATTGCGCTTGGAAAAGATATTGCCGGCGAATCAGTGGTTGTTGATTTAGCGAAAATGCCGCATTTGTTGGTAGCTGGAACCACGGGCTCTGGAAAATCAGTTGCGCTGAACGTGATGCTGCTCAGTTTGTTATACAAATCATCACCGCAAGATTTGCGTATTATCCTTATTGATCCCAAAATGCTGGAATTGTCGGTGTACGAAGGCATTCCGCATTTATTAGCGCCCGTCGTGACAGATATGCGAGATGCAGCGACTGCGTTGCGCTGGTGTGTGGTTGAAATGGAAAGACGCTATCGATTGATGTCGTCACTCGGCGTGCGCAATATTGTGGGATACAACATCAAAGTGCGCGAAGCCATCGATCGTGGCGCGCCATTGTTAGATCCGATCACGCAGCAAGATGAAACGCCAGCGGAATTGCAAATTCTGCCAAAAATTGTGGTGCTCGCCGATGAATTTGCGGACATGATGGTTGTTGTTGGAAAAAAAGTAGAAACATTAATTGCGCGATTGGCGCAAAAAGCGCGCGCAGCGGGCATCCATTTAATTTTTGCGACACAACGTCCGTCAGTGGATGTGATCACAGGATTAATCAAAGCGAATATTCCAACACGCATTGCATTTCAAGTGTCATCGAAAATTGATTCGCGCACGATTCTCGATCAACAAGGCGCGGAACAATTGTTGGGTCACGGTGATATGTTGTATTTGCCGCCAGGTTCTGGCGTTCCCGTGCGTGTGCATGGTTGTTTTGCGAGTGATGAAGAAGTGCATCGTGTGGTGAGTGATTTAAAACGCCGCGGAAAACCGGAATATATCGATGATATTTTGGATGACAATGTCGCTGTCGTCGATCCGACTGGTTACACCGAATCCGCGATTGGTGAAGATGTAGATGGCGAAAAAGATGAATTGTATGATGAAGCGGTGCAATTTGTTGTGAAAGCGCAACGCGTTTCCGTTTCCAGTGTGCAGCGTCGTTTTAAAATTGGTTACAATCGCGCGGCGCGCATTGTGGAAGCGATGGAGGCGGCTGGCATTGTCAGCAAAATGGAAGGGAATGCGCAACGCGATGTTTTAGTTCCTGCGTCTAGCAGCGAGTAATTGTAACAGCCCCCCATAAAAACGCTCACTTTCGGGTGCTTTTTCACGAAAAATCTCTTCGAAATGCTCACATACTGACGTGTATGCTCCGCTTTTTACTCGCACACATCCTGTGTGCTCGCCCCATGGGCCACTGGCTTCGCCAGTGTTCAAAATTGCCCTTCCATGGCAATTTTGTCATCGATTTTTCGTAAAAAATCACCCCAAAATTGAGCGTTTTAGTAATTCAAACATGGGAGCCCTGATCTGTTGCGAGTAATTTATCAACCGATTGGCTGTGGCCACGATTGTCGCATATTGTCCGAACTTTCTGATGCGAATGATGTTGATACCGGTGTTGATGGTGGTGTTGATGAGGGTGGTGTGCTCATATAACTTGGTAGCGGCAGTGGTGGCAGCGCATGAGTTTGTGCTAGCGTTGTGACTCCTCCGCGATTATTAAAAGCAGCTGTTTTGTGTCGTCGTTGCACGCCCCAGAAGAACGATTGCAGTGATGATACCAACATTCTGGTGAGTGTATCATGGTGAGTGTTTTCTGATGGATTATTGCTTTCAACTGGTTGTTTGGGAAACACAAAAAACATGGTTTGCAATCTACCGATGTGATTTCCCGGGTTTTCATACGAAAAAGGGGGTAGTACATTGATCGTATATGTCAACAGCTGATGTGCTTCATCATCATGCTGGGGCACGTCCCATTGCATTTCTGTCAAACGATGACACATCCCAAGCACCATAGGCAATACCATGTCGTATTTTTCATTGACTTTGAGCTTACAATCAGACATGAGCCAGATAAGTGTTTGCGCATACCAGGTAATGATCTCTACATTTCTTTCAGTTAGGAAAAAACAACGCGATGGCGGCTTGTCATCTTTGTCTTCGAGATCGACTAAAACACGCCTTGGCATTTTCTTTACCTGCATTGTGATACGGTGGTTTTCGAATGCTAACTCAGCAAGCCACAGCACTCAAGTACAGTTTTCTTTTTTAGCGTAAAAAAATGCGGTATTCTAAAGACACCATTAACGCAACATTAAAAATTATGAAACATTTTAAATATTTTTTTGTTTTCTTTGTGTTATTTTCAGTGCCAGTGTACGCAGCAAGCGATCACGCGATTGCTGAGTTAACGCAATTACTGAATCGTTTTTCCACTTTTTCTGCACAGTTTACACAAACAACAATGGGTGCACGTGGAGAAGTGATTCAAACCAGTCATGGAACAGTGATGATTGCACGCCCCGGAAAATTTCGCTGGGAAACGAATGCGCCCACGCATCAAATTGTGATTACCAATGGTGACACCGTGTGGGTGTATGATGTGGATTTGGCGCAGGCAACAAAACAAACTGTGCAAAATAGCGGATTTAATCCGGCGAAATTATTATCGGGCGACACTAGCGATTTATTAAAATCATTTATGATTACCGCGCAATCGCAATCTCAGGCAATCACATTCACTTTAATTCCGCGCGATCACAACGCACCGTTTCGGAAAATTACCATGACATTTAAAAATAATTTATTGCAAAGCATGCGCATTCAAACCAATGTGTCGCAAACCAATGAATTTACATTTTCTCACGTGGCATTGAATCCCAGTTTATCTCGCGCATTATTTATTTTTCATGCACCGAGTGGGACGGAAGTGCTGAAATGAGTTTACTGTGGAAAGAAATATTTGTGATCGCATTGGGTGGCGCATTGGGTTCGCTCAGTCGGTTTGGTTTATCGCGTTACGTGCAAACACTGATTCCCTATCCTGATTTACCGTGGGGAATTATCAGTTGCAATGTGCTGGGTTGTTTGTTGATTGGCGTTTTGTTTGGTTTGTTTGAAGCAAAATTATTATTAAATCCATTATGGCGCACGGGATTGATGATTGGATTGCTGGGTGGTTTCACCACATTTTCTAGTTTTAGTATCGACACGATTCATTTATTGCAAACGGGTGAATATGTTGCTGGAATTGCCAACGTGATTATCAGTGTGGTAGCTTGCTTGATGGCAACAGTGTTGGGAATTTGGTGTGTTGCAGTTTTTGTGAAGTGATTTTATGTTAGACCCAAAATTATTAAGACAAGATCCTGACATGGTTGCGCGAGAGGCTAAGCGTCATGGTGTCACGATTGATATTGCTGCATGGAAAGTATTAGAAGAAAAACGAAAAACATTGCAAGAGCACACACAAAATTTACAATCTAAACGCAACACACTTGCCAAGCAAATTGGTATTGCCAAGTCCAAAAATGAAGATGCGGCGGCATTATTGAAAGAAGCCAATGGAATTGGCGACACGTTGAAAGAAGATGAAATCGCGTTAGAAAAAATTCAAAAAGAATTATTAGATTTTCAATCGCGCATCCCCAATCGTTTGCACGCTTCTGTTCCTGATGGAAAATCAGAAGCAGATAATGTGGAAGTGCGCAAATGGGGAACGCCAAAAACATTTGATTTTAAGCCCAAAGATCATGTTGATTTAGGTGCGCGCGATCACTTGATGGATTTTGAAGCGGCTTCACGATTGTCGGGTGCGCGATTTGTGGTGTTGCGAAAACAATTGGCAAAGTTGCAACGCGCACTTGCGGAATTGATGTTGGATTTGCACATCAATGAACACGGTTATACGGAAGTGTATGTGCCATATTTGGTTCACTCTGATGTGTTGTTTGGCACCGGTCAACTGCCCAAATTTGCCGATGATTTTTTTTCGGTGAAGGGTGAACATGATTTCACATTGATTCCAACGGCAGAAGTCGCGATGGCCAATTTGGTGCGCGAGCAAATTTTAGAAGCAGATCAATTGCCGCTGAAATTCGTGACACATTCGCCGTGTTTTCGCAGTGAAGCAGGATCGTATGGCAAAGACACGCGTGGCATGATTCGCCAACATCAATTTCAAAAAGTAGAATTGGTGCAAATTGTCAAACCGGAAAATTCTGATTCAGCGTTAGAAGAAATGACGCAACAGGCGGAAAAAGTGCTGCAATTGTTGGAATTGCCGTATCGCGTCATCGCACTGTGTTCTGCTGATACGGGTTTTGCTTCTGCAAAAACGTATGACATCGAAGTGTGGTTGCCGAGTCAAAATACGTATCGTGAAATTTCATCGTGCAGCAATTGCGAAGATTTTCAAGCGCGACGCATGATGGCACGGTACAAACCCACACCCAATGCCAAACCTGAATTGGTACATACGTTAAATGCGTCAGGCTTAGCGGTGGGGCGCACGCTCGTGGCCGTTATAGAAAATTATCAAGATAAAGATGGTTGTATTCATATTCCCGCGGTGTTGCAGCCGTATATGGGCGGAATACGCAGCATTTGATCTTGAAAATAAAACAACCGCTCAATGCGCAGTACTCGGCGCTAAATTTTCCAAAGTTTGCGTAAGATTCTCTACAGAAGCTTCCAGATTCTTCCTCGTTGTAAGCAATCCGTAGCTGTAACCATGCATGAAGGAGCACGCCACTAGTCCGGTCACACTAAATAAATTGCATATCCTTATCCACAGAGGCAGAGGCTCCGAGGAGCTAGGTGAAACAATTAGGTATGAAATAGATGAAAACACCATCAGGCTAAACATCACGCTCAAGCGCTCTAAATTTTTCATATCGTGATACAACACCCTTGGCGATGCAGCGGTGTCCCGCAGAGTTGGAGCCAACGCATTGTTACCTCCTGCTGGGATTGTTTCGTTTCTCTCGTTTCTCATAGTCACCTCGTTAATGTTAAATTACTCACACTCACACTCAGGTTTCGAGTTATTTTTCTCTAAAATCAACCAATCAATCCGTGTTGTCACCCCGGAAATCGCGAAGCGATTATCCGAGGTCCAGTTACTACATCATTGCGCACATGGGAGACTTCTGGTTTTCCTCAATTCTGTTGGCGCCAGCTTTATAACGTCCAGCAAGAAATGCCATTTCATTAAATGCTAGACTAATTTCTTTGCGTTTTCCTGAATGAACTAAATTATCAACAGCAGTCAGGGAGCATGCATAGTCGTCCACCACCCGCAATGTCATTGTAACCAGGGCTAGAAAATACAGGAAGGCTGGTATTGAAATAAAGCCTATGGTACAAAAGATGTACCCGGCAATAGTTGTTGCAGGAAGATACTGGTTTTCAAACAACGAAGGCTGATAACCAGAACAAGCGACTGTGATATTAGATTCAGCTGTATAATTACCAAGGGGAAATCTTATCAATGAAGCATCAGATAAGAAAGTAGTTTTTGTACCATTACCAGCGCACTGCGTTGCATTGGTCAGCATGCTTTGACAAGCAGACATCACACTGTACATCAGTTGCAGTGTCATCGCTGTTACATTGCCTGGAAAATGCACGAAAGATAAAGCGCTCGCTATCGATTCTTGCAAACTCAATTGGCTAGCATAACCATCGGTGTCAGTTTCATTCAAACGATACCCTGCCAACATGGCTGCACAATTTCCAGTGTCAATCCACGAGTAGGGGATATCATAACCATTATGATTCTCAATTGACGACATATTTATAACAATGTTACTCACTCCGGACGATCCCGTTGCTATTTCACGCAGAAATTTAAATGATGTATATGGGATCACAACGGGACCACCCAAAACGCAACCAACGGCGCTTACTACCATTACAGTTCTCGGTATTATTTTATGTTTATTCCAAATACGTTCTTTTTCGGGGCATGATAGTGATCGCAACATAGCATGAAATAACGCTGTACTCATTTCAACAGAAACGACTGCTCCAGGTATATCTTTTTTAGAATCTACGACTAAAAGATTATGCAACGGATTCTTCGCGAATAAAATTCGCCATTCCTCAAAGTGCGATAAAGATATTTTCACTTTTTCAGGAAGCAACGATGGCAGATCAACAGAATAATTTAGTAATGCAGGCAATGCTTTTTCTTGATTGTAGTACTTAAAAATAATAGCAAGTTGCAGTCGCTCTTCCCATGAAAAAAAAGAAAGTATTATATTAAAAACATCCGGTATGAGGTTAGCGGTAGTTACAGTACCCTCGGGAGGAATTGCAATCACGACCATTTGCGTATCAGCAGTGCCATAATTATCTTCAGAAGCTGATACATCTAATAAGCGTTTAGAATTTTCTTTGTCTGCGGAATATCTCACGGGACACCTCTCAAATGTTATCTTAAGGGTATCCATTCCATACAATCTTATTGACCAAAATATAAACACTTTTACTCATAAAAGTCAATGTACGTTTTGTACTTCTGTATCATTCTCCACTGGAATTGCGCTGTGTTGTCACCCCGGAAATCGCGAAGCGATTATCCGAGGTTCAACATTTATATTTTCTTCACCTCTTGAGTTCACACTTAAGCAGAGCTGCGTGCGTCAGCAAGCGGTTCCAAATTCTCCAAAGTTTGCGTATTTTGATCTTGCACAGGTTTCGCTTTCGCTGAAAAAAATCCGCAGTCTAAACCAGTTGTGAAAGTGAGCCCCAATAGCGAGAGCACATTCATTAAAGTGACTAATCTCACAAGCAAAAACGACGATGGTACTACAGTCGAATATGAAACCGAGCCCAGTAGTAGAAGACGTATTGCCGCGCTGTAGCAGTAGAAGTGCGGGAGCCCTGCTTCATTGCGATACACCTCTGACGATGCAGAAATGTCGGACGGAATAGGGATCAAAAAATCCCGTTCGGTTGTGTTATTTTCTGGGATTGTTCTGTCATTTTCGTTTCTCATAATTACCTCGTTAATGTTGAATGACATTTCACACTTACATCGCACCCATGCGCCTTTCTATTTCCTTAACCGTTTGTTCTGATGCACCATTTTTATTATTTGCCGCCCTGGTTTTCAGTAACGCCAAAATTTGTTCTGACGTTTGATTTCCAGTAAAGATTCGATTACTTGCATTAAAAAATCCCGCGCGATTGATATAGAATTTTTTGATATCATTTACGGATAATTTTTTTTCTGGAAAAGTCATTGACACTGCGCCCGCTTTTCCGAGCTTCAACAATGCTTTTGTCGCATTCGCTTTTGCGGCCAAAGAAAATGCTTCGTGAAGTCCATATTGCGTTGCATCTTCTGTCGAGAGGCGTTCTGTAAAGCTCATTGTCATGACTTCAACCGCATCCCATTTCTCGAATTTTGCGGCCAACACAATTGGCGTGTCACCATCATTATTTTTTAATTTTAAATCGCTTAGCTCAAACATGCCGTAATCCCGGGAGTTTTGCATCGCGCGAAAATGAATTGCGCTGCTATTGGTTCGCGTTAAACTATGATGCGTGGAAGCGCCCGCTTTTCTAAGCGCTGTCATCACGTCGCTTTGATTATCTTGTGTTGCTAATAAAAAAGCGTGATGCAAACCATACGCATTCGCTTGTTCTTTGCTGGCGGGTTTGGGTGTATTCGGTGGATAAGCAACCGCCATTAGCTTCACCAGATCCCATTTTTTTAAGCGCGCTGCTAACACAATGGCTGTGCAACCTTCTTTCCCTTTTAATTTCCAATCCTCTTCATTGGTAAAGGCGGGCAGTGCATCGGCATTGCCGTTTTTTACGATCAAGTGAATAGGGTAATCGACGGCAGTTGGGGATGTAATTTTTGGAGTTGGTTTTATATCGTTTTCTTCTCGCCACTCCGCAATCGCTTTTTTCAGCGTAAAATTGGTTGTGAACCATATGCTGGACAATCTAGCGCCAGTCATCGGGCTGTTTTTATTTTCTTTTAGCCATCGGTCAATTGCAGCGCGTTCGTAAGTGTGCCCGTCCACACACATTACCGGATCTTCCATGATTTCAAACGTAATGGGGCAAATAAATGCGCTCGGTATTTTTTTCTCTGATCTCATGCTTCCCCCTCAAGATAGTTATGCTTTAGGGGTATAAGAACACGAGACCGTGTAACGTTAAACACGATTTTGGTAACAGTGTGTAACAAGAACAGCTCGCTACTGCTTGCGTCTACGTTCCAACTTACTTCTTCCACCGGCGAAACAAATCAGGCTCAATGCGATACACGGCGATATTTCCTTCATGTAAGCTGGCAATTTCTCGTTCCGCTTGGTTGCAAAACGCAACTTGATCTCGTCGATCAACATGTTTTTTTGACCATGCTGCGATGGTATCTAGAATTGCTTTTCCATGAATATGATGGGTGATTACCCAGCTAACTAAATCAACAAGCACTTGTTTATAACGCATGGCAACTAAATCAGGGGAACCCAATGTATCTTGCATCAGTTGATAATGCTGCGCCGATCTTTCGTAAGCCCATACAAACACATCGCGCATGAGTGTGACCTGATTTAATTCATAGATCGCCAAAAGTCCGCTAATGTAATCTGATTTCGGCACATCAATAAAAGAGAGTGGTGATAAATTATTTTGTATGAGCGGAATATTGGCTGCCAGCCGAGAGACACGCTTGTTCACATCTTCGAACGGTTGCAAATAGGGTAGTTGTACCATCAGAAAAAATGCTTGCTCAAACGGATTTTTAATTTTATTGACGGTCATGATGATGCGCTCAAAACATTCGTGAATAATTTGAGGAATTTCTGGTGGGTAATAAACCGTTTTGCCGATGCCTACTGGAATTTGCCGTAACTGACCACGCGCACGTGGATTAGCCAATAAATTATTAGATAATAACGCGTGTATATTCATCAGTACATATTTATTGAGCTCATTTGTATCCGCCTGCTCAACCATAAATTCAATTGCGTCTTTATGATTCATAATCATTTGCGTTTCGATTGCATTTTTCCCATTAGCTAAAGCGCCATATTCAATTAATCTTTGTGTTTCCAACAAAGAATAGGTGTTTCCTTCTAGTCGGCTTGAATTCCACGACAAATCGATTAACAAGCGATGTAAAATTCTTTTTGCATAAGTACCAGGCGTTAATTTTTGATGAAACTGTTGGCCTAATTGCAATAAATGCGATTTTATTGTTTCAGTCAAATAAAATGTTTTATTGGGTTGATAGGAAAAAAGAAACTCGACATTATAAGGGACTGGTTTTCGTTTGATGAGCGGTTGCGCTACCTTTTCTTTGAGTTGTTGCCCTATTTTTGAAAGTGGTAATTTTTCTTTTGTCTCCGCAAGAAAATATTCGGTGCCCGCTCTGGTGCCTTGCGTTTGAATAAATCCTAGGCGTTTTAATTCGAATAAGCGTCGCTGTAAAGTGCGTCGCGTTATTGCTCCCGCCAATAAATTTTCAATCTCACTTATTTTTAAGTGATGATCAGCAGCCGTCATTACTTGGATGATTTGTTGTGATTCGATGGGAATTGTTGGATTGCGCATGATTGCCCCTTTGTGCCACCTTTGCGCCAATCATAGCATTCTTGCGCCACTTGCGCCACAGGTGTTTACCCAAACAACCGATCAAATAGCGAATCACCCGAGAGCTCTGCGAATAAATGCGTGCTGGCGCCAGAGTTCACATGATTGACGTGCGGATCCTGTTTTTCAGGTGCGGCATAGGCAAATAATACTGAGCCGCCGTGTGTGAGACGCATGAATTGATCGATGCGCGCAGGGTTGAGCGCAAAGCAGCCCCAGCTTCGACCAGCGTAGCCTGTTTGTTTGATAAATTGTGGTGTGACGTAGGGCGCTGGATGCACAACAATTTCACGTGTGTAAGCATTATTATTAATACCCGCTTCCAGTCCGTTCAGTCGCATCGATTTTCCGTGCGCACCCGAGTATTCATCGCCCGTCGTAAAAATACCCAAAGAAGATTCACGCGAGCCGGGTTGATTTGAAAAACGTGTCGCGTATACCGCGCCAGAATTCCTGCCTTGCGCGACATAGGTTTTCATGAGCACACGTCTTGTTTCAAGGTTTATCACCCATAAGCGTCTTTGGTAAGATGGTTTGCTGAAATCAACGATAGTTAATACATTATTATTGCGTACCGCATGATGCGACAACGCCCAATGATACGCATTAACCGCATACTTCAGAGCAGTGGGTGAAAGCCCGCGCAGGCTACCCCGTTCTTCTGCATGACAAATTGGGGAAAACAACAGAAAACAGACAATAACTGCAACAATGGCTGAAATGAAAACACATAGTAACGGATTGATTTTCTTCATTTTTTTACTGGAAAGTCGTACCAGGCGCTACTGTAACACGACAGCAGCGCGACTTTCAATAAAAAAACCAAAAAAAGGTGATATTTAATTCTTGTTTCCACCAAAATAGCTCAAAATTCTTAATAAACTTAAGAATAAGTTGAGGATATCGAGGTATAAACTGACCGTTGCCATCACATAATTCGTTTCGCCGTTATTCAAGATTCGACTGGTGTCATACAAGATAAATCCTGAAAAGACGACCACAAACACAGCGGACATCGCAATTTGCAACATGGGAATATTAAACAGCACTGCCGCGAGTGACAGCAAAATGCCGCCGAGTAGCACAATAAACAGAAATCCACCCAGAAAACTGAAATCTTTTTTCGTGGTGAGCACATAGGCGGATAACGCCACAAAAATAATTCCAGTTGCGCCAAGCGACGTTAAAATTAATTGCGGGCCGTTGCTAAATTCAGCGATATACGCATTCAAAGTTGGCCCGAGGGTGAGACCCATAAATCCTGTGAACGCAAACATGGAGGCAACGCCCCACATGCTATTGCGAAGCCACATGGTTAAAAATAAAAGCCCAAACATGCCAACGAGCTGAACAATCCAGTTCAGTGCAAAACCAGTTTCCATGGAAACGGCTGCCATGGCCGCACTAAAAAGCAACGTTAGACTTAACAGGAAATACGTTTTTCTCAGCACTTCGTGTGTTGCGATGGTGGATTGATAATTGGGACGGACCGCCGCGGCTTGGTTTTGTGCTGGTTTTAAGTTAAACATGGACATTCCCTCAAGATTTTACAATGGTGAAAGTATACCGCAAATCAGGAGAAAAAACATACGTGCTCGACATTTTTGTACTTTATGGGATGTGTGGTAATGTAGGCACACGGATGTGCCGGTTGGCAAGTTTGAAATTGGAGAGATGGCAGAGTGGTTGAATGCGGCGGTCTTGAAAACCGTTAAGGGTAACTCCCTTCCAGGGTTCGAATCCCTGTCTCTCCGCACGTTAGCTTGGAGCAGGATGTGATCAACGTATTATTAGTGGATGACCACGACCTGGTGCGCGCTGGCATCAAAAAAATTTTGGATGAGGCGTCGGGCATTAAAGTGGTAGGTGAAGCAGCTTCTGGCGAAGAGGCTGTGAAGCATGCCAGAAAATCTCACCCTAACGTCGCACTGATGGATGTCAAAATGCCCGGTATCGGTGGTTTTGAAGCGACACGAAAATTATTGCGCGTTGACGCAGACATTAAAGTATTAATTCTCACGGTGTTTGATAACGAATTATACCCCGCGCGATTATTGCAAGCGGGTGCGTCGGGTTATTTAACGAAAGGTGCTTCGGCCGAAGAAATGGTACGCGCGATTCGCACAGTGCATTCCGGTCAGCGTTATTTGAGCAATGATTTGGCGAATCGATTGGCATTTCGCCATGTGACGGACAAAGAAATTTCGCCGTTTGAATTATTGTCCGAACGTGAATTACAAGTGATGATGATGATTACGCGTGGCACCGGCGTGCAAGTCATCGCGGAAAATTTGTGTTTGAGTGCTAAAACAATTAATAGTTATCGATATCGCATTTTTGAAAAATTAAAAGTAAAAAATGATGTGGAATTGACGTTGCTTGCAATACGTCACAACATCATCGACACACAGCCCGCCTAATGATCGACGATTACTCAAAAAAATGCGCACAGCTTCCGGAAAAACCAGGCGTATATTTTTTTCGAAATGCACAGCAAAAAATTATTTATGTTGGCAAAGCGAAAAATTTAAAAAAACGCGTATCGCAATATTTTCGAAAAAATATTTCAGATATTAAAACCAATGCGCTGATGCAATCCGCAGTCGATTTTCATTTTACGATCACAGAAAATGAAGTGCAGGCGTTGTTGCTCGAATCCAATTTAATTAAAGAGCATCATCCCAAATATAATATTTTATTGCGTGATGATAAATCATATCCGTATTTGTTTTTATCTACCGATGAAGATTTTCCACGATTGGATTTTCATCGTGGAGAAAAACGCAAAAAAGGACGTTATTTTGGGCCTTATCCAAATGCAGGGTCGGTTCGAGATAATTTGGCGATTATTCAAAAATTATTTCAGTTGCGTCAGTGCAGCGATTCGTTTTTCAAAGCACGGTCACGTCCGTGTTTGCAATATCAAATAGCGCGTTGTACTGCGCCCTGCGTTCAATATGTTTCGAAAGCACAATACCAAGAGCAAGTGCATGATGCGATACAGTTTCTCGAAGGAAAAAATAAAGCGGTAATACAAGCAATCGAAAAACGCATGAGTATTGCATCGCGTGATCAAGCGTATGAATCCGCAGCGCAATTGCGCGATTTACTGATTCGCTTGCAACAATTAAAGAGTCAGCAATTTGTGACAGGCGGACGTTGGAATATCGATGTGTTTTCCGCTGTTGAAGAAGCGGGGCAGTGGGGTGTTGCAGTGTTAACCATTCGTCACGGGCAACTTCTGGGCCATAAAACTTTTTTCCCCAACGTTGTGGATAATATTTCTGCTGGAGAAGTGTTAACTGCATTTATTGCACAATATTATTTAAATCCCATTCATCGGCTGCAGCCGATTGATCGCGTGATTACGACTGATGTGATGACGGATCGATTGTGGCTGCAAAATGCATTGCAAACGTTGTTTCAACATCACGTGAAAATATTACAGGGAAAAAATAAAGCGATACGTGAATGGCAAACGATTGCATCAACCAATGCTGCCTCTGATTTGCAGCAACGCTTGCTGGAAAAAAAACGGTTGCATGGACAATGGGAAGCATTGCAATTTGCACTACAACTTTCCAATGCGCCATCACGTATTGAATGCTTTGATATCAGTCACACCGCCGGAGAATCAACGAAGGGATCGTGTGTTGTATTTGATGATACAGGTCCACTTTCTCGAGAATATCGGCAATTTACAGTTGACAATGTGACGCCAGGAGACGATTATGCTGCACTCTCGGCCGTGCTGACGCGCCGTTACACCAGGCTCAAAATGGAAAATAAACCGTTGCCAGATGTGATTATGGTAGATGGCGGTAAAGGTCAGTTGAATGCGAGCGCGCGTGCGCTGGAGGCGCTGCAAGTGAGTGGTGTTGTGTTGCTCGCGGTTGCCAAAGGAAAAGCGCGAAAACCCGGAAAAGAACGCTTATTTATCTGGGGGCGTGATCGCGCGATTCAATTATCTCCTGATCACGCAGCGCTGCATTTGATACAATGGATACGAGATGAAGCGCATCGCTTTGCGATTACATCGCATCGCAAAGCACGAGATAAGAAAAGTTTACAATCAGGTTTTTAATTATGTCCGATGTGATTGTTGAAAAAAATATTCGTTTCTCAGAATCATCGATATGGCGTTCGCAAAAAAAATATTACAATGCGAAAGGAATTTCGGCATGGGATGAAGATGTTCCATTTTATATTACGAGCAATCCCTTTATTGCGAATCAATATGCGTTAGTGTTAATTCGTTTTATGCAAGATTGGATTCGAAAAAATCCTGGTTCCGAGGCGCATCCTTTTTATATTTTGGAATTGGGCGCAGGCACAGGGCAATTTGGTTTTTATGTGCTGAAAGCACTTTCGACATTGCGAAAAAAATTATCGTTGGCATCTATTCGTTTTCAATACATTATGTCAGACATGTCGAATCATGCATTTGATTTTTGGAAAAATCACAATGCATTGAGACCATTTTTGGATGATGGTATTTTAGATTTTGCAGTATACGATTTATATCATTCCGAATCGCTTGAGCTACATTGCGCGCAACAAAAAATTACGATTCAAAATCCATTATTAGTTATCGCGAATTATTTATTTGATTCGATTGCAACCGATGTGTTTAGCGTCAAAGATGGAAAATTATTTGAATCGCGTGTCACAGTGAAAACACCTAAATCCAACATCAAAGAAAATAGTATTTTGAATTGGGAGAAAACAACGATCACTTACGATGAACATCCCATTCAAAAACCGTATTATCATGACGACTGTGATGACACATTATTTCAATACGCAGATACTTTGGTCGACACGCATTTTCAATTTCCGATCGGCAGCTTGCGTGCGTTGAAAACATTGCAAACACTTTCCAATAATCATTTTTTATTATTAACATCTGATAAAGCGTATGGAGCGTTAGAAGAATTGGATTATTGTGAGCATCCCGAGCTTGATTTTCATGGTAGTTTTTCTGTGATGGTAAATTATCATGCGATTGGTGAGCACTTGAAATTATGTCATGGGCAATATTGGTTGCAATCGTTTCGAGAAAACATCATTACGGGGATTTTTAGTTGCGGATTTGTTTTTCAATCCATGCCTGAATTTCAGTGGGCGAGTGAACAAATGATTAACGCATTGAGCCCCACGGATTATTTTTTATTGTATGAAAACGTGATGAAAAATTATAAGAAAGCAACGCTTGCAGAACTCGCCGCTTTTATGAGTTTATCTGATTGGGATCCTGGTTTGTTTGACACCCTATGTGAACATATCTTTACATTAACCGATAAAGCAGATCCTGACGTGATAACACAATTATCGCAAGACATGCCGAAAATTGCAGAGCGTTTTTATTATTTGCCTTCCGCCTCCGACACGTTATTTAATATCGGCGTGTTTTTTCAAAATATACTAAAATTTGAAACGGCACTTCGGTATTACGAACAATCACTGCATTATTTTGGCGACAGCGACATCACTTATTTTAATATGGCGATGTGTTATGAGAGTGTAGATCAACCTCAATCGGCTTTGTCTTGCTTGGAGAAAGCGCTTCAGTTTAATCCAAAGGCGAGCGATGTGAAGCAATGGATTAAGAAGCTAAAGAAAGTGTGAGCGGGAAATTTCAAATTTGAATAGAATTGTGGTATTATGAATTCTAACTTCAGATTACCATAGAGTCATGATATGTTGAACCGAGCAATTACCCCTGAATTAATACAAATGTCGAAAGAATATCCCGTAGTGACAATCTTAGGTCCACGGCAAGCGGGTAAAACCACACTGGTGCAAGCGACCTTTCCCAAAAAGCCTTACGTGAATTTGGAATCACCTGAAGTGCGCGCACTGGCAGAAACTGATCCCCATGGGTTGTTATCACGATACCCCAACGGAGCCATTTTGGATGAAGTGCAACGCGTGCCATCACTACTATCCTATATTCAACTGATCGTTGATAAACGCAAAAAAAATGGTTTGTATATTTTAACTGGGAGTCACCAATTAGATTTGCACACTAAAATCACACAATCATTGGCTGGCAGAACCGCTATCCTTACTTTATTGCCACTCAGTATTTTGGAGCTATCACAACAAAAAAATAGGATGGATGATAATCAGTTGATGCTGCATGGTTTTTTGCCGCGTATTTATAATGAAAATCAGCAACCCATAAAAGCTTATCGTCATTATTTGCAAACATACGTAGAACGCGATGTGCGTTTGCTGGTTAATGTGAAAGATTTAATGGCATTTCAAAAATTTGTGACACTGTGCGCAAGTCGTGTTGGTCAATTAATTAATTATGAAGCGATGTCGCGTGAAATTGGTGTGTCAAATAATACAATCAAGCAATGGCTATCAATTTTGGAAGCATCGTATATTGTGATACAGCTGCAGCCTTATTATGCCAACATCGGAAAACGTTTAATCAAAACACCTAAATTATATTTTGTTGAAACGGGTCTTGCCGCTTATTTATTGGGAATCGAAACAGTTCAGCAAATGCAGCGTGATCCGTTGCGCGGACATTTATTTGAGAATATGGTGGTGATGGAATTGATCAAATCACGTTATAATCTTGGCTTAGATCATCATTTGTATTTTTATCGTGATCAACAGAAACATGAAGTAGATGTCGTTTATAAAAAAGCGAATCAATTGATCCCGATTGAGATTAAATCCAGCCAAACTTTTACAAAATCATTTCTGGAAGGAATCGATTATTTTTCAACACTTTTTCCAACGCAATGTGATTCTGGATATATTGTTTATGCGGGCGAACAATCACAAAAATTAGGATGGCGGGCATTGTTAAACTTTCGAGAAGCGGGAAAAATAGTAGCATAAAAAAATGAACGGATTATTTGAATTATTTAACATCGCCATTATTTTTAGCGTCACCGTGTTGGCTGGCATTTTTCCGTTTTTTAAAAAAAAATCTGATGAAGCCAGTTTTCCCAGTTTGGAATCTCTCGCAGCTGGTGTGTTTTTAGGCGCTGCGTTGATACATATGCTGGGAGATGCGTCATCTGAATTTTATCGATTGTCCTGGCATTACCCCATTGCTTTTGTGTTGGCAGGCGCTATGTTTTTATTTTTATTATGGTTGGAGCATATTGGAAAAGAAATTGTAGCGCACAACGGAGAAACCAGTAATGCGTTTGCCTATCTCGCAACGCTAATGTTGTCCGTGCATGCGTTTTTAATGGGCGCGGCGCTTGGGCTTAGCACATTGTATTCGGTGGCCGTAGTGATTTTGCTCGCCATTGTAGCGCACAAGTGGGCGGAAAGTTTAGCATTGTCCATTCAAATTAATAAAACTCGATTATCACGACGCGTGGGTCTTACGTTGTTTTCAATTTTCTCTCTGATGACGCCGCTTGGCATTGCGTTTGGAGTTTCAGCGCAGACATTATTAAAATCACATGCGTTGTTGCAGCCTATTTTTAGCGCATTAGCCGCAGGCACATTTTTGTATTTGGGAACGTTGCATGGCCTTGAAAAAGCCACATTGATCAAACAGTGTTGTGATTTAAGGCGTTTCTATTTTGTGATCGTTGGATTTTCCATCATGGCAATCGTTGCATTGTGGATATAGCGCCACTCACTTAGCTTTATACTTTGTTGCAAGCTCGTTCGCCGAAGTCATGTACTCACTTGTACACTCCTTCGGCTCGCTCGCTTGCGCCGCGTCTAAAGCTAACTGGGTGACGCTACATAAGCAAATTAATTTCACATGCCGATAAAAACTACTGTGTGCTGCGGTTGCAGCAACAACGTAACCCATTTTTCCATCTAAAAAACCCCAGCGTAAAATGTATGCGCGTAAAAAAATCCATGCGGCACTGATTGCGGCTGCAAACACATTGGTTTTTTTTCCTCGCTGAAAGCGCATCAATGCTGATTCGCTGCTGTAACGATTCATGCGATCTAGCAAGGCTTCAATTGAGGTGTACGTATCATGTAATAAATAATTTTTTAATCTCATTTTTTTTTCTGTCGTGAGTAATTTTTCATGGACAATATCATCGTTATATTTTGCAATACCGCGCTTGAATAAACGCGTCACCGTGTCTTTTCCAACATCACCAAATCGCATCCACTGTCCGCAATAGCGATTACGTCGACGTAGAGAAAAAACTAGAGCGGATGGATTGTGTATGGTACAAATAATTTCATTTTTCAAGACATCATCCACCCATTCATCCGCATCGATTGAAAATACCCAATCACCGGTTGCTTTTTCAAGCGCGCGATTTCGTTGAATGCCGTGGCCAGGCCAGTCGGTTTGTGTGACATGCTTTGTATAACGTTGACACAGGGTGACGGTATTGTCAGTGCTGCCTGAATCGAACACAATAATTTCGTCTGCAAATACAACGGATGAAAGACATTTTTCAATAGTTTTTTCAGCATTTTTAGCTACAATGATGACGGACAGTGTTGGTTTCATGGCGCCATTTTAGTATGATGTTTTCGGTTATTCTAAGGGATGTACAGAGGCAATGACAACTCAATTTATTTTTCCGGATTTTAAACAGTCACGCGTGTTGGTGCTGGGTGATCTCATGTTAGATCGTTACTGGCATGGCGATGCATTTCGCATTTCGCCAGAAGCGCCGGTGCCGGTTGTGAATGTGAACACTATCGAAAATCGCGCGGGTGGGGCGGCTAATGTCGCACAAAATATTGCATCGCTTGGCACCCCGGTTTCTTTGTTTGGCTGGGTGGGCGCTGATGCAGAAGCGAAATTGTTGAGCGATTGTTTGGATGCGCGCATCTTACAATATTTTTTTACAGAAAAAGAATTTCACACCATCAGTAAATTGCGTGTGATTGGTCGCCAGCAGCAATTGATTCGAATGGATTTTGAGAGAATGACTGAACCCGCATTTTCTGATGATGTTTTATTTTCATCGTTTTGTGAGCAGCTGTCGTCAGTGAACGCGGTCGTGTTATCAGATTATTCCAAAGGTGCGTTGTGTCATGTGGAGCGTTTTATTCAAGCGGCCTCGCAAAAACATATTCCCATTTTTGTGGATCCCAAACATAAAAATTACGAGCGTTATGCGGGAGCCACGGTTTTAACGCCCAATCTCAAAGAATTTGAATCCGTGGTTGGCGCTTGTGAAAATTTTTCTGACATCGTTACCAAAGCAAAAATATTATTACAAAAAATTGATGTGGATAATTTACTGATTACGCTCAGCAAAGACGGTATGGTGCTCGTGTCGCGTGATCATGACATATTTCATTTTAAATCGTCAGCGCGTGATGTATTTGATGTCACGGGTGCGGGCGATACGGTGATTGGCGTATTAGCCGCGTGTGTGGCGAATGGTGTGCCCATGCGAGATGCAGTTGAGATTGCCAATGTGGCGGCAGGTATTGTTGTGGGCAGATTGGGTGCAGCCGCTGTTACTGTTTCTGATTTGCAAAATGCGATCGGTCTTCACGATGAAATCAGCGCGCGCATTTGCAACGAATCACAACTGTTGATTGCGATAACGCAAGCGCGTCAGCGTTGCGAAAAAATTGTGATGACCAACGGCTGTTTTGATGTGATGCATGTGGGACACGTAGATTATTTAGAAAAAGCGCGGGCGTTGGGTGATCGATTAATTGTTGCCGTGAATGACGATGCGTCTGTGCGCGAATTAAAAGGAAACGATCGCCCTCTGAATCCATTGCATGCGCGTATGCGACTACTCAGCGCGCTTCGTTCGGTGGATTGGGTGGTACCGTTTTCAGAAAGCACACCTGCGCGATTGATTAAAGCGATTATGCCCGATATTTTAGTGAAGGGCGGTGATTATCAAATTCAGGATATTGCTGGCAGCGATCTGGTATTAAAAAATGGGGGGCGGGTGTTGACGATTCCCCTAACCGCAGGATTTTCAACAACACGCTTGGTGCAAAAAATTCGCGAAGAGGTGATGACGTGATTGTGGTAACGGGTGCTGCTGGATTTATCGGCAGCAATATTATTCAAGGGCTCAACGCGATTGGTATTACTGACATTATCGCTGTCGATGATCTGCGTGATGGAAAAAAATTTCAAAACTTAGCGGCAGTTAAATTTTACGATTATTTAGATCATCAGGATTTTTTAAAAAAAATTCAAGAGGATTATTCGTTTGCATCTGCGATCACCACCGTTTTTCATGAAGGCGCTTGCTCTGATACCCTGGAATGGAATGGTCAATATATGATGCAAAATAATTATGATTATTCAAAAATTTTGTTGCATTATTGTTTGCAAAAAAAAATTCAATTTATTTATGCGTCGAGTGCTGCAGTGTATGGTGCCAACACTGTTTTTAACGATCAAGAATGGGGGCAAATGCCGCTCAATGTATACGGTTATTCCAAATGGCTGTTTGATTGTTATGTAAAATCGTTTTTAAAAAATCCCGCGTCGCAAATTGTTGGCCTTCGTTATTTCAATGTGTTTGGTCCGCGCGAAAATCACAAAGGAAAAATGGCGAGTGTGGCGTTTCATTTAATGGACCAGTTAAAAAACAACGGTGTCGTGAAATTATTTTCAGCATACGGTGGCTATGGCGATGGAGCGCACGAACGTGATTTTATTTATGTGGATGATGTGGTTAAAGTGAATTTATGGTTTTTTCAACATTCTAAAAAAAATGGTATTTATAATTGCGGGACTGGTCAAGCGCGTGCGTTTAATGATATTGCGAAAAAATTAATTGCGCTGCAAGGCTCTGGAAAATTAGAATACATTTCTTTTCCCGATGCATTGAAAGGCAGCTATCAATGTTTCACCCAAGCCAATATCACCGCACTGCGTGAAGCGGGATATGCAGAATCGTTTCTGACGTTGGAAGAGGGGTTGAGTCGGTATTATTTATCAATTAAAAACGCACCGACTTTTGTCGATGCGTGAGGTGTTTTGCTATGATCCAGGAGCCGGGTTGTTACTGCTTGGTGGCGGTGTTGTATTCGTTATTTTTTCAATCTCCGTATTCATCATGGTCGCTTCTTGCGTTACCATTGATTCGATGTTGTTAGCATTGGCTTGCAACGAAATAGACATAACTGCCGCAGTTAATTGTTCGCGATCCAAGTGTGCTTGATAATTTTGATGTTCAATCTCAGCGAGCTCAATGGCGATAGTTTGTTCCAGAGCCACTGGAGATTCTTGATTAATTTTACTGTACCACGCTTTATTTTCTACGCGATGATTTGCTTGATACGCTTCTACTTGCAATGGACTTGCAGAGCCAGTTTTTTTTTTATTATTAATTGCTTTCATGAGACTGCTTTGCGGTGTGCGTTCTGCAATGAATGATTGCAATACATTCACGATCGCTGAACGCGTTGCAATTAAATTACGCATGGTTAATACATAATTTTGATATGTCGAACTTTGTTTGAGCTGTGCCAATTCACCGGGATGCTGCATGATTTGACCGAATTGAATACCTTGCGTTAAATTATCTGTGCTGAGTGCCGCATATTTTATATATTTTTTTGCGGCGGCTAGCTGTTCTGGCGTGTAAGAAACAGGCGAAATCAGCGATGAAAAACTAAAATAATCATCGTGGAGGCTATTGGGTTTCTTCACCATTGCTTTTTGCGTTTGATATGATGTCGCTTCTGAAGCAGGTAAAGTAGTTGTCGTCATGTAGAGTGTGTCGCTGGCTCCTGAATCATTCCCGATGGTCATTCTCGCCAAGGAGTTATAATTGACATAGTCGCCAAAATCTTTTTTATCCGCTGTCTTTATATTTTTTAAAAAAGAAGAAGTTGGAGAGGCATCAAAATAAGCGGCATACAAAAATCGCTTGAATGAGTTGGTAACATTGCTTGCAGTGTCTTGTGCGGCTGCAGTGGAGATGAGGGTATTTGTCTTCGCGTTGTTGGTGTCAAAGAGCTGTGTGCTTGGATTTTCCTTAGTAAATAATGGGGGGGTTTGCTTTAGCATCTGCGTATACATTTCACCTAAATAATCACAGGGGTTGCAAAATGGTGAGTCGCCAGATGAATCGGTTGTCGTCGCCCACGCTGCTGTCACCAAACAAAGCGCACTGCCTGTTATTAATCCAATGATGTGATATTTTTTCATAAAATTACCTCATTCTTAAAACCAATTGATCTCAGTTGGTTGTTGCGGTTGTGTGTTTTTCGGTTGAGTTTCTGGAGTAATTGTTGTTGCAGGTGAAGTTGCGGCCGGTGCGGTTGGTTCTGCTGCAGGCGTTACAACTGGCGCTGCAATTTTTTTCAGTATTTTTTTCTCGGATTTTTTTTGGTGGGATGGTGGTGTGCTTGCTATTTTAAACACGTTAGCTGCTTGCCATGCATTTAATTTTTGAGCGCACTGCGAAACTTGCATGCCCAAGTCGCCTGCGCAAGCGCTACGTTGAAAACATTGTTGCAAATCAGCGTTGGCTTTTTGCGGCATGTCTTTGACTGAAAAACTATTGAGAAAATACGCGCAACTTTGTTCCAGTGTGGATGATGCCAATGCGGGTGTAATCACGATACCAGCGAGTACGGCAATCAAAGTTATTTTTTTTCTAAATACTAACATCACCTGCATCCTCCAATGCTTGTTGCACAAGCTTCAGTCGATCTTGGCTAAACACGCGCCCCAACAAACGCAATCGTTCAAACACCACGTTCCTTCGCAAAAAAAATCCCGCATTGTCTTTTTGCGATTTGGTAATTTCCTCTGCTTTCATCAATACTTTTGCAGCAGCACCTGGATAAGCAGTATCCAAGCACATCAGTAACCGCAAACCGCGGCCCGTTTTAATATAAGCTAGCATGTCCACCATATTATTTTCTTGCGCTAAATCGATACTGCCAATGTCTTCTAGCGTATCGCCCAATTCCTTCATGGATTTTTCAAGCTCTGCGTCCCCGTCGAGTGTCCAGTCCTCAACGCTTTCCATAAACGAGATGACTCGATAAATCATCGGGTCTTGAAACCCCCCCCAGAACTCATGGGAGGCTTTGGAGCTCAAATCTGGCATATATATCTCTCAGATCTCATCCTACAGCATCACCCTTAAGATACCATTAAATTTTTAATAGGAGGTAGGGGGCTAGATCATCTTCTTAGGATCAACCGCTTGATCAAACTCTGCTGCAGTCAAAAATCCGAGCTTCAAACAAGCTTCTTTGAGTGAAGAGTTATCCGCGTGAGCGGTTTTGGCGATTTTGGCCGCTTTGTCGTAACCAATGACAGGATTGAGCGCTGTTATTAACATCAATGAATTTTTTACGTAATGATCAATCACGGATTTGTTCGCTTCAATGCCACGAGCACAGTGCGCGGTGAAGGATCGACAAACATCCGCAATTAAATAAATCGATTGAATTAAATTGTAAATCAACACTGGTTTGAAAACGTTTAATTCAAAATTACCTTGTGAGCCTGCAAATCCTATTGTGGCATCATTGCCGAATACTTGCGCGCACACCATTGTCATCGCTTCACACTGTGTGGGATTGACTTTGCCTGGCATGATAGAAGAACCAGGTTCATTTTCTGGAATTGTAATTTCACCAATGCCGCAACGTGGGCCGGATGCCAACCAACGAATATCATTCGCAATTTTCATGAGCGCTGCCGCCATTGTTTTTAATACCCCACTCACCAACAAAACGCCATTATGTGACGAGAGCGACGCAAATTTATTTTTGGAAGACGTGAACGAAAATCCAGTGATTTTGCTGATGTATGCGCAGGTGCGCTCTGCAAATTCTTTGGATGAGTTAAGTCCCGTGCCAACGGCAGTACCACCGATCGCTAAATGTAACAAATATTTTTTTTCAGCATCGATAGCCTCAAGACACATATCCAATTGCGCGACGTAACCTGAAAATTCCTGACCCAATGTTAATGGCACAGCATCTTGTAAATGCGTGCGACCAATTTTAATAATGTCTTTGAATGCGATTTCTTTTTGATGTAATGCATCACGCAGCATTTTTACTGAAGGAATGAGTTGTTGTTCAATCATTTCGGTTGCCGCGATATACATGGCAGTGGGGAATGTGTCATTCGATGATTGTGACATATTGACATCATCATTCGGGTGAATGGGTGTTTTGCTGCCGATGACGCCGCCCGCAATTTCTATCGCGCGATTTGAAATCACTTCATTGGCGTTCATATTGGTTTGCGTGCCGCTGCCGGTTTGCCAAACGCTCAGGGGAAAGTGACCATTGAGTTTTCCTGCAATGACTTCGTCTGCCGCTTTTATGATGAGATCGCGTTTTTCTTTGGATAGTTTTCCAATATCGCCATTGGCTTGTGCCGCCGCTTTTTTGAGAATGCCGAAAGCGCGAATTAATTCCGGCGGCATGATTTCGCGACCAATTGCAAAATGATGCTGCGAGCGCACGGTTTGCGCGCCGCCGTATTGATCTGCAGGGACTTCGATGTCACCCATGCTGTCACGTTCAATGCGAGTTTTGTTTGTCATGCGCGTTCCTTATGTTGCCAATGCCCCAGAGCCGATTTGAACGGCCGACCTTCCCCTTAGGAGGGGGATGCTCTTTCCAGCTGAGCTACCGGGGCTAGGAGAAGATATAAATTACATTATCCTAACATTTCTCTTTATTCGCCAGCTAAGCAGTTGCGATTTTCTGATAAATTTCATCCGCGTGATGATACACGCGATGATCAACGACAAATTTGAGTATGCCGATGTTGGTTAATTTATGCAGCACTTTTGAATTGGCCTCACATAAATAAATAAAAATATTGCGTTGATGATAATGTTCGATGAGTTCATGAAATGTTTCTAATCCCGTCATATCCATAAACGGTACGTCTTTTAAGCGAAAAATAATGACACGCGGATCGGTATTGGAAGCGAGTAGTGCGCGCTCTAATTTTTCTGCAACACCAAAAAACAAAGGGCCTTGAATGGTGTAGGTGAGGACATCTTCGGGTAACGCGGGCGGATGAGTGGCGGATCGCGAATGATGCGTTGTTTTGTCCACTTGCATTGATTGAACCATGCGGTGCGTGAAAAAAAGCATGGCGAGAATAACACCGACATTGACTGCCACCACCAAATTGGTGAATACCGTTAAGAAAAAAGTAACGAGTAATACAATTAAGTCATAGCGTGGCGCGCATTTTACAATATGAAAAAAATGTTTTAGGTCACTCATGTTGTAAGCAACGACAAACAGGATCGCTGCAAGCGAACAGAGCGGAATGTTAGATGCATAGGGCGCTAATAATAAAATAACAATGATTAATGCCAGTGAATGCACAATGGCAGCAATGGGGCTGTTACCACCGTTGCGAATGTTAGCGACTGTGCGCGCAATCGCACCCGTTGCGGCAAATCCGCCAAACAAAGGCGAAAAAATATTCGCAAGACCTTGTCCAATTAATTCTTGATTGGAATCGTGTTTGTTGCCGGTCATGCCGTCTGCTGCTGCTGCAGATAATAACGATTCAATGGAGCCTAGCAATGCAATGGTAAATGCCGCGCCCATCAAATTGGGAATTTGATTGAATGCGATGGTTGGAAAATGAAATGTGAGAAAATGTTTTGGAATGCCGCCAAACGTGCTGCCAATGGTTGCGACACGTTTGTAATGAAAAATGCTTTCCAATGTAGTTGCAGCTAACATTGCCACCAAAGGCCCAGGCACGCGTTTGATTATCTTAGGAGTGATAATCATGAGCACTAAGCTCAAACAAGCCAGCGATGTAGTTGCGATGTTGAGATGGGGCAGAGCTTGTCCGAGATAATATAATTTTTGGTAAAAATGCGCGTTGATGGGAATGTGCGTGGACAATCCAAAAAAATCTTTCCATTCTCCCACAAAAATAATGACACCGATGCCGCTTGTAAAACCCACAATAACGGGATCAGGAATAAATTTGATGACGTTGCCGAGCTTGGCAAATCCCATCAACAACAAAATAAATCCTGCCATGCAGGAGGCAATTTGTAGGCCGGTGATGCCGTATTTTGCGGTGATGCCAGCAAGAATGACAATGAAGGCGCCGGTGGGGCCTGCAATTTGCACGCGACTACCGCCAAAAACACCGACAAAAAATCCAGCGACTATGGCGGTGTAAAGACCTTGAACGGGGGCGGCACCTGAGGCGATTGCAAATGCCATGGCCAATGGGATGGCAACCACAGCGACGATTAAGCCGGCGACAATGTTAGAGGTCCAATTGCGAGTTGTTAGAAGTTTGGCGCGATAGGCTTCGGTAATTGCGAACATTTTTAAGAACCGGCTCCCTTACGGTCGCGGCTCCGATTCAGTTTTATGTCGTTTTCCGCGCGTATTTTTTCTTGAATTTTTCAAGGCGACCGGATGTGTCCATCAGTTTTTGTGTGCCAGTGAAAAATGGATGGCACTGCGAGCAAATTTCAATGTGCAAATCCTTTCTGCCAACGGTCGAGCGCGTTTTGAATATGTGGCCGCAACTGCACGTTACCGTCACTGCTTCGTATTTTGGGTGAATATCTGCTTTCATGGTTCTTCTCACTAATGTAAGTTGCGCAAAGAATAACGAAAAATGAACACGCTGGCAACAGATTATTGTTGCAAACTCAACTCATCCATCCACCGATCCACTGGCGTTTTAAAAAGCGTTTCGCGGTTGAGCGCTACAGAGATAATTTGTTCTGCCTGTACTGTTGAGTATTGTTGTTTTGCGGCACGCTTGAATTTATCGATGAGCAACGGAATTCCTTCACTGCGACGGCGTTGGTGACCGATTGGGTATTCCACTGTGATCACATCCGATTGTGTGCCGTCTCTAAAAATAATTTGCACGCTGTTGGCAATGGATCGTTTGTTAGGATCCAAATAATCTTGACTGAATTTTTTGTCTTCGGATACGTGCATTTTTGCGCGCAGCTGATCGATGCGTGGATCGCTCGCCATTTTATTTTCATAATGCGCCGCGGTTAATTCACCGAAAATTAAACCAATTGCAATCATGTATTCCAAGCAGTGATCGCGATCAGCGGGATTATGTAACGGACCTTGCTTGCTGATGATGCGCATCGCACTTTCCTGCGTTTTTACTATGATTTTGTCGATGTCGCTGAAACGATTTTTAACAATTGAGTGCAATTGTAATGCGCATTCAACCGCAGTTTGCGCGTGAAATTCCGCAGGAAATGAAATTTTAAATAAAATATTTTCCATGACGTAAGTTTCAAATGGGCGCGATAACACGAAAGATTTTTTGCGAAATAAAACATCATAAAACCCCCACGTTTTTGCAGATAACGCGGTGGGGTAACCCATTTCGCCGGTTTCTGCGATTAACGCCAAACGCACGCCGCGACTCGTGGCATCACCTGCCGCCCATGATTTTCGAGAACCTGTGTTGGGAAAATGACGATAGGTGCGAAGCGACTGTCCGTCTAACCACGCATTGGAAATCGCATTATTCATTTGATCTTTGGTTGCACCGAGTAAATGGGAAACGACCGCGGTCGTTGCTACTTTCACCAGCACCACATGATCTAATCCGACTTGATTAAAACTATTTTCTAACGCCAGAACGCCTTGAATTTCGTGTGCTTTGATGAGTGCGGTTAACACATCGTGAATTGTTATTGTTTGTTGACGCGCGCGATTGAGGTAATCACACACTGCCAAAATTCCACCCAAATTATCGGAAGGATGTCCCCATTCGGCGGCGAGAAACGTGTCATTGTAATCAAGCCAACGAATGAGTGTGCCGATATTAAATGCGGCTTGCACAGGCTCTAATTCGAAAGCAGTGCCAGGCACGCGCGCGCCGTTTTTTAATGTAGCACCTGGTACCACAGGCCCCAACAATTTTGTGCAGGCGGGAAATTGCAATGCCATCCAAGCGCACGCCATGCTATCGAGCAAATCGTAATATGCAGTGGTGATCGCGAGTTCACTATTTATTTTGTAGTCGACCACGTAATCTGTGATGGATTGAATAACCGAATCAAATTTATTCATGTGGGTAAGCTCTCGGTGCGGGCCCTGTGTATTCTGACAGGGGGCGAATTAATTTGTTATTGCTGCGTTGCTCGATTACGTGCGCCGACCAGCCAGCGGTTCTTGCGAACACAAACATCGGCGTGAAAAATTCTGTTGGGATGCCGCAAAAATAATACGCTGATGCGCTGTAAAAATCCAAATTTGCAAACATTTTTTTCTCTTGTTTCATGATAGATTCGATGGTTTCAGATACCGCAAAAACAACGCGATCTGGATTTAATTCACTTAATTTTTTGGATTGTTGTTTAATGATTTCGGATCGGGGATCGCCAGTTTTATACACGCGATGGCCAAATCCCATGATTAATTTTTTTTGCTCCAGTAATGCATGCACGCCTTTGGTCGCTTCTTCCACCGATGAAAACTGCCGAATTAATTTTAATGCTTCTTCGTTGGCGCCACCGTGCAAGGGACCACGCAGTGTGCCGATAGCGGTGCAAATACACGAATAAAAATCTGATAATGTTGCGGCTGTCACGCGCGCTGCAAATGTGGATGCGTTGAATTCATGTTCAGCATATAAAATTAACGACGTGTTAATTGTATCTATCGCATTTTTATCCGATGTTTTTCCATGCAATAGATGCAGAAAATATTCGCCGAGTGTGCGATCCGTCGATACTGTTTCAATTTTTTTTCCGTGTTGATGGAAGTGATACCAGTAAAGCAGCATGGCAGGAAAAGTGGCGAGCAGTCGATTCGCAATCGCATACTGATCGTGCGATTTGTTTTCTGGCTCAATCGTCCCTAGCACAGAACAACCGGTGCGTAACACATCCATGGGATGTGCACTTTTGGGAATTTTTTCTAAAATTTCTTTGAGTGCAACAGGCAGTGCACGCAATTGCATGAGGGAATTTTGGTAATCTGTTAATTCTTTTTTGCTGGGTAAATTCCCATAAATTAATAAATAGGCGACGGCTTCAAAGCTTGATTTTTCCACGAGATCATGAATTTCATAACCGCGATAATGCAATCCTGTACCCTCGTGCCCCACCATTGAAATAGCTGATTCGCCTGCGATAATACCCGCGAGCCCCGATGCTTTATTTTTTGGTTCGGTCATGACAGTATTTCCCTGTGAACGGTTGTCGGAGTATTGTAATGCAAAAACAAAAGTTATTCATATCCATCGCGTTGTTATTGACAACGGTGAGTGTAACGGCAGCGCAGTGTATGCAATACCAAACAATCTGCGATACCGTATCGGTGTGTAGCGAATCCACTTCAGTGCCTGGGGATTGTTACGAATGTTCCAAGCCGCCGCGCTCGGTGACGTCGGGGCAACCGCCTGTGACACGTGCCACGTGTCAATTGCGTGTTGTGAACGATCTTGAAAACATGGGGTATCATTGTCAGCGTACCACCACAGAAAAATCGTGCCCTAAGAAAATAAAAAAATACCTTTGTAAACAAACTTGTATTCGACATTCTTAATCAAGCATCTTTTAATACGCATTGTCTTCATGCTAACATGAATGCCCTATTTTTTTGAGAGAATAAGCTGTGTCATCCGCATCTGTTTCTAATTTTCGAAAAGCGCATACGATTTGTTATCCTTGGATCGTTATCTCTCTTTGTGCTTTGTTTTTGGTGTACAAGTACGTATTGCAGGTGTATCCGAGTGTCATCACCAATGACCTCATGCGGGAATTCCATTTGGATGGTGTTGGCATTGGCAATTTGGGTGCCACGTTTTTTTATTCGTATTTGATCGTGCAGTTATTTGCGGGACCGTTGCTTGATAAATTGGGTGCGCGATTTCTCGTGGCGGTTGCGATTTTAACGTGCGCAGTTGGTGCCATTGGTTTTTCGCGCGCGGATACGCTGGTCGATGTGTTACTGTTTCGCGCATTAATGGGCGCGGGTGCGGCTTTTGCCACCATCGGTTATTTGAAAATTGGAGCAGCATGGTTTGATCAAAAGCGTTATGCGTTTGTCAGCGGTTTTGTTGCAACGGCTGCTATGATGGGATCGATGGCAGGGCAATTGCCGTTTGCTATCGCCGTAGAGCACATTGGTTGGCAGCATAGTTTGTTGTATTGCGGTATTTTTGGTGCCATTTTTGCGGTTGTTTTTTATTTAGTGGTGCGCAGTGATCCGCAACATATGCAGACTGAATCTTCGCCGATGGAGCTGCGAAATATTCGTTTCAAAGACATTGTTGCCTTGTTGAAGTTGCCATGGAATTGGTGGTTAATGTGTTATGCGGGTTTTGCATTTTCGCCGCTCGCCGTATTTTGTGGTTTGTGGGGCGATGCATTTTTGCAATCCGTTTATCATGTGAGTAAAGCGAATGCGGCAACGTTAACGTCGATGTCGTTTTTGGGCTTGGCGATTGGTGCGCCGATATTGGGATATGTTTCCGATCGTTTGTCGAATCGCATTAGCGTTATGTGGTTTGGTTTGTCGTTGGCATTTGTGGGATTGTTAGGCGCTTTATATTTGCCTGTGCAGTCGCATTGGGTGGTTGGCACCTTGCTATTTATTTTTGGATTTGGCACCGGCGCTTATTTGCTGATTTTTCCACTCGGAAAAGAGTTGAATGTGATTGGTATGGTTGCGACTGTGCTTGCGTTTATCAATACGGGTGACGCAGTGATTGGCACTTTTACCGAGCCTTTACTGGGAAAATTGCTGGATCATTTTAGGCAGGGGGCGATGCGTCACGGTATCCCGTATTTCAGTAGTTACGATTATCATTTGTCTATGATCGTCTTGCCGATTTATTTGTTGATCGCATTTGCGTTTTTATATCTCGTGAAAAAAGCGATAAAATAATCGAGTGGTATGTCGATGCGCCCGTCTGCTTTGTTAACCGATTTTTATCAACTGAGCATGGCGCAAAGTTATTGGCAAGCGGGCATTCACGATCGAAATGCCGTATTTCACGTGTTTTTTCGCCGCAATCCAATTCGAGATCGTTACGTCGTTGCTGCGGGTTTGCAGCGCGTGATCGATTTTCTCAATGATTTTCATTTCACTTCAGAAGATATTGATTATCTAGCATCGCTTTCTCAAACAAAGTTTTCAAAAGATTTTTTAGTGTATTTAAAAAAATTGCGATTCACGGGCGATATCGATGCAGCACCCGAAGGCAGTGTTGTATTTGCGAATGAGCCGCTGCTGCGAATTCGTGCACCGTTGGCGTTGTGTCAGTTGTTGGAAACGCCGCTTGTTAACGCACTCAATTTTTCTTCAGCGGTCGCAACAATGGCTTCTCGCTTTCGCATGCTAGCTCCCGATGATTTGTTATTTGAATTTGGTTTGCGTCGTGCACAAGGTCCTGACGGTGGATTAACGGCGAGCCGTTCGGCGTATTTGGGTGGCTTTGATGCAACATCCAACACACTCGCCGGAAAATTATTCCACATTCCGGTGATTGGTACGATGGCCCACAGTTTTATTATGGCATTTGACGATGAAAAAACGGCATTTGAAACCTATGCGGCGCTCAATCCCGATAATGTAATTTTATTGGTAGATACGTATGACACTTTAAAAGGCGTTGATCGCGCTATCGCTATTCCCAATCTCAAAGCGATACGTTTGGATTCTGGCGATTTGAATGCGTTGAGCAAAGCGGCGCGAGAAAAATTAGATCGCGCAGGATTATCGCATGTTAAGATTTTTGCGAGTGGTGATATTCATGAAACCATGCTGGCAGAATTAAAAAAACAACGCGCGCCGATTGATGGCTGGGGTGTGGGTACACATCTCTCGACATCGTATGAACAGCCAGCATTAGATATGGTTTACAAATTGGGTGCGATTGAAAAAAATGGGCAGTTTAGTTATCGGCTGAAGCGTTCTGACAACAATCGAAAAACCAGTGATCCCGGTATCTTGCAAGTGAAACGATTGACGGAAAATAAACGCTGGTTGCGTGATGTAATTTACGATATACAATCTCCTGTGATATCGAATGCGACCGCAGAAGATTTGTTAAAACCCATTTTTCAAAGCGGCCGTTTAGTTTATTCTTCTGTAAAATTATCACAAAGTCGCGAATATTGTTTGCAGCAAGTGCAGCAGTATCACGCATCACCTGATTTTGTGGTTGAGCGAGACGCTGTATTAATCGATTTGAAAAATAGTTTATTAAAAAAATATGATGAATGAAAATGTTGCATTGCTACTGATCGATTTGCAAAATGATTTTTGCAGCGGCGGTAATTTAGCGGTGCCCGATGGTGATACCGTGATCGCCATTGCCAATCAACTCATGCCAAATTTTCGCACGATTATCGCAACGCAAGATTGGCATCCCGCTAATCACAGCAGTTTTGAAACGTTGTGGCCCGTGCATTGCGTGCAACATTCTCATGGTGCTGAATTTCATCCCCAACTCCACACAAAATTTTTTACGAACATTATTCAAAAAGGCACAGATCCCGCGATTGACAGCTACAGCGCATTTTATGACAACGCACATCAAAAAAGTACGGGACTAACCGACTGGCTTCGCGAGAAAAAAATCGATACGCTGTATGTCATGGGATTGGCGACGGATTATTGCGTAAAATTTTCTTGTTTAGATGCGATTGCCGATGGATTTACCGTATATTGTATTGAAGCAGGTTGCCGCGGTGTGAATGTGAAACCAAATGATGTTGATCAGGCGATACAAGAAATGAAAACGCGCGGTGTAATATTAATAAAATCTGAGCCGCGCGCGTTAGCAAGCGGTTCTTCTGGATAATCAAAAATGCACGCAACCAAAATAACCATTCAATTAAAAGCAATCTCGCATAATTTAGCTGAAATTCGCCGCCTGCAACCACAATCTAAAATTGTTTGCATGATTAAAGCGAATGCCTACGGTCACGGTTTAATTCCCGTTGCCAAAGCGTTGTCTGATGCGGATGCGTTGGGCGTTGCAACGTTGACTGAAGCGTTACAATTGCGTCATGCGGGTATCGACAAATCCATTGTTGTGATGCGCGGATTTTTAAATGCAGAAGAACTGGATATATTTCTTCGCGATGATAAATTAATCGCCTGCGTTCATACATTATCGCAAATTGACTGCATCGAATTACATGCTCAACACAATCACGCATTATCAGTATGGCTGAAAGTGGATACGGGCATGCATCGTCTGGGGATTTCGCCAGAAGATTTTAGAGATGCCTACGCGCGGCTGTCTCGGTTAGCCTGTATAAAAAAACCATTGGTGATTTGTTCGCATTTGGCCGATGCTGCGAATGTCGACGATACGTTTACGCAGAAACAAATTGCGTGTTTTGACAAATTGACCGCGTCGTTGCCCGTGCAAAAAAGTTTGCTCAATTCCGCCGGCATTTTATCGCAAAAAAAATCCACCTATGATTGGATACGCCCCGGATTAATTTTGTATGGTGCGTTACCATTTTCTGATACACGCCAAAAAGTATTTTCACAATTTCAATCCGCGATGACTTTTACTTCCCGGGTGATCGCGGTGAAAACGGTGAATGCGGGTGAAACGATTGGTTATACGTGCGCGTTCACAGCATCTAGAAAAATGACGATTGCAGTGGCGGGATTGGGTTATGGTGATGGCTATCCACGTAGCGCTTCGTCGGGCACACCCGTTTTAATTCACGGTCAACGTGCGCCACTTGTGGGGCATGTGTCGATGGATATGATTGCGGTGGATGTTTCTGCAATTTCGTCAGTTGAAATTGGTGATGAAGTGATTTTATGGGGAGAGCAATTACCGGTCGCTGAAATTGCCGATTACTCGCGCACCATTTCCTACGAATTATTGTGTCAATTAATCAGCAGAGGTAGGACACATGTCGACTATGCGTGATGCTTCATTTCTGTTGTCACGCATTCGCATCGTACTGATCGAAACCAGCCACCCCGGTAATATTGGTGCTGTGGCAAGAGCGATGAAAAACATGGGGTTGAACGATCTTGTTCTGGTATCGCCGCAACGTTTTCCAGATGCAGAAGCAGTCTTTCGCGCAACAGGCGCCGATGATATTTTGCAGAAAGCCACGGTAGTTTCTGATTTTGCATCGGCGTTATCGGGATGTGATTGGGTGATTGGCGCGAGTGCGCGTCAGCGAAAATTAGCGCGTGAAATTGATGACCCCAAAATGTGTGCGCAAAAAATTCGGGATATGATTCCGGGACGTGTCGCAATTGTATTTGGGCGAGAAAGCTGCGGTCTTACTAATGAAGAATTGTCGCTTTGTCATGATCAAGTTTGCATTCCTGCGAACCCTGATTTTAGTTCGCTCAATTTGGCAGCGGCCGTGCAAGTGATTGCGTATGAATTGCGAATGGCGGCGTTTGATCGCGATGCGCTGTCACGAAAAAAATATGCGGATGAGCCGCTCGCAAATGCTGCTGAAGTCGCGGGATTTTACGAACATTTGCGCGAGACATTATTGCAATTGCATTTTTTGGATGCGAAGCAGCCCAAACGATTAATGGAACGATTGCAACTGCTTTTCAATCGTGCACATTTGACGGTGAATGAATTAAATATTTTACGTGGGATTTTAAAGGCAATACAAAAATAACCACTCAGTTAATATCGGAGCCGCGCGCATAAATCGGGACGGAGCCGCGCGCATAAATCGGGACGGAGCCGCGCGCATAAATCGGGACGGAGCCGCGCGCATAAATCGGGACGGAGCCGCGCGCGTAAGCGAGCGGGATTTGCGAAGCAAATCATCTCATCCCATCTCATCCCATCTCATCTCCCAAGCCACTTCTGTTTACCAAAAAATCTGTTATGATTCAAAATTCAGTCTCAAATAACTCAGGGATTGTTTTATGTCAAACAACACACAAAATCCAGAACCATTAATTCCCGCCAGCCAAAGCTTGCCAGAAATTACCATAAAAGTAATTGTGTTATCCATTTTGTTGGCGTTGATCATGTCAGCTGCGAACGCTTATTTGGCGTTAAAAATAGGCCAAACTATTTCCGCTTCCATTCCCGCGTCGGTATTAGCGATTGGCATTTTACGATTTTTTAAAAATTCCAATGTGCTTGAAAGTAATTTGATTCAAACTGCGGCATCTGCAGGCGAAGGTGTCGCTGCAGCAATTGCGTTTGTGTTGCCTGCAATGATTTTTATTCACGCGTGGCAAGGATTTGATTACTGGGAAACGGCAGCGATCACGGGATTTGGTGGATTGCTCGGTGTCTTTTTTTCGATTCCGTTGCGTCGCGTCATGTTGTCGATGCCCACATTGAAATTTCCAGAAGGCGTTGCGGTGGGGAACGTGTTGCGCGCAACATCGGTCAGTCGTTCAAGTACGCACATGCATCGCTTGATTCAAGGTGTCAGTGTGGGTGGATTTATTGCGTTTGCGCAATCCGGCATTCAAATTTTTTCAGATAGTTTGGGTTATTGGTTTAAAGCGGGAAAAGCCGTGTTTGGCGCAACACTGGGATTTTCGCCCGCGTTATTTGCCGCGGGTTATATTGTCGGTGTTGAAGTAGGTATCAGTTTGTTTACCGGATTTTTAATTGGCTGGGTGTTTGTGTTGCCGTGGTTGTCATTTCATTATGGATTGCCTGCGGGGAAAACACTGTTTGATTCGGTGATGGCGATTTGGTCGACGCAATTGCGTTTTGTTGGTGTGGGCGTGATGTTGGTCGGTGGCGTGTGGACATTGTTGCGATTGATGAAACCAGTGTTTGATGGCATTCGTTTGTCATTTGTGTCAATCAAAGTGGCATCGCATGAAAGTGGCGTTGCGCCACGCACCGAACGCGATATTCCCATTTTGCTCGCGACATTGGGCGTTTTAATTTGCGCAATTTTATTATTCTTTTTCATTGTCAAATTCGCTTATTTTGATCATTTATACCATCTGTATTCTCCATCGTTTTTGTGGATCGCGTCGCTGATCACAATCGCTTACATTTTAATTTTTGGATTTTTCTTAGCGACGATTTGCGCTTATTTTACGGGGCTTGTGGGTTCGAGTAATAATCCGCTGTCCGGTATTTTAATCATGTCGATTTTAATTTTGGGCGCGATTTATTGGTTTGTGTTTCCGCATGCGGATGGCGGAAAAGTTGCGGCGATGATGGTGATTGTCACGGCCGTGATGGCGACTTGCGCATCCATTTCTAATGAGAATTTGCAGGATTTAAAAGCAGGGCAAATGGTGGGCGCCACGCCATGGAAACAGCAAGTGGTGTTGGGTTTGGGCGTTGTGGTTTCTGCGTTTATCATCGGCCCCGTGCTGGAATTATTGTATCAAGCGTATGGCATGGCGGGTGTGTTTCCCCATGCGGGCATGGATCCGTCGCAAATGCTCGCAGCGCCGCAAGCGGGATTGATGGCGTCTGTGATCAAAGGCATTCGCACGCATGATTTGCCGTGGACGATGATTTTAATTGGATGCGCGATTGCTGTTGCTGTGATTGTAATTGATGAATTATTGCGTGTGCGCGGGCGGCGTTTGCCGGCACTCGCCGTTGGGTTAGGAATTTATTTGCCGCCCAGTTTGATTTTACCAACGGTGACCGGTGGCATTACGCGTTATTTTATTCATCGAAAAAATAAACGTGCAATGACAGCTGCTGAAACGGATGATGTGCAAGAATCAGAACAATGCGGCATGTTGACTGCGTGCGGATTGGTCGCGGGTGCTGCATTGATGGGCGTTTTTTTAGCGATTCCGTTTGTGATGATGGGCGGTCCTGATGCGTTATCAATTATGCCAAGTTCATTATCTTCTGTGGCGCATGCGTTGGGATTATTATCATTTTTAGGTTTGATTTATTGGATGTATCACATCAGTTGTTATGACAAACGATAAATTAATTTATCTCGATAATTTATCCACAACGCCAGTGGATCCAATAGTTGCTGAGGCGATGCAAACGTGTTTGACGATCACGGGTGATTTTGGCAATCCTTCTTCGCAGCATATTTTCGGCGAAAAAGCGCGGGCACGCGTTGAAAAAGCGCGTTCGCAAATAGCAAAACTCATTCACGCTGATCCTGCAGAAATTATTTTCACGTCTGGCACCACAGAATCCATTAATTTAGCACTAAAAGGTGCTGCACTTTTTTATCAGCGTCAAGGCAAACATATCATCACAATGAACACAGAACACAAAGCGGTTCTGGAGACATGCGCGTATTTGGAGACGCTGGGATTTGAAGTAACGTATTTATCTCCTGAAAAAAATGGATTATTGTTGCTAGAAAAATTAAAAGCTACATTGCGACATGACACGATTTTGGCATCGATCATGCATGTCAATAATGAAACGGGTGTGATACAAGATATTTTTTCAATCGGAAATTGTTTGCGTGACAAAGGAATTTTATTTCATGTGGATGCAGCGCAAAGTGTCGGAAAAATAAATATTGATTTAAAAAAATTGCCAGTGGATTTATTGTCACTCTCATCGCACAAATTATATGGTCCGAAAGGAATTGCGGCATTGTATGTTCGCAAACAACCAAAAGTGCAATTGATCACGCAAATGCATGGTGCCGAGCAAGAAGGGCGCGCACGTTCGGGCACCTTGGCAACGCATCAAATTGTCGGCATGGGTGAAGCGTATGCACTTGCAGAAGAGCGATTTGCAGAAGATGCAAAACAAATTCAAATGCTGCGCGATTATTTGTGGAAAAAATTATCGGCATTGCCTGGCATTCATCTGAATGGCGATGAAAAAAATCGCGTGTGTGGATGTTTGAATATTCGCGTTGATCATGTTTCCGCTGAAAAATTGTTAAAACAATTGCCGTTGATTGCGATTTCAACGGGCGCTGCTTGTAATAAAGTGGATCCTGAGCCTTCACATGTGTTGCTCGCGATGGGATTAACACGCACACAAGCAAATGAATCCATTCGTATCGGCATCGGGCGATTGACGCTCTCAGAAGAAATAGAATCGTTTATAATGCAGTTCGCAAAAGCAGTTAACTCATTGAGGATGTTATGAAGATTGGTGTACCTAAAGAAATTAAAACAGAAGAATATCGCGTCGGTATGACGCCGTTTAGTGTGCATGAAGCGGTGAGTCACGGTCATCACGTTATGGTTGAGCATGGCGCAGGATTGGGAATTGGTTTTGGCGATGAGTCGTATCGCGAAGCGGGTGCTGCCATCGGAAAATCCGCAAAAGAGGTGTGGGAATTTGCAGAGATGATTGTGAAGGTGAAAGAACCGCAATCGTCTGAGTTTTCTTTTTTGCGCGAGAATTTGGTGTTATTTACGTATCTGCATTTAGCGCCCGATGCCAAGCAAGCCGATGCGTTATTAAAATCAGGTTGTGTTGCGATTGCCTATGAAACGGTGACGGATGCGAAAGGTGGTTTGCCGTTGTTGTCGCCCATGAGTCAAGTGGCGGGGCGTTTGTCGGTGCAAGTGGGATCTACTGCGCTTGAAAAATCACATGGTGGCAGCGGCGTTTTGCTCGGCGGTGTTCCCGGTGTTTATCCCGGAAAAATTACGGTGATTGGTGGCGGTGTCGTTGGCACAAATGCGGTTCGTATGGCGATGGGTCGAGAAGCCACGGTCACGGTACTCGACACGTCATTGCATCGCTTACAAGAATTAGATTTACAATTTGGTGGTCGCTTGAATACGGTTTATTCCACCATTGCGAGTTTAGCAGAGCATGTGACGTCCGCTGATTTGGTGATTGGTGCGGTGTTAATTCCAGGGCGTGCGGCGCCTAAATTAATTCCGCGCAGTTTGTTATCGCAAATGAAACCAGGTTCTGTGATTGTGGATGTCGCGATTGACCAAGGTGGATGCTTGGAAACATCGCGCGCGACCACGCATGCAGCGCCGACATTTGTGGTCGATGGTGTCGTGCATTATTGCGTGGCGAATATGCCGGGCGCTGTGCCGCGCACAGCGACACTTGCCTTAAATAATGCAACGTTACCTTACGTGATGCGTTTGGCGAATCTGGGATTTCAAAAAGCGTTGCGTGATGATGCGTTTTTCCGTTCTGGCTTGAATGTGTGTCGCGGTGCGGTGACAAATGAAGATGTGGCAGGAGCATTGAGCAAAGATTATGTGCCGGCGATGGATATATTATAAATATGACGGTCGCTCGCGCTCGCGTTTCATCTCAATCTTGATCAATAATCCGACCCTGCGGCTTATGGTTCGTCAACGTTGTTTTTTTGCGTCGAAATAATTTGTCACGAATGGTTGCGACAATAAATACAATCAGCCCAACTACCGCCGCAAAAATTAAAATATAGGAAAATACCAGAAACCCCAGAACGAACAGAACAACCATCAGCCCAAGCATAAAAAAAGGCATGGCACGCGCGAGAAAAATTTGTAATGGTGTTGGTTTCATATGCATATTCTCGAATTAACATGAATCGCGGAATGATAGCAGAAAATAAGAACGCACGCACTTCCGTGCGCGTCTGAATTGCATTACAATACAACCTATTTTCATGGAACTGGAAAAACCCGTGGCAAGAACAACGATTTGTACACTCGCCGGCATCGTCGCCGTTGCACTTTTGTTATTACTCACGCCGAGTCATCCCTTCGCAGCCAAAGGCATCGTATTGCCTGCTGAAACCATAGCGGCCCCGATCGCTGCAGATCTCGTCACAATTTACGACAACGTACCCGATTTTCATTTTCGACGCATGGGCCAAGTGCGCGCGGAACTGGCGTTTGATCAAGAAACACCTGAAACGAGAGCGCAATTGATTGCAACCGTCAAATCATTGGCAGCCAGCGTTGGCGCCAACGGTGTGGTGGTTCACTTATTCGTTGCCAATAATTCATTATCGAATACGCTCAGTTTTGTTGGCACTGCAATCGCTGTATCGAAAGGAAAAAAATCATGACGCTGAATTTTCCGCTGATTTTATTGGTCGTCATCGTTTTTTTTGGCGCTGTGTCTGCGTGCGATTTAATTTTTTGCAAGATAAAAGGCGAAAAATTATTTGAGAAGAAAAAGCGGCCCATTGTCATTGAATATGCGCGCGCGTTTTTTCCAGTGCTGTTATTAGTATTTTGCATTCGCTCGTTTGTAGCGCAGCCGTATCGCGTGCCAACAGGTTCCCTGGAGCCGACTGTGATTCCCGGTGATTTTTTATTTGTGAATCAATTTGACTATGGCCTACGATTTCCGGTGTGGGATAAAAAATGGTTAAGTATTGGCGAGCCAACACGCGGTCAAATCGCATTATTTTATTATCCGACAAATCACGCTTACACGTTTGTCAAACGCGTGGTTGGATTGCCTGGCGATCACATTAGCTATATCGACAAAACACTTTACATCAACGGAAAAAAACAGTCGCAAATAAAAGAAGGCGAAGTGACACGCATCAACGATTTTGGTCAGCTCGTGACGTATCAAAAATATCAGGAAGATTTGATGGGCGTGAAACACGATATTTTTGTTCGCGATGATGCGCCCGATAATGATTTTTATAATATCGTTGTTCCTCAGAATGAATATTTTATGATGGGTGATAATCGCGATGAAAGCGCTGATAGTCGTTACTGGGGATTTGTTCCAGAACATGATCTCATTGGGCGCGCATTGTTAATTTGGATGAGTTGGAATTCAAATCCAGTGCATTGGTACGATGCGATTCGTTGGCATCGCATTGGCAATCGATTATAGGAATTTTCTTCATGAATGTCGCACTATTGTTAACTTGGTTGCGCATTTTAACCATCCCATTTATTTTACTGATTTATTTGTTGCCGTTTTCTTTTTCGCATCCACTGGCGGCAATTTTATTTGCGTTAAGTGCATTTACGGATTGGCTTGACGGATATTTGGCGCGTAGTCTTTCGCAAATGACAGAATTTGGTGCATTTCTGGATCCAGTTGCGGATAAATTACTGGTCGCGATTTCATTGGTGATGATTTTAAGTTCGCATTTAATTCCTTTTTTGGCGATTCCCGCGGCGGTAATTGTGGGGCGCGAAATTGCAATTTCTGCGTTGCGTGAATGGATGTCGGCGATTGGTAAACGCGCAGGCGTTGTGGTGTCGTGGATTGCAAAAGTAAAAACGTCGATTCAAATGCTCGCGTTGGTTATGTTGATTTGGTATTATCCTGGCGCTAGTCTTTGGATAAAATGGATTGGTTTATTGTTGTTGTATGCAGCCGCGATGTTGACGTTGTGGTCCATGTATGTGTATTTAAAAACTGCATGGCCAGACTTGACAAGTGTACGTAGATCGCAATAATAACGAACGGAGCCGCGAACGGAGCCGCGCGCGTAAGCAAGCGGGTGTAACTTCGGAGCCGCGAACGGAGCCGCGAACGGAGCCGCGCGCGTAAGCAAGCGGGTGTAACTTCGGAGCCGCGAACGGAGCCGCGCGCGTAAGCAAGCGGGTGTAACTTCGGAGCCGCGCACGTTAGTAAGCGGTATTTTTCCTGCGGGAATAGCTCAGTTGGTAGAGCACAACCTTGCCAAGGTTGGGGTCGCGAGTTCGAGTCTCGTTTCCCGCTTTGTTTTTTATGCGGCTGGGTGGCAGAGTGGTTATGTAGCGGCCTGCAAAGCCGCGTACGCCGGTTCGATTCCGGCCTCAGCCTTTAAAATCTCTCTATCGTATTTTAAAAGAGGGATTTTGCGTCAAGACGAGGCGCGTGAAATTTTATTTTGCGATTGTATGTTGGTATACATGAGCAAAATAAAATTGAACAGCAACGAAGTATTGACGCAAAAGCACCTTTTAAAAAGCCCGGGTGGCGGAATTGGTAGACGCAAGGGACTTAAAATCCCTCGAGGGTAACCTCATGCCGGTTCGATTCCGGCTTCGGGCACTTTTTCTTTTAGCTCATGAAGTTACATCATAACTCCATTTTATACTTATCTTGTAATAGATCACCCCATACTTGAATCTTGGAAAATGCTGGATTTTTTGGTGATTTTTTGTTTGAAGTTTTTTGAGGATTTTTTAAGTTGTTTTACATTTAAGTACTTTTAATTTTTTCAGGCGAAATATATTTTTAAAATGACACTACTTTTGAAATTATTTGAAGTAGTTTGAAAAGCCTGAAGTTTTTTGAAGTTTTCTTATTTGCATTGGAATTTGATTAATAAAAATAAATTAAAAAAACCTTGTCTGAACTGTTTTTTTACTACCATTTTCATACGGTTTATTACTGGTAACAGCTGAAAATAAACGATGCGGTTGAATTGAGGCAGTGTTTGCAATATTGCGAACCTCATCTGCCAAACGATCCAAATCACGAAAAGTAGGCGGTGGTTTTAAACGGTGTAACGTTGCATGCGCTGATTGCTTTTCATATGCATCAATTAATCCCATTGCTTGTTCTCTTGGAGTACCTTTGGATACTAAAATATTCATCAATTCTTCGCGTGGATAGGGGGGAACATCCACGGTTAATAAACGTCTTGATAAAGCGGTACTTGGTGCGCGACGGCCCGCCAATGTAGTTGGATTTTGCGTACCAATGACTAAAAATCCTGGTTTTTCTGGGCGAATATTACCTGGTGCTTTTCCCATTAATAAATCATTGAGTAGCGCTTCCATCATGGGGGATGAATTAATTTCATCAATCACGACGACAGCACCTTCACGAAAGGCTTTTAACAACAACTCTTGCTTTTTTTCCAGTGAAAAATTAACCGGCATGCGATAAAAGGGACGTTCTGTTTTTGCGGGCGTTTTCAGATCTTCACACGCTTGCTCTTCAAAATGATGTGTGGCTAATAAACGCATCACCAATTCACTTTTACCAACACCGGGGTCCCCCTCTAAAATCACACCACCTAATCCACCATAACAAAGCGCATCGTTTTTTTCTGGTGACTCACGACGCAATTCTCTGAGCAGCAATAAATCATCTAATCGATGAATGATAGCTTGTCTTGACGGTGTTACAACAAACTCATCACTCGATTGAACAGAACAAGGTTGTTCAGATACTTCTCGTTTCACACGTTTATTTTTTGGCAATAATGGATTAACAATGTCATGCGCGACTTGTTTTGCAATTGACATCAGAGGCAAATCTTGATTGCGCAAATGAGCTGATAAAGTTAGAAGCGCTATCATTTGCAATTCACGTGGAGAAATAAGCACTTCTTTTTTCGATAATGCACATAAATCGCGATAAACAGATAACAAATATTCTTTCAATTCTGAAACATCTGTTTTAAACAAATCTAAAACCGGTTTTAAAATTAATTCATCAATCACTTGACGCGGCATCGGATCGAAAACAACCGCATTGCCATGTTTTGCAAAAAATGACGATAACTTTCGCTCATCGCCATAAGAAACAGGATTACCTGCAAAAATAACCTTGTGTTTTTCGGTTAATGAATGAAACTCGCCATCAATAATGATGCCACGCGGATGTGTAAATAATCCCTCAAACTCATTCCAATTGCGTTGACTTAATGTTGCTTCATCTAAAAATAAATAATGAGTGCCGTCAGCGATTGGTAATTGTGCCCATTTTTTAATATTTTTTTCGCCAATATCTAACGTATCGCGATCACTACACAAATGTTTTTCAACAAACGTTGATTTACCGACGCCCGTTAATCCTGCAATAAAAACATACGGTGCCTGTCCCAACATATCGCGAACTTGTCGACTGCGTTTTTCGTTGTATTGCGCTGCCGTTAATAAATCATCTTCTGGTGATTGATGCGGTACCAAATCACGCAATCCCTGCCATGCACCATCACCTGAGGTCGGCGATGTGCTCGCGCGCATAAAATCCAATCGCGCACGTAATTGCGAAAAGGTTTCAGTGTCTGCGTGTGGTATTAAACGTTTCTTGTAATCATCATTCACATTGCCCAACAATAACAATTTTAATTCAGGCGTGATTTCACATTCACCTGCAATCAGAGAATCAAATGTGAATTGATTATCAGAAATAAGCGTTATACGTGATGAGACTTCAGTCGATAACAGTGGCAATAACGCATTGGCCAATTCTTTTGAAAAATGACCTTTTAAAATAACGTGATTGCCTTTTTCTAATTCGAGTAATACAGTACGCTTTTTTTCTTCAAAAACATATTTCAATGTTGCATTGTCAAAAGAACCGCTGATTCGAGTGACCAAATCAGATGGATGTAAATCAGTCACATCAATCGTAACAACATTGCGACGTCTCTTCGCTAAAAGAATCGCTGCGACATCAACATCATTGCTGAAAAAAACAGATGGATGATGCTTTTCTGTAAAAATAGGTGAATTTAGTGCTTGTAATGCGGCGGGAAGTGTCACGTTTGCAGTATGCGTAATTTGTAAAGTGATTTGTTGCTCTTGGCAGCTTGTAATGATTCTGGCCCATTCGTCGTCACTCAAGATTTCTGTTACCAAAACGGATAATGTTTTTTCTTTTGTTTCCCGTGCCTTTTCAATATAACCTGGCAAATAATGTAATTGATGCGTTGTCTTCTCGCAGTGTAATTGATAAAAAAATTCAGACAAAGTATGTGAATTTAATAAGGTAAGATTGGTTGCATCCGCAGGCATTGGCTTGCATTGCGTAATTAAATTATTCCAATCATAACTGTCAGCAATAATATATTCTTTGCCTGGATAAGCACGTTCTATCTCATGCCAAAACGTTTTAAATTCTGCGTCATTCCATAATCCATTATGAATAACAATTGGATTGGTTTGTGCAAGCGCTTGTTTCAGAATACCTTCTTTAAAAACAAGATTGCCATTGTCGAGCACCCAATGCCCCAATAAGTGATTTTTCCAATCTTGTGCATGATATAAATGAATAGGAAATACCTTTTCATCTTCTTGTTTTATTCGCGCGACGATGCCTGGAATGTGGCTTTGCAATGTTTGCGATGATAGCGGACAGGTTTCAGTAACATCAAAACGAGAATAAAAATCAGATCCTTGATAGCATTCAGAATTGCTAACATTGACCAACCCAACCACAACCATATTGTCCGGTAACGGGATATTATCAACACTGCGTTTTTTATCTAATAGTGCATTTAATCGAACAATATCATCCGCATGAAATTTTTCATAATTGATAACTAAAATGGGAACTGCACTTTTATCCTGTTTTGCCGTTAAAAAATCATATAATGCGCCACCGGGTCCTTTTTTCATGACACCTAAATTACCGTGTCGTTCAATATAAGCTGCTGCGCATACAAAATCATCAGGTGAATGAATATAAAAAATAGGATGATGTTCTTTTTGTTTATGACAATAATCTTCAAGTGCAAAACGCAAGCCTTGAACACTTTCAGTTGAATTAAATTCAATAAGACGTTTTTTAATCAGGCCATTGCTTATTTCTTTGCAAAAGCTTAATGATGAATCATGTGCATGCGTTTTTTTATGCCAAGTTGCCAATCTATTTTCATAATGATTGACAGGAGCAATGCTTCGTACAGTTTCAATCAGACCTACACGTTGCTCCCCTTCAGGAAATAGCTGAATTAAGTGCGTCATTACTTCATGCAAATGATAAGGAATAAGCAATTCAGCGCTTTTTTTTAATTTTTCTTTATAATCAGTGCGGTTGTGTTGAATAAATAATTGCAATAAATATTTTGTAAATTGTTGTGTTTCGGGGTATTGAAGTCCAAAAACCCAGGCAGGCGCACCATTGCTTGGGTGTCTTAGTAAAATGCCATCCAAAGCTTTTCTGGAATAAATATCTTCTTGTGGCAATTGCAAAAACAATTGATCAATATGCAGAGATGAAATTAAAGTGAGTAAGCCACCTTCGGCAATAAATAATTCCGGATTATTTATTTTTGGTGGTATCGGCTGTATCTCAGATTTAACACTTAATAAATTTCCCATCGATTTTTTAATTGTTGCGGATAATTCAGAAACAGCAACTTCTTTTGCGCCTTCAACATAGTTTGGATCATAAACAAGCCAGGTTGCGCGTGAGGTTGGATAAATAGCAATCGCATGTACGGCATTTTCAATAATACGCGATTCTCGATTTTCTAATAAAAAACGCTCAACATTATCACCTAAATAATGTTTTTTTTCAGAACCTATTGCAGATTCATAATATATTTTTGTAAAAAAATATAAGTTTTGAAATTCTGATCGTAAGCGTTCTGTCAGTGTTTCTAATTTTCCATCCCAACCAGACACGCAATTTAAAAAATCATCCCATGAATTTTCTTTTTGCTTTACAATAAAAAAATGTGACAAGGCCAAACAAATACCATCTTGAATTTTTGGAATGCGCTCAATATGTTGCTCTGTGAGTGTTAAATACTGACATAATTTTTTTGCGATCATGCTTTGACTTTTCGTCGTATCACCTTTATATCGGAATGGTTTGTTTTGCAGGGAAGGCGGAATTTCGTTTTTTAGATCATTAGCATTCCAAGTTGGATCAACCGGTTTTCCTCTACCTTTCACCTTAACGCCTTCGTTATCCTCATCATCATCTTCTTTATCATCATCTACATCATGATCTTTCGAATCTTTTCTTCCCATCCGATGAAAACGTTCACGGTGTTCTGGTCTTTTAACAAGCAGCTGTTGAATATGGCCTGGTAATTCTTCTTCAACAATATTTTTACATTCAAATAAATTCAATTGTTTTAAATTTGGCATTGCGACAATTAATTTTTCAAGGTCAGATTGATTAATCTCTGAAAAGCTGACATCTAATTCTTCAAGATCAAGCAATGCTGGTAAATCAGAAAAATTGATATTGTTTGGAATCTTAATGTCTAACTGTTTCAAATTTGGAAATTGTGTAAAAAGCGTTTTAATATTATCGTTAGATAACTTTTTTTTGTGATAAAGTTTCAAAACTTCAAGTGATTCTTTATTAACTATGGCGTCGAGTGTTTCAACTTCATCAATATTTATCATTAATTTACGCAAATTTGGTGCTGCAGCTAGTAATAGTCGCTTACCTTCTTTTCCACCTATGATCAATTTTAATTCTTCTAATCCTGGCAAGACTGGTACTGGTGATTTAAAAATAATTTCTGAAGGTTGAAAACAATCAAAATCAATTTTTCTTAAATTAGGCGATGCTAAAATAACCGCTTCAATGGTTTCAGCGGAAATATTAATACCGCCGCCAGATGTTGAAATAATCAGCATTTCAAGTTGAGTGTGCGTGGGTAATGGTTTTGTAATCGGCGAAATTATTTGAACATTACTTAATGACAAATATTTTAGTGTTAGCGGCGCATGTTGAAGCAATAAGCCTAAATCAGGTCCATCAGTGTAAGTATGAATTTCTTCAAGATGATCAAGACGTTTAAATATCGCGGGGTAATCTTTGCTTTTAGATGAAATATACGCACAAGTAATATTCTGTGCAGTAATCGGCGTGACAGTCTTTAGCTTGTTGACATCATAAAAAATTATCGATTCATTTTTACTTTCCGCCACAAGTCCCGAAAATAAAGAATTCAAATATTGTGTGTCAACGTCGTCAACATCACGACTGACAAGAATATCGTAGTGAGGAGATTTACTTCTCAAAAGTAATAATTTTTTTTCTTGTTCTTCCTTTCCCTCATCTGTCAGCATCATCATGCGGCCAAATTGCGCGGGATCTTGAATTCCTATATGACTCAATGCCTCAACAGGCAATTCTCGCGGAATATCTTCATCGGTATCCTGCAGTAGCTGCGAAATGCCATAGTCATCCAATAAACACAATGTACTACATGGAAGTTTTTTTGATGCAGTATCTAAAACAACTGCTTCATCTGTTAATGTGATTTTGTATCTTGTTTTTCGATCAAATAAATCTGTTAAATGCAATTCATTTAATCGTGTGACTTGATCAAAACCATTTCCATCTGATTGCCAAATATAAATTTCAAATCCATCCTGCATTAATTGCGATAACCGCGCGATGACTGCTTTTGTTTTTGCATAACTCCAAGTTTGCGCAGTCCAATCTGCTAAAATCAATTTTCCAGGCAATGTCACACGAATTGGCTGATGGTCTTCCCACGCAGGTAAGCCCTGACGAAGACGATCCAAATCCACTATGCCAGACGTACCCGCAGGGTCGCTTTTGTAGCGTTTTCCAGAGCGTGTTTCTGTGTAATAAAATCGTTTTGGAACAGGCATAGTCATCCCTCAGTTTTATAAGGGAAACTATAGGTCATGGCTGAGCATATTGCTGATTTTTTTTGGGGAAGAGGTGAATTTTAACTACTTGAAAAATCTCATTTTAGTGTTTTAAAACATAAATATCTTGTCGATTTCTAATAGCTCGTTGAGTGTTCGCACACAAACCATCTATTGATGGCGGTAGCTCCGTTAAGCTACGAAAGTGCAAATGGTAGTGAAACTACCTGCGACAACGTTAACGTTGTGACTTGCATCGCAACGTTACTTTTTTTGACACAATTAATGAGTCTTCATTGTCCAAAATAAAAGTTTAGATGTTCCATAAAGACATTAAATATTGACAATTAATGTCTTTATGGAACATACTATCGGAATGAATAATACCCATGAAAAACAAGTACTCAAGCTGATAAAACAAAAGTTGACACTGCGATCCAGTGATCTCCAAGCAATTGGTGTCCCGAGAGTAGTGCTCACGCGCATGGTGAGAGAGGGTGTGCTTGAAAAGGTGTCGCGCGGACTTTATCGCAAACCAAATACATTTCTTTCCGAAAACGAGACATTGGTTGATATTGCATTGGTCGCGCCGCGCGCCATTTTTTGTTTGCTGAGCGCATTGCAATTTCATGGACTGACTACGCAATTGCCGCGTGAAGTTTGGATTGCTATGCCGCAGGGAAGTAGGGCGCCAAAAATGGATTATCCGCCGATTAGAATGATGCGATTCTCAGGTAAAACTTATTCAGAAGGCATTCAAACAGTGGTGCGCGATCGCGTTGCACTCAAAATTTATAGCCCTGCAAAAACGGTTGTCGATTGTTTTAAGTTTCGAAACAAAGTTGGATTGGATGTTGCATTGGAAGCACTAAAAGATGCACTTAAAAAAAAGAAAGCAACACGCGATGAGTTGTATTATTTTGCAAAAATCGAGCGCGTGATAAAAATCATACTACCTTACCTTGAGGCGATGTCATCATGAGAAATAATTTAGCAGAATCCGTACGTGCGCGTTTGCATAATATTGCCAAAGCACAGCAAACGGATCTTCAACAAATGATGGAACGATTTGCATTAGAGCGCGTGTCATATCGCATCGGTCAATCCCGATATAACAAACAGTTTATGCTCAAAGGTGCGATGTTGTTTTCACTCTGGTATGAACAGCCCAGTCTTAATTATCTAGCAGTAGTGATTTTAACAAAATTCAAGCAGGCGTGATATACGTGTTGTAGGAAATGTAGGAGCAATTTAGTAATGTCCGCTTTGAGCAATTTAGAAATGTCCTCTTTTGGTCTCAACGTGAGTAGTCTTAAAAGACCATTCATGGATGAGGGATATACTCATTTTAGATGTTGCATTTTTACGTTAAATATTTGCAATTAACGTATAAATGCAACATACTATTATCATGAAGAATACTTATGAAAAACAAGTTCTAACAATGCTAGCTAAAACAAGCAGATTGCGTTCGTGTGACCTTAAAAAAATGCATATTCCCAGCATGGTGCTAACTCGCATGACTGACGCTGGTGTGCTCGAAAGAGTGGCGCGTGGCTTGTATCGTCAATCTGGCGTCCTTGTTTCTGAAAAAGAGGAATTGATTACTGTTGCAAAAAAAGTGCCAAAAGCTGTTTTTTGTTTGCTGACTGCATTGCGTTTTCATGAGCTAACAACTCAACCATCGCGTGGCGTTTGGATTGCTATGCCACAAGGAAGTCATGCGCCCGTCATGGATTATCCGTTCATTACAATGGTTCAACTGACGGGACGTGTTTATTCTGCTGGTATTGAAACAGCTGTGACAGACAAGGTAACTATTAAAGTGTACAGTCCTGCAAAAACAGTGGTCGATTGTTTCAAGTTTCGAAATAAGATCGGGCTTGATGTTGCGATTGAAGCACTAAAAGATGCCATTCGAAAAAAGAAAGTTACTTTGGATGAATTGTATCGATTTGCAAAAATAGAACAGGTTTTGAAAATTATGCAGCCTTACATGGAGATAATGGGATGACACGAATTAATATGGGTGAATCAGTACGCGCACGCTTGCTTAATATCACAAAACAAACAAAATCATTGGATTTTCAAATTGTTTTGATGCGCTTTATGTTGGAGCGCTTACTCTATCGCATGGGACAATCCAACTATAGTCAGCAGTTTTTATTAAAAGGCGCAATGTTATTTGCACTATGGTACAACATGCCACATCGCACAACCATTGATATGGATTTATTAGCATTTGGCGATAATGATTTATTGATAATGAAAAAAACATTTCAGGAAATTGTAAAAATTCCATTTGAGGATGGCGTTCTTTTTTAAAGCGGAATAAATTACCTGAAAAACCATTTCCTGTTGTTGTTCATACATTGCGAAATAAACTGCAGCCGATTTTAAATCAGGTGGCAGTTGAATGAGATTATCAAAATCAATTGGGCATGTAGGGATTTTGTAACGTACCCAAATCGTTTTACCCCTATTTCAAGCCGTTTTAGGCCGTTTTTCAATCAAATGTGCGCAACTTCTCAAAAACCCGGGGCAAAAAATATTTTCGTCATACCGCGACTTGATCGCGGTATCCATGATCTATCTATTTTTATAGAGTTTTATGGATCCCGCGATCAAGTCGCGGGACGACGTGCCCCATTTTTTGAGAAATTATTTGAGTGTTGCCCCGGGTTTTTGAGAAGTTACTAAATAACCACCTCATTATAATGCCCTGATAAAAATTGCGGTATTTTGTAAAAATGCTATACTTTAAAAGTATGAATTCATATTTTAATTTCCATACTTTGAGGTGCGGCAATGAAAGCAAGAGTGGCGGAACGCGGGCAGGTGACAATTCCCAAAGCACTGCGCAAAAAATTAGGAATTAAGCCGGGCATGATATTGGATTTTCAAATTAAAAAATCAACATTGATTGCAGTGAAGCTTGGAGAACGCGATGTCATCGATTCCGTGTACGGCTGTTTAAAATTAAAGAAAAGCACGAATCAATTAATCAAGGAATTACGAGGAAAGGGATGATTACTGCCATTGATACCAATATTTTGATTGATATTTTTAGTGCTGATAAAACTTTTGGTACAAAATCAGCAAACGCATTGCGACGCTGTATTCAGGAAGGTAGTGTGTGTGCTTGCGAAGTAGTGTGGGTTGAAACCGCAACGGTTTTTCCTGATCATACCGCTTTCCATCGCGCCATTGAATTATTGGGAATAGAATTTTCTACCATGCAGAAAGACACAGCAGAGTTTGCTGCCCGTGCCTGGCGGCAGTATCGGCAACGCGGTGGAAAACGCGACAGAGTAGTGGCAGATTTCTTGATTGGGGCACATGCATCCACGCAATGCGATCGTCTGCTTACTCGCGACCGTGGATTTTATCGCATTTATTTTTCCAAGTTATCGTTACTAGACCCGGCGTAATATTGATTTAACTGTTGCAATGGATATGCTAGCTTATTTTGGTGATCGGATGTCGAGGCCAAAAATCTAGAAGATTTTATCGTGAGGTTTAATGCGAGATACGGATATTCACGACTCATTGCTTTTTTTTGCACGCGCGCTGTTTGTTACCTATTTTTCGCTTTTATTTATGCGAAATGTTGCCTGGTATTTTTTTAATCTCCCCACTCGAGATCAAACCAAAACAACTCGAAATTGTTACGATTGGTTTGAGCACTATCTGCCACCTATAAAACATAAAATAGATTACTCAGAAGGTCTTTTTGATTTTGAAGAAAAAGGTATGACATTAGAAACAGCCACAGAAAATAAATATCGCTATATTTTTGAATTATTGGAGTTAAAACCTGGCATGTCATTGCTGGACGTTGGTTGTGGCAGTGGCGTGTGGATGGAATATTGCGCTCAACAAGGCGTTAAAGTAATCGGTCTGACATTATCGTTAGAACAAGTGAGCGTTGTTCGCAAAAAGGGATTAGAAGTGATGCAACAAGATTATCGTGTCAAAAACCCAAGCTTTATTGGGCAATTCGACAGAATTACGACGCTTGGCTCAACAGAACACCTGTGCTCTTCCATGGGTGTATTTTCAAATAATGCGGCACGACTTCGCAGTCAAAAAACTATCGCGAATGTTTGGCGTTTATTTCAATCTTACTTAAAACCGGATGGAAAAATTTTTGTAACGACGTTGACTTGGAACGAGAAAGTACCATGGTCGTTATTGGATCGCACACAGGCTTTTGTGCTCGATCAGCACCATGGTGGATATTATCCCCACCTGAGTGATTTAAAAAATAAAGTAGCGCCTGATGCTGGGCTTAAAATGACGCACATCGAAGACCATACAGCTGATTATCATTGGTCGAGCATGGTTGATAAGAGACACTTTGGTTATTTTACAATTGATTGGGATGAAAATACAGTTGATAAAATACGCTATATTTTTACGAGTTTTTTAAAAGGCCCATTTCAATTTCCATTTCATTGGTTATATCAGGTATTCGATACTTGGATGTGGCAATTTGGTGGGCCAAAAAATCGTTCGTTGGTGCCAGAAGAAGTAGAGCATGTCGCACACGCACAATTGAAATATTTTTTATTGCAGCCTGCTCAGTTGCTTCAGTAACCATTATCTGAACGCTTAGAGCTTGTTTAAGATCTCCGGGCTCAAGCGAAAATGATGATATTCGAGTGGAAATAAATGAAAATTTAAGGTTAATATTCTTTAATCTTGACCGAAAATTTTCATTTATTTACACCGAATAGCGTCATTTGCAGCGAGTCAGGAGATTTTAAACAAGCTCTTAGTGTTGCGATAGTCATAAAATTTTATACGGATGCTACATAGAATGAATAGATTTTTTTTAGCAGTCTTATTGTTTTACTGCACATCTTCACTTGCGCAATTGAGTAATATGATCGTGTTTGGAGATAGTTTATCTGATGTTGGAAATTTTCCGGAGTCGAGTCGCGTTTGGTGGGATCCTCAGGGAAAAAAGGATTTGCATAATATAGTACCGCAATTGTATGTGCCTTTCTCAAACCCGGTTAGTACTCAAACAGATAACCCTTATCTTGCAAAACAAGCGCCGATTGAAAATAATAAAAATCCGCGAAAATATCGCAGCATCAGTTGGCCGCAATATTTTTTGATAGACGCTAAAAATAAAAAATTACTACCATCTGATTATATTGCGCCGAGCAATTTATTAAATACACAAAAAATTCCCAATGCTATTTCATTTAATTATGCGTGGGGATATGCAACATCTGAAAAAAATTGCGTGAATCCACACTATCAATTAATAAAAAATTGCGATTCAAAAAGTATTTATGATGCAAGAAAAAATTACGAGGAAAATCCATCTCACCAAAATTATTTGAAATTAGAGATTCCTGGATTATTTCAACAGCTGCAATTATTTACGCAGGATTATCACGCTAACAAAATCTCAGTAGATAAAAATACTGTGTATGCATTTTGGATTGGTGGGAATGATTTGATTATTGCTGCTAATGAATTGCGTAAACGAGGAAACCCATTTCCGGCGCTAAAATTTATTTTTGGTGGTGTCGAAAAAAATGAATTAAAAAATATTTCGATTCTGATTCAGCAGTTGCCCGTTAATCAACGCCCAAAAAATATATATGCTCTTGAATTATTTAATCCGGGATTAACACCAGGTTTTTATCATACGAAAATTGCTAGCATCGCCAATTTTTTTGTGAAATGCGCTAATTTTTGGTTAAGATGGGATACAAAATTATTTAATTTATTTTCAAATACAAAAATTGTCATCATGCCTGTTTATCAATGGTATGAAAATGATTCCGAAAATACGTTATTTCAAGCGCATATGGGACAAGCATGTCAACTGAATTTTAAAGATTATACCAATCCAACGATCATTCCAAAAACAAATTGCATGGGATTTATGTTTTGGAATGCAGTGCATCCAGCGTCCGGGATGAATAAGAGAGTGGCGGAATTATTTTTAAATCAAATAATTGATAAAAAAAGTCACTTCTCAAAAACCAGCGGTACTTTATGCTGAAGTTAGGCGCCATTTTTTGGATCATGTATTGCGCCATCATCAGCCGGTCTGTATTTATTTTTTAATAATTCTTTGCGCGTGCGATCATAGGCAGTGTACGCGGGTTCGTTTTTTTGATGCAGTGTTTTTTTAAAAAAAGGAGTGGAAAGATGTAATGATTCCGTTGCATTTTCAAAAGTGCCCCGTTCTTGATGTGCAATTACTTTCAGCAGCGCATCGCGTTTTTTAGGCCCTTTCACTTTTGCTGCAACCCTTCTCATTTCGATAAATGCGCGCTGCATGACCAGAAAGAAAAAATGCATGCCTTGTTCTGGCGTTAAATTTCCCATGGAAACTTGATTTAAAATGGCAAGTAATCTTTTGCGGTAGGTGCGGCCGTGCATTCTATCTTCCAAATAACAGTCAACCAAGTTGACAGTTTTGGGTGCACACACCGTCATGTTATTCATATCATCAAATGCGGTGCCATCAAAAATTGATTGCTGTTTTTGAGATAAAAATTCAACGGTGTTATCCGGCGAATAATCGATAACGCGCGGAAATAAAGAAGAATGACACGCATCCAGTTCATATTTCGCAATACCGACGCCATGTTGTTTACAGGTTCTGCCAATAGTAATAAATCGTTTGCTGTTGTGATAAAGCACCAGCATTAAAAAATACAGCCTGACGCGCCATGTTGCGTGATATTCAATGTGATGACGATAGATGTGTATCCAAGTGAGTAGCGATGCATTTTTTTTAGAAAAGGGTAGTGGACCGAGTGATGGGGTTTTAGTTGTTCGGTAACTCGTGATTTTTCGATCAGGAAGTTTAATGGGGATAAAACGGCGCATAGGAGTATCGAGAAGCCCGACGTGGTTTGAGATGAGCATACATCTCAGCTTTCGCATGATACACCCAATCCTTGAGTCAATATCTTGCTTTCATCGTATCTTACTTTCGCAGAAAACTAAATCCCAAAATTTTATAAGCAAGCTTGGCTGCCAAAAAATCGCAAGCATGCAAATTCGGTTTCGGTGCCAGTTCATTGATATCAGCACCAACGATATTTCCAACTTTGGAAGCCGCTTCGATGATGTCGATAGTTTCTTGCCAAAATAATCCGCCAGGCTCGGGTGTTCCAGTCGCTGACATGACGCTGCCATCTAATCCATCCAAATCAAATGTGAGATAAATCGGTCGGTTGCGTAATGGTTTTAGTATGGTTTCGAGGTCCCAACGCGCTTTATCTTTTGCCCAATAAATGTGAATGCGGTGACGATTCGCTTCCAAAAATGGAATTTCTTCAGCAGAAATATTGCGAATGCCAAGCGATACCAATTCAATGTTGTCGTGATCCAAGCAACGGCGAAGGGCTGCTGCATGTGAATAATGCACGCCGTGAAAACCATCGCGCAAATCGGCGTGCGCATCAAAATGCAGCATGACCAGATTCGGATATTTTTTCACGAAGGGGCGAATGGCACCGGGTGTGATGGAATGTTCGCCGCCAAACACAAATGGAAATTTATGATCATCCAATACACCCTGCACGATTTTTTCCAGCTGATCGACTGCTTTTTCAATCGGTTTTTTGATCACGGGTTCTGGCAGAGTAACAATCCCAATTTGCTGACAGGGCTCGCAGAAAAAATGTTCGTCAAACAATTCCACTTGATGCGATGCCTTGATCATTGCTTGCGGGCCTTTGGCGGTTCCGCCGCCGTAACTGACTGACGCTTCAAGACCAAAAGGAATGATGACCGCTTTCGCTTGCGTGTAATTCACCGCATTTTTTTTGTCGAGACCGAGAAAAGCTTTTTGAGAGGGGAGGATTTTGGTTACCCGCTTGCTGGCGCGCGCGTCTACGCGTAAATTCACCCGCTCGCTGGCGCGCGCGTCTACGTGTAAATTCACCCGCTCGCTGGCGCGCGCGGTTCTTTGCTTATTGATTTTAATCATGCTTTTACCGTTTCAGTGGCGTTTTGAAAGAGTTTGGTAAATTCGCGTGCGGCGCGTTCTTTCCAATAACCGCGGTGATAGGCGTCACTCGCGAGTAGCGGCAACACGGTGGTTGCTTCGGCATAAATCATTTGTTCATCCGTCGTTTCGACTTTGCCCCACGAGCAGGCTTCTTTCAGCGTTGAGCTCGAGCACGCGCCATCGCGCACATCGGCAACGGTAATTTGAATGGCGTAGCGATGCATTTCTGCTTCTACACCAATCATTTCAGCGCAGACGACGGTGTCTTGTGCGAAATTTTTGGGAACGCCGCCGCCAATCATTAATAATCCCGTGGTGCCCGCTTTAATTTTAACGTCGGTTAATTCACGGAAATCTTTCACAGAATCGATGGTGATATGTTGCTTGGGGCGCTGCACTTGATGCATAACCAAGCCAAAGCCCGCAGAAGAGTCGGTGAAAGCGGGGCAGAAGATAGGAACATTTTTTTCATACGCCAATTGCACCAATGAATTTTTCTTTCTAGCACCACCCTCACTTAAAAACCGACCCATTTCATGGATAAATTCACGCGAAGAATAGGCACGTACCGGCAATTGATTCGCAATTTTTAAAATGGTTTTGTCGCAATCTTGCAATGCTTCTTCATCAATGTAGGTATCGTAAATACGATCGATATACAAATCGCGCAGTTGATTGTCGTCAACTGTTCCCGCAGCTTGATAATGTTTGTGACCGAGCGCTTCAAAGAAATCCATATCAACGATGCTGGCGCCAGTTGCAACGATGGCATCTACCATGTTGTATTTGACGAGGTCATGATAGAGCTGCATGCAACCGCCGGCGCTGGTTGAGCCTGCGATGGTTAAGAGGATTGAGCAAGATTGATCTTGCAGCATGCGATTGAAAATTTGTGTGGCGCGCGCCAAATCGCGCGAGCTAAAAGACATTTTATCCATGGCATCGATAATGGGGCGTGCATCGAACGAGGCAATGTCGATGTGTTCAACGGCTTTTTTTAGCAAATCATTTTTTTTCATGCAGTACTCCAAAACGAAAATGACGCGAAAATCGCGCCATTTTTGTAACAGCTCAGCCCCCCATAAAAACGCTCACTTTCGGGTGCTTTTTCACGAAAAATCTCTTCGAAATGCTCACATACTGACGTGTATGCTCCGCTTTCTCATCGATTTTTCGTAAAAAATCACCTCAAAATTGAGCGTTTTAGTAATTCAGGCATAGGAGCCCTGATCTGTTACCCATTTTTTACATCATTAAAATTAAGCGGCTATTACTTCCAGCGGCTCACGTGAAATAGCGGAAGTATCATACAATGTCATGAGTGGTTCGTCATCTACGTTGAACACATCTTTGCGTTGCGTAAAACCATTGAATTTGGTTGACAGCGTTCTGCCATAAGCGCCGAGCTGACCGACTTCAATGAAATCCCCTTCTTTGATATTGTTGGGCAAATAAAATGGCCCCGCCATTTGATCCAGCGAGTCGCACGTTGGGCCGTAAAAACGATATGCCGTGAGACTGTTGTCTTCGCTTTCGCGCGGTTTGATGTGCTGCACGGGATAGATGAGTTTTGGAAAACCTGCGTCAAACATGGCGCCATAAATGCCGTCGTTGATATACAACGCATCATTCTTGCGAAGCAGCACCTGTATGATGAGTGACGTCGATTCTGCCACCAGTGCACGACCCGGCTCGCAATACAGTTTCAAATTGCGATTGCGATTCATGATCGAGAATTCTTGGCGAATCGCCGTAAAATAATGTTCGAGCGGCGGGGGAATCAATCCAGGGTAGATCGATGGAAAACCACCGCCCACATTCAACGAGTCGATAGAGAATCGCAGTGGGCGCAACAAATCGCGCGTCATGCGAATGGCGATGCGATACGCGTCAGGATGCATGCATTGTGAACCTACGTGAAAACAAACGCCGAGTTTCTCAGCCGCTTGTCGCGTCGCTTTGAGCAGCGTTGGCGCATTAATCATGTTAATCCCAAATTTGTCTGCGAGGCTGTGTTCAGCGTAAGTGTTGGGGATGCTTAAGCGCACGTGCAATGCCAAGTCTTTCGCATTCTCCGTTTCTTCCATAATTTTTTTAAGTTCTGCTTCAGAATCGAGTGAGAAGTGACGCACGCCGTAAGTGAAATATGCTTCACGTATCGCTTGGCGCGATTTAACGGGGTTCATGAAGAAACATTCGCAATCGGGAAATAGCGATTTGACGAGCTCGATTTCAGGCAGTGACGCAAGCTCAAACGAATGCACACCGAGCGCGTGAACTTGCTGAATGATATGCGGCTCTGGATTGGTTTTAATGGCATACAACACTTTTCCATCAAAATGCGACTGAAAATATCGCACGGCTTTTTGCAGAATGTGTGGGCGAAAAATAAAAAACGGCTCGCGATGCGCGCCAGGATCTTCGAGTAATTCAGTTAGTTTCATCTCTCATAAACCCCCGCTTGTGGATTCCTAAAAAAAGGACTGCAAATCATATAACGTTAAAGATGATGATACCAGTTTTTTTTTCAAAAAAAACAGATCCTGTCCCTGAAGTATCGACAGCTAATTTCAGTCTGTGAACGCTTGCTTGAATCCGGTATGATGAGTCGATGAAAAAACCATTGTCACTTACCATCGGATTACGCTACACGCGCGCAAAAAGACGCAGTCATTTCGTCTCTTTTATTTCGCTCGCGTCACTTCTTGGTATTGCGCTCGGCGTCATGGTGCTCATCACCGTGCTCTCCATCATGAATGGATTTAATCAGCAAATTCGCGAACGTTTTTTTGCAATAACACCGGCAGTTACTGTCACAACGCAAAGTGATATCTCAAACAATTGGCCGACGTTGGTGAAGACAGCGGAGTCAATTTCAGGCGTGACAGCAGCAGCGCCTTATGTCAGCGGCAACGGGATGATTATGCAAGGGCGTCAATTTGCTGGCGTGACTCTCATGGGAATATTGCCCGCGCAAGAGTCGCATATTTCAGCGTTACAGCAGCATCTCACGCAAGGATCGTTGAATACTTTGCTGCCGGGAAAATTTCATGTGGTGATCGGGCAGGGCTTGTCAGAAGTATTGGGTGTTGGTGTGGGAGATCATCTCACGGTGTTAACACCGCAATCGACCATCACATTGGTCGGCGTTTTTCCGCGTTACAAAGAATTTAAAATTACGGGGATTTATCACACGACTGGTGGTTTGTATGATGCGTCATTACTTTTTATTAATATGCAGGATGCAGAAAAATTATTTTTGCAGGGGGCAAGAGAGTCGGGCGTGCACATTCATTTACGAGATCTTTATCAAGCGCAATCGGTTACCGACATCTTGCAAAGCAGATTAGCGGATAATTACAGCATCACCAATTGGACCGTGCAATTCGGTGCGTTTTTCCAAGCGCTCGCGATGGAAAAAATGATTTTATTTATTATTTTATTGTTCATCATCGGCGTTGCGGCATTTAATTTGGTGTCGACACTCGTGATGGTTGTGAATGATAAACGCGCGGATATTGCGATTTTAAGAACATTGGGTGCACGTCCGCGCACAATTATGTTGGCGTTTATGGTGCAAGGACTTCTGGTTGGATTGATGGGAACGATGCTTGGCTTAGCGTTGGGGTTGCCGCTTGCAGCACACGTGACACCGATTGCCAATTGGTTGCAAGATGTGTTTCACATTCAATTTGTGCGTTCCTCTGTTTATTTTATTAATTTTGTGCCGTCAGAAATTCAGTGGCACGATGTGGTGACGGTGTGTTTGTCAGCGATTATTTTTAGCCTGCTCGCAACAATTTATCCCGCGATTCTGGCATTCAAGACCGAGCCCGCGGAGGCACTGCGTTATGAGTGAGGTGATGCTGCGCTGCCACAAATTGGGGAAAACATTTCAAGATGCGGGCTTGCCGGTTCGTGTTTTTGAAGCCATCGATTTTTCTGTAGCACCTGGAGAAATGGTTGCGATTGTTGGCGCTTCGGGTTCAGGTAAATCAACGTTGTTGCAATTGCTGGGTGGCTTGGATAAACCGACACACGGCATTGTTGAAATTGCAGGGCAACAGATTGCTACGTTGAGTGAACGCGAGCGTTGTGCGTTACGCAATCGCCATTTGGGTTTTATCTATCAATTCCATCACTTACTGCCAGAATTTAATGCGTTAGAGAATGTGTGTTTTCCCTTGTGGATCGCAGGCAGTTCCAAACAAGTTGCGCGCGACAAAGCGATGGCAATGTTGGTGCAGGTGGGTTTGGAAAATAGAGCCTTGCATCGCATCGGTGAATTATCCGGAGGCGAGCGGCAACGTATTGCGATTGCGCGTGCATTGGTGCATCAGCCGACGTGTGTGTTGGCCGATGAGCCGACAGGTAATTTGGATCAACACACTGCTGACACCGTGTTTGAATTGATGTTGTCACTGAATCAAAAAATCAATACAAGCTTTGTGATGGTGACGCACAATGAAGCGCTCGCACGTCGTTGTCATCGCACGTTAACGCTATCAAACGGACAGCTTTCGTGAGCAAACAATATTTTATTGATCGTGAAAAAGGGGGTGAGCGTGTGGTGCTTGTGCAGATGCACGTGTATCGCGGCGAACATCATGATCATTTTGATGAAGCATTGGCAGAATTTGAAGCGCTGGCACTTTCTGCGGGTGCAGATATTGTGGGTATCGTCATTGGAAAACTCACCGATCCTAATCCGAAATATTTTATTGGCACCGGAAAAGCTGATGAAATTGCCGAAGTTGTTAAAAAATATCATGCTGATCTTGTGCTGTTTAATCACGAATTATCACCCGCACAAGCGAGAAATTGCGAGGCCTTGTTTGAATGTCGCGTGCATGATCGTTCAGAATTAATTTTAGATATTTTTTCGCAGCGCGCGCGAACGTTTGAAGGCCAGCTGCAAGTGGAACTCGCACAATTGCAACACATGAGCACGCGCTTGGTACACGGATGGACACACTTGGAAAGACAAAAGGGTGGCATCGGTTTGCGAGGCCCCGGTGAAACACAATTGGAAACCGACAGACGCTTGATTGCCAATCGCATTAAAGTGATTAAAAAGCGTCTGGAAAAAGTGCAAACGCAACGCGAACAAAATCGCCGCAAACGTCTGCGGTCTGAAATGCCGTTAATTGCGATTGTGGGTTATACCAATGCAGGGAAATCCACTTTATTCAATGCGCTCACATCATCCAATATTTACGTCGCGAATCAATTGTTCTCAACACTCGATACCACTATGCATCGAATTACTTTGCCTAAAATTGGTAAGACAATTATGGTTGACACGGTTGGTTTTATTCAGCAATTACCACACGAATTAATCGCCGCGTTTAAAGCAACACTGGAAGAAACGCGACAAGCGGATTTGTTGTTACACGTGATTGATGCGAGCACTGAAAATTCTGTTGACCGAATAGCAGCAGTCAATCATGTGTTAAATGAGATTGGCGCGTCGGATGTGCCGCAATTACAAGTGATGAATAAAATTGATTTGTCGCCTCAGTTGCAGCCACGCATTGACTACAGCGAGAAAAAATTACCCAAGCGCGTGTGGGTTTCATCTCAAGAAAATACAGGATTGGATTTGTTACGAGATGCGATAGTCAGTTTGCTTAGTCAGCGTATGGTGAGTTGCTTATTGACATTGCAGCCAACACAAGGCCGTTTGCGAGCGAAGTTGTATGAGTTGGGTGTTGTTAAAAACGAAACAATCAAGGACGATTGCTGGGTAATGAAGTTAGAGATTCAGCAAGCGGACTTCGAACGGTTGTGTCAGGAGTAGCGTGGTGAGAATCAGGGCGACGAAACGATGTTAAAAATTGCCCGTAACAGGAGCCGGAAGGTTTTTTGGGTGCAAGTGCAGCGGGGGGCGGTGGCGGCGTTGGAGTTTGATACCAAAACGATAGTTGATCTGCTGAATTCACCGGTGAAAGAGGTGAGTTAGTGAGAGCGCTCCCGCTTCTGGACGGAGTTTCTGAAACTGAAACTACGGACGGCAGCCGCACGCAATAGGTTCTGTTATTTCGAGCAAATGCTTTGGTGACAAAATCGCAGTCTGAAATGGCGTGATCGGGGCGATTGACTGATTGAGCAGCGGTTTTAGTGGGTTTTTGTAAGTCCGCAATATTCTTTAAAGCCGCTTCCATTTTTTTTGCAACATCATCAATTTTTTTGATGGTGTGTTCGTTAAAATAAATTGTAAATACTTTTCCTGCTTGATCACCTTGCATTATCTCATTATATTTTGAAAATAAAATAATTTTAAATTCATCAATTTTTTCTTGCGACAGTATTTGCAATATTGCATTCAGCCCACTTTGTACTTGCAATGCACTATCAAAAGCAACGTGGAGTTTTTGAAATGTGTCGGATGAACGATGCGTTTGTAGTGGTACGCGCACAAAGTGAATAAAAGCATTTTCAGATCCGCAATGGCGACTGATCAGATAATTATTCCATTGTATGGGTACCTCGTTTTCAACGAGTCGGCTTAAACCTTCCCAAAAAAGGAGTTTCGAATGATCTAAGTACAGTGTATCTGACGGCATTTCACACCTTGGAGTTACGTTAATGATAACCCGCTTAAATTAAGGTATTATTAGCAGCTTCAATCGATAGGGGTCATTATGACAAAAAACATCGTGATTTTGGGCACACAATGGGGTGATGAAGGAAAGGGCAAACTCGTTGATTTATTGTGTGAGAACGTCGCAGCGGTCGTGCGTTATCAGGGCGGTCATAACGCGGGTCACACATTGGTGATCGATGATAAGAAAACGGTGTTGCGTCTTTTGCCATCCGGCATTTTACATGATCGCGTGCGTTGTTTTATTGGCAATGGCGTGGTGTTATCACCTGAGGCTTTTTTGCAAGAAATGAAGGAGCTTGAAGATCGTGGTGTTCCCGTTTCCAAGCGGTTAAAAATTAGTGCAGCGTGCAGTGTGTTGTTGCCATATCATGTGCTGATCGATCAAGCACGCGAGAAAGCACGTGGTAAAAAAGCGATAGGCACAACGGGGCGCGGTATCGGCCCTTGCTATGAAGACAAAGTGGCGCGGCGTGGCATTCGCATGATGGATTTTTTTCGCGCGGATGAATTGAAAGAAAAAGTAAAAGTATTGGCAGAGTATCACAATTTTCAATTGACGCATTATTATCATGAAAACGCACTGCCTGTTGGCGATGTGTTATTAGAATTGCAAGCGGCTGCAGAAAAATTATTACCGATGATTGCGGATGTGACTGCAGAACTTGCTGCAATTCAACGATCCAAACAATCTATTTTATTTGAAGGCGCGCAAGGTACTTTGCTAGATGTGGATTTGGGCACTTACCCATTTGTCACTTCTTCTAACACGACGGCGGGTGCCGTCAGCACGGGCAGCGGATTTGGCCCCCGTTATTTGAATGAGATATTGGGTATTGCGAAAGCGTATGTGACGCGCGTGGGGGCGGGGCCATTTCCAACAGAATTACAAGACGAAGTGGGGACGTTGATGGCCAAACGCGGCAATGAATTTGGATCGGTGACGGGGCGCCCGCGGCGTTGCGGCTGGTTTGACGCAGTATTAATGCGCCGTTCTGTTCAAATCAATAGTTTGTCGAGCTTGGTGTTAACCAAATTAGATGTGCTGGATACGTTACCTGAAATTAAAATTTGCAATAGTTATTTGTATCGCGGTGATATTATCCATGATTTTCCCGTGGATTTGTGTGATTTGGAAAATTGCGAGCCGATTTATGAAACCGTTTCCGGATGGGGAACGTCGACGTTTGGGTTAACGCATTACGCTGAATTGCCTGATCACGCAAAAAATTATATTGCGAAATTAGAAACGCTTTGTGGTGTGCCCGTTACGATTATTTCCACGGGGCCTGAGCGTGATCAAACAATTATTCGGCGAAAGATTTTTTAATGTTGGCGTTGTCACCGGTTTATGTGTTGCATACGCGCCCATTTCGCAATACCAGTCTCATCGTTGAATTATTTTCTTTACAGGATGGCCGCATTGCAGCAGTTGCTAACAGCGCGCGCGGCCCAAAATCGCGTTATCAAGGACAATTGCAGTGTTTTACGCCGCTTCTGGCTTCTTGGTTTGGCAAACACGAATTAAAAACGCTGCAGCAAATTGAATTAAATGGCATGCCCTGGCAATTGAATCATCATGCGTTATTCAGCGCATTTTATTTAAATGAATTGTTGATGCGTGTGTTGCAAAAAGAAGATTCGCACGCCGATATTTTTTCTTTATATCATGACACATTGATGTGTTTAGAAAAAAATAATGCGATTGAAAGTGTGTTGCGAATTTTTGAAAAGCGATTATTAGCGGCACTGGGTTACGGCATTCCTTGGACGCGCGAATCGCAATCGGGTTTTCCGGTTGAAATGAATCAATATTACGAATTTTTTCCTACGCGTGGATTTGTGTTGTGCGAGAAAACACTGGGAAAAACTGCTTTTTTGGGCGAGCATTTGATTGCCATCGCCAATGAACGATTCGATAATCTTGCTGTGCTGCACTCCGCCAAACAGTTAATGCGACTTGCATTCCAGCCTTTGCTAGGGACATATGTGCTCAAAAGCCGAGTGTTGTTTTAATCAATGAATGGGTATAATCGGCCGTCATTTTTTTGAGAGAGGGTGTGTGTCATGTCCATTCGTCTTGGTGTGAATATCGATCATGTCGCAACGCTGCGCCAAGCGCGGGGTGTGTCGTATCCAGATCCCGTGCAAGCGGCTTTCAAAGCGATTCAGGGCGGTGCCGATGGGATCACATTGCATTTACGTGAAGATCGTCGTCATATTCAAGATGCCGATGTCATTGCATTAAAAGAAACACTGAATGTGCCGATGAATTTAGAAATGGCAGCAACGGAAGCGATGGTGCTGTTTGCTGAATCGGTTCGCCCCGCGAATGTGTGTTTGGTGCCTGAAAAACGCGAAGAATTAACAACGGAAGGTGGGCTCGATGTTATTTCTCAACAAGATGCATTAAAAAAAATCTGCGCGCGATTGGCGAAAGCGGGCATTACCGTTTCATTATTTATTGATCCTGACAAATCGCAAATTGATGCAGCAAAATGGGTTGGTGCGCCCGTGATTGAATTACATACTGGCACCTACGCTAATGCTGCAACCGCAGCAGAAATAAAATCAGAATTAAAAAGAATTGCTGACGTTGCGAATTACGCGCATCGTTCGTGTTTGGTGGTGAACGCGGGGCATGGATTGCATATTGAAAATGTGCAAGCGATTGCAGCGATCCCTGAAATTCACGAATTAAATATCGGTCATAGCATTATTGCCAGAGCATTATTTATCGGAATGCAGCGTGCAGTCGAAGAAATAAAAGCGTTGATGATGGCTGCGCGTGCGACTATACTTTCTTGATCGGAGCCGCGCGCGTAAGCGAGCGGTTCAATGCTCGAGAAATTTAGTCTGCATCGCCCCATCGCGACTTATTTCTAAATAACTTCCGTGTTGATGCCACGTATCCAGCACAATTCTTTTGGCGTTTTCATAGGAGTGAATTGCTGGTTTGTGCGTGTGCCCATGAATTAATGTTTGTACGTTATATTTTTTAAATAACGCCAACACTGCATTATCTACCACATCCCATTTTTTTAAATCTTGTTCTGAATAATGAGTTTGACTTTTTTGTCGCATACGATTAGCAATCCATCGTCGCAGTGATAAAGGTAAACTCAATAATATTTTTTGCACCCACGGTTGTTGCATCCAATATCGATAACGCTGATGCGCCGTATCGTCAGTGCACAAGGCATCGCCATGCGCCAAAATTATTTTTTGTTGATATAAGTTAATCACTGTTGGATCTTCTAGTAATTGCATACCACTTCGCTGCATCCATTTTTTTCCCACCAGTAAATCTCGATTGCCGCGCATAAAAAAAGTGGGCGGACCATTTTTGGTGAATTGTGTTACTGCTTCTGTTACTTGTTTCATGAATCCACTGTCATCATCGTCACCAACATAGGCTTCAAATAAATCCCCCAAAATATATACCGCATCGGCAGATGTCGCGATTTTTAGAAAATGTAAAAATGTGTTGGTGATGCGCGGTTCTTGAGGGGACAGATGCAAATCTGATATAAAGAGTGTCGTATTTGCTGTATTCATCGCCGGATCCAGTGCTAAAATGACACTCAATTTAACAGGTTATTGATGCGCTTGCTACCGCGCGCGTCTAGGTTCGCAGTGAGTGAATAAATGAAAACCCGTTTTTGCCCCAGCCCCACTGGTTATTTGCATTTAGGTAACGTCAGAACTGCGCTTTTTAGCGCATTGTTTGCTATGCACAACCAAGGTGAGTTGTTGCTACGTATCGAAGATACCGATAAATCCCGTTCCGATCAGCAATTTTCTGATGCGATTATGCAAGACATGCGCTGGCTTGGGCTTTTATGGCAGGATGGTCCTTATTATCAATCGCAACGCCAAAATATTTATGATGGTTATTACGATCAGTTGATTGAAAAAAAATTGGCGTATCCGTGTTTTTGCACGGAAGAACAATTAACGTTACAGCGTACGTTGCAGCAAAAAATGGGAAAGCCGCCGCGGTATTCTGGCACTTGTCGCGAACTGACTGCAAAACAAATTCAAGAAAAAAGAAATGCTGGATTAAAACCCGCGCTGCGATTTCATATTCCTGATAATGAGGTGATTGCGTTTCACGATTTGGTGCGCGGCGAGCAAAAATTTAGCACCAACGATCTCGGTGATTTTATTATTCGCCGCACAGATGGCACATCGCCGTTTATGTATTGCAACGCAATTGATGATGCATTGATGGGTGTGACGCATGTGCTGCGTGGCGAAGATCATTTAACAAATACACCGAGACAAATTGCGATTTTAACCGCATTGGATTTGCCCGTGCCCACGTATGCACACATCGCTTTAATCGTGGGGTCTGATGGCAGTCCATTATCAAAACGTCACGGCAGTCGCAGCTTGCAAGTGTTGCGCGAAGAAGGCTTTTTGCCGATGGCGATCGTGAATTATTTGGCGCGTTTGGGGCATTATTACGGCCATGATCGCTATTTCACACTCACAGAATTGGCAGCAGAATTTAAAATAGAAGCACTGGCCAAATCACCCGCGAAATACAATGAACAGCAATTATTATTTTGGCAAGCGCAAGCGCTTGCAGCACTCGATGAAAAAACATTTTGGGAATGGGCGGGAAAATCAACGCAATCACTCGTGTCGCCTGAAAAACAAACTCAATTCATGGCACTTATCAGACCCAATGTGAAATTTCCGTTGGATGTAAAAAGATGGGCGGAAGGATTATTCACCGAATTACCTGAATTATCTGAAATAGAAGAACAAATCATTCGAGACGCTGGAAAAAATTATTTTCAAGAAGCGCTCATTGCATTAGAAAAATACGGTGCTGATTCTGAGAAAATTTTATCGCACTTGAAAGAAAAATTGAACGTGAAGGGTAAAGCGTTATTTATGCCGTTGCGTATTGTATTGACAGGGCATGAACACGGCCCCGATTTCGCAGCAATTTTTAACTTGATGGATGTGCGAACCATTAAGCGACGTTTAGAGCGAGGCATCTGATGTTAATTTACGACAGCTTATCTGGGCAAAAAAAAGAATTTCAGCCGATCACGCCCGGCCAAGTGAAGATGTATGTATGCGGGCAAACGGTGTATGACGATTGCCATATCGGCCACGCACGATCGATGATTGTGTTTGATTTAATTGTGCGTTATTTTCAATATAAACAGTTCAAAGTCACTTTCGTTCGCAACATTACGGACGTGGATGATAAAATTATTCAGCGCGCGAATGAGAACAAAGAAACTTGCGATGCATTAACCGCGCGGTTTATTCACAGTATGCATGAAGATCAAATAGCGTTAAATTTATTATCGCCGGATGTCGAGCCGCGCGCCACCGAATTTATTCAGCCGATTATTATATTGATTGAAAAATTACTGTCAGAAAAAATTGCTTACATTGCAGGCAATGGCGACATTTGTTTTTCAGTGAAAAAATTTAAAGATTATGGAAAATTATCGAAACGTGATGTTGAAAAATTAATTGCGGGTGCGAGAGTCGATATCAATGAAGGAAAACAAGATCCACTCGATTTTGTATTGTGGAAATTATCCAAACCAAATGAACCGCAATGGGATTCGCCATGGGGCAAGGGCCGCCCCGGCTGGCATATTGAATGCTCAGCGATGGCAGAACAAATTTTGGGTCAGCCGTTTGATATTCATGGCGGCGGCATGGATTTGAAATTTCCGCACCATGAAAATGAAATTGCGCAATCGGAAGCGGCAAATCACAAGACGTTCGCGCGCTATTGGATGCATGTTGGTTTACTGAATGTGAATAATGAAAAAATGTCTAAGTCGCTTAAAAATTTTTTCACGATTAAAGAAGTGTTGGCAGAATATTCTGTCGAAGCAATTCGCTATTTTATGTTGAGCGCACATTATCGAAGCCCGGTGAATTATTCTAAAGATAATTTATTATTGGCGCATCAAGCGTTGGTGCGATTGTACACGGCCTTGCGTGGATTAGATTTAAGTGATGCCGCTCTGCATGATCGGTCATTTGAAGAAAAATTTTCGCAAGCAATGGACGATGATTTTAATTCACCGGTTGCGTTATCTGTGCTGTTTGACATGACGCACGAAATAAATCGGTTACGCCAAGAAAATAAATTAGCAGAAGCAAGTTTGCTGGGTGCACAATTAAAAAAATGGGGTGTCGTGTTTGGCATTTTACAAACAGATCCTGAAATTTTCTTGCGTGGTGATAGTGATCATGCATTTTCAGAAAAAGTAGAAGCATTGATTGCAGACAGAAATGCAGCGCGGCACACCAAAAATTGGAATGAAGCGGATCGCATTCGCACACTGTTAACGGAAATGAACGTGGTGATCGAAGATGGGGGTGATGGTACGACGTGGCGTCGTGCGTGAAAACCCCGTATTGCATCTCTTGCAATACACCGCATAATACCCCGATGAAAACAACCCACGGTTTTGCGCTCATTGAGGTATTATTTTCTATGTTGTTCATCTCGCTTGTTTTGTTTTCCTTGCTGGAATATCAAATACAAACACTTGATCTTATCAAACAAAGCGAATTAAAAACCATTGCAACGATACAGCTTGCGAATTTTTCTGACATGCTGTTGGTTGCTAAAACCGATTCGCAACAAAAAAAATATTTTAAAATATGGAAAAAACAAAACCGTCATTTGTTGCCGAATGCCAAAAGTACTTTTGATTCTGTGGATGATTATTTTTGTCGCATCAGTGTGCAATGGATGTTTCGAAAAATACAATCACAATCAGCGGTAGTTTTTTGTGCGTCGTGATGGATTTAGTCTCATAGAATGTATGATCGCGATATTCCTGAGCGCGATGATATTATTAGGATTGGATCATATTTTCATGAGTTCGAAACAATTGCTGTTGCGCGAACATGCCATGTCGGATATTCAAGAGCGCATGCGTTTTGTTCATTTTTTTTTGAGAAAAAAAATTGAGATGGCAGGCAATTGGCAATGTGAATCAGACAAACCCGATTTGCGTTCGCCTGTTGTTGTGAGTTTGGATGAAGGTCAAGCATTGCAAACCTGGGGAATTGTGATTTTGCCGCACACCGAATTATTACAACTGCGCGAATGCGTACGATTTCATGATCAATGGCATTATTTACCCGTTGAATTTTTTGTGGCCGAAACCAGTCGTCGCAATCAAAATAATCAAATCATCGATGCGTTGTATTATAAAATTAACGACAGGCCGCGCGAAGAATTATTGAGCGGCGCTACAAAATTTCATTTGACATTGATACATCTGAAACAGCATTCTAAAAAAATAATTTCTGTGAAAATTCAATATGTGTTGTCATCGATCGATGCAGTTTTTCATTCACCTCATTCATATTGGTACAACGGAAAAAATATTATGCCGAATGATCGTTTGTTGTATCAGCCAGGAATTTTGTATGCTGCGTGTCGCGCCATGCTATAGACAATTCGGCAGCATTTTAATCGTAACATTGTTGATGGTGTTGGTTTTATCGTTGTTGACCATGGCCGCAAGCAGCGATGCAATTTTAGAAAATAAAATGCAAAGCGGTGTTCGTGATGATTATTTAGTAACGTCTGTTGCGGAAAATAGTTTGCAAAAAGCGGTGTTGTCACACGAGGGCGTTGATATTCAATTACCAGATTCATCTGTTACCGTATCAACACAAGAAACGAATGTGAAAACAGATCGATGCGACAATCAAACAATCGATTTTTTAGTCACTGCGCAAGATGATTTTTCGACAGTTGTGTTGAATAGTCGCGATACATTCGCTAAAGTACCTAAGGAAAAAAATTGCGCCAAAGTGCCCATCCATCGGCGAATTTGGTGGAAGATACAATAAGGAGAGTAATCATGCAGTCACTCAATAAAAAAGTGATTTTTATTACCGGTGCGACACGCGGCATTGGGCGAGCGATGGCATTGCGATTCGCCAAAGATGGCGCGCGCATTGTGATTGTCGGAAAAACTGCTGAGAAACACGATAAATTGCCTGGTACGGTGTACTCCGTCGCAGAAGAAGTGGAAAGTGCGGGTGGCATGGCGTTACCGATGGTGCTCGATGTGCGCGATGACAATCAAATTGAACAAGCGATGCATCAAGTGGTTGAGAAGTGGGGTGGGTTGGATATTTTGGTGAATAATGCGAGTGCTATTTCGTTAACGGGTACATTGGAAACGTCACTGAAGCGATTTGATTTGATGATGAGCGTGAATGCGCGCGCAACATTTGCATGTTCTCGTGCCGCGATACCACACTTAATCAAATCCAGTAATCCGCACATTTTGAATATGTCGCCACCGCTGCACATGGCAGCAAAATGGTTTAAAGATCATATGGCGTATACGTATTCAAAATACGGCATGAGCGTTTGCACGTTGGGCATGTCAGCAGAATTTAAAGACGCAGGTATCGCAATTAATTCGTTGTGGCCAAAAACCACGATTGCAACTTCTGCGATTAAAGTCAATTTTCCGCCAGAATTATATGCTGCGTCGCGTGATCCATCGATTGTGGCGAATGCCGCTTACTGGATTGTAACGCAGCCTTCACGCACATTGACTGGGCAATTTTTAATTGACGAAGAGATTTTAAAAGAAGCGGGCGAAGTAGATTTTTCTCATTATAGCATGACACCCGGTGTGGCGCCGATGCGGGATTTGTTTTTAGATTAAAAATATTCGGAGCTGCACCGTTGTTGCAAATTTTTAAAAAATCCGTCATCCCGCGATTTAATCGCGGGATCTATACCGCTCGCCAATGAAAATGCGATATTACCGCACTTCATCACTCGCGGTATATCCTGATTAGAATGCAAACGTGAAATGAATTCACGTTTGCTAAATCTAAGGGGAGAATCACGATTCTCCCCTTAGAAACCCCATCGTGATGAGACACTTCAAAATGCGATAAAAAAATCGCATTTTGAAGTGGAATGGGTATAGGCGTTAAAACAATGAAACGATATTTTACTTACTCATTATTTATTTTTCTTATATTATTTTTATTAATATCGTTTTATCTCACCCATAATTTTTTAACACGCAATGTGCATACCGTGATTCCCGGCATGATTTATCGCAGTGCGCAATTGAATCATGCTGAGCTCATCGCCTATCAACAAAAATTTCATCTGAAATCCATGATTGATTTGCGCGGCAGTTGGCCGACCAATCATTGGTATCGTGTCGAATCTCGATTTGCAAAACAACAAGCGTTGCATTATTACCCGATACAATTTGAAGCGTATTTGCCGCCACCAAGAAAACAATTGCGCACGTTGGTGCGTGTGTTGCAGACGGCACCAAAACCATTATTGTTTCATTGCGAAGGCGGCGCTGATCGCACCGGGATGGCAGCAGCGATCAGCGTGATTTTATTTGTTCCTCATCCATCGATCGCCATGATTCAGCAGCAGGTGTCGTGGCGTTACAATGCGATTTCAAAAAAAACGGTGGGGTATCAGATGCTCAGAAATTATTTTGCATGGTTGAAGCAGCATCATTACACGTCTTCAAAATCGCGATTTTTGGAGTGGGTCAACTCTGATGTGCCGATGAAGACTTACCAGGGGTGGTTTTTTTTATAGGTGGTCTAGGCGGTTTAGGCGGTCGCTTGCGCTTTAGGCGGTCGCTTGCGCTCGCGCTTCTTTTATGCGGTCGCTTGCGCTCGCGCTTCTTTTATGCGGTCGCTTGCGCTCGCGCTTCTTTTATGCGGTCGCTTGCGCTCGCGCTTCTTTTATAATTTATTTTTTAATAACGCATTCACTTGCGCGGGATTGGCTTTTCCTTTGGTTTCTTTCATGACAAGGCCGACAAAAAATCCAAATAATTTTTCTTTGCCAGCGCGATAATCGGCAGCTTGCGCAGGATTGTCTGCAATTATTTTTTCAATTATTTTTTCAATCTCGCCAGTGTCGGTAATTTGTTTCAAACCTTTTTTCTCGATAATATCATCGACTTCGCCTTCGCGATTCCATAATGCTTCAAATACTTGTTTGCCAATATTATTTGAAATAGTTTGGTCGTGAATGCGCGCGATTAACTCGCCCAGTTGTTTTGCGGAAACGGGCGATTGCTCAATGGGCAAATTATTTTTGTTGAGTGTTGCTGCCAATTCGCCCGCGATCCAATTCGCAATTAATTTTGGTTTTGCGCCACGCGCTTCTTTCAACGCGATTTCAAAATACTGCGCGACTGCGATTTGATTGGCGATGTAATTCGCATCGTAGTCATTGAGCTCGTAGTCTCGTTTTAAACGATCGCGCTTTTCCCACGGCAATTCTGGCAGCGATTCTCGGATTGTTTTCAAAAAGTGTTCCGTGATTTCAACTGGCAATAAATCCGGGTCTGGAAAATAGCGATAATCTGGTGCATTTTCTTTGCTGCGCAAACTGCGCGTGACATTTTCATCGGGATCGTAGCTTCGTGTTTCTTGAATGACCGTGCCGCCACTTTCTAAAATGTCTTGTTGTCTCTCTATTTCATAGGCGATGGCTTGTTCCACAAATTTAAATGAGTTGACGTTTTTAATTTCAGCGCGCGTGCCCAGTGTTTCACTGCCTTTTTTGCGCAGAGAAATATTGACGTCCGCACGAAACGATCCTTCTTGCATATTGCCATCGCTGATGCCGAGATAACGCACCAGTTGATGCAATGTTTTTAAATAGGCGATCGCTTCTGTGCTAGAACGCATATCGGGGTAGGAGACAATTTCAAGCAGTGGTGTACCCGCGCGATTTAAATCAACGCCCGACACGTTGGGCAGCCCTTCATGCAATGATTTTCCCGCATCTTCTTCGAGGTGCGCGCGTTCAATGTGAATTATTTTTTCGCTGCCATCGGGTAAGGTGATGGAGAGCGCACCGTTACCAACAATGGGCAATGCGTGTTGCGAAATTTGATAACCTTTAGGAAGATCAGGATAAAAATAATTTTTGCGTGCGAAAACGCAATGACGTGTGATGTTAGCGCCAATCGCTAATCCAAAAGTGACAGCGAGTTTGATCGTTTCTTGATTTAACACGGGCAATACACCGGGCAATGCTAAATCAATGGCGCATGCCTGTGTATTGGGCTCAGCACCAAATGCGGTTGATGCGCCCGAAAATATTTTTGATTTTGTCGCCAATTGTACGTGTACTTCAATACCAATCACTGTTTCCCAGGTCATATTAAAATCCTTTGGGCATACGTGCGTGCCAATCGGTTGCTTGTTGAAATTGATGCGCGAGATTTAAAATCATGCCTTCTTCAAAATGTTTTCCAATCAATTGCAACCCGATAGGCAACTGATTCACAAATCCTGCTGGAATTGAAATACCGGGTAGTCCCGCTAAATTCACGGCAATCGTAAAAATATCGGATAAATACATGGCGACGGGATCAGTGGATTTTTCGCCTAATTTGAATGCGGGTGTGGGTGCCGTCGGCGTTAAAATGCAATCCACCGATTCAAATGCTTTGACAAAATCATTCAAAATTAATCGACGAATTTTTTGCGCCTTCAAATAATACGCGTCATAAAATCCTGAAGATAATACATACGTGCCGATCATGATGCGGCGTTTGACTTCATCACCAAAGCCTTCAGTGCGAGAACGTTTGTATAAGTCGTCGAGATTTTTGGGATTGTCACAACGATATCCGTAACGAACACCGTCATAGCGCGCTAAGTTAGACGATGCCTCCGCGGGTGCGATAACGTAATAAGCGGAAGTTGCCAGATCTGTGTGCGGTAATGATATTTTTTTAAAACGAGCACCTAATTTTTCGTATTGATGAATAGCATCCTGAATATTTTTTTCAACAGATGGATCAAGACCGCCGGTAAAATATTCTTGCGGCAAACCAATCACGCGATTTTTAATTGTGTCGTTAAGCGTTTTGGTATAATCGGGCACCGCTTGGTTGATGCTGGTGGAATCTTTGACATCGTGTCCTGCAATCACATTCAACAATAATGCGGCATCTTCTGCGGTTTGCGATAAAATTCCGCCTTGATCCAAACTCGATGCAAAAGCGATCATGCCGTAGCGTGATACGCGACCATAAGTGGGTTTTAATCCAGTAATACCGCACAATGCGGCGGGTTGGCGAATCGAGCCACCCGTGTCAGTGCCTGTTGCGATTGGTGTTAAACGCGCTGCAACGCTCGCAGCTGATCCGCCAGATGAACCACCGGGTGTGCATGTCATATCCCACGGATTTTTTACAGGGCCAAAAAAACTATTTTCATTGGATGAGCCCATAGCAAATTCATCCATGTTGGTTTTACCGAGCAAAACTAAATTTTGCGCATTACATTTTTCAACGGATGTTGCATCGTAAGGTGCTACAAAATTATGTAATATTTTGGAAGCGCAAGTCGTTTTAATATTTTTCGTGCAGAAAACATCTTTTTGCGCGATGGGAATTCCCGTTAATGTTGATGCATGATCACCCGCTCTTTTTTCATCTGCGATTTTCGCTTGCTGTAATGCATTTTCTTCTGTGACAGTGATAAACGCATTGAGCGTTTGGCTAAATTGTTTGATGCGCGCCAAAAAATGCTTGGTTAATTCGACGCTAGAAATTTTTTTATCGTGTAATAATTTTGATAACGTTGCGACAGTGTGACGATGCATTTATTCAGACTCCACAAATTTTGGAACGATGTACAATCCCGCTTCCACTTGCGGCGCATTTTTTTGAAATAACGCGCGCTCATTTTTTTCGCTGACGAGATCTTCGCGAAACGGTTGTGTCACTTGCAACGGATGTGCCAAAGGCATCACCGCGTCGGTATTTTCGCGATTCATTTTTTCAACCAGCGAGAGAATATTTTTCAGATCATGGGATAGAGTGTGGCGCTTTTCATCTGAAAAAGTGAGTTTGGCCAATTCCGCAATTTTTTGAATGTCGATGGTGCTCATGGATTTTTCCGTCTTTCAGAAAGTCGATCATTGTATCCTAAAAAACTAAAATTTGCATAGACCGAATCTCGACTTTTGGGTCAAATTCGGATAAATTGGTTGCAATCTTCATCATTTAAAATATTAAAATATCAAGGCAGGGATTATGTTAAGAAAGTTTCGCGGATACTTTTCCAAAGACATTTCAGTTGATCTAGGCACAGCCAACACACTTATTTACGTGCGCGAACACGGCATCGTTTTGAATGAGCCGTCGGTGGTGGCGCTGCGCAAAGACAGCCAGACTGGGCAAAGTCATGTGGTGGCAGTTGGGTTGGAGGCTAAGCAGATGTTGGGTCGCACGCCGGGCAATATTGTCGCGACGCGTCCTTTGCGTGACGGCGTAATTGCTGATTTTCATGTCACGGAAAAAATGTTGCAACATTTTATTCGTAAAGTGCATGAAACTCGCGTGTTTCGCCCGAGTCCACGCGTGTTGGTTTGTGTTCCTTGCGGTTCCACTCAAGTAGAGCGGCGTGCGATTCGAGAATCAGCGTTGGGTGCAGGTGCACGCGAAGTGTATTTGATTGAAGAACCAATGGCTGCGGCGATCGGCGCAGGTCTTCCGGTTGAAGAAGCGCGCGGTTCCATGGTAGTGGATATCGGCGGTGGCACGACCGAAGTCGCTATTATTTCGTTGAACGGTGTGGTGTATGCCGCATCGGTGCGCATTGGCGGCGATCGCTTTGATGAATCGATTATCAACTATGTGCGTCGTAATTACGGCAGTCTCATTGGTGAAACGACAGCAGAACGCATCAAGCAAACGATAGGTACGGCATTTCCGAGCTCGGACGTGAAAGAAATGGAAGTGCGTGGGCGCAATTTGGCTGAAGGAATACCCAGAAGTTTTACTTTGAATAGCAATGAAATTTTGGAAGCCATGCAAGAACCGTTGTCTGGTATTGTGGGTGCCGTGCGCGCAGCGCTGGAACAAGCGCCGCCAGAATTGGCGTCGGATATTGCGGAGCGTGGCATGGTATTGACGGGTGGTGGTGCGTTGCTGCGTAATTTGGATCGGTTGTTGCAAGAAGAAACCGGCTTGCCAGTGATTGTTGCTGAAGATCCGCTGACCTGTGTTGCGCGTGGCGGCGGTAAAGCGCTCGAGATGATGCATTTATCCAGCTTAAATTTTTTGTATCGGGAATAATCTATTGGGAGTGAAGTCATCAAACGGATGTTTTATCAGCGTTCGAGTTTGTGGCTGCGAGCGTTTGCTTTTTCTGTGCTGGCGATTGTGATACTCATCTGTGATCAGCGAATCGACGCATTTCATCAATCGAGCGTTCGCGTTTCTTTTCGTGTCGCGTATCCTTTTCAATGGTTGATTGATGCACCGATGCGTTTGTCGCATTGGCTCGCATTGAATATCCAATCGCAGCAAAATTTAATTAACGAAAATGCAAAATTGCATGCGGAGACGATTCTGCTGCAAGCGCAATTGCAGCGATCGTTGGCGCTTGAAAAAGAAAATGCGCAACTGCGGCAATTGTTGCAATCAACACCCAAGGTGGGCGGTCGCGTGACGATTGCGCGACTTTTGTCGGTTGCGTTAGATCCGCATTTGCAAGAAGTGATGTTGAGTGAGGGATCGGATCAGCAGGTGTATTCGGGTCAACCGGTGTTGGATGCGTTTGGTGTGATGGGGCAGGTTGTTGATGTGGGTACAGCGACGAGCAGAGTGTTGCTGATCACTGACAAGCAATCGGCTGTTCCTGTCGAAGATTATCGAACGGGTGCGCGCGCGGTGGCAGCTGGGCTTGGTGTTTCGGGTCGATTGATTTTAACCAACGTGCCTTCGCAAAATGATATTCGCGCAGGTGATTTGTTTGTAACATCGGGTTTGGGTTTGCATTATCCGATTGGTTATCCGGTGGGTGTGATCAATGATGTTAAAACACTGGAGTTAACGCCCACGGCGCATTTGGACAGAGCGCAACAAGTGTTACTGGCCTGGCCCAATCAAGTCGCATTAAAAAAAGCGATTGCAGCACATTTGAAAACACCGGTGAAAAAATAATGAGATTAGTGAAATCAAATAGTTATTTCTTAATCGTCACGTCATTTCTAGCCTCATTTTTTTTGATGATGTTGCCGTTGCCGCATGCATTGGTTTGGCTGCGCCCGCCGTTTACTTTTATTTTTTTGATGTATTGGATGTTGGCATCGCCAGAGCGTTGTAATTTGGGATTTGCGTTTTGCGTGGGTTTATTTTTGGATATGTTGGTTGGAACGCCGCTCGGATTGCACGCACTCGTTTTTGTGTTGATTGGTTTTTTTGTTCTAAAATATGCGAAGGCTGTTGTGCATTTTTCATTGTGGCAACAAGCGGGTGCCGTAGCGCTTCTGGCGGGATCTCATGTGTTGATACAGGGATGGTTATTAACATGGTTCGATCATCGCGCGTTTCATATAGTGCATTTACTTTCAGCGGCGACCACCTTTCTCATTTGGCCGCCACTGTCATTGTTGTTGGACCGACTAAGACCCCGAGTGTTGGCGCATATTTAATTCGCGCTGCAATGAGCCCCCATGTTAAAAAATAAATTGTTTCGCTTCGGGAAAAAAACGCTCGTGATGAGCGCGATTTTTGTTATTGTGATTTCTGTGTTGCTCAACGCTACCTATTTTACCATCAACCACATTCCGCATAGAAATCAGTGGCTGTCAAAATTATCCAGTCAATTGTTGCAGCAACCGATCACTATTCAGCAAGCGCACATCAGCGGATTTTCATTTTTGCCGCGGCTGGATTTGCAACACGTGACGATCACCGGGCAATCACCGATTCGTTTTTCCAAGTTATCGATTCGTTTTAATTTGCTGAAAAGTGTGTGGCAGCGTCAGTGGGTGACAGATAATGTGGTGGTGAAGCATTTGCAATGGACATGGGACGCGAATTCATCAGGCGCCTCCGATGTTTTTTTGCAATGGGCAATGACGCAGCCACGCATTTTATTTGACAATATGCGTGTGAATGGATTTTTATCAATTCAGCAGATGAACCTGCTGATTGAAAATAACGCGGAATCACACGTCGCGACATTTTCACTGGGTCAAGTGTCCGTACCGAGTTTATTTTCTCGCGCATTTTCAAATGCCGTGATAACGGGTAACGCCACGTGGAATCCGAGCAAACAAACCATTTTTATTCGTCGATTAGTTTATGTAGATCCCAACCTCAAAGCATATGCGCAGGCAAAAATTTTATTGCAAAAAAATCAATCGCCGAGTTTGTCGCTGGTGGGTGATGGATATTTGGATAATGTGGCAGTAGCGCATCGTTATTTGCCCGATCGAATTTTACCGAACACATTGGTGCAATGGTTGAGCCAAGGTTTGAAAGCGGGCAGCTTGCCGAACATTCGTTTTTTATGGCGTGGCCTTTTATCCTCTTTTCCGTTCGAGCAATCCGACGGGCATTTTGAAGCGGTGGCCTCTATTCAACATGCGACATTGCTTTTTAATCCACAATGGCCCGCAATTCATAATATCAACGGTGAAATTCGATTTAATAACGAAGGGTTTTCGGTGGATGCGACGCAAGCGATGCTGGCAGGCAATCCCATTCAAGCGGTGCATGTGTCCATGCAAGATTTGGAAAAACCAATTTTGTTGATTGATGGGACGATGCACACCCCACTGAACAATGCATTGACTTTATTGCAACAATCACCGCTCGCCTTTGCAAAAACGTTACGCACCATGCAGGGCAGTGGCGATATTGATTGTCATTTAAATATCACATTACCGCTCGATTTTCCGGATAAAATGCAAAACAACGGCACGATTCAATTTTTAAATAATCAATTGTTGTGGCCCGCATGGAATATGGCAATAAAAAATATTACGGGAAGCGCAACTGTGAACAACAACATGTTGTCGGCTCATCAATTGACGGCGCAATTTTTATCACAACCCATCACGATTCGCATGGATTCACAGTATTCGCAAATGAAAATTTTTCTGTCAGGTTTGCTGGATATGCGTATGTTGCAAAAAAAATATGACTGGTCGTTTTTAAAAATATTGCATGGAAAAACGGATTTTACTGCTGAGTGGCTCGTGAAAAATATCGATACTGTCAATCGCAACGTTGTAGATATTGTTTCCAATTTACGGGGAATTTCGCTTGTTAACGCGCCTGATTTATTTGAAAAAAAATCTAATGAATTGCTGCATTCTCATGCACACATTGATATCGATTCCAAAAAAATATCGTTGCTTGCAAAACTCGGCACGAGATTATCCGGCGCATTTCAGTGGGAAAAAAAATCGACGCAATTGCATTGGATGTCTGCTCATATTCGATTGGGAAATTCACCCGCCAATTTTTCAAAAGAAAAAGGATTGTGGATTGATGGTCATTTGGCGCAGTTGAATGTGTCGCGTTGGCAAAGGTGGATTAACGAAAATCATTGGGCGTCATCTTCGCGTTTTGTATTGCCCGCATTTTTTCGCAAGCTGAATATCACAGTAGATAATGTTTTTTTTCTCACAAAACAATGGAAAAATATGTTGTTGCAAATGTTGCCGCTGAGTGATGGAGCGTTGTTGCGTTTGCAAAACACAAACGTGACAGGCGATATTATTTTTCCCGAAAAAAGTAACGCGCCCGTGCAAGTGAATTTGCGTTCATTGATTTTAACACCTGACAAAAATAAAAAGCCTGAAACGAAAGAGAAAATTTTTAATCCAAAAATAATTCCTGCGCTGAACATTCGCATTCAACAATTTCAAATGGGAGATCATGTCAATGCGACGGTATCTTTGCAAACCAAACCGATTGCTGATGGCCTGGAAATCCAACAGCTTCACTTTCAGTCGCCTCTGATGAGCCTAAAAGGAGATGGGCGATGGGTGATGATGAATCATCGTTTTGAAACTACGTTGATTGGAAAAATGCAAGCGAGTGATTTGGGTGCGTTATTGCAAGCACATCATTGGTCATCACGATTAAAAAATGGCGATATGACGGCTAATTTTGCTTTGTCATGGCCGGGATCTCCGGAACAATTTTCATTGACGCGTGCCGTTGGTCGCGCAACATTGTCTGTGCATAACGGGCGTATTTTGCATTTGGATTCTGAAACGCAATCCAACTTGGCATTTGGCCAACTGCTTAATTTGCTGAGTTTAGAATCATTATCGCAGTTGTTGACACTTCATTTTTCTGAATTCACAAAATCGGGTTTTGTGTTTGATGATTTGAATGGGCAATTTGAATTGGGTCGTGGTGTGTTGGTTGCGCATCAAGCTGAGATGAATGCCAGCGTTGCGCGCATTCATTTTGACGGAAAAATTGGGCTAACCGATCAACCCAATGATCTGATGATGTCGATTTATCCTAAAGTGTCAGACAGTTTGCCTGTGTTGATTGGTTTGGCAGGTGGACCGATTGCAGGTGCTGCTGCGTGGTTAGTCAATAAAGTCGTTTCCCCGAGTGTTGGACATTTAATGCAAATGGATTATCACATTACAGGCACGCTCAAAAATCCTGTTGTGAAACGCACACACTAAATGATAGGCTCCCTACCATGAAAAATGATTGGTTATCTCTTAACGAATCTGAATTGGAATTAGCGCTGGGTCGTGCGATTGGTCCGCATATTGATGCGGCTGATTTATTTTTGCAAGAAACGCAGGAAGAATCGTGGATTTTAGATGATGGCATCGTGAAAGAAGGTGCGTTTAGTTTGGATCGTGGTTTTGGTTTGCGCGTGATGAGTGGCGAGAAAACAGGATTTGCTTACGCCGATCAAATTGAATTATCCGCTATGCTAGAAGCGGCGCAATCAGCACGCAGCATTGTGAAAGGCGGCGGCAGTGTGCTCGTGAAAACAGGTGGTGAAATTATTTCACGTCGGTTGTATCCCGCAGTGAATCCGTTACTCCTAACGCAAGATGTAAACAAAGTCGCTTTTTTAAAATCACTGGATATTTATGCGCGAAAAATAGATGTGCGCGTGAAGCAAGTGATGCTCAGTTTGTCTGGCGCATACGATTCTATTTTAGTGTTTAACTCTTACGGACAATTAGCGAAAGACGTGCGTCCGTTGGTGCATTTTTCTGTGAGCGTTGTAGTGGAAGATCATGGGCGTTTTGAAAAAGCGCGCAGTGGTTGCGGTGGGCGAGGTGATTATACGATCGTCATGAATAAGGAAACGGCAGAGCGTTGTGTTGCGCGCGCGGTGAGACAAGCGTTGCATAATTTATCTGCGATTTCAGCACCGGCTGGCACTTTTCCGGTGGTGTTAGGCCCTGGTTGGCCTGCCGTTTTATTTCATGAAGCAGTTGGGCACGGTTTGGAAGGTGATTTCAATCGCAAAAAAACCTCCGTTTTCAGCGGAAAAATAGGGGAAAAAGTAGCTTCTGAATTATGCACGGTTGTGGATGATGGCACGATTCCCAATCGCCGCGGATCATTGAGCGTGGATGATGAAGGAACGCCATCGCAACAAACTGTGTTAATCGAAAAAGGAATTTTAAAAAATTATTTGCAAGATACACTCAATGCGCGACTCATGAATATGAAACCAACCGGCAATGGGCGGCGCGAATCCTACGCGAGTTTACCGTTGCCGCGAATGACCAACACGTATTTATTGCCAGGTATTTCCGCACCGGAAGAAATTATTGCATCTGTTGAAAAAGGAATTTACTGTGCGGATTTTTCGGGTGGACAAGTAGATATCACGTCTGGTAAGTTTGTGTTTACTGCGAGCGAAGCGTATTTAATTGAGCATGGAAAATTAGGAAAACCCATCAAAGGTGCAACATTAATTGGCAGTGGTCATGAAGTTTTGAAAAAAATATCAATGGTGGGAAATGATTTGCAATTGGATTCTGGTATTGGCAGCTGCGGAAAAGCCGGGCAAACCGTTCCCGTCGGCGTTGGCCAACCCACGTTAAAAATCGATGCAATGACAGTGGGCGGGGAGAGAGTGAATAGACCGCTTGCATAAGGGGCGGGGTGATTTGCATAACCCCTCGATTTTTTTAGCTTTTCCTTGACATTCACTCGCAGCACTTGGTATAAAAACCGCTCCCATCAGGGAAATTTCTTTGTTCAGTAATAATACACAGGATGTAACCAAGAGGTGATGTTATGAATAAGCAAGAATTGATTGAACTCATGTCTACAGAAGCAGATATTTCTGGAGCAGCAGCTGAAAAAGCCTTAAACACATTTATTGATGCAACGACGAGAACATTGGTGGATGGCGGGGAAGTTGTTATCCCAAATTTTGTGTCGATCAAAACAGGAAAGCGCGCAGCGAAGTCGGGCCGCAATCCGCGCACAGGTGAAACTATTCAGATTCCTGCCGCAATCACTGTGAAATTCAAAGCGGGCAAACGATTGAAAGACGCGGTAAACAAATAATTAATTCCATTCATTTTTTAATTGCATGTTTGTGAATTTTAGGTAGTATAGCGCCATATTTGCGAGATCGGAGCCGCGACCGTGAGGGAGCGGTTTTTTCGGGGATCGGAGCCGCGACCGTGAGGGAGCGGTTTTTTTCGGGGATCGGAGCCGCGACCGTGAGGGAGCGGTTTTTTTCGGGTGCTTAGCTCAGTTGGTAGAGCGTCGCCCTTACAAGGCGAATGTCGGGGGTTCGAATCCCTCAGCACCCACAAGTTTAGAGGATAAAGGACCACTCAAGTCTTTTTTCCCCTGAGCTGGAGTGGTAGTTCAGCTGGTTAGAATACCGGCCTGTCACGCCGGGGGTCGCGGGTTCGAGTCCCGTCCACTCCGCCATATTTTTTAGCAATTCCTGGCGTTGGAAGCTTTGGTATGTTGCAAAAAATCAGAGATCGCATTTCCGGTTGGGTTGCGGGCGCTGTTATCGCCTTAGTTGCTGGCGCATTTATTTTTTGGAGCGTCGAATTTTATTTTGGCGCGGGCGTTGGAAAAAAAAGCAGCGTTGTCACCGTAAACGGCGTTGCCATCACTCACCAACAATTGAACGACTACTTCACCACACTGCAGCGCAATCTGATTGCGAAAAATAATGGGCAGCCATTGCCTGAAATGCTACAGCAAGAATTAAAATCTTACGCATTGCAAACGCTGATCACGCAAACTGCATTGCTCACAACACTTGAAAAAGAAAACTTTGGCATCAGCATGACACAAATCAAAATGATGGTGGAGCGTGCATCGCAATTTCAAGAAAACGGCCAATTTTCTGAAGAAAAATTATTGCAGGCACTATACACCACTGGCACGTCTCCCGCGCAATTTTTTCAACAATTGCAATCGCAGTGGATTGTGAGTCAAGCAATGAATGGTGTCACTGCGAGCAATTTTGTGTTGCCCAATGAAATCAATCACTGGACTGCATTATTGAATCAACAGCGTGCATTTGGTTACACGTTGATCCCCGTTCAACGTTTTTTGACAAAAGCGACGGTGACTGATCAGGCAGTGAAGCAGTTTTACACTGACAATGCTGCGCAATTTGAAACGCCGGCGCAAGTGCGTGTGTCCTATTTGTTATTGTCGCCAACGCAGATTGGAAAAACGATAACGGTTACCGACGATGAAGCGAAACAATATTACGATTCCAATCCGCAAAATTATCAAGTGCCTGCACGCTGGAAAATCACGGAGATGACTATTCCCGTGGCAAAAAATGCGTCGGCTGCAGATATACAAAAAGCGGAAAAAACAGCGAATGCGATTTCAGCAGCAATTACAAAAGGCGAATCTTTTGAAAAAGCGATTGCCGCCAATAAACAAATGACGCATACAACGCAAACAGTGAGTGCTGCTGAATTGGGCGCATCGCTGCAATCCATATTATCAACATTGCCAGTGGGAAAAGTGTCAAAACCTATGCGTATGCAAAATGGTTTTACGTTGTTAAAAATATTACAACATGACCCTGCTAAGGTGCATTCGTTTCAAGAAGTGAAAGCATCGATTGTGGAGATGCTGAAACATCAAAAAATTAATCAGGTTTTTTCAAAACAAAGCAGCGTGTTATCTGATTTGGCTTACACGAGCCCAGATTCATTAGATGCAGCATCAAAAGCGCTGCATTTACCGATTCAAGAAAGCGGCATGTTGACCAAGGCTGGAGAAAAAACAGGATTATTTTCTAATCCAAAAATATTAGCCGCCGTTTTCAGCGATTCCGTGTATCAATCCGGTAATAACAGTGATCCTATTGGCATGAGCAATGGTGATCAAGTAGTGTTGCGTGTCAAAAATAAAATCCCAAGCAAACCCGTTGCGTTTGATCAAGTCAGTGCAAAAATTAAAGAAAAATTGAAAGTTGAGCAGGCGAGTAAGCTGGCTGGTTTGTTAGCCTATCAAGTGCAGCAGCAAATTAACAAAGGTGCTAATCCTGAAACCGTTGCAACATCGCATGCACTACCATGGCACAAGCAACCTTTAATGAGGGATAACACTAAAACAACAGTGCCGGCTGCGATTGTGACGCAAGCGTTTTCGATGCCGCGCGGTGTTAAAGCGTTTTTATCTGATCCATCAAATTACGCCGTGGTTTCAGTCACTGATATCGACCATAAAACCACTGGCCAGATTTCTACAGAAAAAAAACAAGCGGTCCAAAAGCAGCTGGATACGCTGTGGACTGGTTTGTTGCAGCATTGTTTTGTAGGCAGTGTGATGCGCCAGTCTGTTGTAAACAGACCCTAAATCGTTTGCTAACGTGCGCGACTCCTTGTTTATTTGGTGATTCCCCGATACCCTGAAAAGAGAAATGCTTCATGGATGAGGTGTTAGCATGTCACGGTGGACTGAGACAATTCAAAGATGGTCACTTTTTGATCAATCTATTTGTGATGAATCTTTGCCTGGCATCGAAAAATTTTTCATTTTACATAGTAATCACACCATTCAGCGATTGCTTTCTCTATTACGTCTGGAGGTAAGCGAAGATCAACGCGAAGTGTGTTTGCGTCGATTGTTAGATCTTCGTTGGAGATTGATTCGCAATACGAATTGCGATTACACCTTCCAACCTGATTTAGCTGCAAATCAATTTTGTTTGGAAATTGCAAAAACCATTCATTTACCAAAAGAACCTATTTGCCAGATATTGATGCCAACAATTCAGCAATCATTTGGTTCTAGCATTGTGGAATTATTGGAATCAACGGAAGTCGAACCGGGTGAATTTCATCCGCATCTTTATCTCACGCACAGTCATGAGCGTGCATTAATCGATGTGATCTCTGTGTTTCAATATGCAGTTATCAACCCCGCATTATTATTTTCGCAATCCACGATTGATAATATTTTTGAATTAACTGAAACCGATCGCGCGCATATACGCACGTGTTTTCCAGAGTTATACGATTGGATTCGAAAAAAATATATTTTTCAAAATCAAGGTGATCATTTAGGTTTTGCATTGCGTGAATTACAAAAAGCACTACACAACGCATCTCGCCAAAAAAATGGCAATGAAATGCAGGCGAATACATTGGAATACGCGCCCGCCGTGCATGATTTTCATCGCATTTGGATGTCGCTTGATCCAGTGACGCGAGATAGCGTAAAACAATATCGAATTACGGGCGCCAGCGAACATAATACGCTCGAAATGAAATTGTTGAGATTATTTTTAGATGTCAATATCTCGATGAGTGAAGAAGAGATGACGATCGCGTTAAAAGAAAAAGAATATCCCTGCGTGGATTTAATTTCAGGATATTTAGATGAGTTGTTGAAAGAGAGTCAGTGTGCAGCATTATACGCAATCAAAGTGCCTGCTATGAGTCAAACGCTACCTGCTTGCAGCATATTCGATATTGAAAATAACATCACTGAGTTAATGCAGAAAATAGAAATGCATTTAACGAAACGAAGCCGAATGAATTATTCTGAAGATGAGCGATTAATTAAAAGGCATTCATGCTATTTGCAATTTACGTTAAATAATTTTGATCCAAAGTTTATCGAAACAGAAATTCGACGCGGGCTAGAAATTTGTGTTTCTTATCAGGATTTCTTGAGCATTTTAGAATTTACACCAAAAGGTAAATGGACAAAAATAGCCAATGAATTACGATATTGTTTTGAAAAAATATTTCCAGTTTCTATTGAAGAAATACCGAGCATTTATTACGTTCTCATGCAGTTAGAAAAAAAAGATTGGAAAGATTTTTTGGAGCACTTTAATTCATTAATCCCAGCGTGGCTTACCGCAACTTCATTCGCAAAAATATTGAATCAATTGACACAAAAAGAGCGTGTCATGCTGGTTCATCATATGGGTGATGCAATCCATCGAGTTATTGTAAATTTTGATGATTTAGTTTTTTATTTGAATAGTTCTCATTCGCTTGATATAGAAAACAGGGTGTTATTGATAATGCCAGTTTTAGAAAAATTACTTATTAAACCAATTGATTTTTTTAAGCTATATCGATGCTTGCGATATTATGAATTTCGTGATTACATCTATCAATATTTAGAGCCATATGTTAGCAAAATTATTTCCAGTCAAGAGTTTTTGTTACAAATTTTACTGTTGTTAAATTCTCAGGAATGTGGTTATTTTTTGAAATATATTTCATCTACACTCCGAAAAATAAATTTTAACCCAGAAACTTTACATACTATTTTTTTATTTACCGCAATAAATTGTTGGCATTTAATTTTTCAGGCTATCGGAAAGAATGCATTATTGCGTTGTCTTTGTGACAGTGCAAATCTTTCGTCAATTTTATCAAGATTTCAAGAAGAGCGGAAAGTAAAGCATTTTTTGACGGAGGGGATGCAAATATTATCTCTCATTTCAGTTAATGCAGAGCAGTTGTATATTATGATGTTACGTTATCATACATTGCAACCGCTTTTTGTTTCCATCTTTCAGTCAAGCCTGATTCCTATATTTTTAGAGTTAACGACCTCATTAGATACTTGTAATAATGTTTCAATTTCACATTATTCACAGACTTTTTGTGCACTGTCTGAAAAATTACATTTTTTTATTCGGATAGCTATGCCAACTCTTTTGTCGTTTAAAAATTTAAAATCTCAGTGCCCCTCCTTGACGCGTGGTTTAGCGGAAATCTTACCCATTCACTTAACCAATCAAGTGGCATCATTGGAAAAATCGCTCGTCGCTATCAACAATCGGCTTGACGAAAAAAATATATCCGTAGAAAAAATGTGTCAATTGAAATTGTTTGCTCTGTTTGATTTCATTTGTTTTGAACATTCGCAATTGGTTTCGCGTGATTTAGTATTTGAATTGGAAAAATATTTTGGTGGAAAATATTTTTTTGAGAGAATATTAAAATATATTGACACATTAACACAACCAGTCATGATTTCTCAGAATGTGCATAGCATTTTTGGTATTCGTACGCCTTCATTAAACGAGGAAATACAGCAAAGATCATTGCATCAATCATAACAGCTTCTAAGGACGGAGGTTATATGAGAAATTGGCAGGAATTAAATAGTTTATTTTGTAACTATCGAGAATTGCGCATTGATTGCAGTGACACCATTCGAAAATCATTGAATGAACTTCATCATTTTGGATTTGAGACGGTTAGTAAAATTTTAATTTCAAATTTTAATGATGAAGATATTGAAAAAAGATTACGTTTATTTTTAACATCTTATTGGAAATTAACTTCACACACTGATGCAGACTATACTTTTAATCCAAAATTTCCACTCAATAGAGCATTATTTTTAATTGCAAAAAATATTGTTAAAAAAATAGAATCGGTGTGCTCGGTTCTGATGCCAAGTGTTATTGATGTTATTGGTGTTGCATCAGCTGCAGAAACATTAAAAGAAATTACTGAGGACGATTCCCCTTTTTCATTAGAAAATTATTTAATTAACTCGGATGGAGACAAACTTATTTCTATTGCAGATGTGCTCGAATATTCGAAAAATAATTCTGTTTATTGGTATGGAGAGCAATTTCAATTATCTGAACGTGATCGCTATCATATTTCTATTTCAGCAGGACCGATGAGCGAAGCATTAGTTTTACGTATTGAAATGAACGAGCTGATGAAGCAAGGCAAAAAACCATCAGTTGGAACGTGGTTGGAATATTTAAAAGAAGCATTGCGAATATCATCTGAATTGGAAAAAGGAAATGCTTACGAAGCAGATTTTTCTGAAGCGATTCCTGTGATACAACGATTTCATCAGCGCTGGAAAACATTGCCAGAGCCAATAAAAAATAAAGTTAAGCGTCTCACCGTTCATGGCGCTACGATGCCGTTGGAAAGTTTTTTATTGTGTCTTTTTTCTCGATCTCATATCGATTTATTACCTGCAGAAATGGAGCGTGTCATTGAAGAAAATCTGGTGCCGTGCACACATCTTATTTTTCAACAAATAGAAACCATCATTAATGAAAATATTCATTTTTTATTTTCTGAGTGTGCGTTGGATGAGGTTGTTCCGGAACAACCCACGTTAGATTTTTCTCGTTTTTCTGAACATCGTCAATCCATTCCGGGATTTCAAAATGAAAAACTAAGGTATCAATTAGCAAGTTATTGTCGATTCTCTAATTACCATTTGTCAGACGTTCTTTATCAAGCGCGCGTTGAGTTGAATGCATTGCAAATTAAAAATTTAACGGATTTTATTTATGCTCTACGATTTATCCCGCAAGAGTACTGGCGTTTTATGGTCTCTAAAATAACTGCGCAAGCCGCTCATATTTTTTATGAACCTAGCGAGTTGAATGATCAGCCGCCCGTTATTTATCGCATTTTAACGGGAATTTCTGAATTACAATGGCTACATTTTTTCAATGTTTTTAATGGATTTTTAAAATATTGGTTTTACGCTGATCAATTACCAATATTATTTACGATGTTTGATTTTTCCCGCTTAAAATTATTTTACACGACGATTCTACCTTACGTTGATCAATTGATTTTTAGTGGAGAGCGTATCGCTGTATTATTTCGCTGGATACCAACAGAATATCGTAAAGACTTTGTTGAAATTTTTTCTATTCCAATCAAAAAAGTGTTGCTGCATGTCGAGCAATTTGTGTCTTGTTTGAGTGTGTTAATGCAATATAAAATTCATTATTCTTTATTGTTGGAATTATGTTGGCCGCAATTGCAATCGCATCTCAATGAGAATGAAAATGAAAATTCTCTTTTTTCCTTGTTGCAGAAGTTTCCTGATCAAGGTTTTTCAATCCAATTTTTGGAAGAAATATTTCATCGAAATCCATCGCCCAGTTTTACGCTGCAATTGTTTGTGCAGTTGTTGGCTTATTACCCCGTGCAACTGTATTCGGAATTATTTGATGCTATTCCAACACTGTTTATATTAAAAACGTTGACGTCAGCGAATAAACTTCCAGAACTATTAGATTCTTTGCAAAATGATGTTGCGCGTAGTGTATTTGTTGTCTTGCTGTCTCGCACAATTAGATTCAATGATGTTAAAGCGTTATTCATGTATACCTTACTCGTCAAATATCAAAATTGGGAAGATGCGTTGTTAATTATATTTTCGCCTTCCTTAAAAGAAGCGATGACAACTCTAATGATCTATATTGTTTCCCACACCGAACTTGGTTTTAGCGCACCGATTTTTCCGCAAGCAGATGTCTTATTCGATTATTTTTGTAAAAAAGCGTTGCCGTTGCTGTTGTCGATGTCTTATTTTTATCAACATTTTGCAACTTTTGAAAAATATGCAATCAATCGCTCCGAGGTGAATGAATTGGATGCGGGTTATTTGCTTTATACAGGCCTGAAAAAAATTGAGCATGAAACACCTCCTGAAGACAGAGGAGATCCCTCAAAAATTTTCAGTAAAATTTCTTTGATTAATGAGTTTTTGTTATCACAAAAGCATGTTACCGTGTTTCGTCGTTCAGCTTTTCACCGTGAATTGACGATGCATTTTTCGGATGGATTTTTTCCCGCATTGCTCTCTTTGTATGAGAAGCGATTTTTTTCATCGCTCACCAATGTGCATCAACTACCGAGTTTGTTTGGTGTGCATCGTGCTCGTATTGCAATTACCGCAACTCGCGAAATGGCGGTGGTGAATATTGCGCCAAATACGCTATGATATGATCCATGATTTATTTGGAGCATCAATATGCGTCGATCTTTTATCGCGGGTAATTGGAAAATGAACGGCACTTTAGAGAGTGCGCGTCTGTTGCTGCAAATCTTGCGTCATGCGGAAAATGAAATGTCTCACATTGATGTGGCAGTTTTTCCGCCGTTTGTGCATTTGTCTTTGTGTCGCGAGTTGTTGTTAGGTTCGCGCATTGCATTTGGCGCGCAAACAGTTTCCATGCATGCAGACGGCGCTTACACCGGTGAAATTTCAGCAGCGATGCTAAAAGAGCTGGGATGCGCGTATGTGATCATTGGTCATTCTGAGCGAAGGCAATATTTTGGTGAAGACAATGCAACACTGGAAAAACAGTGTATTGCTGCGATTCGTGCGTCCTTGGTGCCTATTTTCTGTGTCGGTGAGACATTGGCGCAACGTGAAGCCAATCAAACATTATCTGTTGTGCAAGAACAACTTGCAGTTGTGCAGCGATTGAAAGATAATTGCGATCAGTTTTGCTCTATTGTGATTGCTTACGAGCCTGTTTGGGCGATCGGTACGGGCAAAGTGGCAACACCCGAGCAGGCAGAATCGGTGCACGCAGTGATTCGTCAGCAATTGGCCGATCAAGATAAAACATGGGCGATGGAAACAAGAATTTTGTACGGCGGCAGTGTGAAGCCGGATAATGCGGCAGCGTTGTTTGCTATGGACAATATTGATGGCGCGCTGGTGGGCGGGGCGTCGCTTGATGCCGCGCAATTTTTAAAGATAGGGCACTTATGCAACAACTCATTCTAATTTTTCATGTGTTAATCGCAGTTGCAATTGTAGCATTGGTTTTGTTGCAACATGGTCGCGGTGCCGATGTGGGCGCTGCTTTCGGCAGTGGCTCATCGAATACAATGTTTGGTAGTGCCGGTGCATTACCTTTTCTGATGAAGGTTACGGTGATTTGTGCAGCATTATTTTTTGCGACCAGTGTTTCATTGAGTTATCTTGCAGCACAGAGTGACAAGCAAGCCAATCAGTTGAATATGCCGTCGTTGCCTGTGAAATCTGTGCCTGCAACGTTACCGACATCAACTGACGCATTTTCTTTTACCCCTCAGTCAACAACGAATGGAAAAAAATAAGAATAAGAAACTACTGAGTTAAATGCATTCTCGCGCGCGTTAATAGTTTAACTCAGTAGTTTCAAAGCCGAAGTGGTGAAACTGGTAGACACGCGGTCTTGAGGGGGCCGTGGCGCAAGCCGTGACGGTTCGAGTCCGTCCTTCGGCAGTTTTATGCTAAAATAAGCGGCAGTGCGTAATCTAACTAGGGGTCGCATGTTATCCACTTACTTTCCTATTCTCGTTTTTATTGGCGTTGGCATTTTGATTGGATTGTTGCCCGTTGGGTTGGGTTGGTTTTTGGGTCCTCAAAAACCAAATGCCGCAAAAAATTCTCCTTACGAATGCGGTTTTGATACGTTTAGTGATGCGCGCATGCCGTTTGACGTTCGATTTTATCTCGTCGCTATTTTATTTATTATTTTTGATTTAGAAACGGCATTTTTATTTCCATGGGCAGCAGTGATTCGTCACGTGGGTTGGGCAGGATTTTGGGCTATGATGGTGTTTCTCGCAATTTTATTGGCGGGTTTTATTTATGAATGGCGCAAAGGCGCGCTGGAGTGGGAGTGATGTCGTTACCACAATTGCTCAAAAAAGACGGCTTTTTACTCGCAAAATTGGATGATCTCGTGAATTGGGCGCGCGGCGGTTCGCTGTGGCCCATGACATTTGGTTTGGCGTGTTGCGCGGTTGAAATGATGCAATGTGCCGCGTCGCGTTACGATATTGATCGCTTTGGCGTATTGTTTCGTCCGAGTCCACGCCAATCGGATGTGATGATTGTTGCAGGTACGTTGTGCAACAAAATGGCGCCAGCACTTCGCAAAGTGTATGACCAAATGGCGGAGCCGCGTTGGGTGATTTCCATGGGTTCTTGCGCGAATGGCGGCGGTTATTATCATTATTCTTATTCTGTCGTGCGCGGATGCGATCGCATTGTGCCAGTCGATGTGTATGTGCCAGGTTGTCCGCCGACTGCAGAAGCATTGTTGTATGGCATTATTCAATTGCAAAATAAAATTCGGCAAAAAAATGTGATTAGAAGATCGGTGGGAGTTCGAGCGTGAGCGCTGAGTTTTCGCAAGTATTAAAAAAATATTTTGGCGATAAAATTGCAATCGCTGCTGCAACCGATTGCATCACACTGGAAGTTGCGCCAGAAAATTTATTATGGGTTGCAACAAAATGTCGCGATGAATTTCATTTTGAAGAATTGGTTGATGTGTGTGGTGTGGATTATTCAGATTACGGCGTGAATCATTGGCGCACGCATGAAACCACGGAATCGGGTTTTAATCGTGGTGTGGATGAAAAAGGCGAACGAAAAATTATGTGGAATAAGCCGCGTTTTGCGTCGGTTTATCATTTGCTGTCTATTTCAAAAAATAATCGCCTGAGAATAAAAGTATTTTTGGCAGAAGAGCCGGTGGTGCCTTCAGTGATTGATATTTGGAAATCAGCGGATTGGTTTGAGCGTGAATCCTATGATTTATTTGGCATCGTGTACGAAGGACATCCCGACTTGCGTCGCATTTTAACGGACTATGGTTTCCGGGGTCATCCTTTTCGAAAAGATTTTCCGTTGATTGGCGAAGTGGAAATGCGTTATGACGCCAAATTGCAACGTTGCGTATATGAACCAGTGAGTATTGAACCGCGCACGTTGGTGCCAAAAGTAATTAAATCTGAGCCGTGCGCGTAAGCAAACGGACGTAACTTCTGAGCCGCGCGCGTAAGCAAGCGGTAACAAAAAAAATCTGAGCCGCGCGCGTAAGCGAGCGGTTTTATTTATGACTGAAATTAAAAACTACACCTTCAACTTCGGTCCGCAGCATCCTGCAGCGCATGGCGTGTTGCGTTTGATTTTGGAAGTCGATGGTGAAGTCATTCAAAAAATTGATCCACATATCGGATTATTGCATCGCGCTACCGAAAAATTAGCGGAATCAAAACCATTTAATCAAACTATCGGTTACATGGATCGCTTAGATTATGTTTCCATGATGTGTAATGAACATGGCTACGTCCTCGCGATTGAAAAATTATTGGGAATTCAGCCGCCCATTCGCGCGCAATATATTCGCACGATGTTTGACGAAATCACACGCATATTAAATCATTTGTTATGGCTGGGTGCGCATGCGCTCGATTGCGGTGCAATGTCTGTTTTTTTGTATTGCTTTCGCGAACGCGAAGATTTGATGGATTGCTATGAAGCGGTTTCAGGTGCGCGCATGCACGCAACGTATTATCGTCCCGGCGGTGTTGCGAAAGATTTACCAGACATGATGCCGCAATATCAAGCATCGCGTTGGCACGGAAAACGCGCTGTAAAAAAAATGAATGAAAATCGCGAAGGATCATTATTGGATTTTATTGACGATTTTACGAATCGTTTTCCAAAATTAATTGATGAATATGAAACATTGTTAACTGATAATCGCATTTTCAAACAACGCACGGTAGGTATCGGCGCGGTGTCAGCTGAACGCGCGATTCAATTGGGATTTACGGGGCCGATGTTGCGCGGATCGGGTGTTGCATGGGATTTGCGTCGCAAGCAACCCTATGCAGTTTACGATCAGCTGGATTTTCAAATCCCCATTGGAAAAAATGGAGATTGTTACGATCGGTATTTGGTGCGCATAGAAGAAATGCGCCAGTCCAATAAAATTATTCAACAATGTGTCGCTTGGCTGCGCAATAATTCAGGACCTATTAAAACGGATGATTATAAAACGTCGCCACCACCGCGCGATGTGATGAAAGAAAGTATGGAAGGAATGATTCATCATTTTAAATATTTTACGCAAGGATATTCTGTTCCCGAAGGTGAAGTGTATACGGCGATTGAACATCCCAAAGGGGAATTTGGTGTATATTTAATTTCTGATGGCGCGAATAAACCATACCGCATGAAAATTCGTGCAGCCGGTTTTTCGCATTTGGCAGCGCTGGATGAAATGTGTCGTGGCCATATGATTGCGGATTTAGTGGCTGTGATTTCGAGTATTGATGTGGTGTTTGGAGAAATCGATCGATGACATTCGTGTTGTCTGAAAAAACAAAACAACACATTGACCACTGGTTAAAAAAATATCCAGCGGATCAGCGTCGCTCTGCAATTATCGCGAGTTTGCTCACCGCACAAGAACAAAATAACGGATATTTAAGTGAAAAAGCCATGAATGCCGTCGCAGATTATTTGCAAATTCCGCGTGTGGAAGCGTATGAAGTCGCGACATTTTATGACATGTATCATTTGAAACCGATAGGTAAACATAAAATTGCAGTATGCACGAATATTTCCTGCATGTTGCGTGGCAGCGATGAAATCTTAGCGCATTTTAAAAAGAAGTTGGGTATTTCACCGGGCGAAACAACGTCTGATGGAAAATTTACCTTGCGCGAAGTGGAATGTTTGGCTGCATGTGGTGGCGCGCCGATGTGTCAGATGAATGATCGAGAATATATTGAGCATTTAACAATTGAAAAAATTGATGCGTTGATAGAGAAGTGTGAGTGACGGGAAGTGTGAGTTGGAGTGTGAGGAAATATTTAGAGACATACTATAGATAACATGGCTTAGTTCTCGATCGTCATCCCGCGACTTGATCGCGGGATCCAGAAAATCTTGTAAAACACTGGATTCCGCGGTCGAGCCGCGGAATGACGGATGCGGGAATTGTAACTCCAACTATTTTATCTACTGTAGTAACTTTAAATTTATATTTACTCACATTCACACTGACACTCCCACTGAAAAGTGAGAATTAAAGAATGCAGTTGAATCAAGTTTGTTATCGCACATTGCACCTTCTGCAGCCGTGGACATTGCAAGCTTACGAAAGTGTCGGTGGCTATCAAGTATTGCGAAAAATTTTAAAAGAAAAAATAAAACCGGTTGATATTATTGAAGTGATTAAAGCATCCGGATTGCGCGGCAGAGGCGGCGCTGGATTTCCAACCGGATTAAAATGGAGTTTTATTTCGCACGATGCGCCTGGGCAAAAATATATTTTGTGTAACTCCGACGAAAGCGAACCCGGCACATTTAAAGATCGCGATATTTTACGTTTCAATCCGCATCAATTGCTCGAAGGCTTAGCGATTGCGTGTTACGTGATGGGAGCAACCGTCGCTTATAATTTTTTGCGCGGTGAATTTTATGAACCTTTTTTGCGTTGCGAAGCAGCGCTCACAGAAATGGTTGCAGCAGGGTTGGTCGGAAAAAATGTATTAGGGTCTGGTGTTGATTTTGATATTTTTAATCACTACAGCGCGGGTGCTTATATTTGTGGTGAAGAAACCGCACTCATGAATTCATTGGAAGGTAAACGCGGCATCCCGCGTTTTAAACCGCCATTTCCTGCGAATTTTGGTTTGTATGGTCGCCCCACCAATATTAATAACACAGAATCTTACGCATCGATTCCCGTGATTTTGGAAAAAGGTGCGCAGTGGTTTGCCAAATTAGGCCCTGAAAAAAGTGGTGGCACTAAAATTTTTAGCGTGAGTGGGCATGTGAATAAACCAGGCAATTTTGAAGTGCCGATGGGAATTCCATTTTCAGAATTGCTCAATTTAGCAGGTGGCATGTTAGATGGGATTCCATTAAAAGCAGTTATTCCAGGCGGAAGTTCCATGCCTGTGCTGCCAGCAAGCATTATGATGCAAACCAATATGGATTATGACAGCTTAACCAAAGCGGGTTCATCGCTGGGTTCGGGGGCTGTGATTGTGATGAATGAAACAACATGCATGGTGCGTGCATTAAAACGCATTTCAAAATTTTATATGCATGAATCGTGCGGGCAATGCACGCCGTGTCGCGAAGGCACGGGCTGGATTTATCGCTTGGTTGAAAAAATTGAAGCAGGCCATGCGACGATGCAAGATTTAGATGAATTAAAACGGGTTGCTAAAAATATTGAAGGTCGCACGATTTGTGCGTTTGGTGAAGCAGCAGCGTGGCCGGTCGCTGGATTTTTAAAACATTTTTATGATGAATTTAAATATCATATTGAACGTAAGAAGTGTTTATAAATAAACAAGGAGCCGCGCGCGTTAGCGAGCGGGATTTGTTTAGCGGAGCAAGTGCGTTTATGATTGACTTTGAACTCGATGGAAAATCATTAACGGTGCCCGAAGGCACCACTATCATCGAAGCCGCTGATGATGCCGGTGTTTACATTCCGCGTTTTTGTTATCACAAAAAATTATCTGTGGCTGCGAATTGCCGCATGTGTTTAGTGGAAGTGGAAAAATCAGGAAAACCATTACCAGCCTGTGCCACACCCGTCACAGCCGGCATGAAAGCATTTACCAAAACTGAAAAAGCCATGAAAGCGCAGCGCGATGTGATGGAATTTTTATTGATTAATCATCCACTCGATTGCCCCATCTGCGATCAAGGCGGTGAATGTGAATTGCAAGATTTATCGATGGAATTTGGTGCGTCGCATTCGAGTTATCATCAGCCCAAGCGTGCGGTACACAGCGATGATATTGGTCCATTGATTGAAACAGAAATGACGCGTTGCATTCAATGCACACGCTGCGTGCGATTTGGCGAAGAAGTGGCGGGGTTGCGCGAATTAGGTGTGGTGAATCGCGGCGAAAAAGAAGAAATTACAACTTATGTCAAGCATTTTTTAAAATCAGAGATGTCGGGAAATATTATTGATATTTGTCCTGTTGGTGCGCTCACCAACAAACCGGCGCGTTATGAAGTGCGTGGCTGGGAAGTGAAAGAACATCCGTCGATTTCAATGCATGATTGTGTGGGCACCAATTTATATTTACATACGCGTTATTCCGATGAGACGAAAGAAAATAAAGTGTTTCGTGCAGTACCAAAAAAAAATGAATCGATCAATGAAGTGTGGATGAGTGATCGCGATCGATTCAGCGTGGAAGCGTTGTATCACGCTGATCGCGTCACTAAGCCGCAAATGAAGAAAAAAAATCAATGGGTGGAAGTGGAGTGGCAATACGCGCTTGATGCAATTGCGCATTTAACTGCACACATTCAAAAAGAAAAAGGAGTGAATCAAATTGCGGGGTTGGCGGGATATACGTCGACTGTTGAGGAATATTATATTTTTCAAAAATACATTCGCGCGCTCGGTTCACCGCATGTCGATCATCGCATTCGCGAAATGGATTTTAGCGATCAATCGTCTCGCGAATCAATGCCCGTTTTTTCAAAATGCATCAGTGATATTGAAAATGCCGATGCATTATTGTTGATTGGATCCAATGTTCGCCAAGAGCAGCCCATTCTCAGCACACGTATTTTTAAATCCACGCAAGATCAATTGCGTGTGATGGCAATTAATCCAATCGATCACCCGTTTGTTTTTCCCCTCAGTGAAAAAATTATTCACGCTGATGTGATTGATTCACTGGCGCAAGTGGTGAAAGTGATTGCACTGGCAAAAAAAGAGATGATCACTGGTTTGGAAAATATTACGCCATCAAAAGCCGCGCAAACGATGGCTGAAAAATTATTGTTTGCGCAGTCTCCGATGATTTTTTTGGGCGCGCATGCTTTGCATCATCCGAACGCGGCAGTGATTCGTCAATTGACATATTGCTTAGAGAAATGGTTGGGTTCCGCAGTCGCTTATTTAACAGATGGTGCAAATAGCGCGGGTGCGTGGATGGCGGGTTGTGTGCCGCATCGCGGTGTCGCAGGCATTTCTGTGAAAACGATGGGTAGCGATGCAAAGACGTTACTGTGTGATCACCCAGTTTCCGCTTATTTCTTATTTAATTTTGAGCCAGAGTTTGATTGCGCATACACTGAGCGTGCGTTGCAGGCATTATCGAATGCAGAGCTCGTGGTTTGTTTTTCCATGTTTACGACGGAAAAAATGCGTGAATATGCCGATTTTATTTTACCGATCACGCCATTCTCAGAAATGGATGGCACATTTGTGAATATGTGCGGCACCTGGCAATCATTTCAAGCGGCGAGTACGCCGATGGGAGATGCAAAGCCTGGCTGGAAAGTGTTGCGCGCGTTGGCAACGCTGTCGCATTTATCTGGATTTTCATATCAAAATATCGCGGCCATTGGCGACACGATTAAAAAACAATTGGACAATCATTTTTCTGCAACAGCACGATCGACGTCCATTACTTTACCAACGTTTAACGATAAAATAGTTGTTCCAGAATGGTCTTTGTATCGTGACAATGCGCTGGTGCGTCGTGCGAAAGCGTTGCAGGAATTAGTGTGAGCGTATGAGAACATGTTAGAGCAATTAGAAACATTACTTTGGATCTTGATCAAAATCATTTGTATTTTGATTCCGTTGTTCATTGCAGTGGCTTATATCACGATGGCGGAACGCAAAGTGATTAGTTACATGCAACAACGGATTGGCCCCAATCGCGTGGGTATTTTTGGATTGGGGCAACCCATCGCAGATGTTTTTAAATTATTATTGAAAGAAGTGATTATTCCGCATCAATCCAATCGCTATTTATTTGTCATTGCGCCGATGTTGGCGATTATGCCAGCGCTTGCTGCGTGGGCAGTGATTCCCTTTATGCAAAATTGGGTGATTGCGAATATTAATGCGGGAATTTTATATTTATTTGCGATGACGTCGCTCGGTGTTTATGGAATATTAGTTGCGGGTTGGGCATCGAATTCAAAATACGCGTTGTTTGGAGCGCTGCGCTCTGCTGCACAAGTGATTTCATACGAAATCGCATTGGGATTTGCATTGGTTGGCGTTATTTTGCTGTCAGGCACATTGAATTTGCAAGAATTGGTTCTGCGACAAAGCGGCGGTTTTTGGCATTGGTATTGGTTGCCGTTATTTCCATTATTTATTGTGTATTGGATTGCGAGTGTGGCAGAAACCAATCGCGCACCGTTTGATGTTGCGGAAGGCGAATCTGAAATTGTTGCAGGATTTCACGTGGAATATTCTGGCATGGCGTTTGCAATTTTCTTTTTGGCAGAATATGCAAACATGATTTTGGTTTCAGCCGTTGCGTCTATTATTTTTTTGGGTGGATGGTTATCGCCGTTTCAAGGCATCCCTGTGTTAGGAGATTTTTTTGCAATCGTGCCAGGTATTGTTTGGCTGCTCATCAAAATGTGTTTTTTTATTTTCTTGTATTTTTGGTTGCGCGCGACTTTTCCACGTTATCGTTACGATCAAATTATGCATTTGGGCTGGAAGGTATTAATTCCGGTGACGTTGGTGTGGTTGATTGTGGTGGCAGTGGCCGTATTGTTCGGGGTGAGTGCGTGAGATGAAAAAAATAATCTCTTTATTAAAAAGTTTCACACTCTATGAATTATTGCGTGGATTATTGGTCACACTAAAATATTTTTTCAAGAAAAAAACGACGATTCAATACCCCGAAGAAGAAACACCGATTTCTCCGCGTTTTCGCGGCATGCTCGCGTTGCGCCGTTACCCCAACGGTGAAGAGCGTTGCATCGCCTGCAAATTATGCGAAGCAGTGTGTCCGGCGTTAGCCATTACCATTGAAGCGGGGCCTCGGCAAGATGATGGTTCGCGTCGCACCACGCGTTATGATATCGATGCATTTAAGTGCATTAATTGCGGATTTTGCGAAGAGGCGTGCCCTGTGGATGCTATTGTGTTGACACCCGAAATGCATTATCACATCAGTGAGCGCGGGCAAAATATTTTAACCAAAGAAAAATTATTAGCCATCGGCGATCGTTATGAACAAAGAATCAATGCGAATTTAGCAGTGGCGCAAGCGGAATATGAAAGGGAAGTGTCATGACCATTCCAGTTGCTGAAATTATTTTTTATGCTTTCACACTGGTGTTGATTACCTCGAGTGTGATGGTGATTACCGCTAAAAATCCTGTTAAAGCCGTTTTATTTTTAGTGGTCGCATTTTTTGCGAGCGCGGTATTGTGGATGTTATTGCAAGCAGAATTTTTATCGTTGGTGTTATTGTTTGTGTATGTGGGTGCTGTCATGACATTATTTTTATTTGTGGTCATGATGATTTCCATCGATCGCGCCGAAACGCAGACAAGCTTTGTGCGCTATTATCCTTTTGGATTTTTGGTATTTGTGGTGTTCACCGCAATTGCATGTTACGTATTTATGCATGAACACTGGGCGTTCACCAGCATGCTGCCCGCGATTCATGATGAAAAATATAATAATGTGCAAGTGATGGGAAATTTATTGATGACGCGTTACTTATTGCCATTCGAAATGTCTGCGGTTTTATTATTAGTGGGCATGGTTGCGGCGATTGCATTGGCATTTCACGGCAGAAAAGCAGATACCAAAACGCAATCCATTCGTGCTCAATTAAACGCGAATAAAAAAGATCGATTACGCATGATTGATTTGAAGAAAGGTGACGAATGATTCCATTGGCGGATTATTTAATTGTATCGGTTGTATTATTAGGCTTAGGATTCGTCGGTATTATCATCAATCGTCGTAATTTAATTATTTTAATGATGTGCATAGAATTAATGTTGTTGGCGGTGAATACTAATTTTATTGCGTTTGCACAATATTTACATCAACCCGACGGCGAAGTATTCGTATTTTTTATTTTAACGGTCGCTGCAGTTGAAGCGGCGGTTGGTTTGGCGATTTTAGTTTTATTGTATCGTCGACGTGGGTCGATCAATGTGCAGGATATGAATTTACTGAAAGGGTAGGAAGTGTGAGCGTGTGTAATCAATCAGCGGAGAACCGCGCGCGATAGCAAGCGGGTGTTACTATGTTCGAGCTAATTAAACAACTATCCCTCGCCGTGGTATTGCTGCCACTCGCGGGCTGCTTAATTGCCGGTTTACTCGGTAAACGTGTTGGCGTGCGCGGCGCGCATGCGTTTACTATCGCTTGCATGATTGTCTCCTTCGCCTGCGCTGCCATGATTTTTAAATTAGTTGTGCTGGAAGGCAATTATTTTGACGGATCTATTTACACGTGGGCGCACAGTGGCACATTTCATTTTGATATCGGATTTTTAATCGACAGACTGACAGCAATCATGATGTTAATCGTGACTTTCGTGTCACTCGTGGTGCACATTTACAGTATCGGATACATGCGCGGCGATTCAGGGAATCAACGATTTTTTAGTTATGTTTCTGGTTTTACATTTGCAATGTTGATGCTTGTATCGGCCAATAATTTTTTACAGTTATTTTTCGGTTGGGAAGGGGTGGGTTTAGTTTCCTATTTGTTGATTGGATTTTGGTTTCACAAAGAATCAGCAGCGACAGGAAGTCTCAAAGCATTTTTAGTGAATCGCATGGGTGATTTTGGATTTTTACTCGGCATCGCAGCGATTATGGATTATTTTGGCAGCTTAAGTTATTCAACCGTTTTCGCAAAAGCCACGCAATTATCCGCAACCACGATCACGATTATTCCCGGCCACCCGTGGCTCATCATCACTGTGATTTGCATTTTATTGTTTATCGGTGCGATGGGAAAATCAGCGCAGGTGCCGCTGCACGTGTGGTTGCCCGAATCCATGGAAGGTCCGACTCCTATTTCTGCGTTGATTCATGCTGCAACGATGGTAACGGCTGGTGTGTTTATGGTCGCGCGCATGTCGCCACTATTTGAATTATCATCTGCAGCACTCAGCATGGTGATGATTGTTGGCGCAACAGGTGCTTTATTTTTAGGTTTGCTGGCATTTGTTGAATTCGATATCAAGCGCGTGATCGCCTATTCTACGATGTCGCAATTGGGTTACATGATGGCGGCGAACGGCGCTTCTGCATTTAACGCGGCGATTTTTCATTTAATGACACACGCGTGTTTTAAAGCATTATTATTTTTGGCGGCAGGTTCTGTGATTATTGCGATGCATCACGAACAAGATTTGCGAAAAATGGGTAACTTAAAAAAATATTTGCCGGTGACGTATATTACTTTTTTAATTGGCGCGTTGGCATTGTCTGCAGTGCCGCCCACGTCAGGATTTTTTTCCAAAGATGCCATCATTGAGGCTGTGCATCATAGCACAATCGTGGGCGCTGAATATTCATATATTGTTTTATTAATTGGCGCATTTGTGACGGCGTTTTATATTTTTCGCGCATTTTTTATGGCGTTTCACACGGAAGAAAAAATGGATGATGAGGTACGCGCGCACTTAAAAGAACAGTGGATTATGCTGTTCCCTTTAATATTGCTTGCGATTCCATCATTACTGCTGGGATGGTTTGTGGTTGAGCCAATGCTATTTGCATCACCTGGATTTTTGGGTGGAAGCTTTACGGTGCTATCACAATATAACGTATTATTGATTTTGCAATCGGAATTTCACGGTGCGTGGTCACTGGTGTTGGAGTCAGTGAAAACATTACCGTTTTGGTTTTCTATTACGGGAATTGTGTGCGCGTGGTTGATGGTAATGGTAGTGCCGCAAGTGGCTTCGTGGTTTCGCCGCACGTTTTCCCGGATTTATCGCGCATTGTTGCTGCAATACGGTTTTGATTTATTGAATGAGTGGGTGTTTGTACGCGGTGGTCGTGCGATGAGCGAATTCTTTTTTAAAACGGGTGATTTGAAAGTGATTGATGGCGGCATGGTGGATGGCTCGGGTCGCGGTATCGCGCATCTCTCAACGTTCGTTCGAAAATTGCAATCCGGTTATTTATATTTTTATGTGTTTGTGATGATTGTGGCTTTATTAGCTTTATTAATCTGGTTAGTATTTTAATATGTTGATGCACTTTCCATTCCTGACAACCATCATTTGGCTTCCCATTGTTGGCGCGATTCCAATTTTAATGTGTCGCGATCAACACATCAACAAAGCACGCTGGATAGGATTATTGATTTCAGTGATTTCGTTAGCAGTGTGTATACTAATGATTTGGAAATTCGATATTAATTCTTATCACATGCAATTTCGTGAACAAGTGGCTTGGTTGCCGGTGTTGCATATTAATTACGATGTGGGTGTTGATGGTATTTCATTACCGCTTGTCGCGTTGACTTGTTTTACGACATTTATTGTTGTGTTGGCGTCGTGGACCATGGTGTCGTATCGCGTATCGCAATATTTAGCGGCATTTATGGTGATGCAGGGTGCTGTGGTGGGTGTGTTTTCATCGATTGATGCCATTTTATTTTACTTTTTTTGGGAAGCAATGTTGATTCCCATGTATTTGAGTATTGGCATTTGGGGTGGGCCGCGTCGCTCTTATGCGGCGATTAAATTTTTTGTGTATACATTTTTAGGTTCTGCGTTGATGTTGATTGCGTTATTGTATTTGGGATTGCACGCGAATTCATTTAGTATTTTAGATTTTTATCATTTAAAAATGACATTGCCAGTTCAGATTTTTGTTTTTTTAGGATTTTTATTATCGTTTGCAATTAAAGTGCCGATGTGGCCGTTTCACACGTGGCTGCCAGATGCACACACGGAAGCGCCGACTGGGGGTTCCGTTGTTTTGGCGGCATTAATGTTGAAATTAGGCGCGTATGGATTTTTACGATTCAGTTTGCCAATCACGCCAGATGCGAGTCACACGCTTGCATGGATGATGATTGTGTTGTCGCTCATTTCAATTATTTATATTGGTTTTATCGCAATTGCGCAAACGGATATGAAAAAATTAATTGCGTATTCGTCCGTGTCACACATGGGATTTGTGATGCTCGGTTGTTTTATGGCGCTGATTATTGTTTCGCATACCATGAATCTCAAAGATGCTTACATGAGCATGGAAGGTTCTATGGTGCAAATGATTTCGCATGCATTTGGTGCGGGCGCGATGTTTTTGGCGTTTGGCGTGTTGTATGAACAATTACATTCGCGTGATATCGCGGCATTTGGAGGCGTTGCAAAAACCATGCCAATTTTTGCGGCGTTTTTCATGTTGTTTGCGATGTCTAATGTCGGTTTGCCCGGCACTTCCGGTTTTGTGGGTGAATTCATGATTTTATTGTCGACGTTTCAAGCGAGTTTTTGGGTAACATTTGTGGCCGCTTCTATTTTAGTGATTGGTGCGGCATACACACTGTGGATGTATAAACGCGTATTTTTCGGTGCAGTAACGAAAGAAACGGTTGCGAATTTAAAAGACGTGCGCGGAATTAATGTTTGGATGTTTGTATTTTTGGCCATTCCGGTAATCTGGATTGGTGTTGATCCCAATCCGTTGCTCAATATTTTTCACGCGTCTGTTGGGCATTTGCTTGAACTCTCGATTAGGTGATCACATGGTATTATTATCCAATTTGTTTCCCGCCATTCCAGAAATATTTGTATTGATCATGACTGTCTGTATTTTATTGTACGGCGTTTTTTCGAAAAATAATTCCGCGCGCGCGATTTTTTATTTAGCGCAAATCACTATCGTGCTTTCTGCTTTATTGTCATTGCATTTGTTTCACGTCATGAATGAAGTGAGCGAAACTGCTTTTAGCCAATTATTTATTTTGGATAAATTAGCGGTCGCTCTAAAAGTAGCGATCGATATCGCGATGTTTTTCACTTTTTGGTATTCGTGGCTTTACAATGAGGATAATAAAATCCCCTCACTGGAATTTCATGTGCTGGGATTGTTGGCTATGCTCGGCATGATGTTGCTCGTCTCCAGCAATAATTTTGTGACATTATTTTTAAGTGTGGAGCTGATGTCGTTGCCGGTATATGCGATGGTAGCATTAGAGCGCGGTAAATTGCGTTGTATTGAAGCGGCAATGAAATATTTTATTATTGGCGCAGTCGCATCTGCATTATTGCTTTACGGCATTTCCATTTTCTTTGGCGCAACACAGAGCTTTGATCTTTTGCAAATTGCTACTGCGATTGCGCAAACGCCAGCGAGTCAAAGTATTTTGTTGTATTTCGGTTTGATTTTTGTGATCGCAGGCATTGCGTTTAAATTGGGTGCTGCGCCATTTCATTTGTGGGTGCCGGATGTGTATGACGGTGCACCCAACTCAGTAACATTATTTATTTCAGCAGCGCCTAAATTAGCGGCATTTGGATTTGCGATTCGATTTTTCTTGGATGCAGCCCCCGGATTGCATGTGCAATGGGATCATGTGCTCATTGTATTGGCGTTACTATCGATTGCGATTGGTAATTTGGCTGCGATCATGCAAAGCAATATCAAACGATTGTTGGCGTATTCGTCGATTGCACACATGGGTTTTATGTTGCTTGGGCTTGCGTGCGGGACAACGCGAGGGGATGCCGCAGCATTATTTTACATGATCACTTATGCGCTCATGAGCCTCGGTGTTTTTGGTATCGTAGCACTTTTATCTAAAACTGATTTTGATGCCAATGAGTTGTCTGATTTTGCGGGATTAAGTGATCGTAATCCGTGGCTCGCTTTTATGATGATGTTATTATTGTTTTCTCTCGCAGGGTTGCCGCCGTTCGTTGGTTTTATCGCAAAAATTGGCATTCTGGAAGCGCTGATTAAAACACATGACGTGTGGATAGCTGTGGTTGCAATTATTTTTGCGATCATCGGTGTGTATTATTATATTCGCGTGATTAAAGTAATGTATTTTGAAGAAGCATCTGTGAGTTCGAAAAAACCGCCCATTCGCTGTTCGCGTAATTTAATGTTCGCGATTTCAGTGAATGGACTTGCGGTTTTGTTGCTGGGTATTTTCCCCAGCCAATTATTTTTGCTCTGTCATGCCGTTTTCAATTAACGTCACTGGATCTTGTCCTGAAATACCAAAGATATTTCGATACAAAATGGCCAACAAATTCATCATATAAGGCAGCGCCCATATCGCATTCAGTATGAAGACTGCGATGGCTATTGTGAACGCCACTTCTTTTGTTAAAAATACCAAACAGAGTGCCGTCACGATACCCGGAATCAAATAAAGCACCAGGACTGACCAAATGAATGCCCAGAGAACAGTGAACCATTTTTTGGTCGTGCCTTTAATGGAGGTTATCAAAGATCTCCACGGACTTAATTTTTTGTCAACCAAGAGGTATGACGAAAAGTAACAAGCGATGGCGAGATAGAGGGTCAGTAGTCCCAGAAGCACGCCCACCACTTTAAAGAGTAGTATCATTCCACCTGACATCGCGAACATTGTTAGAAAATGAGATAGAAAGGCATGCGACAAAAAGTAAGGAATACCGATAAAAAGGCCCATTAAAACAGCCAAACCGATAAACCGCCAAACATGACACCAGTAGTGATGAAAATACTTAAAAATATAAAATCCTGTTTTCTTGCCATTGGCATGACGAATGGGGGTTAATAAAAATCCCATGCGCATGGGCAATAAAATAAATGCATCGAGAATTCCCAACACAATGGCAAATATAACCATACCCACGCCAAAATCCATTATCGCTTCAGGCGACGTATGTTGCGCTTGTACCATCGTATTCACGGCTGGGGCTGCTGCGTGAACCGCTGCAGCATCGGCACCCAATCCCATCCAGGTGGGTAGGTAAGCAAACAATCCAGCAACTAATTCGCAGCCAAAAAAGATCAGCATCATTACGATGACAGATCCCCACACCGGACCTTTCAGTCCCCCGAGATTTTTCCACGCTTCGCTGAAAGCGCAACTCTTTTTGGGTGCTTCAAGCAAGTCACTCATGACACTCTCCTTAATATTAAACTGTTACTTTCAGCAGTATAGCACAGAGAAATTTAAATTTTGAACGCTAATAATCAATAGGTTACAATTCACCGGCAGAATCACGATTCCCCCCTTGTGAAACCCCTATCGCGCAAAGAGAGTTTCGCAAAGTGCGAACCTATTGTATTTCAAATAACTTCGCACTACACTGTGTTCTCAATTGCGGGGTGGAGCAGTCTGGCAGCTCGTCGGGCTCATAACCCGAAGGTCGTAGGTTCAAATCCTGCCCCCGCTACCAGTAACAACTTTATTAAAAAGGGGCTACTCAAACGCCCCTTTTTTTATGGGTTTTGATTTTGATGCTACAAGGGAAAATTGAACAATTAATTGAACCGTCACTGCAAGCGTTGGGCTATGTGCTGTGGTCGTGTGATTTTGTTCCGCAGAAAAATAGTGCTTTATTGCGTATTTACATTGACAGGCTCGATGAAAAACCAGTTTCCCTGGATGATTGCACGAAAGCGAGCCGGGATGTTAGCGCGTTGTTGGATGTCGAAGATCTGATTAAAACGCGTTATTATTTAGAAGTTTCGTCTCCTGGTTTGAATCGGCAATTGCATCATCCAGCGCAATTTGAGCGATATTGTGGTTATGCAATCAAATTGCGTTTGCATTCCGCTTGGGAAAATCAAAAACATTGGACAGGTATTTTAGATAAAATAGAAAACGATCAAGTTTTTTTAACACTTGAGAATGGCGTGATAATGCATGTGCCATTCACCAACATTCAAAAAGCAACTGTGGTAGGTAAATAACATGAATAAAGAAATGTTGTTGTTCATTCAATCCATCGCTGATGAACGCGGCGTGGAAAAAGAAGTGATTTTCGAAGCGGTCGAAGCAGCGCTCGCGGCTACGGCAGCAAAAAGTTACAAAGAAAACGTATCAATGCGCGTTGCAATTGATCGCGATTCTGGCGAGTACACCACATTTCGTCGTTGGCAAATCGTTCCCGATGAAGAAGTGGCGTTGCAAGAATTTCCAGAGCAAGTGATTGCATTATCAAAAGCGCAGGAGATAAATCCTGACTATGTTGCGGGTGAATTTGTGGAAGAGCCTGCGAATAATCCTGAGTTGCATCGCATCGGTGCGCAACAAGCCAAGCAAGTGATGGTGCAAAAAGTGCGTGAAGCAGAGCGCGCAAAAATTATTTCACAATATGAAACACGCATTGGCGGCCTGATGATTGGCACCGTGAAGCGTGTCACGCGTGATCATTTAATTTTGGATATGGGTGAAAATGCGGAAGGATTGTTGTTACGTGAAGACATGATTCCGCGCGAAGCATTTCGCGTGAATGATCGTGTACGTGTATTTTTAAAAGAGGTGCGCCGTGAAAAACGTGGGCCGCAATTATCACTGAGTCGCATCACCCCTGAATTTTTAATTGAATTATTTAAAATTGAAGTACCTGAAATTGGCGAAGAAGTGATTACCATTATGGCGGCAGCGCGTGACCCTGGTTCGCGTGCGAAAATCGCGGTGAAAACCAACGATGGTCGTATCGATCCCATCGGCGCTTGCGTCGGTATGCGGGGTGCGCGCGTGCAAGCGGTATCGAATGAATTAGCGGGTGAGCGCATTGATATTGTATTGTGGGATTCGAATCCTGCGCAGCTTGTGATTAACGCAATGTCTCCTGCGGAAGTGGTTTCGATTGTAATGGATGAAGACACACGCACGATGGATTTGGTTGTGTCCGAAGAGCAATTGTCGCAAGCGATTGGCCGCTCTGGTCAAAACGTTCGCCTTGCAAGCGAATTAACAGGTTGGACATTGAATGTGATGTCGGAAAAAGATGCCAACGCAAAAGAAGTAGAGCAATCCGGAAAATCGCGCGATTTATTTATTCAAAAATTAGAATTGGAAGCTGCGATTGTGGATTTGCTCATCGCAGAAGGATTTGCGACGTTAGAAGAGATTGCGTATGCATCGCTCGATGAATTAAAAGCGATTAAGGGATTAGAAGCTGCGGCGGATGACATACAACGTCGTGCCAGTGATGTATTATTAACGCAGGAATTACTGGGTGAAGTGGAAGAACATCAATTACCCGCAGCGGATTTATTATCTGTGGAAGGCATGACAGCAGAATTAGCAGGGCAATTGGCAAGTCATGGTATTGTGACGCGAGAAGATTTGGCGGAGCAATCGGTGGATGAGTTGCAAGAGTTGGTTGGATTAGATAAAGCGTTTGCTGGAAAATTAATTATGAGCGCAAGAGCGCATTGGTTTAATTAGTGGATTTTTTATGACAGTGACTATCGAACAGTTAGCAACATTGGTGCGTACGACGCCGGATCATCTGCGCCAGCAGTTAAAAGAAGCAGGCATTCCCGTCACCGGGAAAGATGATCAGAAAATTTCTCCGGAAGAAAAACGAAAATTATTACTGTTTTTGAAAAACCGTCGTGTGACCGAACATGCAGCGCCAATGCCATCGCGCACTGCAAGCAAAAGTGCTGTGATTATGCAGGGTAAAAAAAGTGTCAACGTTGAAGTGCGTGGAAAAAGTGTATCTCGCGCAACAAAAGTTGCGACAGAAATTCCATCCCATTCATCCGTCAAAAAATCCGCAGCAGAAACTGCGGATCGCACATCGACAACTCTCGCAGAAAAAAAATCGACATCTCTCGATGCAGCGCGCAAACCTGCTTCCCCCGCTGCTGAAAAACCGTCTTACAAAAAACCGAAACGCGCAAAAGGATCTCGCGAGGGTAGTGATGACGAAGGTGAAGCACATCGTAAAAAATCCGTTAAACGCGATATGCATCAAACCCCCCGATTTGATCCAACAAAAATTACGTTAAGAACTGATGACGAAGATGAGAATGATCCAGGATTTGCGCGCCATCGTCGCCGCAAAAAAATGAAATTCAAAGAAGAATCCAAGCAAGCGAACATCACACATGGTTTTGAAAGACCGGTCACCCCCGTTACTCATGATGTGAATATTCCAGAATCGCTTACTGTCGGTGAATTGGCGCAAAAAATGAGTGTGAAAGCCGCAGAAGTGATTAAAGTGATGATGAAAATGGGCGCCATGGTAACGATCAATCAATCGATTGATCAAGACACCGCCGTTTTGGTGGTGACAGAAATGGGTCATCGTCCTGTTGCCGTCAAAGAAAATGCGATTGAAGAAAATATTCAAACTGCGCAAGAGGTTGTGGATCGTCCCAGTGTGCCACGCCCGCCCGTTGTGACCATCATGGGTCACGTCGATCATGGAAAAACATCGTTATTAGATTATATCCGTCGCACGAAAGTGACTGCGACAGAAGCGGGTGGTATTACGCAACACATTGGCGCGTATCACGTCGACACCGCGCGCGGCACCATTACTTTTTTGGATACGCCGGGTCATGAAGCATTTACGGCGATGCGTGCGCGTGGTGCGCAATGCACTGACATTGTGGTGTTGGTGGTTGCAGCTGATGATGGTGTGAAACCGCAAACAATTGAAGCGATTCAGCATGCACGTGCAGCGAAAGTGCCGATTGTAGTGGCTGTGAATAAGATTGATAAATACGAAAGCGATCCTGAACGCGTCAAAACAGAATTGTCGCAGCATCACGTTATTGCAGAGGCGTGGGGCGGTGACGCTATGTTTTATCCCATCTCCGCAAAAACAGGGCAGGGTATTGACGCTTTGCTCGAAGGTATTTTGTTGCAAGCAGAAGTGTTGGAATTAAAAGCACCGAATGTCGGTCCTGCGCGCGGCGTTGTATTAGAATCGCGTTTGGATAAAGGTCGCGGACCCGTCGCAACTATTTTGGTGACCAGTGGATTATTGAAAAAAGGCGATATGTTATTGGCGGGCAGTCAATATGGTCGTATTCGTGCCATGGTGGGTGACAACGGCTCGCAAACCGATTCAGCATCTCCATCTATTCCGGTTGAAGTATTGGGATTGTCTGGCACACCCATTGCGGGAGACGATGCGTTAGTGGTCGCAAATGAAAGAAAAGCGCGTGAAATTGCGAATTTTCGTCATGGAAAATATCGCGACGTGCGTTTGGCAAAACAACAAGCAATGCGACTTGAAAATTTATTTTCACAAATGGGCCAACACGAAACTGCATTTTTAAATGTGGTGTTGAAAGTGGATGTGCAAGGATCGCTAGAAGCAATTACTGAAACACTCCGAAAATTATCGACCAGTGAAGTAAAGTTAAATGTGATTGTGGGTGCTGTGGGCGGCATTACCGAATCGGACGTGCATTTAGCGCTCGCTTCGTCGGCAATTATCGTTGGATTTAATGTGCGCGCGGATGCTGGCGCGCGTCAGTTGGTTGAAAAAGAAAAAGTAGATTTGCGTTATTACAGTATTATTTATAATTTGATGGATGATGTGAAAGCGGCGATGACAGGATTACTCGCGCCAAAATTTGAGGAAAAAATTGTGGGATTAGCACAAGTGCGCGAAGTATTTCGCTCTTCTAAATTTGGATCGATCGCGGGTTGCATGGTGACGGAAGGCACTATTCGCCGCAGCTTGCCGATTCGCGTGTTGCGCAATCAAGTAGTGATTTACGAAGGTGAGTTGGAATCGTTACGCCGCTTCAAAGACGATGCCAGCGAAGTGCGCAATGGAATGGAATGCGGCATTGGGGTTAAACATTACAAAGATGTGAAAGTCGGCGATCAAATCGAATGCTTTGAACGCGTACAAGTGGAAAGAACGTTGTAATTGGGCGCCCTCACCCCAACCCTTCAAATATGAAAAATCACAGAAGCACGCGCGAAGTGTGGCGAAGCAACACGAAGCAAGTGCGTTTTTAAAAACGGTTATTTCAGATGTCTCAAATCAAAACTACCCGCAATTACCGCATCGCAGAACTCATTCAAATCGTGATTAGCGACGTCTTGAAAAAAGAAGTACACGATCCGCGATTATCGTCTGCTAATGTCACCGACGTTGATTTGTCTCCTGATTCAAAAAATGCGACGGTATACTTTTCATTGTTACACGCAGATGAAAAAAATATTCTTGCTGCAGAAAAAGCATTTGAAAAAGCCAACAAATTTTTTCGTTTTCAATTGTCTCGCATGACAGAATTGCGTCACACACCCAAATTAATTTTCCAATACGATCGCACCATCGACACCGGGGAACGTATTTCGCGTTTACTTAAATAAAAATAAATATGCGCAACGGCATTTTCATTGGCGAGCGGTATATGTGCAACGGCATTTTCATTCTTGATAAACCTATCGGCATATCCTCCAATCATGCATTACAAAAAGTAAAACGATTATTGCGAGCAAAAAAAGCGGGGCATTCTGGCACGCTCGATCCGCTCGCAACGGGTATGCTGCCAATTTTTTTGGGTAAATCAACGAAGTTAACTTCGCGTTTACTGGATGCCGATAAGACGTATGCAGTGACTATGCAATTGGGTGTGCGCACCAACACCGCTGACAGAGAAGGCGAGGTGATTGCAACACGTGACGTGCCGTATTTTTCTGTTGCAGATATTAATTCTGCATTCAATCATTTTCGCGGTACCATTTCGCAAATTCCATCGATGTTTTCTGCATTAAAACATTGCGGCGTTCCGCTGTATGAGTATGCGCGCAAAGGAATTACAATTGATCGCCCAGAACGCACAATTACGATTTATGAATTAAAAATAATTTCATTTAAAAATAATCACGTGGATTTTACGGTGCGTTGCAGCAAAGGTACTTACGTGCGCACACTCGTCGATGATGTTGGAGAAAAATTAGGATGTGGTGCACACGTTACACAATTACGCCGCCTATCTGTCGGCCAATTTTTAGAAAATCAAATGATGACAATGGAGCAATTAATTGCTTTGACAAAAGAAAATAATTTTTGCGTGAGTCAGGTTTTATTGAAAGAAGTCCGAGAGGTATAGTACGCGCGATCTTAACTCATATAAAATTAATTAACGTGTATAATCACCGTATTTAAATCAAAAAAGGAAAAGTCTATGACCAAGGAAACAGCCATTGTTATTTTTAAAGAAAAAAATATCAGAAGGGTTTGGTATAACAATGAGTGGTATTTTGTGATTGCGGATGTGGTCGCAGCGCTTACTGACAGTGTTAACCCATCTGAGTATGTTAAGAAAATGCGTAGCCGAGACAGTGAATTAGCAAAAGGGTGGGGACAAATTGTACCCCCCCTTTCCATCAATACAGCTGGAGGTGTGCAAAAGCTAAACTGTGCCAATACCGAAGGCGTATTACGCATTATCCAATCCATCCCGTCCCCCAAAGCAGAGCCGTTTAAACGTTGGCTCGCAAAAGTAGGATACAAATGTGTGCAAGAAATTGAAAATCCTGAGCTTGCACAAGAGCGTATGAAACAATTGTATGAACAAAAAGGCTATCCACAAGATTGGATCGATAAACGTTTGCGTGGTATTGCCATTCGACAAAATTTGACGGATGAATGGAAAGATCGCGGCATCAGCGCGCAAAGTGATTATGCCATTTTGACTGCAGAAATTTCAAAAGCGACATTTGGTATGGCACCAACCGAATATAAACAATATAAAAATTTGCCGGTACAATCTAATGAAAATCTGCGTGATCACATGACCGATCTTGAATTAATTTTTACAATGCTGGGAGAAAAAGTCACCACTGAAATTTCAAAAAAAGAAAAACCTACAGGCATGCCTCAAAATAAAAAAGTTGCAAAGCGCGGCGGAAAAACCGCAGCAATTGCGCGTAAAGCAACTGAAAAAGAATTGGGTCGTAGCGTTATCAGTAAAAAAAATCATTTGCCTGCGTTGGAGAAAGCATAAATAATTTCGGAGCCGCATGCGTCAGCGAGCGGTGATGTTATATCCCTCACTCACTCAAAAAATACTGTTCAACGTTAAGTTTTTTCAGTAATTCAACTATTAAAAATAACGGGCCAATAAAAAGTTGCATAAAGCCCAATAGAAAAGCGGGTTTTTGTTTTTCAAAATAATGTCCAACAAATTGTAATGTTAACCCAGAAAAAAATAAAATGAAAAAAAGTGTGGCGCTAACATTGGTTGGTGATGGTTTGGCTACATCTGTTGCGATAATTGCGACGGCGGAAAATACAACGGTGCAGAGTGCTGCCAGTCGCATATTCAGCGCAAAATAATAACCAAGCACACTGAAAAGCAAAATCCACGTGAATGGAATTTTATATTGATGCGCAATATCAATGCTCATCCAATTCAGTGCCATAAAAATCGAAAAAACAGTTGCCGGAACGCCAATATAATGCAGATAACGATTCACCAGATTCTGATGATGAGATTCATAAACGCTGAGTTGTTCAGTGAGCGATTTCATTTGACCATTGTAACTGTATTGCGATTGCGTTGGGAAGGCGGTATGATCACCTCAATTTTTTGAAGGGGGTATATCGTGGTGCGTAAATTCATCGTAGCAAGTGTTTTATCTATTTTGGCTATTGAAATGGTGGGATGCACGCCAGGCAATAACACACCGGGTGCCACAGCGACAGGCGCCATTGCGGGCGGTTTGATTGGTAATCAGTTGTTTCATGGTCGCAATGCATTTGCGGGTGTTATCGCCGGTGCTTTGATCGGCGGCGTGATTGGTAACCGCATTGGCAATTACATGGATGAACAAGATCGTGCGAATATGCAAAGCGCCATCGTCAATACACCCGTCAATCAAGAAGCAACTTGGACTAGTAATAAAGCAGGTCCGGACGGCAAACCGGTAACTTACACCGTTCGTCCCGTAAAAAACTATTACACAGCTCAGCACCATCGTTATTGTCGTGAATACCAAACGACAGTTGACGTCGGTGGTGAAGCACAGAAAGCGTTTGGCAAAGCTTGCCGTATGCCGGATGGAAGTTGGAAGATTCAAAGTTAATTGACTGGGCAATGCGCGCGACAGGGAGCCGCGCGCGTCAGCAAGCGTGAACCCAGCGGATGAATCATGAACCATAATTATTCTTTCCCTGTCGTTCGCCTTCGTCGTTTACGAAAAACTCCTGCGCTACGACAATTAGCGCAGGAAAATTCAATCAGTGTTTCTAACCTTGTTTTACCGCTATTTATTAAAGCGGGAAATAATATTAAAAATCCAATTTCATCCATGCCGGGACATTTTCAACTCAGCGTTGATCAATTGCTATCTGAAATACAAGAAATAAAAAAATTAAATATTCCCGCCGTGATTTTATTTGGCATTCCAGAATATAAAGATGCAACCGGTTCTGCAGCACTTGATGATGATGGCGTGATTCAACAAGCTGTAAAATTAATAAAAAAAATCGCGCCAGAAATTTTAGTGATTACTGATTTATGTTTTTGTGAATACACAGATCATGGGCATTGCGGTGTAATAAATAAAATCGAAGCCGCAAGTGTTAACGAGCGGTTTGTTGATAATGATCAAACGCTCAACTTACTCCAAAAACAAGCAGTTTCTCACGCACGCGCCGGCGCGGATGTCGTCGCACCGAGCGGCATGATGGATGGCATGGTGCGCGCGATTCGGCAAGCGCTTGATGAAAATCATTTTCAAGATATCCCCATTTTAAGTTACGCGGTGAAATATGCATCGAGTTTTTACGGTCCATTTCGTGAAGCGGCCGAAGGCGCGCCGCAATTTGGTGATCGTAAAACGTATCAAATGAATTCTGCGAATGCGAATGAAGCGTTACGCGAAGCAGAATTGGATGTAGCGGAAGGAGCGGATATGTTGATGGTTAAACCCGCGCAAAATTATTTAGATATTATTTATCGCATCAAAAAAGAATTTCCCGGCGTGCCACTGGGTGCGTATCAAGTGAGCGGGGAATTTGCAATGATAAAAGCCGCTGTTGAAAAAAAATGGGTCGATCATGATGCTGCAATGTTAGAAAGTTTGCTTGCCATCAAGCGTGCCGGTGCTGATTTTATTATTACTTATTTCGCTAAAGAAGTTGCTTGCGTTTTGTCTGTATAATGTTCGTATTTTAGCTATACCTCTCCATATTACAATATGTGGGCTTGTGTTCGAGTGTAACTACCATTATAATAGTAGTTATATGTTTATTCTCATAGAAGTACCACTATGATATTACTTACAACCATTTCAACCGTACAAATTCAATTAGCGCATAACTTACGTCAACATCGTATTAACAAAGGATATACGCAACAGGGATTGGCAGTGCGCGCGGATGTCAAGCTAGCAACATTACGTAAATTTGAGCAGAAAGGATTAATTTCGTTAGAATCTTTTTTAAAAATACTCATGGTGTTGGGATTATTGGAAAGTGTAGTGCACGCAACAACAACTGAAGCCATCCTTTTTGTTAGTATTGATGATGTATTAAAAGAAAATAAAAAATCCATTCGCAAAAAAGGGTGGCGTACATGAATTATATTCCCGTCACTGAAATAAAAGTGTCATTAGATTTTGGCGAAAAAAAAATTGTTCCAGTTGGCAGATTAGCAATTCGCAATCATCAAATTTATTTTGAATATGGTTTATCTTTTTTAAAAAATCCATTACCGATTTCACCACTGCGTTTTCCAGTTGAGCCTGGTTTAAAAACAATTGATCGCAATTTACTCGAAGGTTTGCCAGGATTATTTTATGACAGTTTACCTGATGGATGGGGACGTTTATTGCTGGATAGATCGCTGCGTCAACAAGGTATTTTATCAAATCAATTAACACCGCTAGATCGATTAGCGCACGTTGGCAAAACTGGAATGGGTGCTTTGATTTATGAGCCTGATTTTCACAATAAAACAAAAATAAAAAAAATGAATTTGGATTATATTGCATTGCATTCACAAAAAATATTAGATGGTGAAGCGGATAATGTATTGCAAACATTATTAGCGTTGAATGGGTCATCTGCAGGTGCGCGTCCAAAAATAATGATTGGTGTTGATCATCATAAAAAAAATATGGTATATGGTGCGCATGCATTGCCAAAAAAATATATGCCGTGGATAGTTAAATTTCCGAATTTAATTGATGGTCGTGATGCAGGTGCAATTGAATATGTATATTCATTGATGGCGCGTGAAGCGGGATTAACGATGACAGATACACATTTATTTTCAACAAAAAAAGGTGCTTATTTTGCAACGCAGCGATTTGATCGTGATCATAAAAAAAGAATTCATGCGCATACTGCAGCAGGTTTACTGAATATTGATTTTCGTACGTCATCATTGGATTATCAAGATTTATTATCATTAACAGAAATGTTAACACGCGATAATCGTGAAGTGGAAAAAATGTATCGGCAAGCGGTGTTTAATGTGTTATCGCATAATCGAGATGATCATGCGAAAAATTTTTCATTTTTAATGAATGAGCAAGGCGAATGGATTTTATCTCCCGCTTATGATTTAACTTTTTCATCAGGGCCAGGCGGTGAACAAAGTATGACTGTACGTGGTAAAGGAAAGAATATTACGAAGGATGATTTAATAAAATTAGGAACGCAAATAAAATTAGACAATAAAATAATTAAAGATTGTATTGCGCAAACACAACACGCATTGAGTCAATGGAAACTGTTTGCAAAACAATATAGCGTGAGTATGAGTAATATTAAATTAATTCAACAGGAATTAAATGTGTGATAGGCTCTGTCCCTAAAGTATCGACGAGCTGCAAATGATGCGGATTGGCTAAAATTTCTGAATTTTTTCGCCCAATACCACAGAGTAGTAACAGATCAGGTCATGCTTGAATCTAGATAAAACCGCCAAGTTTGAGATGATCCCGCATCAAGTGCGGGACAAGCTTTTGATGAAAAGTTGAGCGAGCAGCGCAGTTTACACGTTAGTAAATGAGCAGCGCAGCGAAATTTTTCATCAAAAAGCACTCAAAATTGGCGGTTAATGATCGGGGCTGACCTATTACACAGAGTATTGGACTCAAAAATACAAAAATTTTATCTCCGATACTTTAGGGACAGGGCCTAGAAAATATACCTCTCAGACCAATGGCAGTCAAAAATAACACGAGAATGTAGCTTGATTTTAATTTCCAGCATACACCCTATGATTTTTAAAGATTAATTTAATTTCATTGACTATATGTTCAAGTAATACTTGTCTTGCCAATGAAACCCTCCAAAATAATCCTATTGATCGAATTGGTTTTTGCGCACTAAAAGGAATATATGAAATTGTTGTGCTTTTAGTGCATGCTAATTTCGGCATTAGTGTAATTCCAACACCCGCTGCGACCATGTGTCTCAATGTTTCCAAACTGGTTGCACGAAAATTTCGATTTTCATGCATTTTTATTTGATTACAAATGGCGAGCGCTTGATCGCGCATACAATGCCCCTCGTCCAGCAATAATAATTCCTCATTTTTCAGATCTTTTTGACTGACAGATTTTAAGTTTGCGAGTGGATGTTTTTTGGGTGTTGCCAACAAAAATTCTTCATCAAATAATAAAGCACTTTTAAAGTTCTTCTCAAACACTGGAAAAGCTAAAAAAGCGGCATCTAATTGCCCTTTTCGTAACTGTTCAATAAGAGCAGCTGTTTTTTCCTCTATCAAATAAAACGATAATTTTGGATAAATTTTTGATAATTTGGGAATAATCACCGGTAGTAGATACGGTGCTAATGTTGGAAAAATTCCAATTCTAATTTTGCCACTGAAAGTATCCTTGGAAGACTTTGCAAGGTCTTTTATGTCTTTTGTTAAATCCAATATCTGTCTTGCGCGCTCTGTGATCATCATGCCATGATCAGTCAGCAAAGCTGATTTACTGGTCCTCTCTATTAATTGCACACCCAAATCTTCCTCTAGCTTTTTAATTTGCATGCTGAGTGCTGGCTGACTTACAAAACAAGCATCCGCTGCTTTTCCAAAATGTCCTAAATCGGCAACGTTGAGTAAATACTCTAAATCTCGAATGTTCATCTGTACAAATCCAATAAGTAAAACTTATCGATATAATAATATCAATCGATTTCATTGTCACTGTATTTTTAGATAATCTGGCTTTGTATTTTATTAACAGGAGAAAATCGATGTTAAAAATAGATGATTTATTTTCAGTATAGTTTAAAAGGTGTTGTTTCAAAAAATATGAAAGAGGGGTTTATTGATGTAAATCATAAAACACAAAATAAATGGATATTAGTTGAATATATTATTTTGGAGTAAAGCACGTGAAATATCTATCATTTCCAGTATTACAGAAAATAAAGAGACAACAGGAATCCGATGTGGTCACTATACAAGTAGCGGCCATAGAAGACAGCGAAAACATACAATTTGTTGTTCCTGACTTGCAACATGAATTTTCATTATCTTGTACGCTATCAAACGATGAAAAAATTGATGCTATCCGAAAAGAAATACAAACTGTATTAGCGAAAAATTCTAATCGATTAAATTTAAATGCTATCAGTGAACCAGCCGCTTGGACACTGCGCGATAATAACGAATTTAATAGACAATGGATATCAGACAGGCTGTCAACAAATGGCGTGATTGTCGCATTCGATTCGAAGAATGCTGGCCAATACAACAAAACAGTCATCACATTTGCCTTCCTTTATATCTGTTATGTAAGCGCATCGATGTACTTCGATTTTCTTATTACGGATGTAAATTTACCAAAAATGTCGTCAAAAGCAAATGTTGCGATGGCTTCTATCAGTGTAACTAACGACAACTTACAAGAAATTTTAATGTTTTTTATTTCGCAAACCCCACAGTATGTGAATGCGATGCTAAAAAAAGTTTGGCGTTTTTTTTATCAGAATAAAGATGGATATCAATTATCTGAAGATTTTGAAAATGTTACTTTCTGTCAACAAACAAAACAAGTCTTAGTAACTCACCCATTCAGAACACTGACAGTTGGATCAATTTCCAGTGCGATCGTTTTATTAACTTTATTTGGTATGGGTGTAAGTAATATTGCGGGTTATCGAATGAACGCTGGATTCATAAAACAAGCACATGATGAAGGTTTAACCACGACAAATTTAAATTCTCTTATTGACGTCTATAAAGTTGTCTTTTTTACAGGCGCTGCATTTTATTTATTTTTTCAATTGGAGCAATTTGCTTTGGCGTTTAGAGGCGCGTCTTGGATGTTTAATGCTGTTCGCGATACTTGCTGTTCTAGACACACTCTATTTTCTGAGAGTGCAGCATCTACTCGACGAGAATCACAAGATGATTTACTACGGGCCAATCCGAGAGATGAAAACAATATGTTTCATGATGGCACAAACAATTAAGTGTAAATTAGGAGAAAATAATGAGATGGCAACACATGCCGGATTCAAATCCCAACAATGGTTATTGCTTAGTATCTGGGTCTTACCAAACAAGAAACTCAGGAGAGATGATATGCATAACTGATTTTGTTATTGATGAAACATCCGGATTTGGCGCATGCGATACCATTCCTTGGCAAAATGGTTGCAGAAATTTAAATCTGGGCGAAAGTAAACGTTGGGGAACCATTGCTTATTTAAAAGCGCAATATGGTGTAGAAAACTTGGTTTATAATCCGTATGAGTGCACACAAATTGAAAATGAAAAAACAATCACTGAAATAAATAAACACCCTGTAGATACGGTAACTTCTTTTAGTGTATTGAATGTGATTGAAACAGAAACGGAGCGTGCTGAGCATATTCAATTAGCCTATGTCGCACTAAGACAAAATGGCACTGCTTTTTTTAAAATTTTCCGCAGAAATAACGATAGAAAACCTATTGCTGGAGAAACAGAAGAGGGAAAATGGTATCAAGCAAATAGGCCTGCAGTTGATTTTTTGTCAGAAGTGCAAACAATTTTTGGCAATAAAAATGCATGGGTTGCACCTGATGATATTGGAAATACCATTGTGGCGAAAAAAATTAATTAATTAAGAAGTGATGGCCACCACAGGTTCTAAACGTGCTAATTTAAGGTGAAATCAGTTTCCAATTTCATTATGATTGTTTCGTTAAAAAATAATCAGGAAAAAGGAAACTGAAGCATGGATTCTAAAATGCGTGGCACACCATACCGCTTATTTTTGTAGTATGGCTTGAATGGTTGTGTGTTCAATCACCTTGAAATTCAAGCAAAAATAGTCCAAAATGACCCTAAATTTTTGACATTTTTCAATAAAAAGTATTTTGCTTTTTAAGCAACTGCGCTCTTTTATGACGATTATCAAAACAAAACTGATCTTCACCTGCTCGCATTGCGACGCACAATACAACAAATGGCAGGGGCAATGTTTGGAGTGTGGAAAATGGAATACGATCGCCGAAGAAATGACACTTGCAAATCCAAAATCAGAGAATCCCAGAATGGCAGGTTTTTCGGGTGTTTTATCGGAAATTACACCAATTGCCAATGTAAAAATCGAAACGCAGGCGCGGATTAAAACGGGCTTGGATGAATTTGATTTGATTTTAGGTGGTGGATTAGTTTCTGATTCCGCGGTTTTGATTGGTGGCGATCCGGGCGTTGGAAAATCCACTATTTTATTGCAGATTTTATCATATATTTCAAAAACACATCGCCCACTTTATGTGACCGGCGAAGAATCGTTGCAGCAATTAGCACTGCGCGCAAAAAGATTGGGATTACCTCAAGATAATTTATCATTGCTCGCAGAAACCAACGTTGAAAAAATTATCATCAGTGCTGAAAAATTTCAGCCGAAAATCATGGTAATCGATTCGATTCAAACGATTTATACCGATTTAATTCCATCAGCGCCGGGCGGTGTGTCACAAGTGCGAGAAAGTGCTGCAAAACTCGTGATGTATGCCAAACAAAAAGGCATTGCATTATTTATTGTGGGGCATGTAACGAAAGATGGTATGATTGCGGGACCACGTGTGTTGGAGCACATGGTTGATGCGGTTTTATATTTTGAAGGGCAAAGTGATTCCCGTTTTCGTGTGATACGTGCTGTAAAAAATCGTTTTGGCGCGGTCAATGAAATCGGTATTTTTGCGATGATGGATAATGGATTGAAACCGGTGTCTAATCCTTCGGCAATTTTTTTATCGGCGCATCAAGCGGCAACACCGGGTAGTGTGATTACGGTTACTTGGGAAGGCAGTCGACCATTGTTGGTGGAAGTACAAGCGCTTGTTGATGAAAGTCATCTGGCAAATCCGCGGCGCGTGACAGTCGGCTTAGATCACAATCGCTTGTCGATGTTGTTGGCAGTTTTGCATCGTCATGCGGGCATTATTTCTTATAATCAAGATGTGTTTGTGAATGTGGTCGGTGGTTTGCGTGTGATGGAAACAGCGGCGGATTTAGCGCAAGTGCTAGCAGTGATTTCTAGCTTGAAAAATAAAAACATACCGTCTGATTTAATTGTATTTGGTGAAGTGGGGTTGTCCGGCGAAATTCGTCCCGTGGTCAATGGGCAAGAACGCATACGAGAAGCGGCAAAACATGGTTTTAAAAAAGCCATTATTCCCAAAAGCAATGCGCCAAAAAACGCCATTACCGGGATTGAAATTGTCGCCGTTGAACGCTTGCAGCAGGCGTTGCAGTGCCTTTAAAAAGCGTGCTAGTTTCTGCTGGTGCCCGTGAACATTATCGGTTACACTGCGATCAATTGATTTTTCAGGGGAATACCATGGTTTCTGACCTTGAACTGTGGCGAGCGATTGCTGACGAAGCGAAGCGCCAAGAAGATCATATCGAGCTGATTGCCTCTGAAAATTATGCAAGCCTTGATGTCATGAAAGCCCAAGGTTCTGTACTCACCAACAAGTACGCCGAAGGATATCCCGGCAAACGATATTACGGTGGCTGCGAATATGTTGATGTCGTCGAAAATTTAGCGATTACACGTGCAAAAAAATTATTTCAAGCAGATTATGCGAACGTACAGCCGCATTCCGGCTCGCAAGCGAATCAAGCGGCGTATTTGGCATTACTGCAACCCGGTGAAAAAATACTGGGAATGGATTTGAGTCATGGTGGCCATTTAACGCATGGCGCAAAAGCGAGTTTCTCCGGGAAAATTTATCAAGCGTTTCATTACGGCGTGAATGCCGATGGCTTTATTGATTATGATCAAGTGCGTGATTTAGCGCGACAACATCAACCGACAGTATTGGTTGGTGGATTTTCGGCATACTCGCGCGCGATTGATTGGGCAATTTTTCGTGAGATTGCAGATGAAGTGCGTGCGTCTTTAATGGTAGATATGGCGCATGTAGCAGGATTAGTGGCGGTGGGATTGTATCCATCACCGGTGAATATTGCGGATGTCACGACATCTACGACGCACAAAACATTGCGCGGTCCGCGCGGTGGACTGATTTTGGCAAAAGCGAATCCCGAGTTAGAAAAAAAATTAAATTCCGCTGTTTTTCCTGGGGCACAAGGTGGTCCGCTCATGCATGTCATTGCTGCAAAGGCCGTTGCATTGTCAGAAGCATTGAAACCTGAATTTAAAATTTATCAGCAGCAGGTGTTGGATAATGCGCGCACGATGGCAGCAACATTGCAGAACAGGGGTTACCACATTGTGTCGGGCGGCACAGACAATCATTTATTTTTGTTAAGCTTGTTGGGACGTGACGTTACCGGAAAAGATGCGGAAATTCGCTTGGGACAAGCGAATATTACGTTAAATAAAAATACGGTGCCAGGTGAAACACGTTCTCCGTTTATCACGAGTGGATTGCGTATCGGCACGCCTGCGATGACAACGCGTGGCTTTGGCGCGACGGAGTCGAAACAAGTAGCAGAGTGGATCGCGGATATTTTGGATGATATGAGTAATCAAGATTTACTTGCTCGAGTGAAAAAAGAAGTGGTGGCGTTGTGCCGAAGATTTCCGGTATATGTAAATAAGAACATAGACACGAGCGGTAGCGAGTAAATCAATCAGGACACAGACACGAGCGGTAGCGAGTGAATCCGACATAAGAGGTGAGAATATGCACTGCCCATTTTGCGGCGCTGACGATACTAAAGTGGTGGATTCTCGATTAACCGAAGACGGCACGCAAGTGCGTCGTCGTCGAGAATGTATTTCTTGCGATGAACGTATCACGACATTTGAAACAGCGGAGTTATCTTTGCCGCGCGTGATCAAACGCGATGGCGAACGCTGTGCATTCGACCTTGAAAAATTACGCGGCGGTATGTTGCGTGCGTTAGAAAAACGGCCTGTGAATATCGCGGAAATTGATGCGGCGATTAATCGCGTTTTAAAAAAAATTCGTTCGTCAGGCGAGCGCGAAATGCCATCGAAAAAAATTGGAGAATGGGTGATGCAAGAATTGCGTGAATTAGATCAAGTAGCTTATGTGCGATTCGCATCGGTGTATCGTAGTTTTCAGGATATCAATGCATTTCATGAAGAAATTCAGAGATTACGCGAATGAGTAAACCATCGAGTAAGCGTCATCTCGCGCGTGCGTTGGCGCTGCAAGCATTATATCAATGGCATTTTGTACCGGACAATCCAGAAGAATGGATTTCAGAATTTATGGCGGAGCACGTACCGGAGCCAAAAGCGATTGATTTACTGTATTTTCAACAGCTCGTGAAAGGTGTAGCACTTAATCAAGAAGCGATCGATGAAAAAATGAAGCTGCATTTGGATCGTGCAATTGCGTCGTTAAATCCTGTAGAATTAGCTGCGTTGCGCCTGGGTTGTTTTGAATTGTTGTATTGCCCTGATGTGCCGCCCGCGGTTGTCATCAACGAAGCGATTGAGCTTGCTAAAGCATTTGGCGCGACGGATGGTTACAAATATGTGAATGCAGTGTTGAATGCAGTTGGTAAAAATTTACTAAAAAAGGAATGACATGTATCCAGATACCGATACAGCAGAATTAATAAATTATTTGTATGCACTGCGAGACAATCAAACACCAGAATGCAATCAGTTAAAATTTCTGATATCACGTTACATCGCTGAGATAAATCATGAATCCTGGATGACTTCCATGGTGCGTGTTCGCTTGTTTAATGTTTCTTGCGAGCAGGTGATGAAGCAATTCAAGCGTGATCAGAGGAAATATGATTTTTGTGAAGAGGAGGTGGTTCTGAGCTCATGGTTCGGTGAATAACCCAACGCCTTCCGCGCCAGCTTTTTGCAAAAGCACCATGGCTTTCATCACTTGCCCGTAATTGGCAAAGCGATCGCCTTTGACGTAGATGTCGCGATGTTCGTTGGCTTTTTTAGCAGTATCTAATTGCGCTGACACATCCGACATTAATTCTTGCGGTGCGATAGATTGATCGGGCGATTTAGCGGTATTTAAAAACAAATCACCTTTGGCGTCGACACTCACAATAATAGGCATTTCTTTTTTCGGCAGCAATGCTTTTGCTTCGGCTTTCGGCAATTGGACATGCACGCCTTGCGTTAAAAGCGGGGCGGTAATCATAAAAATCACGAGCAGTACCAGCATCACATCGATGTAAGGCACCACATTAATTTCTGATAATGGGCGGCGACGAATGCGAAATCTGGGTCGCATGTTACACCTGCTTATGGAAAATGGTGGAAAGTTCCGCAGAAAAGGTTTCGTAATAATTTTGCAAGCGTGCGACTTGTTGATTAAAACGATTGTATGCGATGACCGCAGGGATTGCTGCGAACAAACCAATCGCTGTTGCAATCAAGGCCTCTGAAATACCGGGTGCGACCATGCCGATCGAGGCCTGTTGCACATGTCCGAGCGCTTGGAATGCCGTCATGATTCCCCAGACTGTGCCGAACAATCCCACGTAGGGGCTGACAGAACCAATTGTCGCGAGTAATGACAATGGTTTTTCTAGCTCATCAATAATTTTGCTTTCGGCGATTTGCATGGCACGTTCGCTGCTGGATAAAATCTCGTCGCGAGAATGTTTGCCGCTGCTTTGAAATTGCGAAAAAGCGTTAAAACCCGATTTGAATATTTTGATTAACCCATTTTGGCTATCGGCTTCTTCGGTATTTTGGAGTAGATTTGCAAGAGATGCCCCGGACCAAAATTCTTTTTCAAAGGCTTTGGCCTCTTTCCACTGTTTTTTGTAAAAGCGCATGCGCTCGATAATCATGGTCCACGAAGCGATGGAGGCGACAAACAAAATTAAAATCACACATTTAACCACGAAACCGGCATTGATGATGTAACTCCATAATGTGCTGTCGACGGTCATATTTTCCTCGCAATTCATTTTCTCTTAATATTTGCATTTTATACTAGCGCTACCCTTTAACGCCACTGTTTTACGAGTAAGGTATACTTCTCGGACTTCAAGATGCGAACTCCCGGTTTTGATAAATCGAGCGGTATGAGTCTGGTTTTAAGCGCCCAGATTGCGAGCAATTGAAACGTTTCGATTGAGAAAATGCGATGGAATGCTTACTGCATTTCGAGCGTTTTTGATTGAGAAACGTTTCAAGTGCGATGCAAGATGGGATGCTTAAATTCGCGTCTTGAAGTCTGAGAGGTATATATATGCGTACTGGCCGTGACCGCAATGCACTGTATCCCGATACAAAAGCAATACATGCGCAAGCAATACTGGCAGGGCATTTTCCAATCACTAGGAAATTATTAGAGGATAATCTGAATGTAGTGCAAATTAATCGTGAATTTTGGAATACCCTCTCAAATTTTTTGTATTTATTGCCAATGAATATGACAGTTTCGACAGAATTTGATCTGTGGTTTTCCACGGTGGTTCTGCAGACGATAACTCAAGAGGAACCTTCATTACTGCAATCAATTAATCATTTATCTAAAATTTACATCACCTATTTCCCCGGTTTCCCCGATCATGGTTACAACACGTTGTTGATGCAAGTGATGCAAGCCCCCGTTTTTTTGTCGACCATACTGTTACAACTTGAAAAAGTTTATCTTTTGGGGGAATCCAGAATCGAAGAGAGCTTAGTTATTCTGGCCGCTTTTTTTCAACCACCGATATCTACAACACTTTACTGGATGAATAAAAATATTGATCAGTTATCGATTGTTTCCGAGCGAGCAGATGAACGTAATCTTATAGCGCATGCAATTAAGGATGTGTTAGAAAACATGCAAGAAGATCAATTAGCAAAAATAGATTTGATTGCTCAAGCAATATTTGCAACACTATTGAAATTTCCGTATTTTGGAATTACAAAGGAACAACATGATTTTTGGAATTTACATACAGAAACAGTGCTGCTTATTTCAAAATTTATTGCGTCACCATATCAATTAGCATCACTCTCAAGCGACAATCAAAAATTTATTATTCTGAATGCTGAAAACGATCATCGTTTTAAATTTTTGCTGCTATACATCGTGCAGCATGCTCATTCAGATACGCTTAACGTAATATTTTCTGGCATGGTGCAAAAATTATGGCTGTTGATGTTGGGGTTGGATAAAATTGGAGAATTGCGCGCAATCAATAATTATACTTGTCACATGAAGTCAAGGCCCGTGCTAAATGCGCTTGCAGCTGCTTTGCGCGAAAAGAAAGATGCTGAAGCAGTGACTGATTATTTTGATTCGCTTCTGTTGAAAATAAATAATCTTGAATTTCTTCATTTTTCTGAATCAATTCGACAAAAATTATTGGACAAAGAAAAATATCGCAATGTATCAAAACTCATTATCAAGCACATTTCTTTGCAAGTATTTTCAGAATTTCCTGAGACCTTTCAACATCAATTACTGGATTGCAATGAGTTGCAATTAAAATTTTCTTTATCATTTTATTTACAGTATCAAAAAAATTATCCGAATTTTATTGAGAATAGAAGGCTGTTTCTGAAAGTATTGTCATCGAATGACGAGAATATTAGAGAACCCATCCTTAGAGCATATTCTTTCTATGAAAACGATGATAAAAATCTCAGATATTTTTTAAATGTCATAGTTCGGAGTATTTCCGATCTTGCTGCGGTTAACATAGAAATTAACAATACATTAATGCACGCAGTATTGGTGAGCGTTAGTGATGTATTGGGAATTTTTTCTCAAAGAACTCCTTCGCCTATCGACGCGGGATTATTTCAGTTGAAATCGGATGAGTGTGCACAATCATCACCATCACCATCATCCAACTGAGCTTTGAATGTGTTGATAAGCAAGATCCGTCGCTTGTCTGCCGCGCGCGGTGCGTTTGACAAAGCCCGCCTGAATTAAATACGGCTCAATGACATCTTCAATTGTGCTGGTTTCTTCAGCGATGCTCGCTGCGATGCTATCAACGCCTGCAGGTCCGCCATTGAAAATTTGAATCAACGCATTTAAATATTTTCTATCCATGATATCAAATCCACGCGTATCGACTTTCAATAAATCTAGCGCGGATTGCGCGACAGCGTGTGTGACAAAACCGTTGGCGTGAATTTGCGCGTAATCTCGCACGCGTCGCAACAAACGATTCGCGATGCGCGGTGTTCCGCGAGAACGTTCAGCAATTTCATTGGCACCCGCCGCATCAATATCTACTTGCAAAATACGTGCCGCACGTTTCACAATCGTGGTTAAATCAGTGACGGCGTAAAATTCTAATCGTTGCACGATACCAAAACGATCGCGAAGCGGAGATGTGAGCGAGCCTGCGCGTGTTGTGGCACCGACTAACGTAAAACGTGGCAAATCTAATTTGATGGAGCGCGCCGCAGGACCTTCGCCTATCATGAGATCAAGTTGATAATCTTCCATCGCGGGATATAAAATTTCTTCAATGCTTGGGCTCATGCGATGAATTTCATCGATAAACAATACATCATGCGGCTGTAAATTGGTGAGAAGGGCAGCGAGATCCCCCGCTTTTTCCAGTACCGGACCCGCGGTTTGTCTTAATTGCACTCCCATTTCATTTGCAATAATATGCGCGAGCGTTGTTTTTCCTAAACCGGGCGGCCCAAAAATTAATACATGATCGAGCGCCTCATTTCTTTTTTTCGCCGCGTTAATAAATAATTGCATTTGTTCGCAAACAGTCGGCTGACCCACATAGTCTGATAGTTTTTTGGGGCGAATGGAAAGCTCTGCGTTGATTTCGGTATCAGCGATAATGTGTGTGTCAACGAGGCGTTCTTCAATGATATCCATTTTTTTACTTCATCATAGTTTGTAACGCGAGACGAATCAGTTGCTCGCTGTTGTGGTTGGGCTGATGCACTTTCGTGACGGCCACTTTTGCTTCATGGGGTTTGTAACCCAATGCCGTGAGTGCGCTCATTGCATCTTGCATAATTTGATTGATGTCAATTGCCAAAGTTGCAACGTCTTCCCATTTTTTCAGTGCGTCGCGCATTTCCACCACCAATCGTTCCGCAGTTTTTTTGCCGATACCGGGAATGTTGGTGAGCTGCGCGCTATTTTGTGTTTGCACGCATTGTACAAAGCGATCGATTTCCATGCCGGATAAAATCGCCAACGCAAGTTTTGGGCCAACGCCATTGACTTTAATCAGTGTGCGAAATAATTTGCGTTCTGATTCGCTATGAAATCCAAACAATAGATGCGCATCTTCACGCACCACGCAGTGGGTGAGCAAAGTGATGGCGCTGCCGATAGTGGGAAGCTCGTAAAACGTACTCATGGGTGCGTGAATTTCGTAACCAATGCCATTGACATCGACGACGGCGATGGGCGGCTTTTTCTCAACCAATTTTCCGTGTAGGTGGGTGATCACTGCATATCCTTGAGTTCTTATTCAGCATCTTATACTCATTTCATTATTGCGTCATCCTGTGTGAAAGCATGGGCTAGATGCCGTGGTCAAGCCACGGTATAACGAGAAACCGTAGATTTTCATTACAACCCCATGATAAATAATCAGAAAATAATCCAGCAAAATTAATCCGCTGTACTACACTTAACAGTGACGCGAACAGGAAAGGAGAAATGGTATGTTGATTTTAACCCGACGTATCACGGAGTCGATTATTATCGGCGATGATGTGAAAATTACAGTGCTTGGTGTGAAAGGCAATCAAGTGCGCATTGGCATTGACGCACCCAAAGAAGTGTCTGTGCATCGCGAAGAAATTTATGAACGCATTCAGCATGAAAAAAATGGAAATGCAGAAAGCGCAGATACATCAGAAGAAAAAGAAGAATAAAACTTATCCCAGCAACTCGCGCATTTTCGCTTTGATCATATCGATCGCGATGCGATTTTCTCCGCCGCGCGGTACGATGACATCGGCGTATCGTTTGCTAGGCTCAATGAATTGCAGATACATGGGGCGAACGGTGTTTTGATATTGTTCCAACACCGATTCGAGCGAGCGATCGCGTTCAAACAAATCACGTTTCAATCGACGAATCAGGCAAACGTCCAATGCTGTGTCCATGAAAATACGAATGTCCATCAGTTTTCGCAATTGTTGATCGACAAACAACAAAATGCCTTCGAGTACAATGATGCGATGCCGACCAATGTTGCGCGTTTCTTTTTTGCGTTGATGCAGCGAAAAATCATATTGCGGAATTTCTACGGGATTGCCTTGCTGTAATTCACGCAAATGTGAAATTAAGAGCTTGTGATCCAAAGATTCCGGATGGTCGAAATTGGTTTTTGCGCGTTCTTCAAAGGGCAGGTGATTCAGATCTTTGTAATAGCAATCTTCCTCAATCACTGCCACTTGGTCAGACCCGAGCTCGTTGACAAGAGTATTGGCCAGTAAACTTTTACCAGAAGCAGATGCGCCCGATATACCGATAATTATCGTATGATTTGAATTCATGAGAATCTTCTTCTAAAGTAGAGTCACACTATGATAGGCACAACTAGGAAAAAATCAATGAAAAAAAAATACAACATCGCCGTTGTTGGCGCCACGGGTATTGTGGGTGAGACATTGCTGGATTTATTGCAGGAACGTGAATTCCCAATCGCATCACTTTTCCCATTGGCGAGTGAACGTTCTGCGGGCGAAGTCGTTTTTTTTGGTGATAGTGAATATGCAATAGAGACCTTGGATCAATTTGATTTTTCCGATGTTGATTTTGCGTTTTTTGCCGCGGGCAGCGAGGTGTCTGCGCGCTATGTGCCGATTGCTGCTAAAGCAGGTTGTATTGCGATTGATAAATCCAATGTGTTTCGATATGAACAGGATGTGCCACTCGTGATTCCCGAAGTGAATCCGCATGCACTCACCAATTATCAAGCTAAAAAAATTATCGCCAATCCCAATTGCACAACAATTCCAATTCTCATTGCGATCAAACCGATCTTAGATTTTTTTGGTGTGACGCGCATGAATGTCGCGACGTATCAATCTGTTTCTGGCGTTGGAAAAAAAGGCATTGAGGCGCTGGCCACTGAAACCGCAGACATTTTAAATGGGCAAGCGATCGAATCTCCCGCGTTATCAAAACAGATTGCGTTTAACGTGTTGCCAAAAATTGATGATTTTCAAGATAACGGTTACACGCTTGAGGAAATGAAATTAATTTGGGAAACGAAAAAAATTTTGGATGACAATGACATTGCAGTGAATGTGACAGCGGTGCGCGTCCCCGTTTTTTTTGGGCACAGCGCTGCGATTCATTTGGAAACGAAAAAACCGGTGAGCGCTAATGTCGTGCGTGAATTATTGCAAAAATTTCCGGAAATTGCGGTGGTTGATGATCAATATGATTATCCAACACCCGTAACACACGCGGCGGATCAAGACGCCGTTTTTGTGGGGCGCATTCGAAAAGACATCTCACATCCGAATGGTTTGAATTTGTGGGTAACAACTGATAATGTTCGAAAAGGAGCGGCGTTGAACGCCATCCAAATTGCGGAGACATTAATCCGAGTGTGACAGGATGTTACATTAAATCGCAATACGCAGACAGCGGTAGCGAGTGCATAAAACGTAATGCACAGACACGAGCGGTAGCGAGTGCATAAAACGTAATGCACAGACACGAGCGGTAGCGAGTGCATAAAAAAGGAGTTTTTCATGCGCTACGGAAAATGTTTATTTTTGGGTTATGCGACACTGCTGCTGCTTATGTCAGTACAGGTTTTTTACTATACACAGTTATTGCAAGAAATTTATTTTAAGCGCAATAGAAACTCTCCGTCGATGAGCGTCATTTTATTTTTTTTCCATTCAGCATTCACTGCTTTCGCCATACAATTACAAAGTATGTGTCGCGCTACCGTCACCTGTTTTTTTGATCCCATGGAAATGACACTGGAGGAAATGCTTGCTGCGGTCAATAGCGTTGGTCCATTTGAGCAACTTGAGTTCTAACAAGGGTTTCGAACGAAGTGCAAATTCCTTTGTGATGATCTATAAATTTTTCATAAATGACTACTTTATCGTAACCCACAACCTCATGTTCCTGAGCTATTTTATCGATCATTTGACAAATATGTCAAATTGACATATAATAAACTATAATGAGAATGAACACATGAGTTGGATGAGTCAATTGCGTATTGTTTCAAAAAGGAAGATTCGGGAATATTGTAAAAGTAATCCGCAAGCTCTGCTCCCATTGGTTGAGTGGTATGCAAAAATACGGAATACCAAGGTGCGTAATTTAAGTGAGTTGAAAAAAGTGTTCAATAGCGTTGATTATGTGAATGGCTATACTATTTTTGATATTGGTGGAAACAATTATCGATTAATCGCAGCTACTCATTTCAATGCGCAAATTTGTTATATCAGAGAAATTTGGACACATGCAGAATATAGCAAGCCATATAATCAGGAAAAATTAAAAAGAGGTGCGTTATGAGTAATGCCGCGATTAAAATCGATTTTGTAGACAAAAAAACAAAACGAGAATTTCACTATCCTATCGATATTTTTAAAAAACCCTCTAATGATAAAGAATATGGAAAACTTGAAAAAGTGTTGGACGAGTTGATTGATGCTGTGCGTGACAATGAGAGACATCCGCTGGTTGTAGCGATGCAAATTGTTGGGGAAAATTTAGAGCAGTACGATAGTGCACATTATCCTGATATTGGATCAAATGTTTCTGACATCGATATGGTGAAGTTTTTAATGAAATCTCATCATCTCAGGCAAGAAGATTTAGCAGATATTTTTGGTGATCAAGCTAATGTATCAAAATTTCTTAGTGGCGAGAGATCATTATCTAAAGCTCAAATTTCTGGATTAAAAAAACGTTTCGGTATCAGCGCTGATTTTTTTGTGAAATAATGCGAACTTCCGATTGAGGTCTGAGAGGTATATGGCCTAGGGTCCTAGTTGATGCTGCATTATCTTTTGCGTTCATATCCCGATGTAATCGGATATCGCCGATCTTTTCCAAACGCGCGTTGTGTGAGTCGTATGCCGATGGGCGCTTGACGGCGTTTATATTCGTTGGCATTAATCATTTTCACCACTTTATCAACGACGTCTTTTTGAAAACCCGCCTGATACAATTGTGTTGGTTCCTCATCTTTTTCGATATAACGCTGCAAGAGATCATCGAGTAAATCATAGGGTGGCAACGTATCTTGATCGGTTTGATTCGGCGCTAATTCTGCAGACGGTGCACGCGTGAAAACACGTTCAGGAATAATCGGTGACAAATGATTACGATAATGCGCCAACTGATATACCATGGTTTTCGACACGTCTTTCAACACAGAAAATCCACCCGCCATATCACCGTACAAAGTGGTGTAGCCGACAGAGTATTCGCTTTTATTTCCTGTCGTTAACACAATTTTTCCAAACTTATTGGACAATGCCATGAGTAGCGTGCCGCGAATGCGTGCTTGTAAATTTTCTTCCGTCGCATCGCGCGGTTTATTTTCAAAGACAGGCGCTAATGTCGTTAAAAAAGTATCGAGTAATGCATCAATGGGCAGTAGGTGATATTGCACACCCAAATTTTTCGCTTGCGCGATCGCATCTTCGACACTTATTTTTGCGGTGTAACGCGATGGCATCAAAACCGCTTCCACTTTGTCAGCACCAATAGCGTCTGCAGCAATGGCCAACGTCAATGCAGAATCAATTCCGCCAGATAATCCCACAATGGCGCCAGGAAAACGATTTTTTTCAATATAATCTCGCGTGCCCAATTTCAATGCGCCATACGTGTGATCGAGCAGGGTTAATGGTTTGGGTAATGATGTTTTCGCGATGTATATTTTATTGTTTTTCTTTTCTATGTCGATTAACAAAATATTTTCTTCATAATGCGCGGCTTTTGCAGCGCAATGACTTTCTGCATCCACTGCCATCGATCCCCCATCAAACACTAATTCATCTTGTCCACCAACACAATTGACATAGGCGATTGGAAGCTTGGTTTTTGCCGCGCGTTTTTTGATGATTTCTTCGCGCAAATGAATTTGCTCTTGATTGTAGGGCGATGCGTTGATGACAATTGCAATCTCAGCGCCTGCTTGTTTTGTTTTTTGAATAGGCGTTTCATGCCATAAATCTTCGCAAATTAATAATCCAATTTTAATACCTTGAAATTCAAATACGCACGGTTCTTTTCCTGCGGTAAAATAACGTTTTTCGTCAAATACTGTGTAATTGGGCAATTCTTGTTTAGCATAACTTGCTAAGTATTTTCCATGATAAAGACAAGCGACTTTGTTATAAAAACAATGATCCTGTGTTTCAGGATAACCCAAAATAATCGCAACGTTTGGCAGCGCTGCTTGAATTTGTTGTAGCGCACGTTCACATCGTTTGTAAAATCCTGGGCGAAACAATAAATCTTCGGGTGGATATCCCGTTAATGCTAATTCTGGAAAAACAATTAAGTCAGCGTGATAGTCAGATTGTATGCGCTGACTTTCTTGAATGATACGATTGGCGTTGCCGAAAATATCGCCGACCAAAAAATTCAATTGTGCTAATGCAATTTTCATATGATCAGTCCTGCTGCCACACGCCGATTTTCAGCGATCAATGCGGTGTATGTGCGACATGCGGCGCTGGTGCTCATGCATTCCACATGGAATTGTTTTTGCAACAGCGGCTGCATTTGATTTGCTCGCAGAATCATACTTTTTTCGCCAGTACCAAGCAAAATAATTTCGATGGGCAGCGTTAAAAAGGGCTCCCAATCGAGATCATTGAGATCTGCGACAGATCTGGGGCGCCACGAGGTCCATAATTTATCCGCAGAAATAATAAGACTTTGCATGAATACTGCGTTGTTAATCGTTATTTTTCCAGGAGAATAGGCGTTGATTTGATAGGTGGCGATGCTTTTGTCTTCGGCGAGTGACATGGGGACAACCTCTTTGTAAATATTCTAGCAGAAACTTGCGTAATACAGCTTAACTCAAGTAGAATGCCCCTTCCTTGCTCCACCGGCTTGCCGGGGGGCTTAAACCACAAGGGATAATTATGCGACATTACGAGATCGTATTTTTGGTGCATCCTGATCAAAGCGCGCAGGTCACCACCATGATTCAGCGCTATCAAACTATTATTAAAACTGGCCACGGAAAAGTGCACCGATTGGAAGATTGGGGCCGTCGTCCGTTGGCTTATCCTATTAACAAAGTGCATAAAGCACATTATGTACTGATGAACATCGAATGTTCTGAGGCAGTGCTTGCTGAAATTGAAAATGCTTTTCGTTTTAACGATATGGTCATTCGTAATTTGATTTTACGTTGTCAGGAGGCGATCACAGCGCCGTCTGCGATGACGAGAAGAATGAATGAAAAGAAAGAAAATACGGGCCGCGGTAAATATGCGGATGATTTGGTAGAAGCGGAGGACGAATAATGAGAGGTAACGCATCAAATTTTTCCAAACGTAAAAAATTCTGCGCCTTCCAAGGTAAAAATGGCGTGGTGATCGACTATAAAGATGTCGATATGTTAAAGGAATATGTGATGGAATCGGGCCGTATTGTGCCAAGCCGAATTACTGGTACAAGCGCTCGCTATCAACGTCAGCTTTCCAAGGCGATTAAGCACGCGCGGTTTTTGGCGCTGTTGCCCTATTGTGATATGCACTGAGACATGAAAAAGGTGATACAGTTATGAAAGTTATTTTGCAAGAAAAGGTCACCAACCTGGGTAAGGTCGGCGATCAAGTGAATGTAAGGCCGGGATTTGCGCGTAACTTCTTGTTGCCGCGCGGAAAAGCGTTGAAGGCGACAGAAGCTAATATTGTGGCATTTGAAAATCGACGTGTTGAGTTGGAAAAGAAAGCTGCAGAAACGCAATCAGCGGCAGAAAGCAGAGCAAAAGCATTGGCAGGCCACGTCATTACGATGGCAGCGCAAGCGAGCGAAGAAGGAAAGTTATTTGGATCCATCGGTCCGCGCGACATTGCCAAAGCGATGAGCGATGCTGGAAAAGCGGTTGAAAAACGTGAAGTGGAAATGCCAGAGGGGCCGATTCGTTCGATTGGTGAATATGAAATTACGATTCACTTGCATGGGGAAGTGCGCAGCACAATCAAAGTGGTTGTGAATCCAGCATAGCGGTAACGATACAACAAGGACGGCAATGACGCTGACAGCGGAAAGACCATCCATTCATACCAAAGTTCCGCCACATTCGATTGAGGCGGAGCAATCTGTTTTAGGTGCGCTGATGCTGGATCATCGCACCTGGGATCAGATTGCGGATCGCATTACCCCCGCCGATTTTTATCGTGGTGATCATCGCGCTATCTTCGAAACTGTCTTGCAATTAATTCAGCGGAGTCAGCCGTTTGATGCGTTGACCATCGCAGAATCATTAAAGCACGACAATAAAATATCCATGTTGCCCGGTGGAGAAGCATATTTATATGAGCTTGCGCAGAACACACCATCTGCCGCGAATATTACGGCGTATGCCGATATTGTTCGCGAGCGATCGATTTTACGGCAATTAATTTCGGTAGGGACAGATGTCACGGATAGTGTGTTTCATCCGGATGGTCGCGATTCACAGGCGTTACTCGATAATGCTGAGCGATTGGTTTATCGCATTGCCGAAAATCAACAACGTGGTTCAGGCCCTGTTCCCATTGCAGAATTATTATCTCAGGCGACAGATCGTCTGGATTTACTTGCGCAAACCAAAGGCGCTTTGACGGGAGTGCCAACTGGATTTTCGGATTTCGATCAATTGACGTCGGGATTGCAAGCGGGCGATATGATTGTGATTGCCGGCAGACCTTCCATGGGTAAAACCAGTCTTGCGATGAATATTGCGGAATTTGCGGCAATCAAACAAGAAAAACCAGTATTGGTATTTAGTTTAGAAATGCCAGCAGCACAGTTAGCGCTTCGCATGATTTCTTCATTGGGCCGCATTGATCAACACAAAGTGCGCACGGGACAATTGTCGGATGATGATTGGCCCCGCGTTTCTTCTGCGGTGAGTGTGTTGTCTGAATCGCGTTTATTTGTGGACGATACACCGGCGTTGTCTCCTTTGGAATTACGCACGCGCGCGCGACGACTCGCAAGAAAACACAATGGATTAAGTTTGATTGTGATCGATTATTTGCAATTGATGACGAGCCCTTCGGTGCGCGAGAATCGCACCAATGAAATTTCTGAAATTTCACGCGCGTTAAAAAGTATTGCTAAAGAGTTTAATGTCCCGGTGATTGCATTGTCGCAATTGAATCGTGGTTTGGAGCAACGCACAGATAAACGCCCCGTGATGTCCGATTTGCGTGAATCCGGCGCGATCGAACAAGACGCCGATGTGATTGCATTTATTTATCGCGATGAAGTGTATCACGAAGACAGTCCACACAAAGGCACTGCGGAAATTATTATTCGCAAACAACGTAACGGACCGATTGGCGATTTCCGAGTGACTTTCTTAGGAAAATATACACGCTTTGAAAATTTTTCAGCGAATCGTTCTGACGCTGATGATCATTTGGTCTGACCATGGGTAACCCGATACGGTGGCAATGTCGACGTGGCATGTTGGAACTTGATGTGATTTTTGAGCGTTATTTAGCGAATCGTTATGATACGTTATCCCCCGATCAGAAAAAATTATTTTCACAATTATTATCGCAAGATGATCCCACATTGTATGATTGGCTGATTGTGGAATCGCCGTGTGCTGATGCTGCATTACAATTAATTGTTAACGATGTGATTCGGTATGGTTAGCATTCGTCATCCCGCGGCTCGACCGCGGGATCCAGAAAATTGAGATTTTTATGATTCGTTATTTTATCGGTAAACCCATCGATCCCTTCAGCGCCGATCTTTTTAAAAAAACCACCTTGATTGCTTTTTTTGCTTGGATAGGACTGGGTGCTGATGGATTATCCTCTTCGTGTTACGGCCCAGAGCAAGCTTTTTTAGCATTGGGTCACTATCACCACTTAGCATTATTTGTATCGATCGGAATGATTTTGTCCGTGTTTGTGATTGCACTCAGCTACAACCAAGTCATCGAATTATTTCCAAGCGGTGGTGGCGGTTATAAAGTGTCTAGTCAATTATTGGGGCCAGCAGTTGGCGTGGTATCTGGTTCCACATTAATTATCGATTACGTATTAACAATTGCGATTTCAATCGCAAGCGGCATGGATGCGCTTTATAGTTTTTTTCCGAAAGACATTCAATTTACTAAATTGCCCGCGTCATTTATCACGATTTTATTTTTATTATTTTTAAATTTGCGCGGCATGAAAGAATCCATACGTGCATTATTGCCAATATTTTTGGGATTTGTGATCACACATATCGCGTTATTAATTTATGGAACAGTCATTCACACACAGGGTGTCGTTGATGTGACGCGACAATCGATATCGGAAGCACACGCATTATCTGGTCGTGTGGGATTTTTAATGATGCTCGCATTTATTTTGCATGCGTATTCACTGGGCAGTGGTACTTACACGGGGATTGAAGCGGTTTCTAACAACGTGAATAAATTAGCGGAACCGCGTGTGAAAACCGGTAAATTAACTATGTTATACATGGCGATTTCGTTGTCGTTGGTCGCAGGCGGAATTACTTTTTTATACATGTTGTGGCACGTAGAACCATCGGCAGATAAAACACTTAATGCAATTTTATTTGCAAAAATATTGGGATCATCACCGAGTGCACATGCGGGATTGATTGTCACTTTATTATTTGAAGCGGGAATTTTATTTGTGGCGGCGAATACCGGATTTTTGGCAGGTCCAACGGTGCTGGCGAATATGGCCGTCGACAATTGGTTTCCTCGGCGTTTTCGTTTGTTATCGAGTCGATTGGTAAACAGTCAAGGCATTATTTTTTTCGGTGTCGCTGCATTGATTATTTTGCTGTTGAGTCGCGGCAATGTGAGTTGGTTGATTGTGTTGTATAGCATCAACGTGTTCATGACATTTTGTTTAACCACGCTTGGCATGTGCCGCTATTGGTTTACTAACCGTGCTTATACACTCGAATGGTGGACGAAATGCGTAATGTCATTGATTGGATTTATTTTAACGTCAGTAATTTTAGTGACGGTACTGATCAGTAAATTTTTTTCTGGTGGTAGCATTGCGATTTTAGTAACAGGTCTCGTAATTTTCTTTTGTTTTATGGTGCGTCGTCATTACACGTGGGTGGGGCGCGAATTGCGAAATCGCGGGCGTGAATTGCTACCGCCATTGGATGAAAACAAAATAATTGAATTGGTAGCGCCAGATGCACAAGAACGAACGGCAATTATTTTTGTTTCCGGAAGAGTGCTGGGGATGCATTGTTTGAATTGGGTGTTGAAAAATTTTCCGGGTTATTTTAAAAATATGGTGTTTGTGAGCGTGGGGCAGGTGGATATTAAAAGTTTCACAGGAAAACGCGCACTAAAACGCATGGCAAAAGAAGTGGATCAAACGCTGGATTATTTTGTTCGATATTGCCAGCAAAAAAATATTCCGGCGACGAGCTTTGCAGATTATGGTGGTGATTTGATGGAGCAATTGGTGGTGCTTTGTCAAATGATCGGCAAACAATTTCCGCAGCATATGTTTTTTGCGAGTCAAATGAGTTTTTATCGTGACACATGGTTCAAGCGGTTTTTGCATAATGGTGTCAGTTACACATTACAGCGGCGACTGCATGCGCTGAGTGAAGAGATATTGTTAATTCCGATGTCGATCAATTAACGACGCACTTGCTCCATGTTGCTACGCAACATTTCGCGCGTGCTTCTGTGGTTTTAGAGTTAACGATGCACTTGCTTCATAAATATAAATGATTTGCTTCGCAAATCCCGCTTGGCTTTCGCGCGCGGCTCTTTGCTATATATGCGCGTGCGTTATTTGTGCCTCGCCATTTCTGCATACGGCAAAAAATTAGGATCGCGCGACAAAATAAATTTGGCTAAATGTTTTCCCGCTTCTCGCAAATTGTAATGGGTTGACGGATGCTCTGTCACATAATCAATTACCAGGCTTGCAAAAGCTGCTTCACCAATCGCTGTTTGCAGCGCTGGAAAATCTTGCGCGAGAGAAGCGATCATGCGTTCATGATAACTGTTTTGATAAATAGTTAAGCGATCTGGCTTATCGCAGTGCATTAAAATTTTTGTTTGATTGCAAAACAAATATTGTTGAAATTGTTTCTGTAGTTGCCGTAATTTTTTCACGAAAGTTCAGTTTGCTCTTCAGTTTCTGGCAATGCAATATCCGCTGTGAGTAACTCCGCTTTTTCAATTTTTTGAAAACGACTTGTTAATTTCTGTGATGATTTATGCACTTCTGACACATCGCGATTAGCAAGATCAATATGCTGCGCCAAATTATCCATACGTTTTTGAAAACGCTCAAAATCTTTTCCAAGTGCTATTAAATGTTCTTGAATAATGTGTACTTGTTTTCGCGTTGCCGCATCTTTTAATACAGCTCTGACGGTAGTGAGTATCGCCATCATCGTGGTGGGTGATGCGAGCCACACGCGTTTTTGCTGTGCAAAGGAAACGACATCTTCGTAATTCGCATGGATTTCAGAAAAAACTGCTTCGGCCGGAATAAATAATAACGCACCATCCGATGTTTCATTTTCAATAATATATTTTTCGGCGATATCTTGAATGTGTTTTTTAATATCATCGCGAAACTGTCTTGTCAATTCCTTTTTCTCCGTATCATTGGTAACGTTTTGTAATTTGCGATAGGTTTCTAGCGGAAATTTTGCATCAATTGCAATATTGCCGGTTGGTTCTGGCAAAAATAAAAAACAATCGGGACGTTTTCCATTCGACAAAGTGTGTTGCAATGCAAAATGATTTTCGGGCAGCATGTTACGAATGAGTGCTGTTAATTGCACTTCACCAAAAGCGCCGCGCGATCGCTTGTCAGACAAGACCGCTTGCAAACTCATTACATTTCCCGATAATTCTGTAATTTTTTTCTGCGCTTCATCAATTACCGCCAAACGTTTGACGATATCGGTAAACGTATTAGTTGTTTTTTCAAAACCGGTGGTTAATTGTTTATGCACCTCATGACTGATGTCTTTTAATTTTTCTTGTGTCACTTGCGTTAATTTATCTACCTGTTCGGTCAATCGCGTCGTATTTTGGTTGAGCATGGTGGCGACCTGGTGGCGCATATCCGTCATCGTTTGCTGCTGACTTTCTTGAATGAGTTTCAAGCTTTGAATTTGATGTTGATCAAATCGTTCACGCGCTGTTTGTTGCGCTTGCTGTTCTTCGCGCAAAATTTTTCTGACCTGATGATGGATGAAAAAAATTATCGCAATGCCCGCGGTCAATGCTGCAATAATTAGAATGAATTGCATGGGGCTACCTCAGTTTTTTGTGTGGTTTTGGCTAGTGCAATGGCGCCCAAAACCCCCGCGTTATTTTTTAATCCGGGTGACACAATGTAATTACTGATGTCATTGAGATTAGCATGTTGCACGTAACCGCCAATGAGCGGCGCTACTTTTTGTTGAATTTTTTTAAGCAAGTTTACTTGTTGCATGACACCTCCGCCGATAATAATGCGCTTTGGAGATAAGCAAAACGTGTAATTGACGAGAGCGAGTGCCAGATAATGCGCTTCGATTTCCCAAGCGATGTGATCAGCGTCTAATTTCATTGCATCATCCACTTGATGTCGCGCCTGCAGCGATGGGCCCGATGCCAATCCTTCCAAGCACGTGTCATGATAGGCGCAGACACTTTTTCCAGTATCATTTGCTAATTTTGAAATTAAAATATGACCCATTTCAGGATGTAATGCGCCGTGACACAATCGATGATTCACAAATGCGCCAGCGCCAATGCCAGTACCAACAGTCATGTAAATAAAATCACTGATGTTGTGGCCATTCCCCCAATGATATTCACCCATGGCGGTGACGTTGACGTCGGTATCAAAAGCGATGGGTAGAGCAGTCGCTTTTGTAAGCTCTTCCACAAAATTACAATAACGCCAAGCGAGCTTGGGCGTTGAGGTGATATAACCAAAATGATCGTGCTCGGGATTTAATCCGAGTGGGCCAAATACCGCCGCACCAATGCCAAGCAATTTTGTTTTTGTTGAAACTGCACGAATGTGTTCAATCACGCGCGACAGAGTTTCTGTGGGTGTTGTTGTGGGAATGGTGATGCGATCGTGTAAATCTTCTGGGCCAGTTCCCCATGCACACACAAATTTAGTGCCGCCAGCTTCGATACCGTAATACATAGTTTCCCCTATTTTATAGATAAAAATGCCGCATACGCTAAAATAATAATTGCAACGATGAGCGCATAAATACTGAGTTTCGCCAGCGTTTTTGCTGCATTCGGCGCGCCACTCCATTCACCTTGACGCCATCCCCACATATTAGAAAATAAAATAATGCAAACCATAAAAAGCGGCCAGCCGATAATAGGGCCTAATGATCCAATCATCAAGCTGCCAGCACTGTATAAAATCAGTGAAAAAAACCAACACGCACCCATGAACATGGTCGCACCATAATACGTGAATGAGCGATAATTGTTTTCAGCTGATCGATGTTGATAACGCAACGATATCATGTATGCCGCGTAAGGAAAAAATGTGGCGATTAAAAAGGCAGGCCAAATAATGTTGGCTGCAACAAGATGATTCACGCCAGATTGTAATGCATATTGTTGCAACACCGCGGTATAACTAAACGTAATATTTTGCCCTGCAGAAAAAATCCCAGCGCAAACGGCCAATAACACACCGAGAAAAAAATGATTGCTTTTGGTAATTTTATTTTCTGCTCGGTCGCGTTTTAATCCCGCAACATACGACAATAAAAGCCCCGCAATAATTACTGCAATGCCGATCATGGCGATGGTACTTTGTGTCGTGAATGCTTGATTACTGTGTTGCAATAGCAATGGAATGAGTGACCCGAGCGCAGTACCAATTCCGATGTTAATTAAAAATCCCAAACTAAATCCAATCAGCTGCAACGTTTTTGCAAAACAAATTTGCCCAATAGCAAATAAAAATCCGCCGATTAAAATGATTGCGAGCAAATGCGCAGGCATTTGCGTGTAAATGCGCCACGCTGATGGGGCGAGCAATGTCACAAATAAACAGGGAAAAAGCAGAAATGCCCAGATGCTATAGTTCAGCCAAATGCGTTGATATGTCCATCGAGTTAATCGTTTGCTCGGCAATGCGAACGAGCCATTGATGGCGCCAGCGAATGAAAAAATAAATAGTCCGTATAAAAATCCCATATATTTTCCTTGTGTTGATTCACTCGCTACTGCTCGTGTCTATGCGCGATCGGTAGGGAGCGAATCCATTTTAATGTATAATCGGCCATTAATAAATTGTTAATGAGGATTTTGAAATGATTCGCGCAAGTATTGTGGCGTTGGTGACACCCATGCAGTTGAATGGCGCTATTGATTATGATCGCTTGGATGCGCTGATTGAGTGGCATTTACAAAATAAAACGAATGGGTTGGTGATTTTGGGAACGACAGGTGAATCAGCAACTATCGCTAACGATGAGCGTGAAAAAATTATTCGTCATGCAATCACAACGGTGAATCACCGCATCCCCGTGATTGTCGGCGTGGGTTCTAACGCCACTGCAGAAACAATCGCGCGCACCGAAGAAGCTAAAAAATTGAATGCAGATGCCGTATTAATTGTCACTCCGTATTACAACAAACCAACACAAGAGGGACTGTTCCAACATTTTTCAGCGATTGCGAATATTTCCATTGCGCAAATTTTATATAATGTGCCGTCGCGTACCGCGTGTGATTTATTGCCAGAAACAGTGGCGCGTTTATCAGTTTTTTCAAATATTATTGGCGTAAAAGAAGCGACGGGCGATATGCAGCGTTTGCAAAAATTGTTATCGCTTTGTCCATCGCTTGATTATTTTAGTGGTGATGATAAAACGGCGATGGAATTTATATTGCAGGGTGGAAAAGGAGTGATTTCAGTGGCCGCCAATGTTGTTCCTCAAAAAATTCATGCATTGTGCGATGCTGCGTTGACAGGAGATCGTTTGCGTGCGGAATCAATTAATCAATCATTGGAAAAGTTGTATCATGCGTTGTTTGTGGAAAGTAATCCCATTCCAACCAAATGGGCGCTTGCAAAAATGAGTTTGATTCAGCTTGGAATTAGGCTACCATTAACGCCACTGAATGTGGCGCATCAGCCGACAGTATCAGCAGCGATAGAGGAGGTGTTATGCGATGTGTTGTGATTTTATTTTTGTTGTTTGCGAGTGTTGTGTTGACCGCGTGCGGTAGTGGCACGGGTCACGCAAAAACGTATGTGAAAAAAAGTCAGCAAATTGGATCGTTGGTGGTCCCGCCCGGTGTTCCCATGGTGAAACAAGATACATATTATCCCATTCCTGTCGTTGCAACGCCGACCACCACGCAAATTACATCACTCACGCCGCCCACATTATTAAAAGGTACTGACAAATCTACTCATCAATAACATTTTAATTTTAATAGGGATGTTGTTTGTGACAACAAAAGCTTGGAGAAGTACCGAAGCGGTCATAACGGCGCCGACTCGAAATCGGATGGGGCTTGAAAGAGCCCACGTGGGTTCGAATCCCACCTTCTCCGGTTATCTACTAACGATTATTAGCGCATTATTTTTTTCATCTTCCATTTTTGCTTCCGGTTTTCAATTGTGGGAAGAAAGTGCGTCAAGCTTAGGTGATTATCACGCAGGCGGTGCAGCTTCTGCGAAAGATGCGAGTAGTATTTTTTATAATCCCGCGGGCGCGACACACATCAAACATCAAGAAATTTCTGCAGGTGTCGTTTATATCCCACTGGACGTGACATATCACGGTACTATCACATTGAATGGCGTTCCAGCGCAAAATAGTCCGACGCCACCTGCCGGCATTTCAGGGAGCACTGAAAATTACGTACCCAATTTTCATTACGTATTGCCAATCAATCATCGTTTAGCCGTTGCGTTTGAAGAAACCACACCGTTTGGCTTGTCAACGAGTTATCCGTCAGATGGTACTGGCATTGGCATGTTGGCGACAGTCACCAAACTCAAAACCATTAATTTAAATCCCAGCATCGCGTATGCAATCAACGATAAAATTTCAGTGGGCGCTGGATTTGATGCCATGCATGGTGAAGCGATTTACGATGATGCAATTCAATCTCTTGGGCCGATCACGAATAGCTTAACGGGATGGGGTTACGGTTATAATGCGGGTGTTTTAATGCAATTGAATTCGGCAACACGCATGGGATTAAGTTATCGTTCTGCAGTGACGATTGTTGCAACGGGTCCGAGCGAGACGAGCGGCGTTTCTTCCACGGTCAGTGCTGCTTTTCCATTGCCCGCGACCACGATGCTCAGTATTTATCATGACATGTCGCATCGTTGGGCAATAATGGCTAGCGCGTTTTATACGCAATGGTCCTGCTTTCATGAGTTGGTAATCAAGAATATCTCGCAGGGTGCGGGATTTTCGCCAGGAACCGTTGCGTTATTTGAAAATTACCGCGATACCTGGAATTTTTCACTGGGCTCTCGTTATCGCATCAATCATTTTTGGTCAATAGAGGCGGGCGCGGGTCACGATGAAACACCGACGCGATTGCCGTATCGTGATATTCGATTGCCGGATAATGATCGTTACGCCGCTTCATTGGGCGTCAATTATTATCCGAAATCCAATCTTAAATTCAGTGCGGGTTGGACGCATTTTTTTGTCGATAGAACAACCATCAATAATTCTGGCTCAAATGACACTTCAAAAACCACCACATTGCTTCCACCAGCGGTCGGGATTGGTTATGTGGATTCGCAAGTGAATGTCTTTGGTCTGCAGTTGTCGTGGGATTTTTAAAAAATGAAAATTACCAGTTTACTCTAGTTTATCTAAGTTATATAATTTTGAGATAACTTCGATAAACTAAGATAAGGTTGGTATAACTCATGGATGCATTACATAACCCTTTTTCTCCTGGTGCCGGTGCACCACCCCCACAATTAGCGGGTCGGAATGATATTTTGCAGCAAGCACTCATGACTCTGGCGCGAATAAAACATAAGCGCTCTGAAAAAAGCATGCTGCTTGTTGGATTGCGTGGCACAGGAAAAACGGTACTACTGTATGAAATTTCAAAATTAGCTGAAAAAGAAGGTTATCATGCAATCATGATTGAGGCGCATGAAAAAAAATCATTAGCGGAAATCTTGTTGCCGGAAATTAGGCGCGTACTATTTGAATTAGCATCAGGTGAAAAAACGAAGTACGCTCTGCGTGTTATAAAAAGTTTTTTTCAATCGCTAAAATTGAATATTAAAATTAATGATATTGATTTTGGTTTGGGAATTGATCCACAAAAAGGTGTTGCGGATAGTGGTAACTTGGAATCTGATCTTGCGCAAGTATTTATAGCGCTCGGTGAAGCAGCTACTGAACGTCATACTGCGGTCGCTATTATCATTGACGAATTGCAATATTTAAGCGAGGAAGAATTAAGTTCACTGATCATGTCAATACATAAAATTTCACAAAAATCTTTGCCGATTGTGTTGATTGGCGCTGGATTACCGCAATTAGTCGCAAAAGCCGGTCGCGCGAAATCTTATGCGGAACGTTTGTTTGATTATCCTGAATTGGGACCGTTAAAAAAAGAAGATGCAAAATCAGCATTACAAACACCCGCGAAACACGAAGGTGCCTCTTTCACGCAAGATGCGATTGACGAAATTATTCGTGTCACAGAGGGTTATCCTTATTTTCTGCAAGAGTGGGGATACCAAGCGTGGAATATTGCAAAAAAATCTCCAATTGATATTCATGTTGCAAAACTTGCAACAAAAGCATCCATTCAAAGATTGGATCAAGGTTTTTTCCGCGTACGATTTGATCGGTTAACGCCGCGCGAAAAAGAATATTTATATGCATTAGCAGAATTAGGAACGACACCGCAACGTTCCGGTGATGTTGCGGAAATACTGGGCATTGATGTAAAAAACGCAGCGCCTTTAAGAAATAATTTAATTAAAAAAGGCATGATTTACAGCCCAAAACATGGCGATACCGCATTTACTGTGCCTTTATTTGAAGGATTTTTGAAAAGAATGATGCGCGATAAATCCTAGTCATTAAAAATATCCTATAGTGCCCAGGGCTAAATTGAGCGTTTCCCTAATTCAGACAGGGGTACCTGATCTGTTACAAAATTTCTTTACCAACTCCACAAACTCCGCCGATTTTTCAACATGCGGCAAGCGCGTGCGATCTTATGTGACTATGGATTGCATTCCCTATTTTTGTTACAATAATAGGGAATGCAATCCATAATTAGGATAACTACTTGATAAAAAAAGAATTATTTCAACTGAGTCAAGAGCTGATTGAACTGAATCATCGGCCTTTTCGACGGTATTTTATTCAACACACTAAACTTGAACATCGTTTGTCTATTATCATCGGTCAACGCGGTATTGGGAAAACAACCACATTGATTCAGTATTTATTGGATTATGCAAAGGGCGATCAGTGTAGTCGCAAAATTTTGTATGTGCCCATCGATCATTTTGTAGCGCAAGGATTAACATTATTCGAAATTGCTGAAAGTTTTTTTCAAATGGGTGGTGAATGTATCGCGCTCGACGAAATTCATCAATATCCCGGATGGTCAGGCGAATTGAAAAGTATTTACGATTCATTTCCGAAATTAAAAGTGGTTGCGTCTGGAAGTTCGGCATTGGAAATTCACCAGGGCTCGCATGATTTGAGTCGCCGTGCAATTTTATATCATTTACATGGCATGTCATTTCGTGAATTTTTAGAATTAAAAAACGATATTCAATTGAATTCCGTTGAGCTAACAGAATTGTTTAAGCATCATCAAAAAATTTCTCATCAAATAATTTCCGTGTTAGATCGCTCAGGGAAAAAAATATTAAGTGAATTTTCAGAATATTTGTTGTATGGTTTTTATCCGTATTTTTTCGAACTAAACGATTTGGTTTTATTTCATAAAACCTTAGAGCAGAATGTGCATACCACTATTGAATCTGATCTGATTGCTATTTATCCCAATTTAACGGGTGTCAGTGTTCGAAAATTAAAACAGTTATTGAGTTTTATCGCAGGTGCCGTGCCTTTTACACCAAACTGGAGTGAAGTTAAAACGATGCTGGAAGTGGGTGATGTACGCACACTCAAAACTTATTTTAAATATTTAGAAGATGCTTGCCTGATAAAAGTGGTTTCTGGCGCTAGCGCCAAATTAAAAAAAATTTTACTTCCGGAAAAAATATTTATTGATAATCCAAATCTGATGCAAGCGATGACAAAAAATCAGTCTAATGTTGGCACGATTCGTGAAATTTTTTTGATTAATATGTTAGTAAATCATGACATTGCATTGTGTAAAGACGGTGATTTTGTTATCGATCATCAATATGTTATTGAGGTAGGTGGAAAGAAAAAAGATTTTAATCAGATTAAACATCTGTCCAATGCCTATCTAGCAGTAGATCAAATAGAATCAGGAATAGATCGAAAAATTCCGCTGTGGTTATTTGGGTTTTTGTATTAGGCCTATTACAATAGAAGTTTCGCACTTTGCGAAACTCTCTCACAAATAGTTCAAGCGATTATGTCAATAAACAACCTATAAAAATTTCTTTACTAACTCCACAAACTCCGCCGATTTTTCAACATGCGGCATATGCGCGCAATCAGGGATAATGGAAAATTGGCTGCGGGGAATAGCATCGGCGATGCTTTTTGCATACTTGACAGGCATCAACACATCGTCGCTACCCGCAATCACGAGTGTCGGTGCTTTGATTTGAGATAATTGATGGGTGATATTATGCGTTTGCACAGCATGCAATTGATTTCGATAACCACTCGCCGTTTGCGGATGTGAATTTCGCAACGTCCACTGAATAAATCCTTTGATTTTCACGACATCTTTGAGAAAATTTTCACTAAATAAAAATGGCATGGTGTATTCCGCTAATACGTCTTCTGTTATTCCCAATGCTTGTAATTTTGCACGCATAGATAAAATCATTTCGGATAACGTGCTTGGTTCTGTGCGAGAACACGCGAGCACCATCTTATTTATTTTTTCAGGCGCGGTTAATGCAATTTGTTGTGCAATGCATCCACCCATGGAATGCCCAATAAAATGCGCGCGAGATATTTTTAGCGTTTCCATGAGCGCTACTGTATCTTTTGCCATCATGGACGTTGTGTAAGGATAATCAGGCGAATCGGTTTGACCAGCACCACGATTATCCAGCACGAGCAAACGAAAATGCGGCGATAATAATCGCACGATTGAATTCCATACTTGATGATCCGCGGTTAATCCGCCGAGCAAAATAATTTGTTCACCGGCACGACCCTGTTGTTCGTAATAAATTGAAATATTATTGGCTGTTGTGACTGGCATGATCGGTTTGTGATTCCAATTGCATTTGCATGTCTAACGTTGTATCCATCTCCTGTTGCAATTCTAGCGCGTTGGAATTATTTATCCCATCTTTTCTGACAGGAAGTGCTGATGCTGGAATAGAAGTGGGCGCCGGCGCTTTGGGTGTTGTTGGCGCGGGTGTTGATTGTGCGCTTGGCACTGGAATAGCGGGCAGTGCCGCATTTTGTTGTTGCGTTTGCGCCGCAGCTGTTTTTAATTCATTAAAATAAAAATCCAGTGTTTTTCGCGCAACTTGATTGGCAATGGGATTGTGTTCAATTAAAACAGCGATGGCAATTTGCGGATGATCCACCGGCGCAAAAGCAATGAGCCAGTGATTGTCACGCAATCGTTTGGGTTCGTTGTTTTGTTGATTGGGATCGCTGCGATCAATGCCGTGCACTTGCGCAGTACCTGTTTTTGCAGCAACCGTGTAGGGTGTTCCTGTGCCAAAACTGAAGTGTGCTGTGCCGTCATTATTTAATACGACTTGTTGCATTGCGGCAATCACGGTATTCCATGCAGTGGGATTATTGGTCGTGACGGTTGTTTGTGCGTTGGGTTGAATATTTTCTGCAGTGCCATCCGGATTTCGAATTTCCAATAATACGTTGGGCGTGAATTTTTGTCCGCGATTGGCAAGTGTCGCAGCGGCATCTGCCAATTGCAGCGGCGTTACAAGCAGATAACCCTGCCCAAATCCCGCCATGATCGTGTCTGCACCATACCAGGGCAAACCGATGTGGCCCATTTTCCAAGCGGGGGATGGTACAACGCCTGCACGTTCCTCAGGCAAATTAATTCCTGTTTTTTGCCCGAAACCAAAAGCGGATAATGCGGGATCGAGTTTATCAATCGTTAGCGTGTCAGCTAATTGATAAAAGAAAGTATCGCATGACATGTAAATCGCTTTTTCAATATTGACCCAGCCGTGACCGCCTTTTTTCCAATCATGAAAAACATGGGTAGCATTCGGCAAACGAAACCAACCTGGATCAAAAATATAATCTTTGGTATCAATAATATTATTATTGAGCGCATAAAAAGCGATAAAGGGTTTGACAGTGGATCCTGGCGCATACAATCCACGTGTGGCGCGATTAAAGAGTGGATGATTTTTTGCTGTTAATAACGCCTGATATTCTGCATTCGTCATGCCTTGCACAAATAAATTGGGATCGTAGCTTGGTTTGGTGACAAGCGCTAACACTTGTCCGGTTGTAGGTTGAATTGCCACAACTGCGCCTGTATTTTTTTCCATGATTTTTTCAATATACGCTTGCAATTGGCTGTCGATAGTCAAATAAATATTAGCACCAGGTATTGGTGCAGTTTGTTTCAAGATACGCACTGCTTTACCGTTCGCGTCAATTTCTGCTTCTTCAAATCCCATCGTGCCATGCAATAACGTTTCATCTTCACGTTCAACGCCCGCTTTTCCAATGTCATCGGATGCGCTGTAATCGGCTGCATCGACGTCTGCTAATTCTTTGGCGTTGATGCGCCCGACATAACCGACAACATTGCTCGCCACTTTGTTAAGCGGATAATTACGCACGGTGTTTTGTTGTATGACAGCGCCGGGAAAGCGATACTGATTCACATAAAATTGATCCGCCTCTTCCTCGGTGATTTGTTTTTTCAGTGGCACGGGTTGATACGGATAGTATTGTTTCATTGCGTTGTGAAAATTTTTAATATCCGTTGATGTTAAATCCACTACTGGTGTCAACGCTTGAATGGTTTTTTGAATATCGTGAATGCGCCCGGGAATCAGCATCAAGCTATAAACGGGCTCATTTTTGGCGAGCAGCACGCCATTGCGATCGTAAATCAAACCACGCTCGGGCTGAATGGGAATTACGCTGATAATATTTTTTTGCGAGAGGGTAGCATAGAACGTGTGTTTCACGACTTGCAAATACATCAAGCGAACCAACAACATCAAAAACAAACACAGCACAATAATTCCGCACAACAAACTGCGTTTGAAAAATCGAATTGATTCTGTTGTGGGCTGTGCGCTCATCGGTGGTAAGGGTGATGGTTAATCATGCTCCATGCGCGATAAATTTGTTCCGCGACCAAAACGCGCACCAAAGGATGCGGCAACGTCAGTGCAGATAAAGAGCATATCACCTGCGCTTGATCCAATACCGTTTTTGCCAGTCCCTCAGGCCCGCCGATCACCAAGCTTACGTTTTCCTGGGTATCGTGCCACGCTTGTAATTTTTTTGCGAGTGTTTCGGTGTCGATGGTTTTGCCTAATCGATCGAGTGCGATGCACAGGGTGTTTTTCGGTAGACTGGCGATGATTTTTTCTGCTTCAATTTGAAGAATTTTTTGAACATCGCACTTTTTGGAGCGCTTTTCAGGCGTGATTTCGACGAGTTGCAATGCGTAATCTTTGGGAAGGCGATGACTGTATTCAAGAAATCCCGCGACCACCCACGGCGGCATATTTTTTCCAATTGCAATCAGCTGTATTTTCATATCAGCGTGTTTTTTGTTTTCGGTAATTCTCAGCAGCCGTCCACAACTTGTCGATTTGATAATATTCGCGCTGTTTTTCCAGCATGATGTGCACGAGTACATCACCCAAATCAATCAGTACCCATTCTCCCGCTTGCTCACCTTCAACACCGATGGTTGAGCGACCACTTTGTTTGATGGCTTGTATTAATTTATCAGCAAGCGTTTTTGCATGGCGCGTTGACGTGGCGGTGCAAATCATCATGCAATCTGCTACATCTGACAACGCGGTAATGTCTAGATCTGTGATCAATTGCGCTTTGTGATCTTCCAATGTTTTCCGAATTAAATGCTTAAGAGATGATGAATTCATAAATTGTGCGTTTCTTTTTATAGAGATGGGGTATCATACAGGGCGTTGCAAGGGAGTTCAACCGAGGTTAGAGAATAGCAGCTCCTCCCGCTTTCAGAAGAATTTTCATCTTTGGGTGATATTGAATGATAATTTGCCTCGAAAATGCTCATTGACTGACGTGTCAACTGCGCTTTTCTCACCAAATTATCATTCAATCTCACCTCAAATCTGAAAATTTAGGTTAATCAGCCTTCAGAGCGGGAACTACTGAGAGAATAGAGCAAATGAATTTATTTGGCTTTTTTAATCCGATTGGTACACTACCTAATGCTTCAGTGATACCCATGACACCGAGCGGAAAAATGGATGAGAATGATTTGATGACGCTTTGTATTGGGGTTGGAATCGCAGGTATTTTTTTGTTTGGCGCATGCTTTGGACTTTGTAAGTGTTGGTTTTTAGCGGATGTTGCCGCAAGAGAAATTAACAATGGTCATGTGGATATGGACGTGGACGCGGACGTGAATTTTCCTCCCGGAGCATTTCCATTTTTTAACTCACCGATATAACTGATTTTTCTGAATAAATTCCAACACTATTGTCGGTAATCCTGCAATTTTTTTTTCTTTGCTTTGCAATTGCGCGCGAATGTCGCTTGCGGCATAGGGGATGGGCGTGATGGGCAGATGCATCACTTGATCATCGAACGTGGTTGAATGCGTTTTATTTTTTTCTGTTTCGCGATTGACAACGACCAATGTTGCTAAAGTTAAAATTTCCTGCGGTGATTTCCAGGTATCAAATTGTGAAAATGCATCGGCACCGATGATATAAAAAAATTCAGTTGCGGGTGATATTTTTTTAAGTTCGCGCAAGGTGTCAATCGTGTAACTAATACCTTTTCTTTTAATCTCAACATCATTCACGATTAATTTTGCGTGATTTTTTATGGCGAGCTTTACCATCGCCAAACGATCTACTGCACTTGCAATTGCTTGTCGATGCGGCGGTTGAAAACAAGGAATTAATTCCACGTGATCTAATGTCAGGGTTTGAATTGCGTTTTCTGCAATGATGAGGTGGCCTTCGTGAATCGGATCAAAAGTGCCGCCTAAAATTCCCACGCGCTGATTTATTTTTTTGTGCACAGTAATAACCCCAATGAAGTCATTCCTTGCCACGCATCACCCATTGCAACGCCTTTGATGATGCGATCAATTTTAGCCGCCATTGTCAGCGCTTTTTTTAAGAGTATTTCACAAGACGCATACTCTCGGATGGTGCGCGACATGGCCCACAACACTAACGTTGGTTCCTCATCCATTTGCTTGAGTCTTGCTAACACACGCACTGTTTTTTTTGCATCTCTATGTTGCAATGCATTGGATAAATCAAAGATATGAAAACGTGCTTGATCGATTAGCACACTGTTTAATTTTTCTTGCGTGATTTCGTTTTTTGGATAAAGCAGTTGTAATTTCAAGAGCGCTTGTTGTGTGCTCAGTAAATTGCCTTCAGTAAATTGCGCTAAAAAACGCGCGATGGGAATAGGAATTTGCAAGTGCAATGTTGCTGCACGTTCGACAATCCATTGCGGTAACGCTTCCATGCCAACGGGCCACAGCATCAGATGCGTTCCCTGTTTTTTGATCATCGTGACCCAAGCTGATTTTTGTTGTGCGGTGGTTAATTTATCGGTTGAAATGATGATGCAAATGTCAGTGGCATTTTGCTGAAGAAAACGTTCGAGTGTAGTAATCGTTTCTTTGTCCCATTTAGCGCTAGGATTGCGAATGTCGATGATTTTTTTTTCGCTAAACAATTGACGATTACTGATAGCTTTTTGTAACTTTTCATCGGAAAAATCGATGCCAACCTGTAGAATAATTTTTTCTGAAAATCCCGCCAGTGTTGCGCGAGCGATTATTTTGTCGCGTGCTTCTTGCGTTAAGAGTGGCACGTCACTGCTGATCAAATAAATGGGCTTAAAATTATCCATGTTGTAACGCATCTTTCGTTTTAGTGGAGATAAGCCAATAATAAACGAGTGATACCATTTCTCGATTCAATTCGTGTTGAATGAGTGAGTTAGCGTTTGCGGTATAAATTTGATTGGCGTTGAGCGTGAGTGCATTCGACGTGGAAAAAGTTTTTTTAGTGACAGTTTTATGTGTGTGATTATCGATTAACATTATTGTCGCAGTTTGTGAATAATGTATTTCGCTGGGCAAGCTCGCGTTCACTGTTTCTGGCCTGCTGTAGGAAAAAATATCACTGCTTACGTGCATAGTGTATCGCGCGTTTTCTGAAGAGGTGACCGAGACAACATTCATTGAACGAAACAATGCTTTTAATCCGGTGCTAAGTGGGCTATACGGCGTTTCACTTGAAAAATACATCGTGTGTAACGCTGCCGGAAAATTGCGAGCGGACCGTGCTTGAAAAGAACAAGCGCAGAGAAGACACATCAGCAACACAACGATTATTTTTTTCATTTATGACACCACAATATTAATTAATCGTTTCGGAATTACGATCACGCGCGAGACATTTTTATCTTTGAGCAACGGTTGAATCACATCGTGCGTTAGCGCTGCGTGCTTGATCGCTGCTTCATCGAGGGTTGCATCCAGTGTTATTTTCGCGCGTAGTTTCCCGTTGATTTGAATGACCATATCACATTGCGCATGTTGCAATGCGCGTGCATCAACACTCGGCCATGCCGCTTTTAAAATTGATTGTTGATGCCATTGACGCCACAAATAATCGCACAGATGTGGTGTGATGGGTGCCAGTAATCGCAACAATAAATCATAACCCGCTACGATGAGCGCTGCATTTTTTTCTGCGTCGAGCGCTTGAATTGCGTTTAATAATTTCATGCTTGCGGAAACCACGGTGTTGAATTGCTGACGCTCCATGTCTTGATTGGCCTGTTGCACAATTTGCTGCAATTCCACGTATGTTTTTTCAGTTTGCAGATTGGCTGAATAGGATTGTGATAGCAATGGTTGAATCGTTTGCGAAAATCGCCACACTTTTTTCAAAAAACGAAACGCGCCCTCGACACCCGCATCCGACCATTCTAACGATTGCTCTGGCGGTGATGCAAACATCATAAATAAACGCACCGTATCCGCACCATATTTTTTTATCATGGGTTCTGGCGGCACAACATTGCCTTTGGATTTCGACATTTTAGCGCCATCTTTTAACACCATGCCCTGCGTTAATAATTTTTCAAACGGTTCGTCAGATTTTAAAAATTCAAAATCACGCAGCACTTTATGAATAAAACGCGCGTACAACAAATGTAAAATCGCATGTTCTATGCCGCCGATGTATTGGTTGACAGGCAACCAGTGATTAGCGCGATCATCTAATATTGCGGTGGTGCAATCAAACGACGCGATGCGTGCGTGATACCAAGATGATTCCATAAATGTATCCATGGTGTCGGTTTCGCGATGCGCTTTTTGATGGCAAGTGGGGCAGGTGGTTTCGTAAAAAGAGGGTGTGGTGGTCAGTACCGATGCTTTTCCGGTGGGAATTAATTCTGTTGGTAACAACACCGGCAAATCTTTTTCATTGACCGGCACATCACCGCAGTGTTCACAGTGAACCATGGGAATGGGCGTACCCCAGTAACGCTGACGAGAAATGCCCCAGTCACGCAAGCGATAATGCACGCATTTTTTTCCTAATTTTTTGTCGATGATCAATCGCTGAATATCTTCATTAGAAAGAGCGTCGATGTGTTTGATGGGTAAGTGATATTTTTCAGCAAATGCGTGATCGCGCTCATCGTGCGCGGGCACAGCCATCACGGCACCTGAGCCATATTCCATCAACACAAAATTAGTGACCCACACGGGAATTTTTTCTTGCGTGACGGGATGAATTGCAAATAAACCAGTATTCATCCCTACTTTTTCTTGTGTTTCAATATCGGCTTCTGCAACAGAGGATTGTTTACATTGTTGTAAAAAATTTTTTAACGCGGCATTTTTTTGCGCTGCTTGTTGCGCGAGCGGATGTTCGACTGCGATGCCAACATAAGTCACACCCATGAGCGTATCAGGACGCGTGGTAAAAACAGAAAGAGTGATGTCGTCTACTTTAAAAATAATATCAACGCCTTCAGATTTTCCGATCCAATTGCGCTGCATTTGAATCACTTGCGCGGGCCAGTGGGCGAGCGTGTCCAAATCTTTCAGTAATTCTTCAGCGTAATCTGTGATTTTTAAAAACCATTGCGAAATTTCGCGCCGCTCAACGGGAGCGCCGGAGCGCCAACCTTTGCCGTCGATCACTTGTTCATTGGCAAGCACGGTGTGATCGATGGGATCCCAATTTACCAGCGATTTTTTTTTGTAAGCTAGGCCTTTTTTGAATAATTGAATGAAGAGCCATTGCTCCCAACGATAATAGCTTGGTTCGCACGTACTGATTTCGCGATGCCAGTCTACTGCCAATCCCAACCGTTTGAGTTCAGCGCGCATCGTCGCGATATTTTTTTGCGTCCAAGCACTCGGTGCTAATTGATTCGCAATTGCTGCATTTTCCGCAGGCAAACCAAATGCATCCCACGCCCACGGCTGCATCACATTTTTGCCGCGCATCGTTTCATAGCGCGCGATCACATCGCCAATCACATAATTGCGCACATGACCCATGTGCAGCTCACCACTTGGGTAGGGCATCATGGAAAGGCAATAAAAATTATTTTGTTTGTTGGTGTCGATAGAGTGAAAAGCATGCGCCACTTCCCATTGCGCTTGCGTGGCGGCTTCAAGTTCGGTTGGATGATAGTCACGCATGATAATACCTGCAGGGGATGGTGGAAGGATGAGATATCCCGCATTCCCTGTCAAGGATTTATACCGCTCGCCAATGAAAATGCGATATTACCGCACTTCATCACTCGCGGTATATCCTAAATTGAACGCAAACGTGAAATGAATTCACGTTTGCTAAATCTAAGGGGAGAATCACGATTCTCCCCTTAGAAACCCCATCGTGATGGGACACTTCAAAATGCGATAAAAAAATCGCATTTTGAAGCGGAATGAGTATATAAAGAGAGTTTCGCAAAGCACGAAACTCCTGTGTTAGTATGAAGGAGCTGTGGAGGACTCATGTTTATCAAATCAAGCTCGGGAATTTCGCCCAATGCCAAGGTGCTGACGTATCAAGAAGGGCTGTTGTTGCCGGTATTAAATGCCGACGAGCTACTGTTTTCGAGTCGTCATAAAGGTTTGTTGCGCCAATTGTGCGATATATCAGGCTTGGCACAATCCGAATTTGACGAAGTGTATGGCGTACTGATTCGTCAGTTCATGGAATTCGTGCAGATTTTACCGCACAAACCCAACGGCATTTTGGGCAGCTTGCTGAATTATCATCTTGCGCGCGCAGTCGCAACTTTTGTGAAATACAATGAAGCGAGAAGAAGTGCCTCTGCACTGTATAAATTTGCTGTATTTTCTGCGGCGTTGCTCAAAGAATTGGGATTGGTGATGAGCAATCAACGCGTGGTGCTCGTGACTGACACCGGTGATTTTGTTCGCGATTGGAATCCTTTTGCAGGATCTATGATTGGTCAAGCGCCGTATTTCAAAATGTATCCCGTGGGTCCTAAATTTATGCGCATTGAATCAGAGGTGACGTTGATGTTGGCGCGTCAGTTGATTGCACGCGATATATTTACTTGGTTGTCGAATGATTTTGCGCTTTTTTCTGATTGGGTTTGCGCGTTGCTCGATCATGAGGGCTCGGGTATTGAAGAAATTGGATGGGCGCTATCTATCGTGAAACGCGAAGACATTATGGCCATGCTTGCGGGATTGGAAGGCGCGACAGTGGATATGGGATTGCCGGTTGCAACCGAACACGCGGAAGCGTTTTATCGTTGGTTAAAAGAGGGATTGGAAAAAGGCGAGATTACCGTCAATAAAAAAGATTCTCTGGTGCATTACACCAAAGACGGCGTGTTCATTGAAAAAAAATTATTTCAACAATTTTCCGATTTAATGAAATTAACAGCGAGTGTGGTGTATGCCCACTTTGGCAATTTGATGGGTATTGTTAAAACCTGCGGCGAAGATTTTTTCTTTGCTAAATTTATTTCAGCAGATACAACGCCAGGCAACTATTCTTCATTTGCAACAAGTCTTGCGCAAAAATCGAGTGCACGTGAAGGCATGGTAGTGAATGCGCGAGATGTGTTTATGGGAAAAGATATTCCTGAAAAAACAGATCAATTAAAATCAGCCAAAATATTAAATCCGGTACGTTATCACTTGCTTCAAACTAACAGTAATATCAACATCAACACCATTAATCCATCCACAAAATAATAACGCCAATGCATCAGCGGCGTTTTTCCAGTCATGGGTTGTACGATATTCGTCAGTACGATACGTTGATCAATAGGCGCTGCCTTACTTAGTTTTCCATCAGGCAAAATAAATGCCGTGATGCCAGTGTTAGACACAAATAATTGCGGACGGCCCGTTTCGAGCGAACGCATTTGCGCCATTTGCAGATGTTGCGCGAGTGCCACTGATTTTCCAAACCAGCTATCGTCTGACACTGTCACAAGCAAATTACTTTTTTCAGCGTGACGCAATACTGCGCTTGGAAACGTAATTTCATAACAAATAAATGGTGCAATCTGAATGGATTGCACCGTCAAATCAGGTTGTGATCGCGGGCCTTTTGAGAAATCTGACATGGGAATATTAAAACGCGCCATGATTTTTCCAAAAAAATTGGGCAGGGGCGTGTATTCGCCAAACGGCACTAAATGACGTTTTAAATATTCTCCGCGATTGTCGCCGATCAATAATATTCCGTTGTAATACGTATTCGTGTCACGATGATACAGTGGCACGCCAAATAAAATATTACTGTGATGTTGTTTTGCCGTATTGCTGAGCACTTGAATAATCTGTGTTGCGTTTTCTGCAACCACCGGAAATGCTGCTTCTGGCCACACAATGAGTTTGCTGCTCCAGTGCGAAGCAGTGAGCGTGCGATACACGTTAATATTTTTTTCGGCCATCGACGCTTGCCACTTAATGGTTTGTGCAATATTACCTTGAATTAAGCTGATTTTGAGCGGTTTTCCCGCAGGCTTTGTCCACGCATGATGATTCATTGCAAAACCGAATCCTGAAAAAATAAAAATAATGAGAAGTGACATGCTTTTAATCAAAGAGGAGTGATGTGTGGCCAACAAAACAAGCGCGCCAGAAAATAATACTGTCAATAGCGATAAACCATACACGCCGATGAGCGGTGCGTAACTGTGCAGGGGAGTGGTCAGCTGCGCATAGCCTAATAATATCCAAGGAAATCCAGTGAATAAAAAACCACGCGCATATTCGAATAATACCCACAACACTGGAAATGCCAATAAACATTGTTGAGCCGGCGATTTTTTCGAAAACCATTTTTTAAAAATGTAACCGAAACATGCAAAATAAAGTCCTAATATTACGACAAATAATGCGGTGATTAATCCTGCTAAAAAAGAAGAAGTATTACCAAATTGATGAATGCTGACATAAATCCACGAAGTACCGGTTGCAAAAAATCCAACGCCAAACAACCAGCCCGAGAAAAATGCATGCTTGACTGTTTGTTGCAACCACAAAAATAATAAAACGGCGGGGACAATAAACGCGAAGACGTATACATCAAATGGCGAAAAAGCGAGTGTGAGTGCAGCACCTGATAATAGTGCTATCAAAAAGCGAAATGTATTACGCATAAGGATTTTTTATTCCTAATTTTTTTAAAATAGTAATTTCCAATTTTTCCATTATTGCTGCGTCTTTTTCTTTGATGTGATCATAGCCTAGCAGATGTAACATGCCGTGCACGGTTAGATGCGCCCAATGCGCTGTCAACGTTTTTTGTTGCGCGCGCGCTTCTTTGTTGACGATGCTTTCGCAAATAATTAAATCACCCAATGATGCATTGGAAATTCCAGGTGCTTTGTTATAAAAAAAAGATAAAATATTGGTCGGACCTTTTTTGTGACGATAGGTTTTATTGAGCGCTGCACTTTTTTTTTCATTCACTACAATAATATGAATTTCAGTTTGCGGAATTTTTTTGGGTGTAGCCGCATTGACCCACGATTGAAATTTTTTTTTCGTTGGTATTTTTTTGGGTGTGGTATTGTTGATGATGACTTGCATCATGACGCGCGAGCATCGGGCTGTTCGTAGGCTTCAATGATTTGTTGTACGAGCGGATGACGCACCACATCCATGGAAGAAAAAAATGAAAATTGTATGCCTTCAACACCACGCAGCAACGCAATCGCATGACGCAAACCCGATAAAGAAGGTTTGGGCAAATCCACTTGCGTGATATCACCTGTGATCACGGCTTTGGATCCAAAGCCAATACGCGTTAAAAACATTTTCATTTGGTCGCGTGTGCTGTTTTGCCCTTCGTCCAAAATGATAAACGAATCGTTCAGTGTGCGCCCGCGCATAAAAGCAAGCGGCGCTACTTCAATGATGCCTTGCGAAATATATTTGGTGACGGTCACAATGCCGAGCGTTTCATACAATGCGTCGTACAACGGTTTTAAATAGGGATCAATTTTTTGCGTTAAGTCACCGGGCAAAAACCCCAAGCTTTCGCCAGCTTCGACCGCAGGGCGCACCAACACAATGCGCGTTACTTCTTCGGCTTCGAGTGCCGCAACCGCGCAAGCCACCGCTAAAAAAGTTTTTCCGGTGCCTGATGGGCCCACGCCAAAACAAATATCATTGTGACGAATTGCATTGACGAGATGACATTGATTGAGTGTTCTCGGTTCCACTTTTCCTTTTTTGAGCGCGAGGGTTGCATCTGCAAATTTTTGTTTGGCTTTGTCTGAGCCAATTTCATAATCCATGTCGATGGATTTTAATTTCAATTGAATGTCTTGTTTGCTGAGTGTGTTGGTTTTGGCTGTTAATTCATACAGTGCGAATAGCGTATCGCAGGCTTTGTCGACGTAAGTGGGTTTTCCGATGATATCAAAATCATTGCCGCGGCTGATGATTTCAACGCCGAGGTGTCTTTCGATTAGATGGAGATTCTCGTCGAGTTGACCCGCTAAAATGGCAAGACGCTGATTGTCGCTAGGGGTAATTTGAATGTGGCGGATCAATTGCGGTTTATTCAAGTAGGGTTCCTGCCAAAGAATTTGGTTTTACTTCTGTTATTCTCACTGAAATCAGTTTACCAATCAAGTCTGGCTCAAATTGGCCTGAAGCGGTTTTGAAGTTTACCGCTCGGTTGTTCTCCGTTCGCCCATTCATTTCGTGGGAGCGTTTTTTTGAAACGCTGGTCACGAGAATGGTTTGGGTAGTGCCAACCATGCGCTCACCGATTTGCAGCGCTTGCTGTTGAAGGCGGTTTTGCAAAATGGCTAAGCGTTCTTTTTTCACTTCCATCGGCGTTTCATCAGGAAGATTTGAGGCTGGTGTCCCCGGACGTTTGCTGTAAACAAAACTGAACGAGTAATCAAATTCGATTTCTGCGATGAGATTCATCGTTGCTTCAAAATCTTGATTGGTTTCACCGGGAAAACCCACAATGAAATCAGATGAAATCGAAATACCGGGACGCACCGCGCGCAATTTGCGAATTTTAGCTTTGTATTCGAGCGCCGTGTAATTACGCTTCATCGCTGCCAACATGCGATCAGAGCCACTTTGCACAGGCAGATGTAAATGATTGGCGAGTTTGGGTTCTTCAGCATAAACATCAATCAAACTTTGCGAAAAAGCAGAAGGGTGCGACGTGGTAAAGCGAATGCGTTTCACATCATCCATTGCGGCGACAGTGTGAATGAGTGTTGCCAAATCAGCAATCGATCCATCGTGCATTAATCCGCGATAATCGTTGACATTTTGACCGAGCAAATAAATTTCTTTAACACCTTGCTCAGTTAACTGCACAATTTCAGTGATCACTGAATCAAATGAGCGGCTAATTTCCGTGCCGCGCGTGTAAGGGACGACGCAAAAGCTGCAATACTTGCTGCAACCCTCCATGATGGAAACGTAAGCCGAGGGACCGTCTGCTTTAGGCTCGGGCAAGCGATCAAATTTTTCAATTTCGGGAAAACGAATATCGACGATGGGCTTTTTGGTTTCAAGCGTGGTTCGCATTAATTCCGGTAAACGGTGCAAAGTTTGCGGACCAAACACCATGTCCACATACGGCGCACGTTTGACAATGTTACGACCTTCTTGGCTCGCCACACATCCGCCGACACCAATCAACACGTGCGGTCTTTTTTCTTTGAATTCGCGCGCACGCCCCAAATCAGAAAAAACTTTTTCTTGCGCTTTTTCACGCACAGAGCAGGTGTTAAATAAAATCACATCAGCTTCACCGGGATCATCTGTTTTAATGAGACCATGAGATGCGTGTAACACGTCCGCCATTTTGGTGGTATCGTATTCATTCATTTGACAGCCGTGCGTTTTGATGTACAGTTTTTTGTAACTCATAGCGCGAAATTTTATGCCCTGCCGATGGGAAAGTCGAGGTTTCTATTTTTACAAATAAAAAATCGAACAAAAACATTAAAATAACGCCGGTGTTGCATGCACATTGTGAGCAATGGCTAGCAACACAATCAAAACAAATTCAAGCGTGGGTGCGTGTTTCCCAATTTAAAGCAAAATCTGGAAGTGTTTGTTTGTTGCCTGATTCAAAAGGTAATTTACAAACCGTTTTATTGGGATTGCGTGATGCAGATGATTTTCACGCGTTTGGCGCATTGCCAGCAGTATTGCCCAAAGGCGTTTACACAATCGCAACGCATTTTGCATTTTCGGAATCGCAATTGACATTGGCAGCGTTGGGTTGGGGTTTGGGTGCGTATCAATTTTCTGCTTATAAAAAAGTAACGCCGCGTTTGGCGCAATTATTATTACCTAAATCGGTGGATGCAAAATGGCTGACACATTGTTTATCCGCAATTACTTTGGCACGTGATTTGATTAACACACCTGCGGAAGACATGGGGCCAGAAGCATTGGAAAATGCAGTTGCTTCAGTTGCCAAACAATTTTCGGCAAGTTGTCACGTGATTCGTGGTGAAAAATTATTGAAAGAAAATTATCCCGCAATTTATACCGTCGGTCGCGCGAGTCCGCGTGAACCGCGCGTGATGGATGTGCGCTGGGGAAAAAATAAAAATGCACCAAAAATTACGTTGGTTGGCAAAGGCGTTTGTTTTGACACCGGTGGATTAGATTTAAAAACATCGTCAGGCATGCTGCTCATGAAAAAAGATATGGCGGGCAGCGCGATGATGTTAGCATTATCCTATTTAATTATGTCGCAAGCATTGCCCGTGCAATTGCGTTTGTTGATTGGTGCTGCAGACAATGCTGTTTCAGGAAACAGTTATCGTCCCGGCGATATTATCAAAACACGTTCAGGCAAAACTGTTGAGATTACAAATACCGATGCAGAAGGGCGTTTGGTGTTGTGTGATTTGTTGACGGAAGCGTGTGCTGAAAAACCTGATGTGATTATCGATTTTGCAACACTCACTGGAGCCGCACGGGTGGCACTCGGCGAAGATTTACCAGCGTTGTATGCACAACCGCAATCATTTGCTGATAATTTATTGCAATGCGCTGCGAATGTGAATGATCCGCTGTGGCAAATGCCACTGGTGGCGCGCTACCAAGAAAAATTAAAAAGTGACATTGCCGATATGAGTAATGCGTCAGAGTCACCGTGGGGTGGTTCAATTACTGCGGCACTATTTTTGCAGAATTTTATCAAAGGAGATGTTGCGTGGGCGCATGTAGATGTGCCTGCGTGGAATTTTAAAACCCAACCTGCGCGTCCTGCAGGCGCTGATGTTTTTGGTGTGCGAGCGATGTTTGAGTATATTCGAACAATGGTTGAGTGATGCATGAAGCGCTGCTTATTTTTTTTATGTTTTCTAGGGATGGTTAATGCTGCAATTGCAACGCCTATTATCGCGACTTATTTTGGTATTTGGGACAAAGCACATTGGGCAGATCGTTTTCGTACTGACACACCTTTTCAAAAAATAAATCGTTTGTATATTGCCTTTGGAAAAATTGTTAAAGATAACTCAGGACATTTTTCGATTGCGTTTGATGGCTCGGAATCGCACGCGGAAGATATAATCGCACGCATGAAAAAAGATAATCCCAGCGCGCAACTGTTTTTGACTGTGGGTGGTAATGGTGGAGCTGATTCTTACGGTGGTGCTGCTAACGATTCACAATTTGCAGGTCACGTGTTGCATTTTTTAGACGAATATGATTTGGATGGATTTGATATTGATTGGGAAAACGATTTAAATAAAAAAGATTTAAATAACTTGGTTACACAATTATTTTCCGTGTTACATGCGCATCAAAAGCAATTAACGTTGGATGTGTGGCCATTTCCTAATTCCACTTACGATATGAAAACACTGAGTAATCATTTAGACGAGATTAATATTATGTCATATGGTACGGGCATTAATTTAAGCGAATGTGTTGGCATGTATGCGCGACGCGGATTTCCAAAAAATAAAATGATTGGTGGCATCGAAACCGAAACGAATTACGATCAAAATGGCGGTGTCACTGACACGTTGGGTGAGAATGGCACAATTGCAAAAAAAGCAGCAACTGCCGCCAAAGAAGGTTTAGCGGGTATGATGTCTTGGCGTTTAGATAACGATTATGCGCCTGAAGATCGTTTATATTATCCAACTTATCAAGGTGCGGTTGCGTTGCATCAGGATTCGCAATAATATATCGGAGCCGCGAACGTGAGTGAGCGGTAATAAAAAAGATCTGAGCCGCGCGCGTAAGCAAGCGGGATTTGCGAAGCAAATCATTTAATAGGGAATCTTCAACATGACGTTATTCAATCCTTCGCGCTCTGTATTTATTGTCGATGGAGCGCGCACTCCATTTCTCAAAGCGAAATCCACCCGCGGTCCTTTTTCCGCATCGGATTTAGCGTTGAATGCAGGGCGTACGTTATTATCTCGCCACACATTTTCTCCGACAAAAATCGATGAAGTCATTGTGGGTTGCATGATGCCGAGTGAAGATGAAGCGAATATTGCGCGCGTCATCGCATTGCGTTTGGGTTGCGGAAAACATGTGCCTGCGTGGACGGTGCAACGCAATTGCGCTTCCGGCATGCAAGCACTCGATTGCGCATTCAAAGATATTATGTCGGGTCGTGCGAATTTAGTATTGGCCGGTGGCACAGAGGCGATGAGTCGCGCGCCATTATTATTTAAACCCGAGATGGTTAATTGGTTCGGTCGTTTGAATGCGGCGAAATCGTTTGGTGTGAAAGTAAAAACGCTTGCACAATTTCGTTTGTCTTTTTTAGTGCCGGTGATTGCATTGTTGCATGGATTGTCTGATCCATTGTGCGGCATGAACATGGGGCAAACCGCAGAATTATTAGCGTACCAATTTGGTATTACGCGTCAGGAAATGGATGCGTTCGCATTAGAAAGTCAGCAAAATGCTGCGAAAGCGCAATCCGAAAAACGATTATCTGAAATTGCAACGTTGTATGATTACAACGGAAAATTTTATGCGACAGATGAAGGCGTGCGTCAAGATACCACGCTCGATAAATTAGCGAAATTAAAACCCGTTTTCGATAAACCGTTTGGCATGGTGACCGCGGGAAATAGTTCACAAGTAACTGATGGCGCGGCATTGCTTTTATTGGCGAGCGAACAAGCAGTCGATCAATTGAAATTACCCGTGCTTGCAAAAATTGTAGATACTGAATGGGCTGCGCTGTCTCCTGACGTGATGGGTTTGGGGCCAGCATTTTCTGCGGCGAACTTAATGAAAAAGTATAATTTGAGAATGTCAGATATTGATTATTGGGAAATTAATGAAGCGTTCGCAGCGCAGGTGATTGCATGTTTGAAAGCGTGGGAATCCCAGGAGTTTTGTCAGAAACAATTGGGCTTGGTGAATGCACTCGGCTCTTTGGATCGCTCGCGCTTGAATGTGGATGGCGGCGCGATTGCCATGGGTCATCCAGTAGGCGCTACTGGTGCGCGCTTGGCATTACACATCACTGAGTTACTCAATCGTCACAACGCCAAACGCGGTATCGCAACATTGTGTATTGGTGGTGGGCAGGGTGGCGCGATGTTAATTGAGAGGACATAAAATGGGCGCAGAAGCACGCGCGTAGTGTTGCAAAGCAACACGGAGCAAGTGCATGCAACGGCACAATTTAGGAACGTTATCATGAACCAATATCAACACTTCAAATTCAACACCGATCAAAATAATATTTTGTGGCTCATCATTGATCGCAAAGATGCATCGGTCAATTCACTGAGCCGAGAAGTGTTTGATGAATTGAACGAGATAGTAGATGACATTCGCGCGCAAAAACCTGCTGGTGTAATTATTGCTTCCGGAAAAAAGAAAGGATTTATTGCAGGCGCTGATATTTCGCAATTCACGCATTTAAAAACCAAGGGTGAAGCGTTTGATTTAATTCGTCAAGCGCAATTGGTTTTAGATAAATTAGCAGCGTTGCCCATGCCGACGTTGGCATTGATTAAAGGATTTTGTTTGGGCGGCGGTTTGGAATTAGCGTTAGCATGTCGTTATCGCATCGCTGCCGATACAGATGACACTAAAATTGGTTTGCCCGAAATTAAATTGGGCATTCATCCGGGCTGGGGTGGCACGGTGCGTTTACCCAATTTAATTGGTCCTGTTGAAGCGATGAAAATGATTTTGCCGGGTGCAGCGTATCCTGCGAGAAAGTGCAAAAAATTAGGCATTGTGGATTACGCTGTGCCAGAGCGCATGCTTGAGCGCGCTGCCGTTGCGACCGTTTTGAAAAAACCCAAGCGGCACAAACCCGGTATTGTTTCAACGTTGTTGCAGTTGCCGTTTATTCGTCCGTTACTGGGAAAATTATTTTATCGCAATTTAGCAGCGCAAAAAGTCAATAAAAAACATTATCCCGCACCGTTTGCAGTGGTGCGCAATTGGGTGCGTGATGGTGCATGCGGCAATGCCATGGAAAATGAAGCGCATTCTATTGCGGAGCTGATGTTGTCGCCAACCGCGCGCAATTTAGTTCGCATTTTTTTCTTGCAAGACAAGATGAAAGGATTGGCAAAGCATGGTACCGAAAAAATAGGTACCGTGCACGTGATTGGCGCGGGTACGATGGGTGGCGACATCGCTGCATGGTGTGCATTGCGCGGGCTTCGCGTGACATTGCAAGATCAATCGCCTGAAAAAATTGCGCCCGCGATTAAACGTGCCTGCAAATTATTTCAAAAAAAATTGCGTGTGTCGCGGCTGGTGCAAGCTGCGATGGATCGATTACAGCCCGATGAAAATGGATATGGCATATCAAAAGCCGATTTGATTATTGAAGCAGTGTTTGAAAATTTAAGTGTGAAGCAAGCCATTTTTCATGATGTTGAAACTAAAGCGAAACCCGCGGCGATTCTTGCTACCAATACCTCAAGTATCCCATTAGAAGAAATCGCTACGACACTGAAAAATCCACAACGTTTGGTCGGCATACACTTTTTTAATCCCGTGGATAAAATGCCGTTGATTGAAGTGGTGTGCGGAGAGCAAACAGCAGATGCCACCATTCAAAACGCCGCAGCGTTTGTGGGCGCGATTGGTCGCTTTCCGTTGCCAGTGGCAAGTCATCCCGGATTTTTGGTTAATCGTGTGTTGATGCCTTATCTTATGGAAGCCATGACGTTATTTGAAGAAGGAATTCCGGCGTCGGTGATTGATCGCGCGGCGGTGGAATTTGGTATGCCCATGGGTCCGATGGCGCTCGCTGATAAAGTAGGCTTGGATGTGTGTTTGTCAGTCGCTGATAATTTGTCACAGCATTTTGGCGGCAAGGTGCCTGAACGATTGAAAACCATGGTCAAGAATGGCCAGCTTGGCGTGAAATCGGGTCGCGGTTTTTATCGCTATCGTAATGGAAAAGCAATTCGATTGAGGATACCTTCAAAGATTTCAGCTTCACCAGATTTGCCCGATAGAATGATTTTGCGTATGGTGAATGAAGCAGTGGCTTGTTTGTTTGAAGGCATTGTGACTGACGTGGATTTGTTGGATGGTGGTATGATTTTTGGGACGGGTTTTGCGCCATTTCGTGGCGGCCCCATTCAATATGCGAGAACACGTGGTATTAAAGCGGTTATCGCGCGATTGGATGTGTTGGCAAAACAATACGGCGATCGCTTTAAACCAACCGAGGGTTGGCAGCAGCTGATGTCGATTGTTTCTGAATCGCAGATAGGTGCGTAACATGAATTATTATCCTAACCAGGAAATTGGCATTACCACTTTATTTGGAAAATCGCTTCGCCTACATTATTTAACGCTAAAACATTCTATTTTGTGCATTGCGTTGATCACCATCGTGAAATTTTTGGCTGTTTGCGCGAGTAATGCGGTGGAGAGTGGTTTTCTGCATTGGTTATTCGCAATCATTACTGCTTTTTTTGTCGTTTACTTTTTTTCGATGGCGTTGTACGCAACGCATCACGCATTTTTGGATTCCCCAAAATCTTTTTTGGAAAGCGCGCAATCGATTTGGCAGAATAAAATTGTTATTTACAGCGTATTTTGGCTTTATGTGGTCGGCATGTTTGTTGTGTATTATGCGTTAAAGTTTGTGCTTGAAGGGTTGATGTATTTATTTCATGAACCCACGCATCTTCAAGGGGTGATTTTAATTATCTGCACGGCATTTTTGTTAGTTTACGTGGCGATTTTTTATTTTTCCTATCCACTGTCAGTGATTGAGCATGATTCCATATTTTCTGCTGTTCAAGACAGCATGCTGTTGTCAGAAAAAAACAAATCGGGGGTGCTGGTTTCCCTGATGATTCTGTTTTTGATCGTGTTGCTGGCATCGCCTGGTACCATGCACGAATATTTTTTATCCGCTTATCATTTGGATGGGGTATTTGATTTTGTGCTTTTCTGCGTCGGCATTCCGCTTTACATCAATCTGCTTTTGTTGACGATTCATGATACGCAGCTACAAGTTCAGTAGTTCATCCCCCCTAGTATTATATTTCCTGACTTTATGGAATAATGTCGCAGATATTATTATGGGAGCAGGGATATGACAACAGATGATAAAAGCAAAGCATTGAGTGCGGCACTTGCGCAAATTGAAAAGCAATTTGGTCGCGGCGCGGTGATGCGTTTGGGTGACGATGGTCAGGCTATTAAAGACATTGATGTAATTTCGACGGGTTCCTTGGCGCTCGACAGCGCTCTTGGCGTTGGCGGATTGCCGCGCGGGCGTGTGGTTGAAATTTATGGTCCCGAATCTTCCGGTAAAACGACGTTAACCTTGCAGACCATCGCCGCTTGCCAAAAAGCGGGTGGGACAGCCGCATTTGTTGACGCAGAGCACGCATTGGATCCTATCTATGCTGAAAAAATTGGAGTTGATGTAAAAAAATTGCTGGTGTCGCAGCCGGATACGGGCGAACAAGCGTTGGAAATTACAGATATGTTGGTGCGATCCAGCGCCGTTGATATGGTGGTGGTTGATTCCGTTGCGGCGTTAACGCCGCGCGCGGAAATTGAAGGCGAGATGGGCGATTCGCACATGGGGTTGCAGGCACGTTTGATGTCGCAAGCGCTTCGCAAATTAACAGCCAACATTAAAAAATCGAATACGCTGGTTATTTTTATTAATCAGATTCGCATGAAGATCGGCGTCATGTTTGGTAATCCAGAAACGACGACAGGCGGAAATGCACTGAAGTTTTATGCTTCGGTGCGTTTAGATATTCGTCGTACGGGCGCCATCAAAAAAGGCGAAGAAATTTTGGGTAATGAGACGCGCGTGAAAGTCGTCAAAAATAAAGTGGCTCCGCCATTTCGTCAAGTGGATTTTGAAATTTTATATGGCCATGGTATTTCGCGCGAAGGCGAGCTTGTTGATTTGGGTGTTGCGAATAATTTGGTTGAGAAGTCGGGCGCTTGGTACACCTATCAAGGCACGCGCATTGGGCAAGGCAAAGATAATGCACGCGATTATTTAAAAGAAAACACGAAAATAGCCGACGAGCTAGAAAAAAAATTACGCGAAATTTTAATTAAAAAACCCGCAGGCATTGCCGCCGCCAAAGCAACGATCGTTGAAGAGGAGTTTGTGGAGGCATAAATAAGCAAAGAGCCGCGCGCGTTAGCAAGCGATATTTTCTTTTGCCGCGCGCGTTAGCAGGTTGGTGAGTTGAAATCATGCGCAAAAAAGCAATCCAATTGTTGACTCGTCGCGAGCACTCTCGTCAAGAGTTAACACAAAAGTTGCTGTTGAAAAATTATCCGCGTAGCGAGATTGATGAATTGCTTGACGCATTGGCGAAAGAGAATTTGCAAAGTGATTTTCGTTTTGCAACTACTTATGTGGAATCTCGAATTGCCGCAGGCTTTGGCCCCGTACGCATTTCGTTAGAATTAGAAGCTAAAGGTATTTCGGATTTAATGATTAAAAAAGCAATGGCAGAAATAGAGGTGAATTGGGAGACGCAATCGCAACGTGCGCGACAAAAAAAATTTAAAGGATCCGTGGAATCCATGCAAAAACAGAATCAATTTTTGGTGCAGCGTGGTTTTGTGGTAGAAATTGAATGAATGCAAAAAAATCTCTGCAAGCTTTTTCCAGTAACGCTATTCGCGCGAGTTTTATCGATTATTTTAAAAAACAAAAGCACACCGAAGTTTCCAGCAGTTCTTTAATCCCGATCGATGATCAAACACTGCTTTTCACCAACGCTGGTATGGTGCAATTCAAAAATATTTTTTTAGGATTAGAAAAACGTTCGTATACGCGCGCTGTCAGCGCGCAATGTTGCGTGCGCGCCGGTGGCAAGCACAACGATCTTGAAAATGTGGGTTACACTGCGCGTCATCACACTTTCTTTGAAATGCTCGGCAATTTTAGTTTCGGTGACTATTTTAAAAAACCAGCTATTCAATTTTCTTGGGACTTTCTAACCAAAAATTTAAAAATTCCAAAAGAGAAATTATGGATAACCGTATTTCGTGATGATAAAGAAAGTGAAGACATTTGGTTAAATGATATTGGCGTCGATCCCAAGCGGTTTTCACGTTGCGGCGAAAAAGATAATTTTTGGTCGATGGGTGATACTGGCCCTTGCGGTCCTTGCACAGAAATATTTTACGATCACGGCGAAACTGTTTCTGGTGGTCCGCCCGGTTCCGTCGATGAATCCGGTGATCGTTACACAGAAATTTGGAATCTCGTGTTTATGCAATTTAATCGCGACATTTCAGGAAAATTATCACCATTGCCAAAACCATGTGTTGATACTGGCATGGGGCTGGAGCGTATTGCCGCTGTGATGCAAGGCGTTCACGATAATTTTGACATCGATATTTTTCAAGCGTTGCTCAACGCATTATCCGTATTGGTTAATTGCAAAGACAAGAAGGCCACAGCAATGCGTGTGATTGTGGATCACATTCGCGCGACCGCATTTTTAATTGCTGATGGGGTAACCCCTTCTAACGAAGGACGTGGTTATGTGCTGCGCCGTATTATTCGCCGAGCGGCGCGTTACGGTTTTAAGCTTGGCCAACAAAAACCATTCTTTTATCGCATGGTGTTGCCGCTCGTGAAAGAAATGGGTGACGCATATCCACAATTGGCAACGTCGCAATCTCTGATTGAAAAAGTGATAGAACAAGAAGAAAAACAATTTTCGAGCACGTTATCCAAAGGCCTTAAAATTTTAGATAAAGAATTAGAAGAATCATCAAAAAAAATTATCAGCGGCAATCTCATGTTTCAGCTTTATGATACGTACGGTTTTCCGCCTGATTTAACGATTGATATTGCCAAAGAGCGCGAATTGAAATGGGATATGGAAGGTTTTCAAGTAGCGATGTCCAAGCAGCGCGAGCAATCACAGCAATTCACGCAATTTAATCGCGATCAAACACAGCAAGTGCACTTAAGTGGAGAAACGCAATTCACAGGTTATGAAAAATTGATTGATGAAGGTAAAGTCGTGACATTGCTTCATGATTTTAAGCCAATGTCTAAATTGGAAAAAGGACAAAAGGGCGCGGTTATTTTAGACAAAACGCCTTTTTATGCAGAATCGGGCGGGCAAATTGGTGATACTGGTTATTTGTATTTTGCGAGCGGCAGTTTTCGTGTGCAAGATACGCAAAAAAAAGGCGCGGTATTTTTGCATCAAGGTCAGGTGGTGCAGGGAGAATTGCGCAATGGTACTATTGTTCGTGCTGAAGTGGATAGCTCTCGACAAAGCACGCGTTTAAATCATTCCGCAACCCATTTATTACATGAAGCATTGCGTCGCGTGCTTGGCGAACATGTGATGCAAAAAGGTTCGTTAGTGGAACCCAAGCGATTACGATTTGATTTTTCACATCCGCAAGCGCTCACGCAAGATCAAATTTATTCAATTGAGCGTTTAGTGAATCAGCAAATTCGCGCCAACTCTGAATTACACACCGCTGAAATGGACCTCGATGATGCAAAGAAAAAAGGTGCAATGGCTTTATTTTCTGAAAAATATGCGGATCGTGTGCGCGTGGTGAACATGGGCGATTTTTCTACGGAAATTTGTGGTGGCACACACGTAGCGCGCACAGGCGACATCGGATTATTTAAAATTATTACCGAAACGGCGTGTGCTGCTGGTGTGCGGCGTATCGAAGCTGTAACGGGCGCTGAAGCGTTGTCATGGGTTGAAAAACAAGAACAGCAATTGCAAAAAATTGCGGATGAATTGAAAGTGAGTTCAGAGTTGGTGGTGGAAAAATTTTCGCAAGTGTTGTCGCAAAACAAACAGCTTGCCAGAGAAATGATGACAGCCAAACAAAAAATGGCAACGCATAGCACCGAAGCGCTTTCTCAGCAAGCGATCAAAATGGGCGGTTTTCAGGTGTTAATTGCGCAAGTGGCGAGCGCAGATCGCGAAACATTGCGTCATATGGTTGATCAATTCAAGCAGCAGTTGAGCGAGCCTGTGATTTTGTTGGCGTCAGTGGTAGAAAATCAAGTCGCGTTAGTTGCTTCAGTCGCGCCTTCGTGCCTTTCGATTTTTAAAGCACCTGATTTGCTGAATGTTGTTGCGATAAAAATTAATGGCAAAGGTGGCGGTCGCCCTGATTTGGCGCAAGGCGGCGGTGATGATGTTGCAGCGCTCCCCGATGCATTACAATCTGCGCTTGAGTGGGTTAAAGAAAAAATTAAAATATAACATGTCACTATTCATCCAAAAATTTGGCGGCACCTCAGTTGGTTCTATCGATCGCATTATTCACGTCGCCAATATTATTCAAGAAACCATTCAAGCAGGCCATCAAGTGGTTGTTGTGGTTTCGGCGATGTCGGGTGAAACTGATCGCTTGATTCAACTCGCTGAAAAAATCAACGCCGCGCCGCAGGCGCGTGAATACGACGCATTGCTCGCAACAGGTGAATGTGTGTCTGCCGCATTAGTAGCGATGGCGTTGCAACAACGTGGATTGCCCGCGATTTCGCTAAATGGTATTCAAGCGCAAATTGAAACGACTGCTGCTCATACGCGTGCGCGTATTACCTATGTTGGCGAAAAAATTTCGCAATTATTGTTAGAAAAAAAAATTCCCATTGTCACTGGATTTCAAGGAGTGAATGCAAAAGGTGATCTCACGACACTTGGTCGCGGTGGTTCAGATACTACCGCAGTTGCGTTAGCAGCTTTTTTGTCGGCAGACGAATGTCATATTTTTACGGATGTTGTTGGCGTTTTTACTGCGGATCCTAGAATCGTCGCTGATGCGCAACTGTTATCGCGCATTACACATATTGAAATGCTAGCACTTGCGCGTTTAGGTTCGAAAGTATTGCATGCGCAAGCGGCAGAGTTTGCAAAGAAGCACCGTATTCCCGTGCGTATTTTATCAAGCTTTGAGCCAGGTGAAGGTACATGCATTCATGAATCAACAGGTTTAAAAAATCCGCGTGTTTCAGGAATCGCTTTGGACAAGCGTGCTATTAAAATCACAATTATGGGTATTACGAATGAGGCAGTCATTGCAAAACAATTGTTGCCTGCATTGAAATTGGCAGATTTTGAAATCGATATGATGATAGAAAATCACACGGGCAGTGATATCAGCGTTGCTTTCGTGATTCATGTGGATGCATTACAATCAGCGCAATATTTTTCGCAATCTATTGCGAAAACGATTTTAGCACGCGAGGTGATCATCGATACTGATGTTGCTAAATTATCGTTGGTGGGTTTAGGCATGAAATCTCATGCGGGTCTTGCAGCAAAAATTTTTGAAGCGTTGAGCGCTGAAGAAATTATCATACAGCTCATCACTTCTACTGACGCTACCATTTCTGTTTTGGTTCATAAGGCGCACGCAGATAGAGCTGTGCAGTTGCTTCATCGCGCGTTTTCTTTGATGCAACCCCATGGCATTACGTTAGATGCAAGATCAGTAACAGATTAAAGATCACGATCGGTGTGCTTAACCGGTATTGCACATTTTTGTTATGCGGGTATTCTTTAGATTATGCGTAATGAAAATTTATCTTCCCTTGAGTTGCTAAAAAAATTAAACAATGATGATATTTTTTCACGTTGTGAAACAATTCTTTTTTTATTGACATTATCCGATAAGTTATCAGAATCAGAGTTGCAAAATATTAATGATGCATTATTAGAAATCTTTTTTAATCCAAAACCTACTGTGCACAATCAAGTGGTTGTGCCGCTTTCAGCGTTTGCATCGTATTTACCTCGATTCAACAATGATCAGAACATGCAGTCCATCATTAGATTGCTTATTGCAATGCTCCCTAACACGGATTCTGTTGTTCGACACAATACTATTTCTATTTTAAAAACATTGTCTATACAGTTCAAGTTAGAAAAACACATCTATTTTCTCGATCTCGCGTTAACGCAATTGCTTACTAATTATTATCTTTTGACTTATGCAGATGCGATAAGACTTGCACCATACTTAATGACAGGGCGTAGCGTGACGACCGTATTAAATTTATTTTCATCGGATTGCGATGGTGAAATGTGTGCAATTATTTATGCGCATCGTAATGCGTATTTATGGATCCCGTTATCGTTATTTGATAGCAGCTACTTAAAAAGATTAACGCATGTATTTAACGCATTTATAGAATTACACTATCTTGATCTCATTAAAAACAAGAACAGAAATTTACAAGATATCGCAAAACAATATTTTTTATTACTGCTTAAAAACGTCGTTATTTGCAAAAAAAATGTATTTTCATTTTTCAATAGAAGTGGTATTTCAATGTACTCAACGGAAACAGATGAAATGAAAAAATTACTTACCCATATCAAGAAACCAGAACATAATGCGATTCGACAACTATTAGCATTCATTTTTGGCAATGAGACTTTTTCAAATGCAACTTGTCCTGATACCACTTCTTTTGATCTGATTAAACTGGCCAAGATGACTTTTGACAACAGTAATGCTAACACGCAAGAGATGCGCTGGATACCGGGGTCCATATAAGAAGCACGCGCATACCAACCTCTGTGGCCGTTTAATTATAAAATATATATTATTCAATAAGTTAAATTACAAAAGTCATCTTATTTCTTCTGATAATTTCATCATAACTTAAGCTTTCCCTACTATACTGGTCGACATGAGTAGAGATGACAGTAATCAGTTAAAACTCGATGAATCATTCGATGTTAATCGAGCGCTCGCCTATGCGCCGCCGTTTAAGATTGATTTCTCTAAAGTGAAAACCCCACCAACAGACTGGTTGTCTCAACTTGAGACAATGTGTTGCGATTACAATTCCACACTTAAAAAACCATTTGCTAAACATACGGGCAAAGACGCTACCTATACGTTAAAAAAAGAGTTAATCGATCAATTACAAGTGATTTATTATCGTTTATCCGGTGATTTGGATGTTCAACTTGGAAAATTATCCGATAATCAACGTACCAGCATCCTTTTGAAATTAACAGAAGAAATACAAGCGTGCACCGCGGGCTTTCATAATCGTGTGAATGCCATAGTCACTTCTTTTGAAGGGGTCGCTTCATTAGCGCAGCTGCTTACTCAAGTTCGACAAAGCTTGGTAGAAAAAACAGCTGCGCGTTTAACCAATGAAGTACATGCCACCAATCGCGTCACCGTGATAGCCAGTACAGCTGGATTTGGGGTAAAGCCTACTTTACTAGGCGATATTCATCCTGGTAGGTTGACGGATGAAGAAATTCAAAAAGCCTTGCAAGAAACATTTGAGTCGGAGTATGTACCATTTAATCTGCCAATATTGTTATGCGATCAATTGCGAGGGATTTTGGCTAGTGTAGGTTATCATGGCAGACATGCGGATAGCTACGATATCAATGATTCAAAAACCATAGCAATGGTTATCGAGCACTGCTTAACTGATTCAACAGAAAATACTGCGGCACTTGAAAAAAGTAAAGCAGGGTATACAAAATATTTTGTCATCGATGAAGACGTTTACGATAAAGAAAAAGACGAATATCAGACTTATATTCGCGATGTGAATTGGCCTAAAATACAAAAATTATTTCTTGCAGCCCTTGGTCGAGAAAAATATTTTGTAAAAGAACCTACCATGCCAACGTTATATTGGTATGCACTGTATCACACAACCGAAGAAACCTTGGTTGAAACCCGTCGAATAATTGAAGAATCCATCAGCAAGAATCAGTATCAAGCGTTTAATCGAATAACTGCACTTAAATCAAGTGATCCTCATTTATATCGAGCAATCTCTGAAATCTTAGTTGAAAAAATAAATATTCATCAATTGATCGCTGCATTTTATGCTTCCGACATTCATCGTGATCTGATTAATATCGCTGAAGTCATGACCATTGTGCTTGAAAAATGCAATGCAAGTGATTTGGCAAAAGAACTATCAGAAAAAATAACAACGGGTGATTTTGCTGGCACCAATGGTTTTTATTACTTGATGGTGGCACTTAATAACGCCGCTTTAGAAAACGCAGCAGATTCAGTGAAAACAATCAGCGCACTTGCTGTCACCCTCATTGAAAAATGCAGTGCAAGTGATTTGGCAAAAGGACTATCAGAAAAAATAACAGCGGGTGATGCTGCTGGCACCAATGGTTTTTATTGGTTGATAGCGGCGCTTGATAATGCCGCTTCTAAAAATGCGGCAGATTCAGTGAAAACAATCAGCGCACTTGCTGTCACCCTAATTAAAAAATGCAATGCAAGTGATTTGGCAAAAGGACTATCAGAAAAAAGAACAGCGGCTGATTTTGCTGGCACTAATGGTTTTTATCGGTTGATAGCGGCACTTAATAATGCCGCTTTTAAAAACGCAGCAGATTCAGTGAAAACAATCAGCGCACTTGCTGTCACCCTCATTGAAAAATGCGATGCAAGTGATTTGGCAAAAGGACTATCAGAAAAAAGAACCACGGGTGATGATGCTGGCACCCATGGTTTTTATTGCTTGATGGCGGCACTTAATAATGCCACTTCTACAAACGCAGCAGATTCAGTGAAAACAATCAGCGCACTTGCTGTCACCCTCATTGAAAAATGCGATGCAAGTGATTTGGCAAAAGGACTATCAGAAAAAAAAACAACGGGTGATTTTGCTGGCACTAATGGTTTTTATTGGTTGATAGCGGCACTTAATAATGCCGCTTCTAAAAATGCGGCAGATTCAGTGAAAACAATCAGCGCACTTGCTGTCACCTTAATTGAAAAATGCAATACAAGTGATTTGGCAAAAGAACTATCAGAAAAAATAACAACGGGTAATTTTGCTGGCACCAATGGTTTTTACTGGTTGATAGCGGCACTTGATAACGCCGCTTCTAAAAACGCAGCAGATTCAGTGAAAACAATCAGCGCACTTGCTGTCACCCTAATTGAAAAATGCAATGCAAGTGATTTGGCAAAAGGACTATCAGAAAAAAGAATAGTGGGTGATGATGCTGGCACCCATGGTTTTTATTGGTTGATGGAGGCTGTTATCAACGTAATAAAAATAAAGGATGTAGAAAGTACACAAATAGCGTGTTCCTTGTTGTTTCGCTTACTGGGAAAACTAAAAAAAGAATCGCTTCCAGTAGATGTGCAAGCTATTTTCTTGAAACACAAGACTGTATTGCAAGATTCCTTGAAAGCGTATTTATCACAAATTGATTCGGTTCTGCAATTAAAAGCAGTTTCTTGCACAGATACTATGCTTGGTGTATTGATTGATCATCAAGTTCATTTTATAAAAAAACCTCAGTCAAATACTCGACTTCTGGTTGACTCATGTATTTTTAAAAAATCACCGATTGACCGTATTAAATATATTAGCATTCAACTGAGTAAAAAAAAGGAAAAATATTATCTCGAGCTTAACTCCTTTTTTCCACGAAACAAAAAACTTGTTAATACAAAACTTAAAACGCTAGAGGGCATATTAAAATTAACGAATGACATTATTGATATGAAAAAAGGCGTGATTGATTATTCCGTTTTTCAAAATGATATGAAAAAAATCATTGATGATGCTCAAGAAAACAAATTTTTGATTCAAGATGACAAAAAAATAAATGAGTTATTCACAGCGCTGGATCAAGCTATTTGCTCCCTATCATCTGCTGCATCGCCCACATCACATGCTCCCTCACCAACGCCGATGGATGATGCAAACGTTTCTCCAAGGCGTCAATAATTTCTGGCGTTTTTTTAGCATTGCCCAAGGCGATGGCGATATTGCGAAGCCAGCTTAAATAGCCGGCACGACGAATAGCGGAACCCTCAGTCATTTTTAAAAAAGTATTTTCATCCCATAAAAACAGCGAAATTAAATCAGCGTCTCGCAAGTGATGACGCGGCTGAAAATCATTTTCGCGAGAAAATTTTGCAAACTTATTCCACGGGCAAAATAATTGGCAATCATCGCAGCCATAAATACGATTACCCATGAGCGGACGCAACTTGGGGTCTATCGATCCTTTGTATTCAATTGTTAAATAAGAAATGCAGCGGCGCGCATCTAACTGATAGGGTGCTATGATTGCTTTTGTGGGACAAATGTTGATGCATGTTGTGCATGAACCGCAATGTGTTGCAGCGGGTTGATCAAGTGGTAACGGTAAATTCGTCAGTAATTCACCCAGAAAAAACCACGATCCTGCTTGTTGATTTAACACCAGCGTATTTTTTCCGATCCAGCCGATCCCGGATTTTTGTGCAAAATGTTTTTCAAAAATTGGCGCGCTATCTGAAAACGCGCGATACACAAAACTTTCAAAACGCATTTTCTCATTAATTTTTTGCGCCAAGAGATTCAAACGACCGCGAACCACTTTGTGATAATCACGCCCCAATGCGTAACGTGAAATATATGCTTTGTTTTTATCGTGCAACACGTGAATACTGTCATGATCAGCAATCAAATAATCCATGCGCACGCTGATGATGCGTCTTGTGCCTGCCAGTAATTTTTCGGGATGTTTTCTCAAATCGCGATTGAGCGCCATGTACTGCATATCGCCGTGAAATCCACGCGCAAGCCACGCGTTCAGCCGTTGGTTCGCAACGGTTGTGTCGCAATCGCTGATTCCTATTGCGGCAAAACCCAATGCACGCGCCCATGCTTTGATGTCCTCAGTAAATCGGCTAAAATCGAAAGATTGGTGGTTATCAGTCATGCAACACTCAAGTCAAAAGCAGTATAGTGCCGAGCACGCGATTTCATTGCAATGGGAAGTGCTCGCTCAATCGTTGCAAAAACGCGATATAAAAGCGCATAAAGGTGATTTTGGACATGTGCTGGTGATTGGTGGCGATCATGGTTTTGCAGGTGCCGTGCGTTTGGCGGCAGAGGCTGCGCTTCGTGTGGGTGCTGGGTTGGTGTCGGTCGTGACGCACAAAGAACATTTGAGTGTCGTGAATGATGATCGTCCTGAAATCATGTGTCATTCTACCTCTGATCTTTCTTGGTTATTGCGAAAAGCGACAGTGATTGTGCTCGGTCCTGGTTTAGGGAAGAGCGCCTGGTCCAAAAAATTATTTCGTCAAGCGATTGCGGCTTCTCAACCAAAAGTAATTGATGCCGACGCATTAAATTTATTGAGCGAAAAGCCACGTTCACAATCTCATTGGATTTTAACGCCGCACGCGGGTGAAGCAGCGCGATTACTGGGCTGCACTTCGTCTGATATTGAGCGCGATCGTTTGCATGCTGTAAAATCCTTGGTAAAAAAATATAGTGGTGTTGCGGTATTGAAAGGACATCACACATTGATTCAAGATGCAGAAGAAGGCCCTTTTGTTTGTCATGCAGGAAATCCGGGGATGGCCAGTGGCGGCATGGGTGATGTGTTAAGTGGTGTGATTGCCGGATTGTTGGCACAACATTTTTCGTTATTATCTGCTGCAAAAACAGGAGTAATGTTGCATGCGCTCGCAGGAGATGAAGCAGCAAAACAAGGTGAGCGAGGATTGCTGGCGAGCGATTTGTTTTTGCATCTGCGTCGATGGGTGAATCCATGAGCTCTACTTTGTTAAAATCAGCTGCAGATACAGAACAATTTGCAGAACAATTTTCTAATACACTAAAACCACCAGCGCTAATTTTTTTAGAAGGTGAGCTGGGCGCTGGAAAAACAACATTCATGAAAGGATTGTTGCGCGGCCTTGGATTTCAAGGCACTGTGAAAAGCCCGACATTCACATTGGTTGAAACATACGACATTGGTGCGCGCCGCGTGGTACACGCGGATTTTTATCGTTTGCAAGATGCGAATGAGTTGGAATTGATTGGGTTTCGAGATTATTTGACAGAAGAATCTATTGTGGTGATTGAGTGGGCGAGCAAAGCAAAAATATATTTGCCAGAACCCAATTGGGTTTGCACATTAAAATTAGACGTATCTTCTGACAGGCGAATACTGGACATGACATGAAAATAAATTATTGGATGGCGATTTTCATTTTTTTGTTTTCCAGTGCTGTTTTTTCAAAAACAATTTGGTTGCGCGATTTAAAAATTAACAATAAATCACGCGCGGTTGAAATTAATTTTGTCTTGTCTGGAAAAACATCATTTCGTTCACTCACATTACATCATCCCAATCGATTTGTGCTGGATTTAAAAAATACCGCGCATTTAACATCGCTACAACGATTCAGTGCATCTGTGTTTTCAAATACCCCCATTCAAGATTTGCGTTACGCCGAACATCCTGACGGCACATTGCGTTTTGTGTTTGATCTGAAAAATGATGTTATTCCGCAAATTTCTGCAAGACAAAATCATTTGACGGGTGATCGAGAATTACAATTGCGATTTTTAAAAACACATGCGATCACTGCTGCGCGTGACGATATATCAAAACCAGTTTATCACAATGTAGTGATTGTGATTGATCCAGGGCACGGTGGAAAAGATCCGGGTGCTGTGGGTGCCGCAGGAACGCATGAAAAAAATGTGGTGCTATCAATTTCAAAAGCACTGCAAGCGTTAATGAATGCGCGCCCTGGTTTTCGCGCGGTGTTAACGCGAAATACTGATCGATATATTTCTTTGCGGGAACGTTTGCGTATTGCGAGAAAAGATCATGCAGACATGTTTATTGCGATTCACGCGGATACGTGGCGCAATCGGCACGCGCGCGGTGTTTCGGTATTTGCATTGTCACAGCGCGGAGCAACCAGTGAAGCGGCGCGCTGGCTGGCAACGCGAGAAAACGCATCAGAATTAATGGGCGGCGTGGATTTACAAGATAAATCCCATTTATTGAAATCGGTATTAATTAATTTGTCGCAGTCCGCGACCATTCGCGCGAGTTTGCAAATTGGCGACAAAGTGATTCAATCGGCGCGATCCATCACACGATTGCATCATGATCGCGTCGAACAAGCAGCTTTTGTGGTATTGAAATCCCCGGATATTCCGTCATTGCTTGTAGAGACAGGATTTTTATCCAATCCAGATGAGGAACGTCGTTTGCGAAACCCTGTGTTCCAGCGCAACATCGCTAAAGCCATGATGCAGGGTATTTGCAATTATTTTGTGAATTATCCACCGCGGCGCGCGTAAACCCGAGTATTTTTCTCCCCAATTTTTGCTATGATTTTGTTTTTAATTTTAAACAGGAGATTGTCTCATGAAAAAATTATTCTTTATTTTATTTTTTTCGATAACCTGCGCATTCGCGCAAGATGACTGCATCGTCTTAGGTTTTCATCAACCCGGAACGCAAACATATGAAGGACCGACATGGTGTGAAAAGAAAAGTATTAACAAAATTATTGTGCACGGACCTTTGCAAGCTGATCAGTCTACATTAACGGGAGATACCTCTGTCAGCGGCCCCATCAAATCCGATCACACGCAATTTGATGGTATCAAGATCACTGATCAGCTGACGACCGAAATTGTTTCATTGACCAATCATTCCTTGGTTAAAAAAGATTTGGTTTTTAATGGTCAAAAAGGAACGGTGATCTTGGATAAAACATCGAAAGTGCTGGGCAAAATCATTAATGCTCATGTAGAAACGCACCAATGAGTATGAATCACAGCGTCATACTTAACGCGGTTACGCAATTTTCAACACCACTGTATTTGTATGATATGCAGAAAATACAGTGGATATACCAATTGTTGCGTAACTCATTGGAAAAAAATATTGATATTTTTTATTCGATCAAAGCGAATCCAAGCTTGGGTATTTGTCAGTATCTTAGTCAATTGGGTTCTGGCGGTGAGGTATCATCGCGGCATGAATTATTCACCGCGATTCGCGCGGGATTTTCTCCCCGGAAAATTATTTTTGCGGGCCCTTATAAAACGGATGACGATATTGCATTGTGCATTGAGCGGAATATTAAGGCAATTATTTGTGAATCAATTACTGAAATGAATCGTGTTAATCACATTTCAGAAAAATATCATGTTAAGACGAAAATTTTGTTACGCATTAATCCTGATTTTAAAGTCAAGAGTGCGCCCATCAAAATGAGTGGCGAATCGACACAATTTGGCATGATGATTGAAGATGTGATCAAGCATCAAGAAAAAATAAAATTATTAAAAAATATTATTATTTCTGGAATACAAGTTTACAATGCCAGCCGTATATTAAACGAAAAAGATATCGCAGATAATATCAATCACATTTTGGAATTATCACTACAACTATCATCAGCGTTAGAAATGAAATTTACTTGCATTGATTTGGGTGGCGGATTAGGTGTCCCGTATTTTGAGAAAGAAACAGCACTAGATATTCAGTTGTTGATTATTAGAATCAATCAAAGTGTTTTGGAATATCAGAAAAAAAATGGACAAACAGAATTTATTTTGGAGCTTGGCAGATTTTTAGTTTCTGAATCAGGATATTTTATTACTCGAGTTTATGACATCAAAAAAAATCACCAAAAACAATTTATCATTACGGATGGTGGGATGCATTGCATGATGGCAGCAAGTGGATTGGGATCCTATATTCATCGCAATTTTAAAGCGCAACATATTGCGAATGAAGCATCAGAAAATCAGGCAGAACATTACACTGTGTGTGGGCCATTGTGCACACCGTCGGATATTATATTAAAAGATTTTTTGATTCGCGCTCCAGCAGTGAATGATTTAATTGTTATTGAGAAAGCGGGTGCTTACGGCCTGTCTGCCTCACCATTTCGTTTTTTAAGTCATGGCGCATGTGTTGAAGCAATGTTATTTCAAGATCAATTATTTTTGTTACGACGACGTGAAACCATCGATGATATTTTACAAACACAGAACGATTGTCAATTTATTTTTAGCGAAGGGGTGAAACTATGTTAAATACCGAAATATTAGTAAAACAAGCGCTAGCAAGCGCACTACACTATCAAGATATTGAGAGTATACACAATGAAGCGCATTTGCGTAATGATTTGCAACTGGATTCCATGGGTTCGCTCATGTTTCTGATGAAACTCGAAGAATCAATTGATGGTTTTTACGTAGATCCTGAGACCATGCATGAAAGCGATTTGGAGACGGTGAATTCGGTGATTGGTTATGTGAACAGTCAGACAATGAGAACAGCATAATATTTTTTGTCATCCCGCGGCTTGACCGCGGGATCCAGATAAAACGAGGTAAATATATTCATTGAATCTTTTGGATTTCAAAAAATATTTGGTGATGCTTGCGCGGTAAGTACCCAGGCTCAAACATATTACCAAGATCTACATCAGCGATATCAACAATCTGTCGGTGATCAATTTCCTGAATTTGCTATTCCAAAAAAATATTTCTATCAAACGATAGAAAAAATGCTGAAAAACAAGCCATTTTTAACTAATTTGGATTATATGTTATTTCCTATTTCAGGTTTTGATTGGGCTACCAATTTTTCTGTTGATCCTTTTTTTTGGAGAAGACTAGTCAGTGTAAAAACGGAATTGATTGACATTCGAAGCAGGGGAGTGTTGGCACCGTTAATTGCGTTGCAACTTTCTTTGACACTCTCAACCATACGAAAACAAAATAATATCGTGATTATTTCAACTGAATCAGAATTCATTAATTACGCCGGATATATTTATTTAAATAATCAATCGTTAAATTCATTATTCACGATAGATGAAATAGTGATTTACTCATCAAGTTTTAGCATATCAATGGAATATTTTTATGAAAAATATCCAGTTAAAAATAAAAAACACGGTATTTTAAAATGTAAAAATTTGAGTATCATGTGTGACTCATCTGCAGTGGTAGATGAGATTGATTGCCTGGATACAGACTCTCATTTTATCTACCGCGCATTTGAGAAATTAATATCTGAAAAAAAGTATGAGATCGCATTTCTTTTTTGTAAGGATGCGTTCACTGATGAGGTTGCATGCGCTGTTATTACGCTGACATAGTCGATTTGAATAAAATAAATTTTCAGTCTAGAAATTATTACCCAATTTCAGTTCATTCCATTTTTGGTGCAGATATTGAAATGCTGATGAAAGAAAATAAGAAAAAAGAGATTTATCAGTATCTGAGAAATATGAGTGATTTATTTGTGATATCAGTATTACAAAAAATAAAGTCTACTGCTTTGGATATTACCCTCTATTTACACGATCATTTAAATTCACGATACAGTGGACATCAAAAAATCACACAATGTCAATTAGTGCAAAGTGATTTTTCAAGTATTTCCATTTTTTTTCATGAAATGAATCATTTCAATTGTGACATTCTGTTGCAAACACAAATTGATTTATTATTTCAAAAATTATTGTCCGTATTAAAAATTTTATCAAGATTAGGTGGCGCAAGATCTATTTTAGAAAATAATTCATTGGTTTTGCTTCATCATCTCCAATTATTTTTTCAACTCTATTTGAGTAAAAAAATATGAATGTATTTCAAAGTCCAGAATTGCGATATGGCAATGTATTGTATGAATATGCACTGTCTTTGCGTGAGATCAGTTTGATGGTTGATGAAAATCCATTGTGCATCAATGATTATTTTCATTTTCCGGTGATCAATTTTTTAGTGTCTGATCGCGATAGCACCGCGCTGTGTCGCACACACTATTTAGAAGCGTTGTCGTATGGAGATCCAGGTAGTTTGCTGGCATGCCCAGGCCCCTCATTATCTGGGTTGATGATGCGAACACTTGCTAACCCAGATCAGATCAATCATTTTTATTTTTTATTAAAAGAGAAAAAATACCGTACTTTTTTTGCGTTGACTGAACCACTGAAAGGATCAGATGCTTCGCATATTCAAACACAGTTAAAAAAAATAGACGAAAATACGTGGAGTTTAAATGGCGAAAAATCTTTTTTTGGCAACGGCGCAGTTGCTGAAATGGGTATTGTGCTTGCAAAAATTTCTGATAATTCGTTGGGTATACGTGCCGTGTTAATTACAGATGAGCTGTTATTGCAAAAAAATATTTCACGTGAAATTCTGCCGATGTATGCGCTGCGTGGCGCTCAAATTGCGTGCATGAGTTTTAATAACACAATAATTCCAGATGAAAATATTTTAGGATCGCATTTATCGGCTTGCAAAAATAGTTTGTACAGTATTATCAGTGTTTTTAATCAGCTGCGAACCGGTGTTGGTGCATTGGCATTAGGTTTGGCACAAGCGGTTTTTGATTTTGTTTATCATTTAAAAAGTTCTCATTTTTTTACTTATGCCTCATTTTTTCATGAATGCGACGCGCAATTATCCTTATGTCGCGGTTTGTTGCAGGAAGCGGCAAAACGCGTGGATTTAGATCATGCTGATGGCGCACTTGCTTCCTTATCAAAAGCAAATGCCACCGCAGTTGCTGAAAATATTGTTGAGCGTTGTATAGCGCTTTGCTCTGTTGATGAACTGATGGCGAATCCTTGGATTCAAAAAGCATTGCGTGATGTGTATTGCTGGGAATTTATGGAAGGCACCACGCATATTCAAAAATTACAATCACGATTTACGATGACGGGGCTTAGATGAAATATCACTATTTGTTACCACACTTTTTTTTAGATACGTGCGATTTTTATCAAAATAAAACCGCTTTGGTTTTTGATAATCAAACTTACACATTTGGAAAAATTGCTTCAGACGTTAGAAAATTGGCAAGCTATTTTCACGACAATCGTCTCAGCGTCAATGATCGCGTAGTTATTCAAACGGGTAATGTGTATTTTACGATTATTTGTTTTTGGGCAACGCTCATGAATGACGGTGTTGCTTGCATAATAGATCCAGATTATTCTGCTGAAATATTTTGCAAAATTACAGAAAGTTTGTCACCCGCATTTTGTTTTACTTCCTTAGATGAAAATTGGTTTCAAGAAAATTTAACAGATTATTCTGATCAATTTTATTTTAATTCATTGAAGAATGAAAATGATTTGGCCATTATTATGCACACCTCTGGAAGTACTGGAACACCCAAGGGAGTGATGTTGTCGCATAGAAATGTGTTGGCAGCACTTCAGTCGATTAGTCACTATCTTGAGTTGACAGAACACGACGTGATTTTATCTGTTTTGCCACTGCATTTTGATTACGGTTTGTATCAAATTCTTTTTTCTTTTTATCACGGGTTATTGTTGATTTTAGAAAAAAACGCGTTGTTTCCGCAAAGATGGGTAAACAAAATGAATCAACAGAATATCAGCGTATTACCATGTGTTCCTTCCATTATCCAGTTGATTGACAATGTGTGTGTGCAAAAAGAGGTAATGTTTCAATCACTTCGATGTATCACCAATACTGGTGAAAGAATAACGGAAAAACACATTGCGCTGTGCCAGAGAGTATTTCCCAATGCGAAGATATTTTCCATGTTTGGATTAACCGAATGTAAACGCTGCAGTTTTGTGCCGCCGCGGGATTTACAGAAAAAATGCCAATCGATAGGAATACCCATGCCCAATTTGTCTATGTGGATAGAAGATGAAAATGGAAATCGATTGGGCGCACATCAAGAGGGTGAATTAGTGGTTTCAGGTCCGACTGTGATGCTGGGATATTGGAAAAATGAATCCGAAACGTTAAAAAAAATTAAGGAAGATTTTATTGGAAATAAAATTTTAAAAACAGGTGATTTTGCATTGATGGATGACGATGGTTTTTTTTATTTTTTGGGAAGAGGGGATTTCACCATTAAATGGAAGGGTGCAAAATTAAGCTTAAATGAGATGTTGCGAAAAATTACTGTACTCAATTCTGTGAATCGTGCGCATATTTTTTTGCACGAATCACAGGATCAGGAAAAACAATTGATGGTCTGTATTGAGTCTGATATAGCCCAGGATGATTGTTTTACGCGAGAAATTCTATCCATATTTCCAGCCATTCAAAAACCATCCTATGTTTATGTGACCCCAAGATTTCCGGCGTTGTCGAATGGTAAAATTAATAAATTAGAAACTGAAGCGCGCGCGATAGCAAGTGCATAAATCAGCACTGAGCCGCGCGCGTTAGCAAGCGGGTATAACGCTCACTGACGTTCGCGGCTCCGACTGTCGGGGTCGGAAGCGCGCGCGTTAGCAAGCGGGTATAACGCTCACTGACGTTCGCGGCTCCGACTGTCGGGGTCGGAAGCGCGCGCGTTAGCAAGCGGGTATAATCTTTATGTATCTTTCAACATTTAAAACGCTTACTGCAACCACAATTCCAATCAATCAATTGGTCGCCAATCATCGTATTTCTTCATCTGAAGCTAAAGTTTTTCAACGTCTTATGGGGCTATCGCAGGTTGCACGCGATGAAAATAGCAACCACGATTTATTTTTAAATGCCTTGATTCTTAATATGCTCGATGAATTTCCCATTCCGACTGATAAAGTAAAATATATTCTGCTGGCGCATACTGCGGATTATATTTCTCCGATGAGTGTTAATATTTTAAATTATATCATTAAAAAATATAATTTCACTCACGCGAAATATTTCAGCACATCAATCTACAAATGCGCCGGAATATTTTATCTGATCCATCTCTCCAATGCATTAATTAAAACAATTGAAAATGACGAATATATTTTATTGTTGACAGTTGATTTTGCATTCACTCCTATTTTGCAATCTATACCTGGCTCAACCGTGTTAGGTGATTCAGCATCATTGGTGTTGCTTTCAAAGATGAAATCAGATCATAAGATTATCGATATTATTTATGATGTGGATGAAAGATTTTCAATGGGAGTCAATGAGTCAAAAGAAAATAATTTATTGTTTCAATCGATTTATATTCAAAAACTATCGTCAATTATTAAAAAAATTATTATCAAAAATTCATTGAATCTATTTCAAATAAAAATTATTTTCCCGCACAATGTGAATACGCTTTCTTGGAAACAAGTCGCCAAATTTTTATCTATTAGTGTAGATAAAATATTTCTGGAGAATGTGCCACGATATGCACATTGTTTTGGTTCTGATCCATGGATAAATTTGCAAACAGGATTGATGAAAGGGTTAGTAAAACCCGGGGATTATTATTTGTTGGTGACCGTTGGTTTGGGTGCGACGTTTTCAGTTGTGCTGATGTATTCTCATCCGCTTCGACAATCGGAGCCGCGAACGTGAGTGAGCGGGTATGAAACTTTTATGAAAACATTCATTAATCAATTATCAAAACACTCTAACAACATCGCATTAGTTATCAATGAAAAATCCTACACCTATCACCAATTTTTTCAAAAAGTATACCATCTTTCAATAATATTAAAGCAAAAATCACTCACGCATAAAATTGTCGTCCTGCTTTCTGAAAGAACAATCTCATTGTACGCTGCTATGCTCGCCTGCTTATTATCAAACGTAATTTATTGCCCTCTTAATATTGAAAATGGAATTGAAAAATCAAAATTGATTTTAAGTAAATTAAAACCTGATCTCATTTTTTGTGAAAAATTGCCAGAAGATCTGCGAGATTTTTTACTCTCAACATACGCTCATCATCAATTATTTTTCTATCAAGATAATGATGCGCATGATGCAACAGCTGTTATTGATATTCAACAATGGTTTTCTGCAATCGACATTCGTGATCACGATATCGCCTATTTATTTTTTACATCAGGATCCACTGGAATGCCGAAAGGTGTGCCAATTTCGCATCATAATCTCAGGAGTTATTTAAATTCTATTACGTCATTATTTTCATTTTCACTCAATGATCGTTTCATACAATTGTCAGATATCGCTTTTGATCTTTCAATTCATGAAATAATAGTTTCGTTGATGTCGGGCGCTTGTTTGTATATTTATCATGAAAATAAAAATTTGCATCTCAGTAAATTTTTAATTGAACATCGAATTACTCAATTAATTTCAGTTCCCAGTGTGTTATCTTTTCTCGTTCAGCAAGCCCAATTGTATCAAATCCAATTTTCCCATCTAAGAAGAGTGTTTTTGTGTGGAGAGCCATTTTCGACAAAGCTTGCGATTGCATTTGCAGCGCGCGCAAAGAATTGCACACTGGTTAATTTGTATGGTCCAACAGAAGCCACGGTCGCGTGTACTTATCATGTTTTTGATAAACTCAAGGATCAGCGTGTACTGGTCCCCATTGGAAAACCATTTTCGTCAGTGTCACTGACCACAACGCATTGTGCTGAGCTAGTGATTGCAGGAGATCAGGTGAGCTCAGGATATTATTTATTGGATCCTAAAAAAAAATTAGAGAATTCCGCGTTTGAGTTTGATTCCGTTCATAATACTTTTCGCTATTATACGGGTGACTGTGTTTCTCGCGATATTAATGGAGATTATCATTTTTGTTCTCGATTGGATGATCAATGGAAAATTGGCGGGTATCGCATTGAAAAAAATGAAATTGAAAATGTGCTGCGTTCACTTTTTCAGGAACCTGATATTTTTGTGACCCCCGTTTACAATGATCAACAATTAATTGTCTCGATTACCGGATTTTCCACTAAAAAAATTTCACTGAAAACACAGCGCGCCGAATTACACAAAAGATTACCTAAATCTGCGATTCCAGATCATTTTATACAATTGGATTACATCCCGAAATTATCTAATGGCAAAGTGGATTATCGGAAATTAAAAAAGTTTTGTTTTGAACAAAAAGGGATATAATTGTGAATTTATCTTATTACATAGAGCAAAGCAGCTTCACATCGCCTGGTATATTTCAAGATCTATTGAAACAATTTCCGGATGATGTAACAGATATTTGTCATTGTCTTCATCATTTATTTTTGCATTATAACGATATTAAATTATTGAATACGATAATTGATCCTGTGCGTTTTCATGAAATGAATTTTCGCACTGCGGCGGATATTTTTCAAAAAATGATGTCTCTTAATTCAAGCAGCATTTTGATTAAGCGCGTAGCTTCTCATCGAGTGCTTGGTATTTGTCGTCATACCGCGTTAATTATTTGTAGTATTTTGCGTTCACGCAATATTCCTGCCAGATTGCGCGCGGGATTTGTAAATTATCTTATTCCGGGAATGTATTTGGATGGTTATGCGCTCCAATTTTTTGATGCAACGTTAAAACGTTGGAGATCAATCGATTCTCGCACATCTGCATTATTAATTAAAACTTACCAATTAGATATTCCTTTTAACCTAACTGATTTACCTTGTGATCGTTTTATCACAGCTGCTGAAGCGTGGGTTAAGTGTCGGCAAAAAGAAATTAATCCCGCGCGTTTCGGTTCGCGTGATTTTCGCGCAATGCCAATGATTCGAAATCGTCTGATTCAGGATTTGGCATTATTAAACAAAAAAGAATGTTTGCTTTGGGATGTGTGGGGCGCGATGCTGGATGATCAGATGGATTTTGTTTTGCTGGATGACCTTGCAGCAATATTGATTGATAAAAAAAGTTCTCTGAATCATTACCAACAATTTTATTTTAATTACCCTTCGTTACAATTTAAAAATAAAATCTTGATGGATAATCCATTTTTAACACCTGAGTGGGTGGATGTGTCGTGTTATACCTAACTGATCTTAGCGTATTTATTCCAGAAACTATCTTTTCAATTGCTGATGTGCAGCAAGAAACAGGTTTATCTCGAGAGATGCTTTCTGTCTACCAAATTATTTATGGTTTGCGAACTATACCTGTTTGGCAATCTCTTGACTTGTTGAGTTTTTTGGAGCAATCAATAGCTCCGTTAGCAATTCATTATCCATTTTCGTATCTTATTCATGTGCACACGGCGCGTTTTTTACTGCCACAGGGTTTATCTTTGGCGCAAAAGCTGAAAAATAAATTTGAGTGGTATGAATGTTTGGCATTTTCCATGACACAATACAAATGCACTTCTTTTTTTAGAGCACTTGAACTTTTATCTGTGTTGTTTCAAAAAACCATGATCGATCGAGCACTTATTGTGACTGGTGAAATTGCTTTTACGCCAAAATTGCGCGTTATTGCGCGATCCACTATTTCAGGTGATGCATCAACGGCAGTAGTAGTTTCTTCGCGAGGTCAACATCATCAATTGCTTGCCGTGCTCAGCCAATTTGTTCCGGGATATTCTCAAGGAATTTATGTATCTGATCGTGAGATGCAACAGTTTGATGCGCAGTTTATTACGCGGTTTTCTGAATTGATTTTGAAAACCTTGTTAAAAGCCGGCATCGCGTTGTCACAAATTTCCTGTATTTTACCGCATAACGTGAATATCCCCACATGGAAAAAAATGGCATCAGCCTTGTCTTTTCCAATTGAAAAAATTTATCTTGATTGTGTTGCGCGTTTTGGCCATTGTTTTTGTTCCGATCATTTAATTAATTTGCATTATGCAATTCAAGAGAATCGAATTAAGGCGGGTGATTATTATGTGATGGCGGGATGTGGGATGGGTTTTTATTTATCGGCATCGGTTTTTCGATTCTAATGTTTCATATTCAACTACAAACTGTTCCAATGAATGTGATTGAAATTTCGGATCCACTGTTGCTGCGCGATTTTGAAATTTATTGCCGTGATTTACAAGCGGTAACGCATGGTGTAACAATTCCAAATTTTTCAGTTGCACGCGGCTATTCTTTTTCTTTTTTGGTGGATTATTTTTTTAAAATGCATCCTGAGTATATTGATTTTTTAAAAAATACAGAGCACTGCGCACTTATTCATTACACAGATGAATTTTCACCACAACATACGCACGTCGGTGCTTATTTGTCGGATCACTACGCGATGTCAACCCGTTTTTTGGATATTTCGGAGCAGGGAGTGTTGAGCGTTATCTCTGCGATGCAAATTTTATATCGTTTGCTGTCGCGATCAACGATTCAATCTGCAGCTATCGTAGCATTTGAACAAACAGCACTGGGATTGTCTGCTGATGATTTATCGTTAAAACCAGAAACGAGCGGTGTCGGAATTTTATTTTTTGATGCGTCTTTTCAATTGAAGCGCGCTCAAATTTTTTCAAGTCGCTTGCATGATCCTGCGCAATATTGTCAATCGTTCATTCAAGACTTGCAAATGCCCGTGATTTCTCACGTGCTCATTCAGCGCGGCGGTAATTTTGCAGGTAACTGTTCGACGTTGCAAACAATCTCTCCCGGTATTTTTCCGATTTTTGCTTTTTTGAAAACATTGATTTCGAAACCCGGTTGTCATTTTGTGTTGATTGAAGATGTGTTGCGTGTCGATTGGGGGTGTTTGGTGTTTGAATCTATTGACCCTGCCAAATCATGACAGTAACATAGGCTGTTTTTATCGTTCGCTGGACATAGACACGAGCGGTAGCGAGTGAATCTGATTGTTTTCCCCGGTAGCTCAGCGGTAGAGCAGGTGACTGTTAATCACTTGGTCGGTGGTTCGATCCCGCCCCGGGGAGCCAAACTACCCCTCGATAAACTCCGCCATGCGTTGAATGGTTTTTTCTAGAGTCTCGATACTGGTCGCATAGGACAGACGAATGTGTCCGGGTGATCCAAATTCGGTGCCGGGAACGACTGCCACATGCGCTTTTTCAAGCAACAATTGTGATAAGGCAATATCATCTTTGAGATGTTGACGTGCAATGGCTTTTTCGACATTGGGAAATAAATAAAAAGCGCCGTCGGCAGCGGGGCAGATGACGCCCGGAATCGCCGATAATTTTTTTTGCAAAAAATCGTGGCGTTCTTTGAAAATTTTCTTCAAGCCTTTTAAAAATTCTTTTTCTTCATTGAGCGCGAAGAGTGCCGCGTATTGAGAAATCGAGGCGGGGTTGGAAGTACTGTGCGATTGAATTTTTCGCATGGCATTTATGATGTCAGCGGGTCCCGCGGCATAACCAATGCGCCAACCTGTCATGGCATAGGATTTTGAAACGCCGTTCACCACGATTGTGCGCTCACGCAATGCATCACATACATTTAAAATATTCACAAAAGAATGCATGCCCCACAAAATGTGTTCATACATATCATCAGTTGCAATGACAACGCTGGGATAACGAAGCAATACTTGTGCAAGCGATTTTAATTCTTGCGCCGTATACGCCATACCCGTTGGATTGCTGGGGCTATTTAAAATAAACAACCGTGTTTTGGGAGTGATCGCTTTCTCAAGTTGAGCAGCAGTAATTTTATATCGTGCGTTGACATCCGTTTGCACGATGACCGAAATTCCACCCGCGAGCGCCACCATATCTGGATAGGAAACCCAATACGGTGCTGGAATAATCACTTCATCGCCAGGATTTAAAAGCGCTTGCGCGAGATTATACAAACATTGTTTGGCGCCGCAAGAAATCATCACGTTGTCACGCGTGTAAGATAAATTATTTTCGTTTTTGAATTTTTGAATGACTGCATCTTTGAGGGCAGGCATGCCATCGATTGCGGTATATTTTGTATGACCTGCTTGAATGGCTTTGATAGCAGCAGCTTTGATGGGCTCGGGAGTGTCAAAGTCAGGTTCGCCCACACTCAAATTAATGACGTCGATGCCTTTGGTGCGTAGTTCGTTCGCTTTAGCGCTAATGGACACGGTAGCAGAAGGTTTAACGCTTTGCGCGCGTTGTGAAATTTGCATGATTTTGCCTCAGTTATTGCATTTTGAAAGAATTGTTACTGTTAGTAGTTCCCACTCAGCAGGTTGATTAACTTAAATTTTCAGATGTTACTGTAATGAAATCACGTTCAGTTTACAATGTGCCATGAACGATTTGTTTCAATTAGTAACCCATTACCAACCCAGTGGCGATCAACCACAGGCGATTGAAAAATTGACCGAAGGATTACAGGCCGGTGTTTTGTATCAGACATTGCTTGGCGTCACGGGTTCTGGAAAGACATTCACGATCGCCAATGTAATTGAAAAAGTGCAGCGCCCGACCTTGGTTCTCGCACCCAACAAAACATTAGCGGCACAATTATATTCAGAGTTACGCGGATTTTTTCCACACAACGCAGTGGAATATTTTGTATCTTATTACGATTATTATCAGCCTGAAGCGTATATTCCCTCGACGGATACATTTATTGAAAAAGATGCGTCGATTAACGCACACATAGAGCAAATGCGTTTGTCAGCAACCAAAGCAATATTGGAACGCAGCGATGCCATCATTGTTGCGACAGTTTCTGCGATTTATGGTTTGGGTGATCCGAAAGCCTATTTGAGTATGGTGTTGCATTTGAGCGTGAGTGATCGCATTGACCAACGCGTATTGTTGCGGCGCCTTGCAGAAATGCAATACACGCGCAACGAAACGGAACTGCATCGCGCAACGTATCGTGTTGCGGGCGATGTGATTGATATTTTTCCCGCGGATTCTGAAAAAGAAGCGATACGTGTGCAATTGTTCGATGATGAAATTGAAAAAATTATTTTTTTCGATCCGCTGACAAATCAAACACTACGCAAAACACCCCGTGTGACTATTTTTCCTAAAACACATTATGTAACACCGCGCGCCACCATTGTAAAAATGATTGATACCGTCAAAATAGAATTAAAAGATCGTCTGGCTTATTTTGCAAAAGAAAATAAATTGGTTGAGCGTCAACGCTTGGAACAGCGTACGTTGTTTGATATTGAAATGTTATTGGAAATTGGTTATTGCTCGGGAATAGAAAATTATTCACGTTATTTATCAGGCAGAAATGCAGGAGAGCCGCCGCCAACATTGATGGAATATTTGCCGCGCAATGCGTTGCTCATCGTTGATGAATCGCATGTCACGATTCCGCAATTGGGTGGTATGTATTTGGGTGATCGCGCGCGAAAAGAAAATTTGGTGCAATATGGTTTTCGTTTGCCATCGGCGTTGGATAATCGTCCGCTGCGTTTTGATGAATTTGAACAATTGGCGCCGCAAATGATTTTTGTTTCTGCAACACCCGGTCAATATGAATTGACTCACTCGAGTGATGTGGTTGAACTCGTCGTGCGCCCAACCGGTTTGCTTGACCCGGAAGTGGAAGTGCGTCCTGTGAAAACACAGGTCGATGATTTGTTGTCTGAAGTAAAATTGCGCGCGCAAAAAAATGAACGCACTTTGGTGACAACGCTGACTAAACGCATGTCAGAAGATTTAACGGAATATTTTTTGGAGCGTGGCGTGAAGGTGCGTTATCTGCATTCCGATATTGAAACGGTGGAGCGTGTTGAAATATTGCGTGATTTACGATTGGGTGTGTTTGATGTGTTGATCGGTATTAATTTGCTGCGTGAAGGATTGGATTTACCTGAAGTGTCGTTGGTTGCGATTTTGGATGCGGATAAAGAGGGATTTTTACGGTCTGAGCGATCATTGGTGCAAACGATAGGACGTGCTGCGAGAAATTTGCATGGTAGGGCGATTTTGTATGCGGATAAAATTACTGCGTCGATGAAACGCGCAATGGATGAAACAAGGCGCCGTCGTGAACGACAACACACGTATAACCAAACGCATGGTATTACGCCCGCCGGGATACAAAAAGCGGTTTGTGATATGATCGAAGCTGATGTGCAAGAAGCAAAGAACGAGGATCGCACCGTGGATGCGGTGCTGGCATTAACGCCCGCAGCATTTGAAAAAACGCTACAAACACTTGAAAAAGAAATGTTGGCGTGTGCGAAAAATCTCGAATTTGAAAAAGCCGCGAGCTTGCGTGATCGAATGACAGCGATGAAGCAGATGCGTTTTTATGGAAGATAATGCCAAGCGATTACAACGCGCGATACGATGGTATGCAGTATCTGCTTTGATTATTGTTGGGTTAATCATCGCAGGCATTGTCATTCTTCCCTTACGCGCACGCTTGTTTGATTTTCAAAAAAGTCATTTGGCTTTTTCAAGAGACATGGCAATCTTGGTGATCAGTGAAACAATGCATCCATTGCAAAATATCGCGAATCAATTGGCGGCGCGTGCGGATGTGCGTGATATTTTGCGCGAATACAACGACGGAAAAATAAAAAAATCGCAAGCGCATGCAAAATTGTCTGAGTTAACTTCAGAAACTTTAGCAAGCAACCCTGATTTAATTGCGTTAATGCGCTTTGATCGTAACCGCACATTGATTGCTTCACGCGGAAAAATTTCTTTGCCTCTTGCATCGCTTAGCACATTATTAACCGATAAAACTATTGTGCAAGGTCCGTTTTTTGAAAAAAATAATCATTACATGCTGATTGCTGCTCCAATTTTTTCACAAATGCATCAGCTGTTGGGTTACACCGTGTGTGCTTTTCGTTTGCAAAAATTGGAAGACATGATGAATCAATCTATGCAATCTAAGTTAGGAAAAGCATTTGTTTTTTACGCGAAAGATCATCAGGTGCATTGGTTTAGCATGTCGCACATTCATCCAAAAACTCAGGAATTATTGACGAATGATACACAGCTCAATAGCATTTTATTGAATGCGTTACAAAAAAATATTTCCGGCGTTGATTCCAATACATTTGATCACGTGGGTCTCGTGGTTGCCTATGCGCCCATTCCTGATTTGTCGTGGGGGGTTGCGATTGTGGCAGATCGTTTAGATTTATATCACTCCATCCAAAATGTGGTTATGGTTTTGTTTGCGATTGCGACGGCGATTTTAATTTTATTTGCGTTTGGTTTGAATGCAGTGTTGCGCCCCTTGTCTTCGCAATTATTATTTCGTGATGCGGAGCTGAAAACGCTTGTTGAAAAAAGCCAAGAAAAATTAAAATTTTTAAATGAACGTTTGTATGGATTGGCGATGTATGATTCTTTAACGCAAGTGCTTACACGCACGGCATTTTATGCGCGCGCTGAAGCGGAATTGTCGCGTTGCCAGCGCCTCAAAAAAAGTTGTGCGTTGCTGTTCATTGATTTAGATCATTTCAAATCGATCAATGATCGTTTTGGGCATAACGCGGGTGATATTTTTTTAAAAGAATTTGCAGCGCGATTGTCAAAAACAATTCGAAAAGAGGATACCGTTGCACGATTGGGTGGTGATGAATTTGTGTTGTTGATATCGGAAGGTTCGCAAGATTTTTCAGTCGACAATGTGTTGGCGCGTGTATCACAAGTGACGCTTGAGCCTATTCAGTTACCAGACCACGCGGAAAAAGTGAATATGAGTGTTGGTGTTGCAATCTATCCGCACGACGGCGAAAAATTGGATGAGTTGTTATGCGTGGCGGATCAGCGGATGTATGCAGTCAAATTAAATAAAAAATAATCTAAATAAATTGCTGAATCAACATATCGGCTTTTTTTAGTTTTTCTAAATCCACACCGTGTTCAATGCGCAACGTATCAAGCAATGCAATTACTTTTTCAGTCGCGACATTGCCGCTCGCACCTTTGGCGTAAGGGCAGCCGCCAAGTCCACCGACAGCACTATCAATTTTGTAAACACCCATTTGCACACATATCTTAATATTAGCAAGCGCTTGCCCGCGCGCATCATGAAAATGAATCGCTATTTTTTCTACAGGCATAAATGCGCTGACTGCTTGAATGAGTTGCTGGGTGAGTGCGGGTGTGCCAGCGCCGATCGTGTCGCCCAACGCAATTTCATCGCAGCCCATTTCCAATAATTGTTTTGCTAAAAGCGCTGTTTTTTGCGCATCCATCGCGCCTTCATCTGGGCAACCCAGCGCGCAAGAAATATAAGCGCGCACAAATATTTTTTTGGGTTTTGTGATGGCGAGAATTTCGCGAATGCGTTCTATACTGTCTGCGATGCTGCAATGCATATTTTTTTGCGCAAATGTTTCGGAAATTGCAGTGATCACCGATATATAATCACAATGATAGGGCAGCGCTTCTTGCAATCCTTTTAGATTGGGAATCAAAACAGAATATCGTGCGTGTGCGTTTTTAGGAAGTTGCTGCATTAACAGCGCGTGATCAGCAAGTGCTGGAATGCGCTTAGCGGATACAAAACTCGTGACTTCAATGATGGGTAACCCCGCATCGGCCAGCAGTTGAATAAATTTTAATTTCACTTCAGTGGGTACAAATTTTTTTTCATCTTGTAAGCCGTCGCGCGGGCTTACTTCCGTAATGATTGCTTTTGTCATTGCTATCCTTGCGTAGGCCTAACTTTATTCGCCCAATACTGCGCTTTTTTAATTATTTCTGTTGTATCTAACGTGGTAAATTTGCACTGATTCAATAATTGTTTTCCTGCGACAAATACATCGCTCACTTGCAATCGATTGAGTGCGTAAACCACATGCGAAGCAGGATGAAATACGGGTTGTGTGAAGAGATGATCAAAATCGATAGCAATCACATCCGCATATTTTCCTTTCTCGACAGAGCCAATTTCTTTTTCAAGCCCCACTGTTTTTGCGCCATTAATCGTTGCCATTTCAATGACAGTCATTGCATCGAGCGCCGTTGGATTTTTGTCGAGTGCTTTGGCGATGAAAGCGGCAGTCTGCATTTCTCCAAATAGATCGAGATCGTTGTTGCTGGCAGCGCCATCGGTGCCAAGCGATACATTTACACCTGCGTTGATTAATTTTGAAATGGGTGCAAAGCCACTGCCCAATTTTAAATTAGACTCTGGATTATGCGAAACGTGTAACTTTCGTTTCGCGCACAATTCAATTTCCGCATCTGTCAAATGCACCATGTGCACGGCGATTAATTGTTCATTCAGCAAACCCAATTGATCAAAGCGCGTCATTGGGCGATTGCCATATTTTTCAAGATTAATATTAATTTCTGCTTCGGTTTCGTGTAAATGAATATGAATACGTAAATTGTGTTCATTTGAAAATTGTTGGCACAGCAATAAACTTTCGTCATCGTTGACATAAGGCGAATGCGGCGCTAATGCAAAAGTAATGAGCGGATGTGGATCACGTTCTTGATACGCTTGTTTTGCCTTTTGAATGTATTCCGCTGTGTTTTTTGCCCAGCCCGTTGGAACACTGCCCACCCAAAATCCAATGCAAGCGCGCATGCCCGCATCGATGGCAGCGCGCGCCGTTTCATTGGGAAAAAAATAATGATCATTGAAACAGGTGGTGCCACCTCGCAACATTTCCGCAATCGCCAATTGCGAGCCATCGTAAATGCTTTCAGGGCAGAGTAATTTTGCTTCTGCCGGCCAAATGTGTTTGTGCAGCCAATCCATGAGCGGTAAATCATCGGCCAATCCGCGCAGTAAATTCATCGGGGTGTGCGCGTGCGTGTTAATTAATCCTGGCATAACGAGGTGATGCGCGCGATTGAGTGTGTTTTTAGCGGTATATTTGACTTGTGCCGCTTGCGTGGGGAGTATGTCAAGGATGCGACCCTGATCGATGGCAACCGTGTGATGTTGGAGCAACATATCGCGGGGAACGACGGGTAAAATCCAACGAGCGTGCAGTAACGTGTCTATCGATTGCATGGCACCCCCTTAATTTTTTAACCCCCACCATCTTAATCGAATTTAGCTTCATTGATAAAGCAAAAAAACACAATTTATGTTAGAATGAACCCCATATTTTGATCGAAAAAGGGCGTCTCTCATGAGCCGGTTGGCCAAAGAAATTACGACCATCACCATTGAAGATGAACTGAAGCAATCCTACCTTGATTATGCGATGAGCGTGATCGTTGGGCGCGCGTTGCCTGATGTTCGCGATGGGTTAAAACCCGTCCATCGTCGCGTGCTGTATGCGATGCATGAGTTGTCCAACGATTGGAATAAACCTTACAAGAAGTCAGCTCGGATTGTGGGTGACGTCATCGGTAAATACCATCCGCATGGCGACACTGCCGTGTATGACACGATTGTGCGCATGGCGCAGCCCTTTAGCTTGCGTTATATGTTGGTGGATGGCCAAGGTAACTTTGGTTCCATTGACGGGGATTCTCCTGCTGCAATGCGTTACACCGAAATTCGCATGAGCCAGTTTGCCCATGGTTTGCTAGCAGACATTGATAAAGAAACTGTCGATTTTACCCCAAATTATGATGAAACCGAAAAAATGCCCGCGGTTTTGCCGACACGCGTTCCCAATTTATTAGTGAATGGTTCGTCGGGGATTGCAGTTGGTATGGCGACCAACATTCCGCCGCACAATTTATCCGAAGTGATCGATGCCACGTTGGCCGTGATCGACAACAGTGATATTACGATTGACGCATTGATGAAATATATCCCCGGGCCTGATTTTCCCACGGCAGGAATTATTAACGGTCGCGGCGGTATTGTAAGCGCCTATCGCACCGGCCGTGGCAAAATTTATGTTCGCGCCAAAACAGAAATTGAAACCCACGAAAAAACGGGGCGTGTCGCGATTATCGTCACGGAATTGCCGTATCAAGTGAATAAAGCGCGCTTGCTTGAAAAAATTGGCGAATTGGTGCGTGATAAATTAATCGAAGGTATTACGGGGCTGCGCGATGAATCGGACAAATCCGGCATGCGTATGGTGATTGAAATTCGCCGAGGCGATCAGCCTGAAGTTGTGCTCAACAATTTATTTTCACAAACACAATTGCAAACAGTATTTGGGATTAACATGGTGGCGCTGTATAACGGCCGCCCTCAAGTGATGGATCTCAAATTTATTTTGAATGCCTTTTTGCAGCATCGTCGCGAAGTCGTCACGCGTCGCACAGTTTTTGAATTAAATAAAGCGAAACAACGCGCGCATATTCTGGAAGGGCTTGGCATTGCACTCGTTAATATCGATGAGATTGTGGCGTTAATTAAAGCTGCTAAAACGCCGAATGATGCGAAAGAGGCGTTGCTCGCGAAAGCGTGGGCGCCAGGTGTGGTTGCCGCTTTGCTTGCTAAAACAGATGCAGCGCAAACTCGCCCCGATGGATTGGGAGAGCAATATGGTTTGCGCACGAACAAATATCATTTGTCGCCAGAGCAAGCGCAAGCGATTTTGGATTTACGTTTGCATCGATTAACCGGTTTGGAAGTTGATAAAATTCATGAAGAATACAAACAATTGATCGATGCGATCAACGCATTGCTCGAAATTTTATCCAACCCTGATCGTCTGCATGCCGTCATTCGCGAAGAATTAAATGAATTAAAAACAGCATTTGGTGATCAACGTCGCACGGTAATTTTAGAAAATCACGAAGATTTGAGCAATGAAGATTTGATTACGGAAGAAGATTTGGTGGTGACGTTGTCGCATCAAGGTTATATTAAATCGCAATCGCTTGACAGTTACGATGCGCAGCATCGTGGTGGTCGTGGCAAACGCGCAACCGCTGTGAAAGAAGAAGATTATGTGAAAAATTTATTGGTGGCGAATTCGCATCATCACATTTTATGTTTTTCAACGATGGGCAAAGTGTATTGGTTGAAGACGTATCAAATTCCGCAAGCGTCGCGCATTTCACGTGGCCAACCAATTGTGAATTTATTGCCGCTCGAAAAAGAAGAAGTGATTACGGCAATTTTACCGATTCAACAATTTGATGACGAACATTTTATTTTCATGTGCACACAATTGGGTACTGTGAAAAAAGTAGCCCTGTCTGAATTTTCGAATCAACGCTCTAATGGAAAAATTGCATTGGGATTAAATGACGGTGATCGTTTGATTGGTGTTGCGTTAACCGACGGAAAACAAGATATCATGCTTGTGAATGATGACGGAAAAGCGATACGTTTTTCAGAAGATCAAGTGCGTGCGATGGGAAGAACGGCCTGCGGTATTCGCGGCATGCGCTTGAAAGAAACTCAACGCGTGATCGCACTCATCATTCCAAAACCCGATGCCACCATTTTAACAGTGACTGAAAATGGTTTTGGTCAACGCACCGAAATCAATGATTATCGTGAATGTGGTCGTGGCGGCCAGGGAGTGATTGCCATTCAAACCACCGATCGCAATGGCAAAGTGGTGGGTTCTGTTCCCGTTCAGCCTGATTCCGAAATTTTATTGGTGACTAATGGCGGCACGCTCGTTAGAATTCCCGTCAATGAAATTTCTGTGCTGGGGCGAAACACACAAGGTGTGCGTTTGATTCAAGTTCAGGATGATGAAAAAGTCGTGAGCGTTGAAAGTGTCTAATGTTTATAATTTCTCTGCGGGTCCTGCGATGTTGCCTCGCGACGTGATGCAACAGGCGCATGATGAATTTTTTAATTGGCAGGGGCGCGGTGTTTCTGTAATGGAAATATCGCATCGTAGTGCTGATTTTGAAGCGTTGGCTTTGCAAACCAAAAATGATTTGCGTGATCTTTTGAATATTCCTTCGAACTACCACATTTTATTTTTACACGGCGGCGGTCGCACACAATTTTCAGCGATTCCCATGAATTTTCTAGCGGATTTCAATTCGGTTGCGTATGCACAAACGGGTTATTGGGGAAGATTAGCGGCAATCGAAGCGATGCAATATGCGCCGGTGAATTTGGTTGTGAATACGCAAGCGGATGGATTTATGACACTGCCATTGCAAGACACGTGGCGTGATTGCAGCGATGCAGCGTATTTGCATTATGTCGACAACGAAACCATTCACGGCGTTGAATTTAATTTTATTCCCGCGGTTAAAAATGCGGTGCCGCTTGTGTGTGATATGTCATCCAATTTTTTATCACGTCCGATTGACGTGTCTCGATTCGGATTAATTTATGCTTGCGCGCAAAAAAATATTAGCATTGCGGGCATCACTGTAGTGATTGTTCGGGATGACTTGTTGGGGCGATCAGTTATGCCGTTAACGCCGTCTATTTTAAATTACGGTTTGGAAGTCAAAGCCAATTCCATGTTGAATACGCCGCCGACGTATCCTTGGTATCTCGCGGGATTGGTGTTTCAGTGGATTAAAAAGCAAGGCGGTGTTGCTGAAATTGCACGTCGCAATGCAGAAAAATCCAAAGTGCTGTACGATTTTATTGATTCAGAACCATTTTATGTTTGCCCCGTCGCGCGTCATTGCCGTTCGCGCATGAATGTGTTTTTTAAAACATCCTCTGCAGAATTGGATGCACAATTTATTACTTTTGCTACCACAAAAGATTTGATTGGGTTAAAAGGGCATAAGTTTTCAGGTGGTATTCGCGCGAGTATTTATAATGCGATGCCGATGGAAGGTGTGGAAAAATTGATTGCCTTAATGAAAAAATTTCGGGTGGCGTCATGAGCCAAACAATTCCTGTGATCACCATCGATGGCCCATCCGGATCCGGAAAAGGGACAATCGCACAATTGCTCGCAAAAAAATTGGATTGGCATTATTTGGATAGCGGAGCGCTGTATCGCGCGATTGGCTGGGCTGTGCTGTATAAAAAAATTGATCTCAATGATCAGCGTGCCTTGCAAAACCTCGTACAACACCTTCAAATTAAAACGCAACTGCTTGATCATGGAGATAATATAAAAATAATCGTTTATAATCATGATGTTACAGACGAAATTAGATCTGAAATCTGCGGTCAAATGGCGTCTCAAACTTCAACTATTCCGTTGATACGTCAAGCACTGCTAGATCGTCAAAGGCAGATGCGTCAGCCGCCCGGGTTGGTGACCGATGGTCGCGACATGGGAACGATAGTATTTCCCGATGCTAGCATCAAATTTTATTTTCTAGCGAGCGCTGAAGAACGCGCAAACAGACGATTCAATCAGTTGAAACAGAAGGGTAAACCTGCTAATCTGCCCGACATTCTGCGTGAATTGAAGATACGAGATGAACGCGATGCGAATCGCGTCATTTCACCGACAAAACCCGCGGAAGATGCAATTCTAGTTGATACCACGCAGTTGGATATTCAAGGCGTGTTTCAGTTGGTGTTGCAAAAGGTGCGTGAACGCAGCAATTTCCGGTGAATGCTTGCGTTGATGCGTAGTTTAATTCTCTAACATCGTTGCTGGAAAATAATCCATGACTCAACATACCGAAAGCTTTGCACAATTATTTGAAGAAAGCTTGCAACATATTAATATGCGCCAAGGCGCACTGATGAAAGGGTTAGTAATTTCTATTGACCCGGAATATATTACCGTCAACGTTGGTTTAAAATCGGAAGGTCCGATACCAACAGCTGAATTTAAACACGAAGAAATCAAAGTCGGCGATTTCGTTGAAGTCGTTTTAGAATCGCCCGAAAATGGTTTTGGTGAAACGCGTTTGTCGCACGAAAAAGCAATGCGTGCACGCGCGTGGGTCGAGCTTGAAAAAACATTCGAAGCGCAAACGATCGTGATGGGCACGATCATTGAACGTGTCAAAGGCGGATTTACTGTCGAATTGGGCGCTGTGCGTGCCTTTTTACCGGGCTCATTGGTGGATGTGAAGCCAGTGCGTGATCCGGGCTATCTCGAAGGCAAAGAACTTGAATTCAAAATTATCAAAATGGATCGCAAACGCAACAACGTTGTCGTGTCTCGTCGCGCGGTGATGGAAGCGTCTTCACACGAAGAACGTATGTCTCGCCTCGATGAATTGCAAGAAGGTCAAGAAGTGATTGGTATCGTGAAAAATATCACGGATTACGGTGCGTTCGTTGAATTGGGCGGCATCGATGGATTGCTGCACATCACCGACATGGCATGGAAACGCGTCAAACATCCAAGCGAGCTATTGAAAGTTGGCGAAGAATTAAAAGTTAAAGTATTGAAGTTCGATCGTGACAAGCAACGCGTTTCGTTGGGATTAAAACAATTGGGTGATGATCCGTGGGTCAGCATTGCTGCGCGTTATCCCGTTGGCACTCGCTTAACTGGAAAAGTAACAAATATTACAGATTACGGCTGCTTTGTGGAATTGCAAGAAGGTGTTGAAGGCTTGGTTCACATGTCAGAAATGGATTGGACCAATAAAAACGTGCATCCAAGCAAAGTAGTGAACTTGCAAGAAGACGTAGAAGTGATTGTGTTGGATATTGATGAAGAACGTCGCCGCATTTCACTTGGCATCAAACAATGCAAGAGAAATCCATGGGAAGAATTTTCAAGCGAACACGAAGTGGGTCAAAAAATTAAGGGGACTGTGTGTTCCATCACTGATTTCGGTTTGTTTGTTGGTTTAGCGGGCGGTATCGATGGTCTGGTGCATTTGTCTGATATTTCGTGGAGCGAATCTGGTGAACAAGCGGTTCGTGCTTATCAAAAAGGCAGCGAAGTAGAAGCGGTTATTTTAGCAATTGATCCTGAGCGTGAACGCATTTCGCTTGGCATCAAACAATTGTCTGATGATCCAATGGAAGCGCATTTGCAAGGCTTGGAAAAAGATACTGTTGTGAAAGTGACGGTTACTGAAGTGTCTGCAAAACAAGCGACGGTACAATTGAAAGAAAATTTAACGGGTGTTTTGCGTATCGCGGATTACAGTCACGAGCGCATCAAAGATTTGCAAGAAAAATTGCAAGTGGGTGATGAGATCGAAGTGAAGATTGCAAACGTCGATCGCAAAAATCAACAAGTGTATGTATCACGCAAAGCGTTGGAAGCTGTGCCAAAAACAGAAACGCCAGCAGCAGTGCCATCGTCTCGTAAAGCAACAGCATCTAGCGGTGCTCCAACCAAGACAACGCTCGGCGATTTGCTGAAAGAGCAGATGAAAAATAAGGATGAGGAGTGATTTCACTCGCTACCGCTCGTGTCTGTGTCCAGCGGGCCTAGTGATTTCACTCGCTACCGCTCGTGTCTGTGTCCAACTGTTGTGAGTGGACCTAGACGCGACCGGTAGGGAGCGAATAAAAACAAAGCGGACCTAGACGCGACCGGTAGGGAGCGAACATGCGGATCTTTCTTTACTTATTCTGGTTCATTCTTATCATCCTCGTCGCTGCTTTTGCTATTTTAAATTCGCAAATAATTACCGTTCATTATTTTATTGGGCAAGCGGATATTTATTTCCCGTTATTAGTGCTCGGCATTTTAGTGATTGGCGCTTTGATCGCTGTGATTGCATTATTGCCTGCATTGGTGCGAAATAAAGTACGTCTGCATGATTTAAAAGTGCAAATGAAAACGTTGGAGCATAAAACTCATGAATGAAGAAGTTAGCAAGCCTCGCGTTATCGTAGCGCTAGATCAAGGTGATCGCGCAGCGATCGATGCGTTTGTTGCCAAGGTCAATCCATCGATGTGTCGTTTGAAAATTGGCAGTCACGCATTTACCCGTTTAGGCCCCGATTATGTGCGCGTACTTATTCAAAAAGGGTTTTCCGTTTTTCTGGATTTAAAATTTCATGATATTCCTAAAACCGTATTTGATGCGTGTAAAGCGGCGGCAGAGTTGGGTGTGTGGATGGTGAATGTGCACGTGGCCGGTGGAAAAAATATGTTGCTTGCCGCGCACGATGCAATTCATGCATTTCCCAAAAAAAAACGTCCACTGCTAATTGGTGTTACCGTTTTAACAAGCCTGGATCAAGCAGATTTAGTGTGGTTCGGTTTTCATGAGTCGATAGATTCTATTGTGTTGCGTTTTGCGATGCTGGCAAAAGAATGCGGTTTGGATGGCGTTGTGTGTTCAGCAGAAGAAGCGCCACTGATTAGAAAAAAAATTGGCAAAGATTTTTTATTGGTAACACCGGGAATTCGTTTTCCCGATGAAGCAACGCAAGATCAAAAACGCGTCGTCACTCCTGATGTGGCTTTTCAAAATGGCGCTGACTATATTGTAATGGGGCGTTCGATTACGGCAGTAAAAGACCCCGGGACACGGCTTTAACAAAACCTGTATTGTTATTTTTTATTAGCATGCTACTGTGTCGTCGCATGCGTTTGAAATTACCCATTCAGTCTGTGTTGTCATTGTCTTTGCCTATGGTTGGCTCGCGCTTTTTGCAAATGTTAAGCGGATTTGCGGGGCAAATGATGGCAGCACAGCTGGGAAAAACAGTGCTCGCAGCATCAGCGCTTATTAATTCTACGTTCGTATTTATTTTATTAATTTTTCTGCCGCTGATTTTTTCGCTCAGTTTTTTATGCGCAGAATTATTTGGTGCAAAAAAATATTCGGACATTGGTGAGCTGGTGCAACAGGGTGTGGTATTGTCCTTACTGCTTTCACTTGTCATGATGATTTGTCTTTGGTTCTCACCGTTACTTTTATCTGCATTTCATGAAAATCCGGTGCTCATTCATTACGTGCGTGATTATTTTCGTTTATTAACTTGGGGCGTGGCGCCAATTTTATTGCAAAACTGTTTGGAGCAGTTTTGCTTTGGTGTCGGCAGGCAGCGCATCGTGATGTGGGTGAATGCATTCAGTTTGCTGGTCGGTGTTGGTTTTGCATACGTTTTTATTTTTGGGAAATGTGGTTTTTCATCGCTCGGCATTCGCGGATTGGCACTTGGTTTTGCGCTGCAGGCGACAATTAATTTTTTAATTTTGCTGACGATTATTTTTTTTTCAAAATCATTTCAAATTTTTTCTTTATTTCAATTTCGCAGGCACTACAATTGGCGATGGATAAAAAAAATAATGCAAGTAGGGTGGCCGATGAGCGTGCAATTTGGCGGAGAGCTTGCCGCTTTTTTTGTGATGACGATGATGATTGGATGGCTCGGTGTACGCGCATTGGCGGCGGTGCAAATTACGCAGCAGTGGCTGTTGTTATTGATTGTGCCGGTGTTTGCCATGTCAGAAGCGGCAGGAATTTTGGTCGGTCAAGCGATAGGTGCTAACAACCGATATCAGTTACGCGGCATTGGACAAGCGAGCCTCATGGTTGCTGTGTGTTTTGTTGCGTTGGTGAGCATCGCGTATTTGTTATTCCCAGATTTTCTAGCGTCATTTTATATTGCTATTCACGATCCTCGCAACGCACCGATGCTGCATCTCGTTCGGATTTTATTTATTTTGACGAGCGTGACATTGCTGCTTGCCAGTATTCGCGATGTGATTTCTGGATTATTGCGTGGATTATTGGATACGCGTTTTCCGATGATGGTGGGTTTGGCGGTGATGTGGGGTTTGGTGATTCCGCTGGGATATTGGATGGCCATTCCGTTGCACGATGGTGTTGTCGGTTTTCGCGTGGGCGCTAATATTGCACTCGCGATTGGCGCGGTGATCGTGTGTTGGCGATGGCGATTTATTTTAACGTTAATAAAACACGACCAAAATGAAGCAATTCCTCTAAGCGATGCTCAATAATCTCTGTACACGATGAAATTTAAAAAGCACTCGTCATCCCGGAAATTGCGCTAGCAATTATCCGGGATCTAGGAGAAA
>MGXR01000007.1 GCA_001801425.1 Gammaproteobacteria bacterium RIFCSPHIGHO2_02_FULL_42_43
CATCTCACCAATTTGTTAAAAATGAATTTATTTCTTGCAGAAACAGGCGGGGTCCATATAAGAAGCACGCGCGCAACGCAGTGGAGCAAGTGCGTATCACAGTGATACACACACATCCCTAAACAGGGAGCCGCGAGTGTTAGCGAGCGATATGCATTGGAGTAGATCTAACATGCAAAACGCTGAAGAATTTGGCGCTGCATTTGCCAAGGGTACAGGTGCGGCCGTTTATGATGATGCAATGGATATTGCGCATGGCGCCAAAGATTTGTGGCACGATGCATTGCATCCCATCAATTCTGCTATCGCCTTAGCTGGATTTACAGAAAACACAACCAAAGAAGGTTGGCATTTTGCACAAGCAATGATGCATGCCAATACACGATCAGCTGAGCTCGCTCATCTTGAAGACGAAGCAGATTGATCCCGCCACAAATTTCTGGACACCTTGCTAAGCGACTATTTTAACTTCAAGGACTTCAGGACTTAAAAAGCCAAGTGTCGAATGAAGACGTTTGCGATTGTAATACACCTCGATGTATTCAAACACATGTTTTTTTGCATCATCACGCAGTAATTTTTGATATTGGGCAGGAATTCCCACGCCCTCGAAAATGCACAATGTCAGCTATAACAGTTTGAAAAATAAATATTTTCATACTTTGTCGAACCCTGATCGCCATAAGAATGCGTCAACTTTCCTTTCGATATAATTTAATTTGTTTGCCCTCTGGCGTGAATAGCCAATCCCAATCATAACTACCCAGTGGCGTATCACCTTTGAAATGATAGCGGTGTTGGGTAGCGACAATATCACTTTTATAGCGACCATGCATGACAATACGGTATTCATTGCAGTCCGTCACAAATCGTAAATTTTTTCCATTTATGTCGATAGCATGTATTGCGCCGGAGGTAGCCCATGCTGACGTTTCAAAATAAAGTGTTTTACTGTCTGGGGAAAATTGCATATCGCTAGGATCAACAATCATTTTTTTTGGATGATCACATGCAAAATTATCAGAAACCAATAATCTTTTTTTCATTGTCTTTAAATCATAAATCCAAAGTTGGTTGGCATAATCTGTTTTGGTGGTTGAAAATGCACAAGCATCTGGCATGATTTTTTTGCTTCTTTTTGTAAAAGCAATCCATCGCCCATTGGGTGATAGGCTTGTGTGATGATTTATACCGGAATACGTTAATTGCAATACTTTATTTTTTGTTTTTGAGAAATAATAAACATGGCCATTTTCATCATAGGCATACACGCCCTGATCTGAGAGTGCGTTTGATGTAAAGAAAAACGCGATAATAACAATAATTATTTTTTTCATGGCGTTTTTTTTAAATCTTCAAGTCGCGTTTGAAAAATACTATTTGCAGGAGACCTTAAAAATTTATTTCCAAGATCAGAAATGCATACTTCCAACTCAACTTTTCCTTGTCCTGCTAACGAAATACATTGAGATTCAGATATCCAATCCCCTTCATTTAGGCAAAATTTATAGGTATGTTTAGCGATCGGTTGTACGCCGGTGACTCGAAATACCTCAACAATTTTTCCAGTCTTATACCCTTCCATTTGTTGAATAGCCTTCCATAGCTTTTCGAATTGTTCGGCTGTAAATTTTTTGATTGGTCTATCATCATAAATACCTGTTTTTTCGTGTAACAATTTTGCATATTTTTTTGTTGGGTTTTCCTTGGGTGGTGCAAATTTCACAATCATGCGATCAATAGAATAATTTGCATACACGTTACTTAAGAGATCCAATAAAGCATTGTGTCCTGACTCAACATCAGGAAAAATTGCAAAACCATATGTTTCACCAATTTGATTATGCCGTCTGCTTATTTTTCCAGGTCTTAAATTGCCAGGATTATGATTTCGCCACGCCCAAGTACCACCTGAAAAACGAAAATGTTTTCCATCTAAATCAGTGTAAATTACAGTGTGTTTTACGCCAGGAAATGCATCGACAAATTGTTTCATAATTCACCTAATGGCTTGTGTGAAAACATTATACTCTTTCAATATGCCGCATGAAATACAGTTATTTCATCAATTATTTTATGTACATTTCAAACTGCGTAAGGTGATTTTTTCCCGCGCCTGTCGCATTTTAAAGTAAGGCCATACGCGGGGAGTAAACATCAAACAGCAAAATGTAGATTTTCGCCAAAATATTTCGGCCTTACAAAAGGGGTTTTTGCCTTAAGCATGATATTAAACGGCGCTTATTAGCGCGCGTGTTACGTGTCAACAAGCATTTTTTTGATATAGGTCTCTGGTGTAACCAATAATCCTTTTATACCGAGCTCTAATTCTGCCTGTTTTAAAGCGCGCGTTTCTCGATCCAGCGTCTCTTGATTTTCAACATCCCAAGCAACCTGAAATAATTTTAATTTTCCCGTTCTGGTTTTTGCTAAAAAATCGACATAGCAAATCTTTCCTTGTTTGCAAGGAAAGATTTTTGGCTGTACTCACCATTGCCCGCTGTCGCGCGCGGCTTCACGCACTTGCTCCGTGGTTATTAATGGGCGTGTACGCATAAAGCGCAAGCTAACTAATTAAATTTTATCGATTGACGCAGACGCGACCGGTAGGGAGCGAGGTCGATTTGATTTTCTCGTTACCGTTCGTGAAAAAATATCGCTTCTTGTTCGCGTCCTTGCTTTAAATCCATTAGTATAGTCTTGTCTCATTTTAAAGCTTCTTTTACACTGGGTTAAGCATGGATAAGCTTCGGATCACGTGGATCTTCTCATGCCACAAAAATCTATTTATATATTTTTTGGTAATTCGCATATTTTTTTTCTGTGATACAGCATTGGCCCAAACAACTTTAGACGCAATATACAAAAAACAAGTTTTAGAGCGTGCTAGCGGCTTGCTTAAATTCGACTACCAATTTATTCCTATCCCAGGTTATAAAAGTTTAGATTTATTTGGTCTGCATTATTTACATCAGGTCAATGATTGGATGTATGTTGGCGTTGGTAGTTATACCCCTATGTTTTACGGAAATTATGGTGGTTTTTTTACGCTTGATGCAACCATTCAATTACAACATCAGTTATTTGGTAATTTTTTTGGAGAAGCTGGATCCGCATTTGGTGGTGGAGGAGGTGGCTCCAGCGCTACAGCGAGCAAAAAGATGTGTGGTGATGGTAGATACATCAATACATACGCTGGATTAGGATATGATTTTCATTATTTTTCTGTAGGTGTCAATTACAGCTATTTTCATTTTTTTCACTCACCCATTAATCACTATCAAGTCGACATTTATATTCAAAAATCACTTTCCTATCTAATAGGTTCTTATAAATATGTAGGTAATTTTTTTCACTCAGCCTTACATATGAGTTGTGATAAACAATGTGGCGATGTAGCAAAAAATAAATTCACTTTTGAATTAAATAATTTCATACAAAATAAACCAAAAGGCCAATTTAAAAATGACATTAATACAATAGCGCTTCAATTTTCGCACTACATCAATCAAAAATACTTCGTATTTTTTGAAGGCGATGCTGGTTATCATGGTCTCCCAGCATACAACCAACTCGTTGGCGGTATTGGCTATCATTTTTTAGTATTACCTTATGTAACTCTTTCTAGTCAGCTGGGACTTGGCTCCGGAGGATATGATCCACAGAAAATAAATACAGGCTCTGGATTTCTTATTTATCCAAAATTGTCATTGGAATACTTGTTTAGCAAAAAATATTCACTGTCTTTAACGGGTGGATATTTGTTTGCACCAACAGGTAGTTTCAACAGTTATTCATTAGGATTAGCGATTAATTACTATCTGTTGACAAGAGGGATGGGCACCCAGCAATGGTGCAACTCTAGTGGTTGGACATTTAAAGGATTTCGAGCGAATTTGTTTAATCAAACGGAATTTGATGTAAAATTTAATAATCAATCTGTCACAAATTTAAACCTAATATCCATTGGGTTTGATGCTGTTGTGCATACTTATTGGTTTGTCCCAGCACAGCTTAGTTTTGCATACAATGATATACAGGGTTACCCAGGATATGGAGAAGCGCTTGTTGGATTGGGTGTGCAAAATAAATATGTGCCAGCCAATAAACTGCAGTATTTTTTTCAGGGAATGATTGGCACTGGCGTTCAAGGCATGATATTAAAGCCAGAAATAGGAATTAATTACGGATTGAGTGATCACGCAGCAATCTATGGCATGTTAGGTAAGACCATTTCCATCGATTCACAAAAGATAAATTCATACTCAGTTGGCTTGGGTTTAACTTATCGTTTCTCGTTATTGGAGAAGGACTGATAAGTGGGCTGCATTTAGCTAGCTTGAAACTCATTCAGGTGTCAATCTTCGACTTGATCAAGAGGAGTTCGCACGAAGTGCGAAACTCCTGCTTATCATCATTCCCACCGCTTCTAACCGATTCAGCATCTCTTTGGTTCTCGTTTGAAAAAATCCGCTGCGTAATTTCGGGTAGTGTTTCTCGATCTGCTTCACTTGCGCATGAAAATTTGATGGTTCTCCGATGGTATCGAAAAGCACCAAAAGGCCGTGTATTTTTTGTTTTTTCTTGCGCGACACGCCTCTTTTTTTATTTTGCAATGTGTTTTGTTCTTTATGCAATTCTAAAGTGCGTGCAGCGATTTCTTCTATCGCTAACGCTTTCCAAACAAGAGCGCACATTTCTGCTGTTGATTTTTTGGAGAAATGGCATGTATCTGTGGTTACAACGCGCGGAACAGATGACACAAAAATACCGGCAATTAAATAAATACTTTGCGCGATGGTATAGCGACTACGAGGATCTTCATTGGTCAATCCAATATAAGTTTTTTGCACCATCTCTTTGGCTGTGCATTCAGGATGAAAGTGTAACAACACGAAAAGTAATATGCCCAAGCTGTAAATATCCTGAAAGACTGTGGCGAATTTTGATTGCCTGGGGTTTGCGTCAAATAATTCGGGCGCGTATTGAGAATATCTGCTTCTATTTGCAATTGTTTTTGGTAAGCATAATAATCCTCGATTTAAACCGATCGGCGTTGCAAGACCAAAATCAATTAAAAATGCGCGGCGATCATATCCAATAATGTTAGAGAGTGTAACATCGCCATGAATGAGATGATGTTGTGTGTGTAACTGGTCGATTTCACACGCCGTTTTCAGCCAATATTGCAATCCTTCCTCCCAGAACGCGTGTAAAAAAATATAGTGAAGCGTTTCCCCTGGAAAATAGGGCATTAAAAGATAATGTGGTTTGGTGTCGTCCTCGGTGTTGCCAGAATAAACTCCCAGCCCATACACTTTTTCATACCAACTTGCCTCTTCTTTCAAATGCCGCCCGCCGCAATATCGATCAACAGACGCCAATTCAACTTTAACGACGCATTGCTTACCGTTTTTAGTGGCGAAGAGTTGTGCTTGCGCATTGCAGCCAGAACCCAAGATTTTTTTAAAACAAAAAATATCTTCGTTGTAACGAAATATATTTTCGCCATTGTAATTTGCAAAAATAGGTATGAGAGAGCGCATGATGTACCCGCTAATAAAGTGGGCCCACTAGGACTTGAACCTAGGACCAACGGATTATGAGTCCGCTGCTCTAACCAACTGAGCTATGGGCCCGCGTGAAAACAGGCGGGTAGATTATCGAAATATCAATGTTTCCGCTATACCGTGTTTTTTAAGCAGTCATGTAAAATGATTTGCTTCGCAAATCCCGCTTGGCTTTCGCGCGCGGCTCCTTGTCATAAAATAAAAATGATTTGCTTCGCAAATCCCGCTTGGCTTTCGCGCGGCTCCTTGTCATAAAATAAAAATGATTTGCTTCGCAAATCCCGCTTGCTAACGCGCGCGGCTCCTTGTCACAAAATAAAAATGATTTGCTTCGCAAATCCCGCTTGCTAACGCGCGCGGCTCTTCGTTATATATATATATATATCATTCTTCCGATTCTTGCTCCAAGAAGCTTTGCAATTTTTCAGCGCGGGTGGGGTGACGCAATTTGCGAAGCGCTTTCGCTTCAATTTGGCGAATCCGTTCGCGTGTTACATCAAATTGTTTACCCACTTCTTCTAGCGTGTGATCGGTATTCATGTCGATACCAAACCGCATGCGCAATACTTTCGCTTCGCGAGGTGTTAAGCTCGACAACACTTCGCGCATTGCTTCTCGCAATCCAGAAGAGGTTGCAAAATCAACGGGGGATTCTGTGTTGGCATCCTCGATAAAATCACCCAAGCTCGAATCTTCGTCTTCGCCAATCGGTGTTTCCATGGAAATCGGTTCTTTCGCAATTTTTAATACCTTGCGAATTTTATCTTCTGGCATTTCCATGTGTTTACTTAATTCTTCTGGCGTGGGCTCAACACCGGTTTCCTGCATCAGCTGACGACTGATGCGATTTAATTTGTTAATCGTTTCGATCATGTGCACCGGAATACGAATCGTGCGCGCTTGATCGGCGATGGAGCGCGTGATCGCTTGACGAATCCACCAAGTGGCATACGTTGAGAATTTGTAACCGCGGCGATATTCAAATTTATCGACGGCTTTCATCAAGCCAATATTACCTTCTTGAATCAAATCTAAAAATTGCAGCCCGCGGTTGGTATATTTTTTTGCGATGGAAATGACGAGACGCAAATTAGCTTCAATCATTTCTTTTTTCGCACGGCGTGATTTTGCTTCGCCAATGGAAACGCGGCGATTCATTTCTTTGATTTCATGAATACTAAGGTTGCTCGTTTCTTCGATCAACGCTAATTTTTTTTGTGCGCGAATAATATCTTTTCTTGCATTTTCCAGAGATGATTTTGCAGCAGGTTGTGCTTTGATGTATGTGTCCAGCCACTTTAAATCAGACTCGTGACCGGAAAAAGTGTGAATAAAATCTTTTCTCGGCGTTTTGGCTTGCAACACACACATGCGCATGATCACGCGTTCTTGCTCGCGCGCTTCGCGCAATAAATTGCGAAGACGCAGCGTTTGACGCATGAATTGCTTGATCGATAATTTGAATTTCGCATAATGTTCTGCCAACAATTCGCGATGTTTGTTGGTGGTTTTATGTTTTTTTCCGTATTTTTTAATGGCGCTAACATATTTTCCAAATAAATCCTCGAGGATCGCTATTTGTTGTGCGGTGTAAACGGGGTCAGGACCGTTGTCTTCAAATTCATCCTCTTCAACAGCTACAGTTTCAGCACCTTCCGCTTCTTCGGTCTCTTCTTCTGCTTCTTCTGATTCATCTCCGCCGGTTTCTTCGTCTTCACCGTCTTCATCTTTTTTCGATTTGGTTTTGCTGAGCTTGATGGAAATAAGCAGCGCATCTTCTTCTGCTACTTGCGCGGCTTTTTCTGCGGCGATCACAGCGGCTGCTTCTGCAGCGCTTTTGTTTGCAGCGGCAACGGCTGCTTCATCTAAATCAAAATATCCTGCGATGATATCGCTTAGACGACCCTCTAAACCGACAATTTTGTGATAACGCTTAATGAATGACTCAACCAATTCGGGATAATAAACGAGCGCTGACATTACTTGGCGGATACCGCCTTCGATGCGTTTAGCTATTTCGATTTCGCCTTCGCGCGTTAATAATTCCACGCTACCCATTTCGCGCATGTACATGCGAACGGGGTCGGTGGTGCGATTTTCAATCGCGAGTGTAAATACTTCGGAAATCTCATCGTCCGTGTCGTCACTATCCACCAACAAAAGCTCGTCTTGTTCGGGCGGCACTTCATAGACGCGAATGCCCATTTCGTTCAGCCGATCAATAATGCTTTCCATTTGATTGGGATCAACATAATCGTTGGGCAATAAATTAATGAGGTCTTCGTGCGTGAGATAGCCTTTGAGCTTCGCTTCTTGCGTCAGCGCTGCAAAGCCTGTTGCTACTTCCGCTGATTCTGCGGGCACTGTCGTTTCTGGAACTGTCGTTTCAGGGGTGGGTTTTGCCATACTGCGCCTTGTTGGATCGATAAACCAGTTATTTTAGCGCTAGGATTTGATTTACGCCACAACTATTATGGAGATTGCGTTCGATGGTTTTTTGTTTTTGTGTTATCGCAACAGCAGCAGGAAAAAAAGCTGTCTTTTTTGGCGGAAGGCAATATACGAAGCGGTGTTTTTTGTGCGGCAATTTCTTGTAGTTTGGTGGCGAGTAGATGACAAGCGGTGGGGTTTAATTTGGAGCAAAACCAAGTGCAGGTGGCGTGATCCAAATTTAACATGGTTCTAGCCAGTCGATTAAGCCTGTCTTGCGAAGCGCTTTCCATTGGATCGCGGTCATTTGCCCCTTGTTTTTCGGATTGTGTTTTGAGACTGGCAAGCAGATTATTAAAATGTATTTTCTCGTGTGCACTATTAAAATTTCTGGCGTCAAAAATACATTGCGCAAATCGCAACGTGTCTGCGTCAGACAATGCATTGATCAATCGAACTTCGCCGTTTAATACGTCGTATATGTAGAACATGCTAACCTCCGGTGTCGTTAGTATCGTAGCATGAAAATGCGTGCTGCTGCGCACGCACTTGCTCCGTGTTGCTTTGCAACACTGCGCGCGTGCTTCTGAGGTTTGCGTTATGAGTCTGAGCCGCGCGCGTGAGCAATATAGAAAGTCTGAGCCGCGCGCGTCAGCGAGCGGTTGTTGTCGGCGTTGGTGCTGTGGCAGCAGTCGGTGCAACGAGTTTCTGCTTTTCCAGTCCGTTGATTAGCAGCTGAGCATCATATGAAGGAGGATTTTGCTTTTCGCGCACGGCAGTGAGCAGTTTATCGCAATCAGCTCGATTAAAAAACGCTTTATTATCGTTATTATCGTTGAAATCTTTTAACGCACTCACAAAGTTAGAACTTTGAATTTTGCCATATATTACATCTGTTATGGCTGCGGTAGTGACAGATGACGCCGGAACCCCGGGAGTTGGAGTGGCTGGTACAATTGCTGGCGCTGCGCTCGCCTGATTCTGTGTTATCATCGAAGTCGTTTGCATTTGTTGCACGGCGAGTTTTGCTGTATTCGCCGTTTGAAGCCCTTTTAAAAATTCATCGCGTCGTTCGGATGAGTGACATTGATAACTCCACGAAGGGCCGAAAAAGTCTTTTGACAATTCGATGGGTTTTGGTTTTGGTTCTGATTTTCTTCGCGCCGGATCCTTTTGCCATGCTTCCAATTGTTGCTGTGATATTTTTGCAGCCACATCTTTTATTTCAGCGATGGTCAACACAATGGGATTTTTACCGTCGGTCAGCGTCTTTTCTTTGTACTCACCTTGGTTATTTTTTTCCCAGTAAGTGATGTTGCAATTTTTTCCGAGTGGAGTGACGTTGATGGTGAGATCGTCTTTTTTAAAAAAATCAAGCTCTGTTAACTTTGCGATTAATCCGGGCTTGAATTGCGGTTTTTCGTTACTTGTTTGCGCGATTTTTTTATCCACAGCAATGAGATTTGCCACTGTTGTTTTGAATTTGAGTTGATTTTTTTCTGCAGCCAGCAACAATAATACGCGCGCATTTTCATCTTTTAATTGATTTTCAAATCGCATCATCAAATCTGATGCTGCTTTTAGTTGTTGTTGATGGGCTTCTTTGTAATTGGTTTCTGATTCTGGGCTGACGATTTTTTCTTCTAGCGCAGCAATGTCATGCAACACTTTATTTAAAGTGAGCATATTTTCTGAAAATTTTTCTGAGGCACTGTTAAATTTTGAATTGGTAAATGGAGTTACGCAATGTTTATCAATGTTATCTTTATCAGTGATAAGATGATTTTTTTGGGTTGCAGTTGAATTTTTATTTTGAGAGTTTTTTAAAAAATTTTCTGCGTTTAGAATTTCTGTTTGCTGTTTTTGGTTTTTGGTTGGGTTTTTTGATATCACGATTGCTGGGTATGAGTGTGTTGTGTTTTTGAGCGTAACATTAGCGACTTTCTCATCCAATCGCGTTGCTCGGCTTTGCAGTTTTCCAATTTCCGCAGTGAGATTAACGACATTTTTTTTCAGTTTTTCAATGCGCTCATCATGCACTTTTTTTGCCATTGGATCATTGAGTGGTGAAGGTGCATTGGCATCTGTTTCAATTAAATTTTTTGCGGTGGTTAAGCGCGTGATTTCGTCAGTATAATTTTTCAAAAGACCCACGCGTTTTGTTTCTAATTCACTGCGATCTTGGTCGAATAATCTCGCAGCGGCTTGTAGTGAATCCTGATTATTTTTATTAAATTGTCGTAGTGCATCGTGTGTTGCGTCAGTGCTTGCGAGTGCTTCAGTTAAAAATGCTGCTGCTGTTTTGTCATCTGGTGCGTTTTTTAATGCTGCAGTGAGCAAAGTCATCGCTCTGCTTTCTTGAGCATAAGCACCAATCATATTGGGGAAAGCACCTGCGTAGGCTGCTGTTGCGAGTGGCATAAACACTACCTCGATTGATTATATATTAAGGCAGTATAGCAAGATATTCTTAAAACTAGATTAAAAAAGTCCTAAAATCAACCGTCATTCTGCTCCCGCGACTTGACCGCGGAATCCAGTGTGTTACGAGATTTTCTGGATCCCGGATAATTGCAAGTGCAATTTCCGGGATGACGATATCGCCACAAAAAAAAGCCCCAAAGATGGGGCTTTTGTTAAAAAATCAGGGGATTAGTTAACCATTTCTTTCAATGCCTTCAGCGCGCGCACTTTAATTACGTTGCGTGCTGGTTTCGCCTTGAAAGTCGTCATTTCGCCTGTGAAAGGATTAATACCTTTGCGAGCTTTGGTTGCTGGCTTATGAATGACTTTGCATTTCATCAATCCAGGAACGGTAAATTCGCCCGGTCCGCCTTTTTTCAAGTGGCTTTCCATCACTTGCGACAGTGCATTGAAGATGCCCGCGATTTCACGGCGAGACACTTCGGTGCAAGTCGACAAATGTGAATAGAGCTGCGATTTTTTGAGTGGTTTGGTCACTCTCAACGATGCATTGTGCATAGTTGCGGTCGTTGCTCTTCTTGTTGTTGACGCATGCTTGGTAGCTTTGCGTGCTTTTTTCTTAGCATGTTTTTTCTTTTTAGCTTTTGCCATGGGAACTTCCTTCTTTTTGTTAGTTAATAGAATGAGTTAGCGAAAATGTTCAGTATCAACATAGCACAGATTTTTTAAAATGCGAACAAAAAATAGCTTATTTTTCACAAAAAGGCGCATTTTTTTTGATTTTTTCGTCAAAAATAGCAGAAAATGCCGGTTTTTTTGCGTTTTTCTGTGGATCTCGCGCTGTCGCGCAGGATGACAACGCAATTTCACACCTACTTGTTTATTTCAAAAGGGTGCTGTAACATTTCGGTCCTTGAGAGCCTGCTTAAGATCTTCGGGCTCGCTGCAAATGACGTTATTCGGTGCAAATAAATGGAAATTTTCGGCTAAGATTAAAGAATATTAGCCTCAAATTTCCATTTATTTCCCCTCGAATACCCTCATTTTCGCATGAGCCCGAAGATCTTAAGCAGGCTCTAACACATATCTGATATCTGAATATCTGAATCTGAGGAATGAGTGGTTATGAGCACGTTCATGGCAAATGCGTCGAACATCGAGAATAAATGGTATGTCGTCGATGCGAGTGGGAAAACATTGGGTCGCTTGGCCAGTCAGCTTGCTTCGCGTTTACGTGGAAAACACAAACCGGAATACACGCCGCACGCGGACACCGGTGACTATTTTATCGTTTTGAACGTGGAACAATTGAAAGTAACTGGAAAAAAAGCGAAAGATAAGTTTTACTATCATCACACGAGTTATCCGGGTGGCATCAAAGAAGAATCATTTGAAAAAATGCAAGCGCGCAAACCGGAACGTGTGTTGGAGATCGCAGTGAAGGGCATGTTGCCCAAGGGTCCGCTGGGTCGCGATATGTATCGCAAATTGAAGATTTACGTGGGCAATGCGCATCCGCACTCCGGTCAGAATCCAGAATCTATTGACTTACAATGAGGTTTTAAATGGCTGCATCGAAAGAACAGTTTTATGGTACCGGACGTCGCAAAACGTCTGCCGCGCGGGTTTTTTTGCGTTCAGGTAAGGGTAAGATTACCGTGAATCAAATGCCACTGGATGAATATTTTGGTCGCGAAACCGCGCGCATGGTGGTTCGCCAGCCGCTCGTGGTGGTTGATGTTGCTGAGCGATTTGATGTGGTAGCCACTGTTTCTGGTGGTGGCGCCAGCGGTCAAGCGGGTGCGGTTCGTCACGGATTAGCGCGCGCATTGGTAGCATTTGAAAAAGCAAAAGGCGAACCTGAAGAAGGTCAAACGTGGCATCGTATGCTGCGTGGCGCCGGTTATATTACGCGTGACGCAAGGAAAGTGGAACGTAAAAAAGTGGGTCACCGCAAAGCGAGAAAGAGCGAACAATACTCCAAGCGTTAACACTTTCTTTCTTCAACCTCATATCCAAGGAATGTGTCCTCATGACAATACCAAGACGATCTGTGATGACGTTATATTCTGGTGCTGCCGATATTGACAGCCATCAAGCGCGCATTGTGTTGGCGGAAAAAGGGGTGACAGTTGACGTGATTAATGTTGATCTCCAACGCCCCGACGAAGATTTTATTTCTTTGAATCCTTACGCGACGTTGCCGACGTTAGTGGACCGCGATTTAGTTTTATACGACATCGATGTGATTTTAGAATATTTGGATGAACGTTTTCCACATCCGCCGCTGTTACCAGTTTATCCCATCTCTCGCGCGAAAAGCCGCTTGATGTTGCGGCGCATTGAAAAAGATTGGTATCAATTGGCAAAAGCTATTTTAAATGGATCAACTGAAAAAGAAAAAGATGTTTCACGCAATGCGTTGCGCGATATGCTGGTTACGTTGGCGCCTGTTTTTGCAGAATCACCTTATTTTTTAAACGAGGAATTCACTTTGGTGGATTGTCGCATTGCGCCGCTGCTGTGGCGCTTGCCCGCGCTAGGAGTTTCGTTGCCGAGTTCTGCGAAAGCCGTACAAAAATATCAAGATCACGTTTTTCAACGCGATTCTTTTCAGGCGAGCCTCACGGAAACAGAGCAGGAGATGAGGGAGTGAAATCAGTGGTTTTTATTCTGAAGGCTGATTAACTTAAATTTTCAGATTTACGGTGAGATTGAATGATCATTTGACGAGAAAAGCGGAGCATACACGTTAGTATGTGAGCATTTTCGAGTTAAATGATCATTCAATATCACCCAAAGATGAAAATTCTTTTGAAAGTGTGAGGTATAGCAGAGTGACATCGAGTCGTCCCTACTTCATTCGCGCCATTCACGAATGGATTTCGGATAATGCATTAACACCACACGTTATCGTCGATGCTAAAAAACCCGGTGTGCAAGTACCACAACAATACGTTAAAGATGGAAAAATTGTGTTGAACATTGCGTCTGCTGCGGTGGTTAATTTGATGATGACTAATGAATGGGTAAATTTCGACGCGCGATTTTCAGGCGTTGAACATCGCATTCGTTTACCTGTTGCATCTATCACTGCCATCTACGCCGCTGAAAATGGCCGTGGGATGTTTTTTGATGAAGCAGAAATGCCGGATGGTGACGGTGGCTCAACCGGTTCGGGTGGCGACGGTGGCGTGAAGGGAAAGCCGAGTTTGAAAATCGTGAAATAAATGCACTTGGTTCGCTTCGCTCCCCGCGTGCTTCCGTGGTTATTGATGCGCGCGCGGTTCTCTCCTTTTTGTTATTTTCTCTGCAAACCAAATCCCCAGCGTTGCGATAATAGCGCCGCCAATTACGTCAACACCATAATGCCAGCCTAAAAAAACGGTTGACGCGATTAACATGAGATTGATGACGCACAAGGGGTAAAAAAATATTTTTTTCCCGTAAGCGGTGTAGGTTAATAAAATTGCCCAGCACACGTGAAAAGAAGGAAACGCAATCAAACCGCCATCCGTTGCATTGGTTTTTATAAAATGATGCACATCGTAAAATCGCATCGATGTGTCATGCTGTTCTGGCAAAAAATAAGGACTGTGAATGATGCCTGACGGTGCCATGGTTGGCCAAAAATAATAAATAAGTCCACCAATTAAATAGGACGACAATTGCGCGATGAAAAACACAGTGAGTCGTCGGCGCGCACCAAATAAAATTAACATCACGGGTAAAAACACGAGTTCATATTCTAAAAAATTATAAACGACCATAAAAACGGCGTGAATATAGTTGTGTTCGTGCGTCCAACGCATAAGCGCGGCGCTGTTAATATGCATCCATTGATCAATCTTGATGAGTGTGTGATCGATGGGTGGAAAGGGAGTGGACTGCAATGCATTGGCGAACAACATATTTGCCAATAACACCCAAAAATAAGCACCAATTCCCCAAATCAACGTTGCAGAGTAGGGATATAATTTGCGAACGCCAATGCCGTAAAAAAATAAAATCAGGCCAAAGATGATTAGCATTACTATATCTATCCATGACATGGCTTGAATATTGGTTGCAAAAATCAAGTGAGTTGTGTAGTGAAAATCAAATTCGTTGTATGCATAAAAAATTCCGGATAGCGCAATAATAATCATCACGAGCGCCATTAAAATGTAATCTGATGATAATATGTTGCGACTTAATTTTTTTAACATAACACCGTTGCCTTCATCCAATACAAAGGAAATTGTTTTTGCAATTGTAATTTTGCATTTTCTGCAGCAATTACTGTTTCAAAAATTCCAAAACACGTGGGTCCACTGCCGCTCATGCGCGCCAGTTTACAGCTTGGTTGTTGCTCAAGTTTTTCTAAAATTGCGCGAATCGCGGGCTGTAATTGCATGGCAGGTTTTTCCAAATCATTGCGCTGTTTGCTAATCCATTCTAGCGTATTTTGGTAGGATTGCGATGGTGTAAACGCTTGGGCGTCATGATGAAATTGCTGAAATACTTTTTGAGTGGATAATGGTTGATTGGGATTGACTAATAACACAGGATATCCCGCGAACGACAAGGTGATGGGCTGAATTTTTTCACCAACACCAGAGACAAAAGCAGATGTTGCATGAATGCAGGCGGGCACATCAGCGCCGATTGTTGCACCCAATTCGCATAATATGTCTTGTGATAAATTGAGTTTCCATTGTTGATTTAATAATTTTAACACGGTTGCTGCATTGCTTGATCCGCCGCCTAATCCTGCGCTGACGGGAATATTTTTTTGCAAGATGATGTGCGCACCTTCAGCGATGTTAAATTTTTTTTGTAATAAAATCGCAGCGCGATAACATAAATTTTGCTCTAGGGGAAAATATTTTAATGGCAGTGCACTAGGACCTGTGATGGATAAGGTGATTGTTTTGCGAGGCATGATAGCAATGTCATCACCCCATTGCGTGAACACAAAAATACTTTCAAGCAAATGATAGTGATCGTCGCGATGACCCACAATGTGCAAATATAAATTTATTTTAGCCGGTGAATTCATAATATATTGTCGCAATCGCTTGCGCTGCAATGCCCTCTTTTCGGCCCAAAAAACCCAACTGTTCTGTCGTCGTCGCTTTGATATTGATGTGATGCAATGCAAGCCCGGTAATTTCCGATAACTTTTCTTTCATGATTTTTTTGTACGGATTGATTTTGGGTACTTCTGCAATGATCGTTACATCCAAATGAATCAGCGTTGCCTTTTTCTCAGCGCATAATTGCAGTGTGTGTTTTAAAAATAAAGTGGAATCTGCATTTTTCCAGCGCGCGTCGCTTGGCGGAAAATGCTCGCCGATATCGCCCGCTGCAATCGTTCCCAAAATCGCGTCAACGATTGCATGCAATGCGACATCGCCATCGGAATGAGCGATGATTTGGTAGTCGCACGGGATGGAAACCCCGCAAAGTATGATGTGCTGGTTTTTTGCAGGTTTTAATGCGTGTACATCAAAACCTATTCCAGAGACAGTGTGATTTATCATCGCAGTAGATTATCATAATTGTTTGCTGTCTCAAATTGGAGTGCAAGTGAGTCAACATTCGTTTTCATGGGCTGTCGTTGGCGCAGGCCCTGGCGGAATCACCGCAGTGGGATTGCTGCTGGATGCGGGAATTTCGGGCGATGATATTGTTTGGATCGATCCCTATTTTCAAGCGGGTGATTTTGGAAGATTTTGGGGTGAAGTGAATAGCAACACACGTGTCGCATTGTTTCAAGATTATTTGCATGGCGTCAGTAGTTTTGAATATGCGAAAAAAAAATCTTCGTTTGCCTTGGATCAAATGGATAAAAATGGTTTTACATTATTGAAGGCCGCCGCTGAACCGTTGCGCTGGGTGAGCGATCGCTTGCGTGAAAAAGTGGTGGCGAAAAAAACACGAGTGAGTGAACTGTTTATAAAAAATGGTGCGTGGCAATTGCACTGTGCTGATCAGTCAATCACAGCAAAAAAAGTGATTTTAGCGTTGGGTGCTGATGCGAAATCACTCGACTTTCCTGAGATTTCTAAAATTGATATGGTTACTGCGCTCACTCCGTCGCAATTAAAAAATGCGTGTCATCAAAATGATGTCGTTGCAGTTTTTGGTAGCTCGCATTCTGCCATGATTGCGATTCGACATTTGGTGGAATTGGGTGTTTCTAAAATTATTAATTTTTATCAATCGCCGCTGCGTTATGCGGTGCTCATGAATGATTGGATTTTGTATGATGACACGGGATTAAAAGGCGAAACAGCGAAGTGGGTGCGTGAACATATTTCTAAAAATCCACTCTCTAATCTCGAGCGTTATTTGTCGACCGATGAGCACATTGAAACATATTTGCCAAAATGCACCAAAGCCATTTATGCGGTGGGATTTCAGCCCCGACATTTGCCAGTGCCAGCCGTTTCATTGGCGCATTATGATTTTTCCAACGGCATTATTGCACCTGGGCTTTTTGGCACTGGCATTGGATTTCCGTTGAGAGTGATGGATCCGTTTGGTCGCGAGGAATGGAATGTCGGCGTTTGGAAATTTTTGAAAAACATGCGTCGCACGCTGCCGCTGTGGTTGCAGTATGATCTCTAAATATTAATTAAGGAGAAAATAAATGCTAAAAATAATCACCATGATCATTACATTGTTGTTAGCGATTGCGGCTTTCGCTGGGTTTTATGTGGTAAATCAAAAAGTGCAAGCGGGCGAAAAATTATTAGCAGCGGGACAGCAGCAATACGATGCGGGTGCGCAAAAATTAAAAGCAGGAAAGGCGAAGCTCGCACAAGGAAAACAGAAATTGGGTACAGTAAAAACAATTTATCAGGCAGCGCCGGTTGCAGAAATTGCTAACGCAACACCCATTGGCGCTGCAATATTGGGATTTACTCACCATCAAATCAAAGGCGGAGAGAAACAGGTCGCAACAGGCGAGAGACAAGTGAAAGCAGGCGAGGCCAAGTTAGCAGCTGGAAAAAAAGCGTTAGCAGAAGGCAGAGAACAATTGGCGCAAGGAAAACGTATTCGCGATGGATTGTTTGTTGGCGGAATATTTTTTGCATTGTTGACATTTGTGTTGGGGATTTTTTGGAAGCGTAAAAACACCTCATGTCTATAAAAACTACGTATTGCATATTTTTTTCCTCTGTATTTTTCTCCTGGATCCCGGATAATTGCTAGCGCAATTTCCGGGATGACGGCGGCAAAATAGGCGTGTTTCTATGTGAGCTATTAGTGATGCTGCACCGTTGGCGTAACCGGATCTGCAAACAACATTTCCTTTCCATCCTGCGGTTCTAAAAAAATAAAAATTAACGCAGATAAAAAAGTTAAAACACCCAGCGCAAAAAAGGTGTGATGAAATACAGCGGTGGATAATCGCATACTGTGATTCAAATGCCAGGAGAAAAATTTCAGCAAAATCGCACTCACCGCAACACCAAATGTATTTGCGAGAATTTGCGCGGTTCCGGTGATGCTGGTGGCAAAGCTTAGTTCATCGCTGGGTATTTGCGCAAAGGCCAGTGAGTTAATTGCAGTGTATTGCGTTGAAATAAAAATACCAAAAATAAATGTCACGAAAGCTAAAAAATAAGGCGAAGTGCCGACGTGAATTAATTGAAAAATGCTGAGCACGATAGCGACGATCATGGTGTTGATTAATAAAAATCGTCGATACCCAATTTTTCTTAACACAATAATACCGGTTAATTTTGAAAAAATAACGCCAACAGCGACGGGCAATAACAATAATCCTGATTCTTGCGGGCTAAAACCCAAAGCCACTTGCTGAAATACCGGCAGTAAAAATGGTATGCCACCAAATCCAAGTCGCACCAATAAATTTCCAAACACCGAAATTCGAAATGTGCGAAACTCCATTAATTTGAGTTTGATGATGGGGTGATGCGCGCGCTTCTCATATAACATATACATTCCCATCATGAGTAGCGAAATGCAAAAACGCAGTATTTCCATATCAAAATGAATCACGGGTTCGCTTAATGCAGACAGCGAATAACATAAAATCGCGAGACTTCCCGCAAATAAAATGAAACCCAAAAAATCAAACGGTCTTGGATTTTTGGGCGCTGTGTCTTTTAAAAATAACGTTGCTGCAATAATTAATCCAATTCCAATTGGAATGTTGATCCAAAAAATCCAGGGCCAAGACCATTGCTCAACAATCACGCCGCCTAAAAATGGCCCGCTCATCGTTGCCAATGAAACAATGATGATGACGGAATTCATGGCTTTGACAAATTGATTGCGCTGAAACGTGCGCGCGATAATTAATCTGCTCAACGAAATCATTAAAGCGCCACCAATGCCTTGCGAAAAACGCCCGATGGATAATTCCAGCAAGGTGCGTGTGTTGCCGCAATAAAATGAGCTCAACACAAATAATCCGATGGCGCCGATGAAAATGGGTTTAGCGCCATATTTGTCTGCGACCCATCCGCTCATGGGAATAAAAATCGCAAGACTCAATAGATAACTGATGAGTGCCACTTTGAGTTCGATGGGGTTGACATTAAAACTATGCGCAATGACTGGGACTGCTGTGTTTAATACGTTAGAATCGAGCACATCCATGAATAATGCGATGGAAACAATTAACATCGTCAGGCGTTTGTGCGATAACATACGTACATTATAATCCCATTTACATAAGGAGTTCACTTGAAACCGCCATTCTCATTTCACGCCATTGTGTTGTCACAAGATCCCTTAATAGCGCTTCGCCGAGAACAGGTAGCATTTATATTGTTGTGTTGTGCGCTTGCCAATGCTGGCGCTGTTTACGCTTGTTTTTATTACGCCGAAGAAATGATGATGAAGCCGCCATTGTTTATTGGAAAATCATTTGCGAAAAATGCTGCCGGTGAGCCGGGTGCATTGTATGGCTTGAGTTGTTTGCTGCAGCTGGAGTCCGGCCCACTTTTGGTTTTATTGCGACGGATGATGCAAAAGCGAGCGCTAGCAGTGCCGGATTTGGAAGAGCGAGCGCCGCTGATTGATCGCACCTGTTTTTTTGAGATGCGAAAACGCGATACGTATTTTAAAAAAATTTCTTCCGTTGTTGATCAGGTATTCTCATTTATTTTATTTAATTTAATGTTACCCGCGTTGCCAGCGCTAGCCGGTTACCTACTTGCCAATTCAGAATTAATGCATTTTACCGAATCTCAGCATCATAAAAATGTAGCGAGCCGCATTTTTACTATCGTGGCAGCACTGACACTGGTTCCTTATCTTGCGCTTATTAATTATCGACGGGGATTACAGGTTGAAATAGAAGAAGTAAAAGGTACGTTTGAACCACAACCTTAATTACAATAGCTTTTGCCGTTTGCTTTCGCTATAATCTCCCGCTTGGTGTACGTCTGCCAATGACAGTGGACGTATAAATGTAAAACTTAAGAGGTTTTTATGTCATTTGAAACAACTGCACAAGTCATCAAAAAATATCAACAAAGCGCAAAAGATACCGGTTCGCCTGAAGTTCAGGTGGCTATGTTAAGTGCGCGCATTGAACGTATGACCGAGCATTTTAGCAAACATAGCGCGGATCATTCCTCGCGTCGCGGGTTACTGCGCATGGTGAGTCAGCGGAAAAAATTGCTGACCTATCTTGAAAGAACAGATGCGAATCGTTATCGCACGCTCATTGAGCAATTGGGTTTACGTCGTTAATTTCATTTAAATAAAGGCATTTCAACGTGAGAAAAATCGTTAAAAGTTTTCAGTATGGACAACATCAAGTTACTTTAGAAACAGGGCGTATTGCGCGCCAAGCTTCCGCCGCTGTGATGGTTACGATGGGTGAAACTGTGGTGCTCGTGACCGTGGTTGGTAAATCGTCTGGAGATACGGTGCGGGATTTTTTTCCATTGACCGTTAACTATCAAGAAAAAACATATGCTGCGGGAAAAATTCCTGGCGGATATTTTAAGCGCGAAGGTCGTCCTTCTGAAAAAGAAACATTAATTTCTCGTTTGATCGATCGTCCCATTCGTCCATTATTTCCGAAAACGTTTACCGACGAAGTGCAAATTGTGGCAACCGTCATGTCGCTCGATCCTCATGCGCAGAGTGATATTCCTGCGATTTTGGGCGCGTCTGCAGCGCTTGCTATTTCGGGCATGCCATTTCAAGGTCCTGTTGCAGCTGCGCGCGTGGGTTATCGTGATAGTCAATATTTGTTGAACCACACGGTTTCTGAGCGCGATCAATCGCAACTAGATTTAGTGGTTGCAGGCACACGCGATGCGGTGCTGATGGTGGAATCTGAAGCGGATCAATTACCAGAAGATGTAATGCTGGGTGCAGTGCTTTTTGGCCATGAACAAATGCAAGTCGCAATTGATGCGATTGAAGAATTTGCAAAAGAAGCGGGTGGTTCGACATGGTCATGGACACCAAAAGAAACCGACGCGAGTTTGAAAGCGCGCATTGAATCGGCGGCAGAAAATACAGTGAAAGCCGCTTATCAAATTCGCACGAAAGTGGAACGTCTAGCGCGTTTGTCAGAAATTTTAGAAAAAATAACGGCGAGCATTTGCACGGACGAAGAAAACGCACCGTCGCCTTCTGATGTTAAAAAAATATTTCATGAATTGGAAAAGCGTGTGGTACGCAGTCAAATTTTAGCGGGTGAGCCGCGCATTGATGGTCGCGATACTTCATCAATTCGCCAAATTGATATCGAATTAACTTTATTGCCGCGTGTGCACGGCTCCGCAATTTTTACGCGCGGTGAAACGCAAGCGTTGGTTGCAACCACATTGGGAACAGAGCGCGATGCACAATTGATCGATGATTTGGATGGTGAATATAAAGATAATTTTATGTTGCATTATAATTTTCCGCCCTACAGTGTGGGTGAAGTAGGCATGATGGGCTCGCCCAAGCGCCGTGAAATTGGTCACGGTAAATTGGCGAAGCGCGCGCTGAATGCTGTTGTGCCAAAAAATGGCGATTTCCCCTATGTTTTGCGCGTGGTTTCTGAGATCACTGAATCCAATGGGTCAAGCTCGATGGCAACCGTTTGCGGAACGAGTTTGTCGTTGATGGATGCGGGTGTGCCGATCAAAGCGCCGGTCGCGGGTATTGCGATGGGTTTGATTAAAGAAGAAGATCGTTTTGCTGTGTTGACCGATATTCTTGGTGACGAAGATCATTTGGGTGATATGGATTTTAAAGTGGCAGGGACGTCAAACGGCGTTACTGCATTGCAAATGGATATTAAAATTAGTGGGATCACCCGAGAAATTATGGAAGTGGCGCTGTCGCAAGCCAAAGATGCGCGTTTATTTTTGTTAGATAAAATGCAAAAAGCGATAGAAAAACCACGCACCAGTATTTCAAAACATGCGCCGCGCATTGAAACCATTAAAATTCCTCCAGATAAAATTCGCGACGTGATTGGAAAAGGCGGTGCGACGATTCGTGAATTAACTGAATCTACGAATTCAACCATCGACATTTCTGATGATGGTGTTGTCAAAGTAGCTGCAGTCAACGGTGATGATTTGGCGCGCGCCCTAATGCGCATACGTCAATTGACGGAAGAATTAAAAGTAGGTGCTACTTATCTTGGAAAAGTTGCGAAAATTGTTGAATTTGGTGCGTTCGTTGAAATTACACCGAATCAGCAAGGTCTCGTACACATTTCACAAATTGCTGATCAACGCGTTGAGCGGGTGACAGATTATTTGAAGGAAGGCCAAGAAATCAAAGTGAAAGTGATTGAAATTGATCGTCAGGGTCGCGTACGTTTGTCGATGAAAGATGTCGGCGAAGCGACGATCTGGGTATAAATAAAAAAAGAGCCGCGCGCGTGAGCAAGCGGGATTTGCGAAGCAAATCATTTATATTTTAAAAGAACCGCGCGCGCAAGCAACCGGGATTTGCGAAGCAAATCATTTATATTTTAAAACCCCGAGTAGTATTCCTTTCAAATTCTGATTCAATAAGAGTTTTGGAAAAAACTTTTGCCAATCAGAATTATTTTATTTTTCTTCACGATTGTTTTTATCGCACTTCGCGGTGTTTGGATTGACGTGCATTCCTGGTCGCTGCCACAAACATTGATCGAAAAGCGCGTGAACGTGGCATGCACCATCAATTCTATTCCTGAAAAAAAATTTCACGGCATTCAATTTCAATGTCGCGCGTTGAAATTCAATCAACAATCCATTTCCACTTTATTTTTATTGCGCTGGTATCGCCATTTTCAAAGAGTTTCAGTGGGTGAGCGTTGGGAGTTTGTCGCGAAATTAAAACCGCCTATCGGTTCGCACAATCCCGGCGGGTTTGATTACGAACAATTTTTAAAAAGTAGTGGTGTGAGCGCGACAGGTTCTGTGATTGCTGGAACACGTCTTTTCTCGGATAAAAAGAACAGCGTATTATCAGCATTTCGCGCGCACGTGCAACAACAAATTCAAGAAGCTGTTGCTAACACTTCTTTCGCTGGATTTTTAAGCGCGATCAGTGTCGGCTTGCGCGACCAATTCAGTCAAGAAGATTGGCAACTGTTTAGAAACACGGGCACCAATCATTTGGTGGCGATTGCGGGATTGCACATCGGTTTTGTTTTTGTCACATTTTATTTCTTAACGCAATGGTTGTGGCGCAAAAGCACTTTTTTGTTGTTAAAAATGCCAGCGCCGCGCGCGGCACTGTTGATTGCTTGGATAGCAGCGTGCGGGTATGTGAGTGTTTCCGGGTTTGCAATCCCCGCCTTGCGTTCGATCATTATGCTCAGTTGTTTTGTGATTGCGCAGTGGTGTTATCAACCCATGCCCGTGATGACGCGTTTGATTTATGCTGTGCTCGCGATATTAATTTGGAATCCATGGTCCATTGTTGATAATGGATTTTGGTTGAGTTTTTTTTCAATCATTGTGTTGACGTTAACGATCAGCGGGCGTTTGCAACAGCCCAATAAATTAATACGTGTCTTTCGCATGCAAGTGGCGATTGCAATTGGTTTGACACCATTATTATTTTTATTTTTTCAAGAAGTATCATTGATTTCATTGTTGGCGAATGCGATTGCAATTCCCTACGTTGGGTTTTTAATTTTGCCTATTTGCGTGCTAGCGATGATATTGGTTTTTTTTCATCTCACTATCGCAAGCCATTTTTTATTTTTGATCGATGGAAAATTATTATGGTTGTTATGGAAATTCTTAGCATGGATTTCTTCATTTTCTTTTGCTGCGTATTATCACGCAATTTATAATCCATTTGTATTGATTGCAGCTGTGATTGGTGTTTTATTTTTATTGGCCCCGCGCGGATGGAGTGGAAAATGGCTTGGCTGTTTTGGTCTTTTCCCTTTATTTTTTTATTCTCCAGCGCTGCCGAGTGCCGGTGCATTTTGGGTTAGCGTGATTGATGTGGGGCAGGGGCTGTCGGTGTTGGTGCAAACAAAGCATCATGTGTTGGTGTATGATACTGGCGCGCATTTTCCAGGCGGGTTTGATTATGGTGAATCGGTGGTCGCGCCGTTTTTGCGATATCGCGGTGTGTCGCGCATCGATCGTATGGAGATCAGTCACGGCGATAATGATCACAGCGGTGGCGCGCAAGCTTTGTTACGTGATTTTAAAGTGCAATCGGTTTTTACCAGCGCGCCCAAATTAATTCAAACATTGCATGCACACTACTGCGTTTCTGGGCAGCAGTGGATTTGGGATGGTGTGTATTTTAATACGCTCAATCCAGTACAAAACGCAGTGTATGAAGACAACAATAGTTCTTGCGTCTTGCGCATTTCCAATCATCACGCGTCGATTTTGCTGACAGGAGATATTCAAGCGGAGAGCGAAAAATTATTGGCGGATCATGACGGCGATGCGCTGAAATCTACGGTGTTGTTGGTGCCGCATCATGGCAGCAAAACGTCGTCTACTGCGGTATTTTTGAATGCGGTGCGCCCTGATATCGCCATCGTTTCTGCGGGTCGATACAATCGTTATCACTTGCCTGCATCGGTGATTGTTGATCGATACAACCGCAGAAAAATAAAACTGTACAATACCGCAGACGATGGCGAGATAAGTATTCGATTCTCGCCGCAGGGTCAGGTAAAATTGAATCCGATCAACGGACACAGACACGAGCGGTAGCGAGTGAATACCAACATGAAATTCTCTGGCGACAGTTTAAAAACCTATCAACGCCTGCTGAGCGTTGCCAAACCTTACTGGCCTATTTTTCTATTAGGCACGATTGGCACTATCGCGATGTCGTTAACAGACGCAGGTTTTGCGTGGTTGGTGCAGCCCATTGTGAACGATGCATTTCAACATCGCGGATCTTTTATTCATTGGCTTCCGATTGTCATTTTTGTAATTTTTATTATTCGCGGTTGTGCGAATTTTACTTCCATGTATTTTATCGCGCGAGTGGCGCGCACGGTGGTGCGTGATTTGCGGCGTATGATTTTTGAAAAGTTATTGCGATTACCCGCGTTATTTTACGATCGACACAATTCAGGGCACATATTATCGACGATTGTGTATAACGTGGAACAAGTCGCACAAGCATCGAGCGATGCGCTGCTCACCTGTTTGCGTGAATCATCGATGGCGATTGGGCTAATTTTTGTGATGTTTATTGTCAATTGGAAATTATCATTATTGTTTTTGGTAATTGCGCCTTTGCTCGCGTGGGTGGTGAAGTGGAGCAGTGTGCGCATGCGTTTGTTGAGCAGCAATGTGCAACAATCCGTGGGTGATGTGACGCAAGTGGCGAGTGAAGGTATTGATGGATATCGCGTTGTGCGTTTATACGGCGGGCAAGTATACGAAAATAAAAAATTTCGTGATGCAACGCAAGCAAATATGCATCGTGAATTAAAAGTATCAGTAACAAATAGCATTGGCACCTCACTGATGCAATTATTGCTGGCAGTTCCCATCGCCATGACATTGCTGATTGCAACGAATCCCGCGTTGGGAATTTCATCGGGTAGTTTTGCGTCTATTGTAACTGCGATGATTATGTTGCTGCGCCCCGTGCGTCGCATGAGTGCGATCAACAATGAAATTCAAAAAGGGGTTGCTGCTGCGGACAGTATTTTTAAAATGCTTGATGAATCGATTGAGCAGGATACGGGTGTCGAAAAAATTTCACGTGTGAAAGGCAATATTGAATTTTGCGATGTCACATTTTCTTATTCTGATTCTAAGCAAATCGTGCTAAATCATATTTCGTTTTCAGTCAGAGCGGGTCAGACGGTTGCCATTGTTGGAAAATCAGGTAGCGGAAAATCAACGTTGGCTAATGTATTGCCGCGTTTTTATGAAATTAATTCTGGAAAAATTTTATTGGACGGAGTCAACGCGCGTGAGTACCAGCTCACTGATCTACGTCGTCAATTTGCATTCGTTTCACAAGACACCGTTTTATTTGATGACACGATTGCGAATAATATCGCGTATGGATTTACGTCCACAGTGAATCGATCGGATGTGGAGCGTGCTGCGGAAGCAGCACACGCCACCGAATTTATTCGCGCATTGCCAAATGGTTTTGATACGCAAATTGGAGAAGACGGTGTGTTGTTGTCTGGCGGGCAGCGTCAACGTATCGCTATCGCACGCGCGCTTTTGAAAAATGCACCGATTTTAATTTTAGATGAAGCAACGGCATCACTTGACGTGCATGCTGAGCGGCATATTCAAGCAGCACTCGAAGATTTAATGAAGGATCGTACCGTGCTTGTCATCGCACATCGTTTGTCTACGGTTGAAAAAGCAGATTGCATTATCGTTCTTGAAAATGGAATGATCGTGGAAACAGGAACGCATGCATCATTACTAGAAAACAATGGCGTGTATGCGGCACTGTATCGTTCGCAGTTTGCGGAAACCGCTGTTGTTTAAAGCGCGTCATTCTGCGCAAAGTGCCGTCATCCCGCGACTTGATCGCGGGATCCAGTGAATATCGAATGAAAATATAAGAATAATGATGATGTACATAAATTTCTGGAATAAAAAAACTTTTCTTTCTATTTTTTTGTTTCCAATTTCATTGTTATATCGTTCAATTTTTTTCATTCGTCAAAAATTATTTCAATGGGCTATTTTAAAATCTTATTGCGTTGAAGCGCCGGTGATTATTGTCGGCAATATCACGGTTGGTGGCACCGGAAAAACGCCGCTCGTGATCGCCATTGCGCACGAATTAAAAGAAAATGGTTGGAAGCCTGCGATTATCACGCGTGGCTATCGCGGTAAAAATAAAAACTGGCCTGTGTTGGTCATGCAAGATTCAGATCCCGTTTTATTTGGTGATGAAGCGGTATTGCTCGCGAAAAAAACGGGTGTGTCTGTGATTGCAGGGCCTGATCGTGTGGCCGATGCGCGTTATGCGATTGCACAAAGCGATTGTAATGTGATTATTAGTGATGATGGATTGCAACACTATCGCTTGCAACGTGATATTGAAATTGCTGTCATTGACGGTAGTGTGCGATTTGGTAATGGATTTTGTTTGCCAGCAGGGCCGTTGCGTGAATCCGTTTCGCGTTTAAAAACAGTGGATTTTGTGGTAACCAATGGAAAAGCTGAAGTCGGTGAATACGCGATGCAATTTGTAATTGATACATTTTATTTATTAAATAATCCGGAAAAAATAATAACAGTTGATGCGTTAAAAAATAAAAAAATTATTGCGATGGCAGCGATTGGAAATCCAGAGCGTTTTTTTGATCAATTACGCGATTTTGGTTTGCAATTTTCAAAACGCATTTTCCCCGATCATTATTTTTTTCAGGCTAAAGATCTTATGTGTGCATCAGATGAAATAATTATTATGACGGAAAAAGATGCGGTGAAATGCTCGAAATTCAAAAATGAAAAAATCTGGGTGGCGAGCGGGGGTGTTACAGTAGATTCAGGGTTGCTGGAGCGATTGCAGACGTCCATTAATCGAGGTTATGCAAGAGGTCTATTGGACACAGACACGAGCGGTAGCGAGTGACACAGAGTTCTCGCTGAGCCATAGAAGCACGCGCGAAGCGCAGCGTAGCAAGTGCATGAAACTTCGCTCCCTACCGGTCCATTATTATTTTGGACATAGACGCGAGCGGTATATCAGCGTCGCTGCTTCACCAAAATTGTTTTGCACCGTTACACTGCTTCTGTTATGTTTTGGTTAAAGAAAACTTCATCCTAAGGATAATGCAATGGATTTACATTTAACCAATAAAGTCGTTGTTCTTGCTGCATCGACGGATGGACTGGGGTTGGCAACAGCAAAACAATTATTAAAAGAAGGTGCAAAAATTGCCGTTTGTGGTCGTGATGAAAAACGCAATCAGGCAGCACATGAATTATTAATTGCAACAGCGGATGCAGATCATGTGTTAGTGAAGCGTTGTGATGTAACGAATAAAGAGCAGGTTAATTTATTTATTGAAGCCACTGCAAAAAAATTCGGACAAATTGATGGTGTGATTACTAATGCAGGTGGCCCACCTTCTGGCACATTTGAAACGTTGGATATGGATGCGTATGAAAAAGCATTTCACTTAACATTAATGAGTGCAGTGTATTTCATTAAAACAGTATTGCCGTATTTGAAAAAAAGCGATGCCGCTAGCATTTTAACGATCACGAGTCGTTCTGCAAAAGCACCAATACCGAATTTATTTATGTCGAATATCATGCGCCCTGCGGTGATTGGTTTAACCAAAACATTGTCGCAAGAATTCGGAAGTTATTCTATTCGTGTGAATTCTATCTTACCTGGCTGGACCGAAACAGAACGCACGCTATATTTAATTGAAAAACGCGCTGAAAAATTAGGGATTTCTGTTGATGAATGCAAAGCTAGCATCATAAAAGACTCGCCACTCAAGCGCATGGGAAAACCAGAAGAATTTGCCAATGCAGCTACTTTTCTTGTGTCGCCCGCTGCTAGCTACATTAATGGCGTTATGTTGCTGGTGGATGGTGGAGATTATCCAGGATTAGGCTAAAGTCCATTTTGAATTATAAAGATAACAGTTGCGTAAAATTTCGCTCCCTATCGGTCGCGCCTAGGTCCAATATTTTGGGACACAGACACGAGCGCATCAATACAAAAGAAGCACGCGGGAAGCGCAGCGGACCAAGTGCGTAAAATTTCGCTCCCTACCGGTCCATTATTATTTTGGACATAGACGCGAACGGTAGTACAGGACAAATTACCCTTGACAACCGTATATTTATCCATGAAAATTGGAATATGTATTCCTAATTTTCATGGATAAATATGCAGCGTCAATATATACTTAAGCAAATCGATCGTCATTTTCGTGTGAATCCTGTCATTGCTCTACTAGGGCCGCGACAATGTGGCAAAACGACGGTTGCTCGTCAATACATTCAGACCATTGGGAAAATTCCACCTCAAAATTATTTTGACCTTGAAAATCCGAGAGACATCGCGCGTCTTGCAGATCCTATGCTGGCATTATCACAATTATCAGGACTCATTGTCATTGATGAAATTCAATCGATGGATGCTTTGTTTCCCTGTCTACGTGTATTAGTGGATAACCCGATGCTTAAGCAACAACGCTATTTGATTTTAGGAAGCGCCTCTGAAGTTTTATTAAAGGGTTCTGCCGAAACATTAGCAGGACGAATTAGTCATTTGGAAATGACGCCATTCAGTTATCCAGAAGTAGGGGATTGGCAGAAACTATGGATTCGCGGTGGATTTCCCAAGGCATATCTTGCTCATTCTGCGTCAGATAGCCAAACATGGCGTAAAACTTTCATTAAAACTTTTCTTGAAAAAGATATTCCACGATTAGGTATTCAAATACCTTTTGAAAATCTACGACGATTTTGGATGATGCTCGCTCATCGCCACGGCTACACATTAAATGCATCAGATATTGCGCGTTCACTGGGATTATCTGGAAAAACAATTCAACATTATGCAGATATTTTGACAGGCACTTACATGATTCGCCAACTAAAACCATGGTTTGAAAATATCGATAAACGGCAAGTAAAGGCGGCAAAAATTTTTTTTCGAGACAGTGGTATTTTTCATACTTTATCAGATATTCAAAATTTTTCTGCATTGCAATTACATCCAAAACTGGGTAATTCATGGGAGTGTTTCGCGCTTGAGCAAATTATTCGTTATCATCAAGCTGATTCCGAGGATTGCTACTTTTGGTCAACTCATCAAGGTGCTGAGATTGATTTATTATTGATGCAAAATAATCAGCGTGTTGGTTTTGAAATAAAATATAATTCCGCACCAACGCTTTCTAAATCTATGCGCATTGCAGATGAGGATTTAAAATTAGATAAATTCTTTGTTATTTATCCCGGCGATGTTGATTACGCACTCAGCAAAAAAATAAAAGTAGTTGGTTTGAAAAATTATTTATCTCAAGATTAAAACGTTTTCACGCACTTGGTCCGCGAGCTATGCTCGCTCCCCGCGTGCTTCTTATATGGACCCCGCCTGTTTCTGCAAGAAATAAATTCATTTTTAACAAATTGGTGAGATGCATT
>MGXR01000008.1 GCA_001801425.1 Gammaproteobacteria bacterium RIFCSPHIGHO2_02_FULL_42_43
TAATGCCGCAGTGAGCGTAGTTTTACCATGATCGACGTGACCGATGGTGCCGACGTTGACGTGTTCTTTATCTCGGACGAATTTTTCTTTTGACATGGTCACTCCATTTTTCAGTTAAAAACATTCTAGCCCACAATCGGGATCGAACCGATGACCTCTTCCTTACCAAGGAAGTGCTCTACCACTGAGCTATGTGGGCTTGAAAACATTTATCTTTGGCAGATTTTGAATGAAAAATTGCTCTGTGCTGCTCATGTATTTACACATACATTCCGCTGCTCGATCAATTTTTCATTCAAACTCTGCGCAAATCTAAACGTTTTCCATAAATCCAGTACCGCTGACTTCTTTAATATCTTTAGCGGGTGATGGGAATCGAACCCACACCATCAGCTTGGAAGGCTGAGGTTCTACCATTGAACTACACCCGCACGCTTTCATTACACTCACATAAATCTGGAGGGGGAAGGATTCGAACCTTCGAAGGCTAAGCCGTCAGATTTACAGTCTGATCCCTTTGACCGCTCGGGAACCCCTCCGAGTTTTAAAAAAATTAGGTCGGTTATTTTGATGAAATCGCGCGATTATGTCAATAAGCAGTTGATTTTTTCAGCGGGGATATTGCTCAGCAATATGAAATCGACTGAACTCCAACGCAGCTAACGAGATGACCTCTACGACAAAATCTAAAAAGCACTCGTCATCCAGGAAATTGCGCTAGCAATTATCCGGGATCTAGGAGAAAAACACTGGATTCCGGATAATTTTTGAGTACAAAAATTTCCGGAATGACGCGGTAATTTTTTTGTCGTGTACAGAGCGAGATGACAGAAAAGAAAACTGATGGGGTTTTCAAAAAAGTGTGGGGCCTAATTCGTACTCCTTTTCAATTTTTAATCTTACCTTGTTGATTAAATAGAAAATTTAAACCTTAAATCTCCATCAGCTCTCTCCATTCTGCCCTATAATTGTCCTGTAACAAAGCCGAGGTGAAGAATCATGGTCGATGGCGTTCGTAATACATCATATGGAAATACACCAGAACCGGATAACAAGGATTCCGAAGACTCAAAGAGTATGGCGAGTGTTCGGGAGCATACGTCGGTTCTACCCAATGAGGAAGCGAACGGTCCGAAAGGACACGATAAGATCGGTCAAGGTCAACAAGTCGAAGAAACCAGCCAATTAACCAAATCAGAAGAACACGAATACAAATATAAAACTGGTAATGTCGCCAACGAACTTTCACAACAACACAGCAATGAAAAAGATGCTCCCACTGATATCACTCAAAACGAAGAAAAATCTGCAAATGACAGCGTCTCCATGAAATCAGAAGGCAGTGAAGCCGGCGAAGAAACGCGTATCGGTGATGCAAGCGCTGCACAATTTTCTAATGAAAATACAGAATCGCGTCTTCCATCGCAAGAAGAAAGAATCGATTCGTCACAACAACAAAATCAAACAACAACACAACCTGATGCTCAATCAGTCGTCACACATGATCCAGCTGGTGCTCCGGTTAACGCAGCAGATTTGTCAGGAGCGATGAGTGGCGATGCACATTCAATGGCGCCCGGATTTTCAGGACAACCCATGCCAGGGTCAATGCCTCCCGGTAGCATGATGGGTGGATTTATGTCGGGCGGCGCAATGGCTCCTGCGGGCACCATGATGATTATCGGACCCGCTTCTTCCATGGGATTTGGACCTGCGGCTTCGGGGCTCGGATCTATGTCTATGTCTATGACTGGAATGATGCCTGCGGGATCGATGGGATCGATGGGATCCATGAACTCGGGCATGGGATCAATGGGGCCAATGATGGCGATGGGCTCATCCAGTAATTTCATGGGAACAAGCAGTGACGCGCATGTCGGCGGCAGCATTTTTTATTCCAGCAGCGGTAGTGGCAGCACTGCGAGCATGATGAATAGCGCATTTAGCAGCATGAGTATGGGCTCATCAGGAATGAACGCGGGTATGGGAATGGGTTCTGGTAACGGATACATGTATGCAACCTCTACTATCACTAGCAGCTATTCGTCTTACACATCCGGCAGTGGAAATAGCGGTAGTGGTGTATCCACCGGATATTATTCACCCTACTCTGGCTCTAGCTCTAGCACCAGCGGATCTGGAACCAGCGGATCTGGATATTACAGTACCGGCTACACAACAACGACCACTTCCACTTACACTTACACTTCCACTTCCACTTCCACTTCCACTTACACTTCCACTTCCACTTCCACTTACACTTACACTTACACACCACCCAGTTACACGTCACCACTCATCATCACGACGACAAGTAGTGCGGTGAATAACACACCGACAATTGCAAGTTTATCTGGCGACAGTTTAAGTTATTCAGAAGGTGCAGGAGCTGTTGTCATCGAACAAGGAGGCAATGCCGCAGTTACGGATGTGGATTCTAGTGATTTTAATACGGGCACACTAACCGTTTCATTTGCCGCAGGTTCTGATCCTGTAGAAGATGTGTTAGCGATTCGTAATCAAGGATCAAGTGCGGGGCAAATTGGAATTTCTGGATCGAATGTGACTTATGGTGGGGCTACGATTGGTACTTTCACTGGCGGTTCATCGGGATCTAATTTAGTGATCACATTAAACAGCAATGCCAATGCCACAGCAACTAATGCATTAATAAAAAATATTACGTATCAAAATACCGATACCAACAATCCAACAACCGGAAATCGCACTGTGCGTTTTGTATTAACCGATGGTGATGGTGCAACGTCATCGAATTACGATACAACGGTTTCTGTTTCGAGTGTAAATGATGCTCCCACAATCGCAAGCTTAACGAACGATGCACGCAATTACATTGAAAATACCGGTGCTGTAATCATTGAGCAAGGCGGTAATGCTGCGGTTACTGATGTTGATTCAAATAATTTCGATACAGGCACACTCACTGTTTCATTTGTCACAGGTTCTGATCCTGTAGAAGATGTGTTAGCGATTCGCAATGAAGGATCAAGTGCGGGGCAAATTGGAATTTCTGGATCGAATGTGACTTATGGTGGAACTACGATTGGTACTTTCACTGGCGGTTCAAGTGGCAATGCATTGGTTATCACACTCAATTCCAGTGCTAATGCGGCGGCGGCCACGGCATTAATTAAAAATATTACCTATGAAAATACGAATGCGGATCCATCCACATCCAATCGCACCGTGCGTTTTGTATTAACCGATGGTGATGGTGCAACCAGCAGTAATTATGACACGTTAGTAACAGTCAATAGCACGAATAATGCACCGACGATTGCCAATTTGTCTAGCGATTCATTTACGTTCTCAGAAAATGCTGCGGCAACAATTATCGATCAAAGCACGGGCGCGGTAGTAACTGATATAGATAACGCAAATTTTAATAATGGCACGTTAACCGTTTCAGTCGCAGCCGGCGGCACCGCAGGTGAAGATGTTTTAGCAGTTAAAAATGTAGGTGCAGGTGCGGGACAAATTGGTGTATCCGGATCAGATATTACTTATGCAGGCACGACGATTGGTACTTTCACCGGTGGCACCAGCGGCAATAATTTGGTGATTACATTAAACAGCAGTGCCAATGCGACAGCTACTTCTGCATTAGTGAAAAATATTACGTATCAAAATACGAGTGATAATCCATCCACTGTGGATCGCACTGTGAGATTTGTATTAACCGATGGTTCAGGTGGAACCACTTCGAATTATGATACAACCATTTCTATTTCAGCAAGCAACGATGCGCCAACATTATCTGAATTAATAAGCTCTGTTACATTGGCTGAAAATACACTAAATTCAGCAGCGCAAATTGTCGATAGTAATGTCACTTTTGCTGACGTTGATAGTGCGAACTTAAATGGCGGCACGCTAACGGTTTCGTATTCTTCAGGCGGTGGTGCAGAAGATCAATTAACAGTTCAAAATCAAGGAACCGGTGCGGGACAAATTAGTGTTTCAGGCTCAACAATTAGTTATGAAAATAATGCAATTGCTACTATTTCAACTAACGGTGCAAATGGTGCGAGCTTGGTAATTACATTTAATACAGCCAACGCAACCGTTGCAGCAACAAAAGCATTAATTCAAGCCGTCATGTATCAAAATACATCCGATAATCCTGCGGCAGCACGCACATTAAGTTTTACGGTAACTGACGCAAATGGTGGCGCAACTTCCACTGCACAAACTGTAGTGGTTAACGTCACACCAGAGGCAGATGCAAAAACACTGACTAGCAGTACCGATTCTTTTACAACGGGCGCTGAAGCAGATACATTTACCACATCAAATGCTAATTTTGCTGCAGCAGATATTATTTCAGCAGGTGCTGGCTCAGATACATTATCGTTTACAAATGCCGCTACCATTACTGCGGCAAAATTGGACAATAAAACAGGTATTGATATCATCACCTTTGCTTCTGACGGTAACAGTATTACGTTTACTGATGCATTTGTCGGCGCATCTGATTCACAGAATGTCAGAATTGATAATGGCACAAAAACCATTACTACGTTTGATACCAGTGCAGTGACGACAGGCGGTTATACTGTCACGATCGGTGGTACTGGCGCAGTTACCATGGTCAATGCCAGCACAGGTTATGCAGCAGCAGGTGTTAATACGTCGTGGATTTTAAGTTCATCAACTGACAAAATTTACGGTAATACTGGTAATGATACTTTTACATCAACCAGCGCCAAGTTTGCGCAAGCCGATGTGTTACAAGGCGGTACTGGATCCGATAAAATTGCTTTCTCGGATGCAGCAACAGTTGCCAGCACAGGATGGGACAACAAAACAGGTATTGATGTTATTACAATCGCTGCTAATGGCAATAGTTTTACTTTCAGTGATGCATTTGTTGATGCATCTGATTCAGATAATGTCACAATCAACGGTAATTTTACGATCACCACATTTGATACGAGCGCATTAAATTCGGCACGTCACGTTACGGTTGGTGGCACCAGTGCGGTAACTTTAGTTGGTGCGAGCACCGGTTACGCAGCAGCCGCTACAAATACTTCGTGGGTTCTCAATTCATCGACTACTGCTGTTTATGGTAATAGTGGTAATGATACTTTTACAACGACAGATGCTAATTTGTCGGCAGACGATGTTTTATCAGGTGGCACAGGAACAGACAAATTGGTGTTGAGTGATGCTGCCACAATAACCGGCGCAGAATTAGCAAATAAAACAGGTATTGAAATAATTCAAACAGGCGGCAATAGCACGATTACTTTGACAGATGCATTTGTTGACGCAGCAGACAGTAATTCAATTCAAATTAACAATAGTACTTCGACATTAAGTTTAGATAGCAGTGCTCTTGCAGCAGGACACACCGTTTACATTGGTGGTACAGGTGCAGTTACTTTGTCAGCAGGTGGAACTGTTTATGCTGCTGATGCTGTCAATACAAATATTACCGGTAGTGGAAGTGCAGATACCATTGTTGGTGGTACGGGTGCAGATACAATCAGTGGCGGTGATGGTAACGATACATTAACCGGCGGTTATGGTGGTGGCGATACAATAAACGGTGGCGCTGGAAATGATACAATTTATGCAGGCGGGACAGCATTCACTAATTCCACGGTATCTGGTTTACGATTGTGGTTAGATGCTTCCAATCCCAATGGAGATGGCACGGCAGTTGCAAATGGCGCAAGCGTTACGACTTGGTATGATTTATCAGGAAATAGTAACAACGCCACTTCGGTAAGCACAGCGCCAACTTATAATATAGCCGGTGATAATGGGCATTCCGCTATTCGTTTTTCTGGAGGATACTATGTCACTCCGTTAGCTGGTTCATTTGGTGATGCAGCTATGTTTTCAAGTTGGCAAGTTTCTTCAAGCGCCAGTGTGTATGGTAATGTCCTTTTTAACTCAGCATACTATGGTGTGCAGCTTTATGCGAAATCAACTGTATTTAGTATGACTGCAAATTACGCTGCTGGCGGAACTGGTGTGTATTTGCAAGCCATCGACCCCAATACGCCGAACGTAACCGAGTTTATGCGCAGTGGAAGCACTTATAGCTTTTATAATGGTGGTGATTTAATCTCATCCACTGCCGGAAGTACGACCACCTTTAGCGCAGATATTATGAAAATTGGCGGAGGCTCTACAGGGATATTTAACGGATTAATATCTAATGTCCTTATTTTCGACCGCGCACTTACCGCATCAGAACAAACATTGGTTTATAATTATTTGGCTATTCATGAAAATTTACCCTCATTAGCTAGTGTTGCATTTGCAGCGGACACGCTCACAGGCGGTACAGGTGCGGACACCTTCGTATTCAACAATATGTCGTATTCATCCGGCGATTCATCCGCTCGCACCGTCATTACTGATTTTAACATGGGCTCTGGATCATTCGATGGAAGCGAAGGGGACAAGATTGATATTAGTGGATTAGCCGATATGCCATACACCGCAGAAGGCACGGGTTCTACTACCAGCAACAGCAGCGTAGCGAATCAAATATATTGGGCACAAAGTGGTAGCGACACGATTGCATCCCTGGATAAAAACGGCGATGGCACAGCAGATTGGTCAATTAAATTATCTAATTTCACCGCGCAAAATTTAACATATGCTGATTTCGTTTGGGGTAGCACGAGCAGCACCACGACTAACGGCACCAGCGGCGATGACACCATTACTGGCACCAGCAAAATTGATTTGATTTATGGGGATGCTGGTAATGACACAATTTCTGGTGGCGACAACGGTGATTACATCGACGGCGGAACTGGAAACGATACAATTCACGGCAACGGCGGTAACGATATTATTAAAAATACCGCGAGTGGCGGCACAGACACCATTTATGGTGACGCCGGCGATGACACATTCATTTATACACTGAACGATGCAAACAATGTCACCGTTCACGGTGGCACAGGCGCGGGTGGCTCAGGCTCCGATACACTTTTCCTGCGCAGCGTCGGTGCGCTCAACGGCAACTGGACACTGGCAATCAACGGCGGCGTCACTTACACTTCGTCAGATCTTGGCAACAGCACAACACAATTTGCCTTCGACACAGCGGATGCAAGCGGTACCGTCACCATGGGCGCTGTCACCATCACCTTCGATGAAATGGATAAGATTGTATTTACTTAAAATCTCACAGCACGCGCGTTATCTTTCTCTAAACGATTCATCCAGCGCACGCGTAATTGGTTTCAATAAATAATCCATCACCGATTTTCTGCCGGTAATAATATCCACCTGCACTGTCATCCCCGGCTTCAATCGATTTTTTTCTGGATGCGTTCCTACATAATTTTTTTCCAACGACACAAACGCGCGATAATATGGCAAGTTATCTTTATTTAAAAAAGTATTCGCAGAAATATCCACCACTTTTCCTTTGATGCTGCCATAACGTGCATAATCGAATGTCATCACTTTCACTTGCGCAGGATTATCCACTTTAATATATCCGATATCGTGTGTACTGATGCGGCAATCCACGTGCATTTCGCCTTCAGTGGGTACAATTTCCATAATCACTTCGCCCGGCGTCAACACAGAACCCGACGTTGCCTTCAATCCTTTCACCACGCCTGTGATCGGCGAAATCACCGTCAATCGTTTAAATGAATCACGCAGCCGCTGAATCGTATGTTGCACATCCAGCAATTGCGTATTGATGTCATTCAATTCTTTGAGCGCTTCTTTATTCAATGTTGTATCTAATTTAGTGAGTTGATCTTGTGATTCTTTGTAAGCACTTTCTGCTTCCACTAATTTAGATTGCATTTGCTTGATCTGCGCTTCGGATTCAGCAGTTTTGCGTTGCGCAATAATATAATCGCGCTGTGAAATATATCCTTTTGGCGCAAGTTCTTTAAACATATTTTCTTCTTTCACATACAGCGCCAATTGTTTTTCTAATTCTGTAATGTTGGTGGAAAGCTCTCCAATTTGTGATTTTTTCTGTGCCACTTGTTCTGACAAAATTTTGCGTTGCGATTCACGATCTTTATTTTGTTGACTTAAAAAAGTCACGTCTTCTTTAATTAACGCCGCTACATTTGCTTGATTACCTGTGTTGCCTTTTTGATATTCTGATTCGTTGACCTTTTTCAACCAATCAACTTGATAATCGGGTGTTTGACGAACAAAAGCGCGCAAGCGCTCCGCATCCAAATTTAATGAAATTCCACGCGCTTCTGCTTTTTGCAATTCAGCATTGACTGCTTCAGAGCTCAGCAATATAAGTGTGTCGCCCGCTCTCACTTCTTGCCCTTCTTTGATAAGCACCTTAGAAACAATGCCGCCTTCTAAATGCTGGATGGATTGCATGTCGGCAACAGGCTGAATTTCACCGAAGCTCACCGCCACTTCATCCACTTGAGTGATCATGGCCCACACCACAAAAATGAGTAGCATGATGCAAATAAATAAAATACTGCGACGCACCAATACCGAATGCCCACCTTCTTCGATAAGGTTGGCATCGGAAACATGCTTGAGCTGCTCCCGATCGGTTTGCTCTTCCGTCCAACTCATATTAATCCCTTCGGTATCTTATCAAATACCTGATCCACCGGACCTTGCATCACTTGTTTTCCGTCCAATAATACCATAATCAAATCGGCTAGTTGCACATACGCACGTTGGTGCGTGATGACAACAATTGTTTTTTTCCCTTTTATTTCTTTCAAAAAATTGAGTAACGTATCAGCACTTTTAACATCCAATGCAGTCATCGGTTCATCCAAAATTAAAATAGAAGCATTACGCAAATACGCGCGCGCTAAATTAATTTTTTGACAAAAACTGGTTCCTAATTTTTTATCACCGTAATCTTTAATGCGTGTATCAAATCCTTCAGGTAATGCTTCGATGTCCCGCAACAAATTAGCTGCTTGCGCTGCTTCTCTCAATTGATCCATGGACGCCATCGGATCTGCTAATCTCAAATTTTGTGCGATGGTGCCGTAAAATACTTCTGCTTTTTGCGATACGTAAGCAATGTGTGTGCGAAGCATAGCAACGTCGTATTGCCGAATATTTCTGCCGTCAATGTAAACGTGCCCCCCTTGCGGTAAATACATCGCTAACATCAAATTAACCATAGTACTTTTTCCGGAAGCGCTGGGGCCAATGATGGCTAACATTTCGCGCGGCTTGAGCGAAAAAGAAATATCTGAGAGTGCCGCGGTGTCAGCACCCGGATATCGAAAAGTAACTTGTGAAAAACTAATCGCGCCGATCAATTGACTCGGTGTACTTTGTTTTTGCGTAGCCAATTCTCGCTCAGGCTGCAAACGCATTAATTCATTAATCTGACGAATGCTTCGTTTCAATTGAATTAATTTCGGCAACATCATGCTCAGTGTTTTTACTGGTGTTAAAATTCGCCACACAATAAACATCACCCCAATTAACGAACCAATAGTCGTCGCGTTATCCATCACCAGAAATGATCCTGCCACTAACGTGGCAACGCCAGACAACATCATGATAAAATCAAAAATCGCATCACTCGACACGCTAATTTGTTGCAGCCGTTGGCCACACAAAGTGGCTTCGCTATTCAATTCACGAAAACGCGTTTTCCACGTGTTTTGCAATCCCGCGTATTGCACCGAGCGCATGCCCCACAAAGTTTCTACCAAAAAATTTTGTTGTTGCACTTGAATGCGCGAACTTTTCCAAATACCGTTTTTTGTCAAATGCCACATGACGAGCGCTACTAAAATAGAAAAAATTGCAGCAATCAACGGAATCAACACCAACAAACCACCAATAATCCAAATCGCGAAAAAATAAATAACAATAAAAGGAGATTCAATTAATGTTCCGAACAAAGGATTTCCAAAAAAATCACGCACGCTGTTAAAATCATTAATGCGCGCAATCTGCGCACCTACTGGCGCTGATTCCGTATACACGGGCGGCAGCCACAACAATTGTTGAAAAATAGAATTACCCACGTCTTGTTGAATATAAACGCCCAAATATCCGAGCAATCGATAGCGAATCATCATCACCACCGCGAGCATAAACAACGCCAAAAAAATTCCCAACGAAAAAGTAGATAGCATTTCATAGGAACCTGCGGGAATAATTTTATCGTAAATGCTAATCACGAAAATCGCCGGCAACATCATCAAAACCGTTTGTATGAAAGTAAGGAAAATGACGTAATTCAATAATTTTTTTCGCGGTTGCAATGCATTTTTAAACCACAGTGATGGTTTTTGTAATGGATCAGGCGTGCCAAGTTTTCTGAAAACCACTAAAAATCCATTGAGATCCCAAGAAACTTCTGTTTTGCTTTGGCTGGTTTCGCTATCAAAATACGATATCCGTTCGCCTACCATTTCATGCAATACTTTCGGCGCACCGCCATCGCTTGGCACAAACAAACACGGAAACAAACGCGCATCAAGTCGCCTTAAATTCACGAAGACCGTATCACTTTCAAATCCCAGGTGTTGCAAGATCGTGCGAAAATCTTCAACCGATGAAATGCTGCGCATATGTGGTTTGCTTTCTAATAATTCGCGTTCACTGCCTTTCCACTTAAGCCATCCCAGCAGTGGCCGCAAGCACTTTTCAAGATCCGTGTTTTCTGGCACCAACGGTGCACGTCTATCCGGGCGCATGATTCTCCACTTTCTCCAATCGTCCTTCTTTCAACACATAGCGCACCGATGCAATTCCGAGTGTGTCCTCACTTTGCGACACAACAACCACCGTCGCCACTTCTTGCAATGTTTTCAATAAATCAATTAACATTTCGTTGCTACGCAAATCTAAATTCATATTAGCTTCATCAAACAAAACCAACTTTGGTTTTTGCGATAGCGCACGAATAATTGTCATGCGATTTACAACGCCACGCGGCAAACTTTCTACTGCACGATCACCCACCAACGTATCAAAACCATTGGGTAATTTTGCAATCACTGTATCCAAGCCTAAAAAATGGGACAATTGTCGCGCAGCATTTTCTTGCTCTGGATTAAATGCAGACAGATTATCCATGATCGTGCCACGAAATAATTCACCCACTTGGCTCATGTACGCAATTTTTTTTCGCAAATCAGTGAGCTGATAATCTTCTACATTTTTTCCATCTAACAAATATTCGCCTTGCGTTGGCGTAAGCAGTGTCGCCAGAATATTAATGAGCGTTGTTTTTCCCGCTTGTTCATCAGCACTAATACCGATAATTGTTTTTGGCGGAATGTCTAACTGAATATTTTCCAAAATCCATTGTGATTTTGCATCATAACGAAAACTCACATTATTCAATGCCACGTGGCCATCAAATTCTCCAAAAGTCGGCAAATTACTTTTGTCTTCTACCGGCAAAGTTAAAATGCTTTCCAATTGTTGCCGCACCACATTCACTGTTTTCCAGCGATTAAATGCGCTGATCGCGCGATTCATGGGCTGCATAATACGTCCCACCAGCAAAGTGCACGCCGCTAATCCACCGATTGCCATTTGTCCGTGAATCACATACAAACTGCCAACAATCGCAACAAATATTGTCATCAGTTGACTGCCCACGGATTTCAGCGTCAACAAATCACCTGCTTCAGCGCTCGAACTATAATTCACTTGCGCCGATGATTTTTGTAACCGTTCATAACGACGAATGAGTAGTGTTTCCATACCCATGGACTTAACGGTGTGAATATTATTTAAAACGTCGATCACAAAATTATTTTCGCGAGATTCCAGCGTTAATTTATCAGTCAACGTCGGCTCCCAATATCCTAAAAAACGATACGAACACAACGACAACACAATCAATAAAATCGTTGGCACTAAAAACAACCAACCGCCCAAATATGCAATAACCGCTAAAAAAATAGCGATGAATGGAATATCCGTCGCCGAAGAAAATAATTGATTGTTGTAAAATCCCTTGAGTTGATCCAGCGTGTTTAATTGTTTCAAGCGCGTGCCAGCGCCCGTTCTTTCATACACCGGCAGCGGCGCATCCATTAAACGCGAAAAAGCACGCACGCTCAGCGAATTCTCAAATTTGGTATCCGCCCACAAATTCACGTAGCTTCGCGAAATGCGCAGCACCATCTCAACAGCGAGCGCGCTCGATACCACAATCGCAAGCATCGTCATTGTGGTGAAGGAGTGGTAAGGGATAACGCGATCGTACACCTGCATCATCATGAGTGGGAAAGCAAGCGACAATAAATTCACGCAAAAAGTCGCGAGCAACGTAACGCCACGTCCGCCATAGCGAGACGCTTCACGCATTTGTGTAAACCAGGCTGCATGTGAAAATTCATATCGAAATCGCTTAATTTGCGCGTGCCAATGCCACCATTTTTTCTGAAACATTTCGCCGAGATAAGGAGTCTGTATTTTGGGTTTTTCCGGTGTTAATTTTTGATCTTCAGCAGGGGAATTGTTTTTATTTGAATTGGATATCGACAACAATAGCTCATCTGTTTTTTTGATTTGATTGCGTTTTTGAAAGGGTCGAATCAGAAAAAAAATCAGCGCGAGAATACCGCGTTTACAAATGATATAAATGAAGAGTAATCGCCCCCACAACACGCGCAGGTAAGCCTTGACTCTATCCATAACGCCGCAACCACGCTGTCCCTGAGTACAATCTTTACAATAGCGTGTTTTTCCATGATTATAAAGGAGTTATTCGGCTCGCCAAAGGTGCATTTTTTGAATCTTTCTTTGCAAGGCAACTGCGCCAGTGATGCCTGCCGGCAAATCAGGTACAACGCAAATTGTCCAATCAACTGATTGATTTAATTCATGATAACTATTTTTAAGCACAGAATCTGTACCATTCACGTCGTCGATGATCACCTCAAATTTTGCGAGAGATAGCGACAGTCCATCACCTGTTGCTTTAATAAATGCTTCTTTGCGTGTCCAACAGCGGTAAAATGCCGACATTCTTTTTTTTGCCGGCAACGCCAACAATGCCGCGTATTCTTGGGGCGCAAAAAAACGCTCTGCGAGTGCCAAAAAATCCCGATTTGTGCGCACGATTTCAATATCCACACCCACGGCATCGCGCGCAATTGCCAACAATCCATAATCGCCTGCGTGCGATAAATTAAATTGTACTGCTGAATTTTTCAACGATGGTTTTCCGTGAGTGCCATAAGAAAATACTATATTTTCAGGAGAAATCGTGAGGTATCGCGCTAAAATATTTCGCAAAGACCATCGTGCTTTGGCAAATCGTTCGCGATCGCGCGCATCGACAAAACGCATCGCACGCCCCCATTCATCGGACGACAAAATCAACTGACTCGCCGCCAATTCATCAATATTGCTTTGCAATGAAATAAACCATATATCTACCACACCCGAGTCAGGTAACGGCATCTTTTTTTGCGAAGGTTGGATAAACATCGTCGCCGTCACTTCATTGATTGGTTGGCGTATCATATCTCAGTGCATTGCATTGGCACCACGAATTCCCTACAATGGCGACTCTGTGAGTGTGCTGACGTAGCTTAATCGAGCATTGCCCACCGCACGCGCGTATATAGCAAGGAGCCGCGCGCGTTAGCGAGCGAGATTTGCGAAGCAAATCATTTTTATTTGATGTTGGGCTGGGTGCAGCAGCGACAAAGACAAATGCAGCACAGGGATGTGCGAGATACTTTTTATTCAAGTTTGCTGGCGTAGCTCAGTTAAGCGTCGCCCACAGAAGCACGCGCGAAATGTTGCAAAGCAACATGGAGCAAGTGCGTTAGACCAAAGGATGTGCGAGATACTTTTTATTCAAGTTTGCTGGCGTAGCTCAGTTGGTAGAGCAGCTGATTTGTAATCAGCGGGTCGGCGGTTCAAATCCGTTCGCCAGCTTCTTAATTCCTTGTTTTGTAATGAATTTATTGTATTTCATTTTTTGAACAATTTTTCAGTGTAGTCAATTTGTCACCACAAAAATCAGCTGGTCGCCTCAAACTGCAAATTATTTTTGATATGATTGCGCGCTAATGCTCGCAGAATACAATCTAAAATGTCATTTAAATGCTTGCCAATGTCCTCTGCCAAAAACCTCAAAACCATGTAACCATTTTCTTGTAAAAGCACATCTTTACGCCGATCAGATCGATAGGCATTCATATCAGAAAAATGCTGTTCTCCGTCAATTTCAATTGCAACGTGAGCATCCATACATAACAAATCAATTTCCATGTGACCTGAACCACCAAATGGGATGGGTAATTCAACATTCAATTGAAAACATCCTCGCGTTTCGGGCAAACCTTCTAACCGACGATATAAAAAAGCTTCCGAAGCACTACGCGCACGAGCAATGCCTGTTTTATTATCAATTGAAACTCTTGTGAATAAATGTGCTAATTGTTCATCTACTCCATCACGAATTAATCGTTTAACGCTGCCTGCATAATCTGCTTTCCATATTGGATCAACGGGCAATGGCACATTAGCAGGCCAGCCGGCTGATGCGCTTGCTGGCAATAAAATTTTATATCCTACTGCTTCGTAAGCCTTGCAGCGACGATTAAACATCCGCTCCAACATTGGCACCATTAAATCCGCATAATCGTAAACTTGAACTTCCTTTTTTGAATCATGGAGTCGATGCAGTCTGCCAACATATTGCGCGATCGTTCCTTTCCATGAGATGGGCAATGTTAGAAATAATGTATCCAAACGTGCGTCATCAAAGCCTTCACCAATAAATTTTCCCGTAGCAATCAACACGCGTCCTTCATGTTCTGGAACAGTTTTTAAATATTCAATGGCTTCCTGGATTGCTTTTTGTTTCATGCCGCCACGTAATAAAATCACATGTTGAATTTTTTCTTTAAGTTTTTCGTATAAACAATCTAAATGTTCATTGCGTTCTGTTAATACGATGGGTGAGCGACCATTGTGAACTGCTAAAATAATGTCATCACAAATTACTTGATTGCGATTTATGTCCATTATTAATTCACTGTAAAGATCCTGAAATTGGATTCGTAAATCAGTGTTGGCAGTTTTTATAGGACAAAATGAAGTAGAACGCACTAAAACAAGATGTTCAAATGGATGAATTCTTGCTTGTTCTTTTGCGTTTGTACGATAACGTATTGGACCACAACGCATCGTGATAATAGGATGACGACCGTCTTTTCGTGCAACAGTTGCCGATAATCCAGTAATAAATCTTGCCTTAGTCTGACGAATCACATTCTCAAAACTGTTCGCTGGCAAATGATGGCATTCATCCACAATCACGTGGCCATATTGCACAATACAATCATCAACAACGTCTTTGCGAATTAGACTTTGCATAATCGCGACATCAATTAATCCAGTTGGTTTTCGTTTTCCACCACCAATTTTTCCGATTGATTTTTTTGGTATGTCTAGAAAAGTGGATAACCGTTCAATCCATTGATCCTGTAATTGTTTGCGATGGACAATAATTAAGGTATTGACTTGTCGTTTTGAAATCAACCATGCGGCAACCACTGTTTTTCCAAATGCTGTTGTTGCAGATAAAACACCGATATCAAATTGCAACATGGCTTGTGCTGCTTTTTCTTGTTCAGCGCGCAATTGACCACAAAAATTTGTTATCAGCGGTTCACCATTGAATAATTCATCACGAATTTTTACTTTCACTTTTAAATCTGAAAATAATTTTTTAATCTCATCCATGCAGCCACGTGGCAATCCAATATGATCTGTATAATCATGCGCACAGCCAATAATGCGTGGCTTATCATAGACAGGCAATCTCATTGCTTGCGCTTTATAAAACTCAGGATTTTGGAAAGCTGCCAATCTAATTAATTTATTTTTTAATGGCGCAGGTAAAATACTTTTTTCAATATAAATTTCATTACCAGAAATTAATTCTATTTTTTTCGGGCAATTTTCAATGTTAGAAATAGTTTCTCGTTTTGATGGTGATTTATTCCAGGGTGTAAGATTATCTTCTTCTGATATATCAAGACGCACACCGACAATTCGCCCTTTTGCTTCTGCGCGTTCAACAATTTCTTCTATTTCAATTCGATTAATTTTGCTTAACTCTGCCAAAAAAGCCCATTGATCTTCAAACGGATTTAAATTTTCATCAATAAAAACGCTGTTATCCAAATTCCGTGCATTTTTTTGCAAAGGCAGTGCAATTAAATTACCAAAACCACCTTTGGGCAATGTATCTTGGTTTGGAAAAAATCGATCATAAGAATCCAAACCCACATCAGGATTTTGTTCCATTGTTTCCGTCAGAATATGTGCGCCCAATCGCCTGGCTAAACCAGCAGGTACTGCTTCTGAAAAAAATAACCACACATGCGCACCTTTTCCAGAACGTGAGCGTTCCAATGCTGCAGATAAATTCATCTGATGGCAAGTTTTTAAAAAGGCAATTGCATCAATTTGCCAAGTGGATTTATCAAAATCCGCAACCAGAAAAAAACATGTTTCATCCAAAAGCATCGGATAAATGCCCATTACAAAATTACGCCCATGATCATCAACACCTGAAAGATGCCAACGAATAACTTCATCAGTGATTGCTAAAAATCGACGGTTAGGACAATCAAAACATTTTATTTTGGGTTTAGCGCAAACACCAGGGACCCATTCATTTCCGCAAGCAGGCGCGTAGCCAGATTTTTTTGTTCGATAGTTTTCAAAACGGCGCGGGTAGACATCATCACGACCTTTGAAAAAGGAGCGGAATAAGGCGATTTTATCAGTGGGGGACAGGACGTTGCTTGTCATCAAATTATCTCAAATGCGTATTTAGAGCGCGAATAAAGGTAACATTAAATCTCAATCACTTCCTGTATCGCTGGCTTGTAATATTCCGCACCACCTGCCTTTACCATTAAATTATTTAATGGTGAATAACACGCTTTACCATGCGTATGCCCACACAAGACCAAAAATTCAACATCAGGATTTTGCTGCGCAATTTCCAATAAAACATCACCCATTGCTTTAGATCCAAAAAATGGCAACCAATCATCACCACTGATTTTTCCCTGATAAAGACAAGTCTCTTTAAATGGCGGCACATGCGTCAGAACAATGATTTTTTTAGCATTATGTGAAATTGCTTTGAATAAATTTGATTTCAATTTTTTTGCATCAATATCAGCTAATGATTGCATCTTTTGCAATAATTGTTTTTTTCCAAATACTTTTTTCTGAAACAACTCAGCAATTAATCGACTATCATTTAATACCACGCGACTATTTTGATAGTCACCCAATCGACCATCAGCCCAGCCATCTTGTCCGAGTAAAATGGTATTTTCACTTAATACTTGAATACCTGCTATGTTAAGCCAAAACAATCCGGAATGCGCTTTGGTAAGTTTAGTGACATCTTTAATTACCCCGGTAACGCTCGAAAAATAATAATCATGATTTCCCAATACAAAATAAAGTGGCTTTTGAATTGTATCTGCCATTTCCGTTAATAAATCAACAATACTGTTTCCTTCAGCGATATCGCCACTAATTAATATTCCATCACATTTTTTGCGAATAATTTTCTTATAAAACTGGAGGCGTTCATTTTTTTCTAAAAAATTAATATGGATGTCAGTAAGCCAGGCAAGTTTCATTTTTCTTAATTCCCTGAAAGACCAGCTAGTTGCTTAATACGATTTAAAACCATTTCTGTGCGGACTGCTGTTGATGAGCCATAAAGTAAATGCCCAGGTAACGCTGATAAAAAATTTTCATCTTTCAACAAGCGCATAAAAGTTTTTTGTAGGAATGTTTTAAGCTCAGAATGACATGACATTACCTCGTTAATTAAAGTGGTTCGTCCATCTATAATACTCACAATGTCCTCAAAATCATGACTCATCAGATAATCATTATTACCTCTTGAATCAAAAGCCTCGAATTTTGTTGCTAAAAAATAAGGAGCGCTCACTGACTGCATGAAAATATCGGTAGCTATTTGATGGCGCAAGGTTTGTTTTATCGCCGTTTTGTACCAACGATTTCCAAATCCTAAGATTTTCTCATCTGTTGGCATAACATCTAAAATTGCATCATCATAGTGCCAACGACAAATAACATCATCTGTAATTGATTTTTTAAAACCTTGTGCGGTTAATTTTTTTTCCAACTGATGATAATGCTTTAATGAAATTACATCTACGATACAATCAACATCTAACGTTGTTCTCACGTCCGGCACAGCGGGATCATCAATGAATAATGCAGTAGCACAACCCCCTAAAAATACGAAATCATCTTTTAATATTCCTAATTTTCTCACCATGAATTCAAGCATTGCCAAATTAGAATGCGCACGTCTATTTTTATTGAGCATGTAAAATTCTCTCTTTTAATAATGTCGCAGCAATATTGCGCTCACGCGCACGCCCTTGTCGCAGTGCATCAACCAGAGATAATAAGTCATAAAACGCTTGATCCGGGTAACGTACTAATGAATTTGGCACACAATGATAGAGTGGTTCCAATGCAAGACCACGCTCTGTTCCATTGGCTGAGGGCCAAACTGGAATTGGATCTTGACCTAATGTAATTTGACCCTTAAAAATAGGTGCTGCATAACTTGTTGCAATCCCAGCTATATAATCTCCCATTTGTACTGGAAAAAAATATTTCACGCCATACAGTAATACCTCAAGACAGCCCGCTACAACGGGCTGATAACGCTTACCATTAAAACCTAAATTCAATAATCCCGACTTACTTAACCGGATAAGACTTGCATTAACTGCTGAAACACTTAAACACAAATGTGTTGCCAATTGATGCTGCGGCCAATTCGCATTATCCGTATGTGCTAGTATTTTAAGCAACACAACAATATCTTGTGGTTTCAGCATAAGCCCCACTCTTTATTCATCCTTCACAAGAATAAGTATATCTGCTGATTGTTCAATATTCAAGAATCTTGAATATTGAACAATTTAACCTCAAATCCCATCTCAGTGTTCGCGAACAATGAACATGGCGATATTTTAGGGCATAGAACCGTGTAGCCAAAACGTCACCAACTCACGCCGTGCTGCGTGTGTTGTAGACTGTTCTGGGCAGTTTTTCGCAGTGATGTGCATCGCAAGTGTTTGATTTATAATACGTTACAGTCAATCGATTTGATTTGTAATCAGCGGGTCGGCGGTTCAAATCCGTTCGCCAGCTTCTTAAAAACCGTTAAAAATAAACCTATTGCGACAATATTCAATCAACATCCCCATGTTGAATATGGATTTTGGGGAATGGGAATTTACAGAAAAATTTGGACTTGATCACTTTTTTATGGAGTACAAGCAATAATTAAATTCAATTTTTCGCAAGTCGTATTAATTTCAAAACAAGTGCCGCTAACGCTAAACCAACACATCCTAAATAAATAGGCACCGCCGGACTTAAATCCGCTGCAAAACCGCTCATAAGCGCAGTAATTCCGAATGACAAAGCACTGACAGAATTAGTAATGCCCATCACCCACCCTTGCTGCTCCGCACTTACTTGATTTGAAAAAATCGTGATTAACAGCGAGTAAAGTAATGCCACACTCATACCAATTAAAACAGTACCAGCCCAAATCACAGCTACAACATGCGTCATTGCAGTAATCAAACATAACAATGCAGCAATCAATAGGTTTGTAATAACTGCATTTTTTAAATTAAATCGCTTTGCAACGGGATTGACCAAGAATCCAAAGCCAATGCTAAATCCCACTGCTAACACAGCAATAAAAAATGAAACTTCTGATGCAGTATAATGAAAGCGCCGCAATAGAAATTGTGATACAAACGTAAAATATTCTGACCACCCTGCCGTTTCAATTAACAATACCAACGACAACATGCGAATTGATTTTGATTTAAACGCTTCAATAAAAATTTGTATCGCATAATACAATCGAATTTTTATTTTTTTTGTACTTGTAAATGTCTCATGAAATGAAAAATACAGAACAATACAATTGAGCAGTGATAAAAAACCTGCAAAATACAGCGGTGTTGCAAAGTTAAACCAAGAAACTAAACTGTCATTGGATAAAACACCACCCATAATGGGACCCAATACAAATCCAATGGAAACTGCTAATAAAACATAGCCGATGTTGCGTGCACGATTTTTTTCAGAACTCACATCGACAATCGCTGCCTGCGCAATTGGTTGACTGCCTGCCGTAAATCCTGCTAAAACGCGCCCCAAGATTAAAAATACAATATTGTGAAAGCCGATAGCGGCCGCAGAAATAATATAACCTGAAGTTGCGCCGATTAAGCAAATCATCAACGATTTTTTTCTACCCATTGCATCTGATAAATCACCCAGCATGGCTGATCCAAAAAACCAGGCAAGCATATAAATACCGATCGTCACACCGTAAATTAATTCACGTAGAAAATTGGATGTGTTGCCAGGTAAAAAATGTGAGCTGTGGCTAATGAGCATTGCACTTAAAATAGGGAACAAAATACCCAAACCCATGCTATCGATCGCAATCACTAAAAATAAGGGTGCTACTTTAAGCAAACTTTGTGCTTCTGAAATTTTTTGTGTCATTTTGAATACACCTATTTTATCGATTATTGTACCAAGAAGACAATGACAAGTGTGATGCAAAAGATCATAAAACCAAAACTGGGTCTTCTATACCTCTCAGACCTCTTGCATAATCACAGGCATGCACGGCATGCCTGTGCTCCCGAGATTATTCGAACCAATATCCGTCATCCATTTCACAGTTTCTGCAACAATCACTAGCGCACCATCCAATAATGTTGGGCGCCCTTCAACCCATAATTGTAAATTCACAAAACCAAAATTTTTTATCAGTAACGCCGCATCTTCTCGAATTATCACGGAATAATTTTTCTGATCACGCGTCACCACGTCTACTATCATCAAAACATTTCCTGTCGCATCCATTTGTATCTCAGGCACTGCCTGTAAAAATCCAACCAATACAGTAAAACAACTCGTACAACGATCCATAAAAAATTTCCTTGTGATTTCTAACGGCGAGAGTATAGAAGTGAAAGTAAAGCAAAGTAAATCCGTGTCATCACATTTTTACTTTACATTGCAGGTAAAGTATTATTTACTTCCTATACAATCCCACGGAAGCACGCGCGGAGTGTTATACCTCTCGCCAATGAAGATGCGACATTACCGCGTTTCATCACTCGCGGTATATCCTGATTGAAACGCAAACGTGAAATGAATTCACGTTTGCTTGTTGAAATAAGTTAGACTTAATTCATTGTTTACAGGAAACCCAAAAATATTTTTAGTGGCTGATAATCTCCGCGATCTGCCGCGCGCAATGCGTCGATATAATTTTTTCTGATAACGGTGGGCGTTGTCATTGCTTTGCTGTCACCCCAATTAAATCGCCTATTTCCCTGAGATATCAAAATCACATCTGTCATTAATCGCGCATGTCGTCCATTTCCATTTGAAAAAGGATGAATCAAAACCAAACGATGATGAAAACGCATGGCGGCTTCATTGATTTCGAAAATGTTTTTGGTAATTTGAAAAATAAGATCATCGCACAAATTTTTTAAAGAGGCGGAAACGGATAGCCAATCAACACCAATCTTTTTATTTGATTTTCTAAATTCACCTGCCCATTTCCATGTGCTGCCAAACATACGTCGATGAAATTTGCAAATAAATTCTCGCGCTGCAATTTGTGGCAATGAAAATTTTTTTCCAATCATCCATTTTTCGGCTTCCAAGATATTGCTTTGTTCCCACTCGTTCAATTGCGATTGCGTCATAATATGCTTTGGAATGAGACCTGCGCTTTCATCGGAATTTAATGGCGTTGCGCCAGGCAAGCAATCAAATGTCATTCTTCCCATAAATGCCGCCATGATTTCTGTAACAGTTCTTGCGTCATCTCTGTGATCTGTTCTTCAAGCCATTTTTTTTCGACAGACTGACTTTCCAAATCCATTGTGTGCGCAATTCGCAAAACCGCAATTTCTGCGAATTCGCGAGCGCGATTTTCGATTGATATCTGTAAACTATTTTTTGGAATAAATTGATAGGCAAAATGACAACCGAGTTGTGCGGCGGTCTCCCGCATAGTATGCAGTGTTATTGCGCCTTCCAATTCAGATGTTTCAATTTTAACCACACGTGATGGGTTTACATTGAGACGAATGGCTAGCTGTTTGACAGTCATACCCAATGCCTTTCGAATAGATCGCACCCATCCTTCTTGTGGAATCATTTCTGCGTTATTATTTTTTAGCGTCAACAATTGCTGATCGAGCTGTTTGAGGTTATGTCCATATACTGCTGTAAATTCTAGATGGCAATAGTTTAATCAGTCAAAAATAATTGATTGAAGTGTCCATCAACATTCTCCAAAATAGTTTTCGCAAAAAAATTATTTAATGCGGAATATAGTGAAAATGATGCTGATTGAGATAAAATTTTTGTATTTTTGAGTCCAATACTCTGTGGTATTAGCCGAAAAAATACGGAAATTTTAGCCAATGCTACGTTTTTTGCAGCAGAATAAGTAATTGACGACAGGCCCTAGGGTGATTCATTTCCCTTCCATGCATCTCCTGGCAACTGACTCGCAAAATCATTCACCACCATTTGAAAAGCTGCATGCATATCATATTCAGATAAAAACGGCGCCGCCAAAAGCGGCATAATATCATTAGTGAAAACAGTATCCATTTGCTTAAAAAAAATATTTTTTTCGTACTCAGCGCGCGACGCTGATTGATTACCATGCGCCATGTATTGCTGAAAAATTTTAATCACCTCCGCACTATTCAACGTATGATATTTTTTTACATACCAATAATCATATAAATCTCTACCCTTTTTACGTTGATATAACGCTCTTAGTTTGGTGCCCACTAATTCTTCCAGCGAATAAGTCAACACATTCGCCATACCGGAAAACCAAGTATTTTCGACGCTATATTTTTTTCGAATCAGGGGAAGCACATTAAAATGTTCCCTAGTATTAATTTCAATTTTTACTTTGCGTGCAACAACTGGTTTTGATTCCGTTTCAAAACGATAATACAGTGTGAAACGACCCTGATTTTGTTTCCACGCAGGTTTGCCAAGCCATGGGTCAAGGCACTCGTGAATAATACTTACTGTGTCGCCAATGGGTTTTGCGTGAATTTGCACAAAATCTAAATCTTCACTGAAGCGACCCCCTTGCGCAAAAAATAATTTATGCAATGCGGTGCCACCACGAAATACTAGATTTTCACCGATAACCGGATGTTGGTATAATTCGCATATTGCGCGCGACAAAACTAAATCGTGCTCAATCAACTGCAAACTTGACCAAGGCGCATTGTCTTTCCATTCCAATAAATTTGCATGCGGAATCATAAATCAGTTTCTACCTTTTCGTTTACTAAAATATGCCAACGTTTGTTTTTTTCAAAAACATCGGTAGTGCTACCCATAACAAGCGATCGATATTCATATTTCTGCGTTTGCAGCCATTGATGCAATGGCGTGGTATCAAGTTCTAATTCCAAATAATCTAACAAATATCCGAGGCGTTGCGCATACACTATACCCACTCGATTAATTTGAAAATACCGGGTTAATTTTTCTATCGATAAATTTTCTTTTAATTCACTGAGCACCGTTGCAACATTATGTATCTGACCTGATGCGTGAAAATACTTAATAAGATCGCACGCGGTCATTTCAGGATCGGAAACCTGCATTTTTCCTGTCTCAGTTTTTACGGGATTTAAAAATGAAGTATATATGTGCTTCTGATAATAAAAATCAATTCTAACGTTTTTAATTTGGATGGGGCGCATCATTTTATTGGTCATTACTTGGAACGTCATCACCTGCTGATGTGATGCGCCATAAATGCCGGCTGCGCTTAATAACGCTACATAATAGGGTGCATTCAAATACTGCATTAAAGAATCAATGAACCACGATGCCGGCAAACACCCTATGGATTGATATTCTAGCGGAATGATGACATAAAAATCATGCCGCACACGTGCAATCCTGCCTATTTTTGAAAGACGGTAAAAGGCGACATCAATAGCTGCTTTTTTTTTGTTTTTAAAAACGGCCGACACTGATTTTCTCAAAAAGAAATATTGTCCGCGGGATTGCAGCGAATCAATATAATCAGACAAATACTTTATTTCTGTTTTCATATACAAATAATTACGTATTTTGTAATAATTTGCAAATAATTTCGAAATCGAGTTGATTGCGTCGTGTAGAGAATTTGTAACGTATTCAAATAGATTGTAGTGTGTTTTAGGCTGTTTCAGACTGTTTTTCGCCTAATTGTGCATCGCAAGGCTTTGATTAATAAAGAGTTACTACTTGACTAACCTGTTTTGTAATCAGCGGGTCGGCGGTTCAAATCCGTTCGCCAGCTTCTAAAAAATATTTAAAATCAATTATTAAGAATTTCTAAAATTTCATTATTTTTTGACATAAATCACCGACGTTTTTAGCAATTATTTTGTGCGACCATTTTCACTCTTCAAAAACCCTCACGTTATCAATATCCACACTATAATATCTCGGAGAATTCGCTGTCTTGTTTTTTTCCTCATACCATTTTGGATGAGCAGGTGTTCCATAAACTGTGACATTCATGCCTGTTTTCAGTTGATTATTCACAACCGGACGCACATTGCCTGAATCAATAATTGAAATTAAATCGGGGCTCGTTAAAAATGGTTTATTATTCAGCCAAGCAATGTGATTTTCATTCTTAAACCAAATTTTTAAACGATTATTTTTTTTATCAGAGATAATAATATTGCCGACGTAATATCCTTCCTGTGTATCGCCTTGAAAATCAGCAATCACTCCTTCAAATATTTTTTTTGAATGGGCGATGGATTGTAAATTTCTTTCAAGCGATGAGTAGTCACCTTGTGCAGCGCGGAAAGCTTTTCCAACAGCCAATGCCTTTGAAAGTGTTCCTGACAACATATACTTTTTCAACTCACCGGCATGACGCAATAAAACGGACTGGCCAATCAGGCCAAAAGACGCCGACGCAAGATGCTTTCCCATTCTCTCAAAAATCATTCTATTATTTGCGTGATGAATAATGGACGCATTCCCATAAGCATCCATACTCGCTGCAGGGCATAAATCAATGCCATCAATCGCCGGAAGCATTTGTGATGCTTCAGGCACTGCTCTACCCACAAAATCAGCATCGATCACCGGTAAATCCAACCATGCAGCTGTTGCCACAGCACTTGCTGTTGCCGCCGCACCGATTTCATAGGGTATAATTGCTGATACTTGAGCATGGGGGGATTGTGATAACAAGAGTTTGGTTGCGGCTAACGGCATATTGGAAACAGTCTGTTGCGTCAATCCGCATCTCATTTTTTCTTGTTTGGTTTCATCCGTCTCGGGCCCGCTTGTTCCCATCAGGTAGGGGCAGATAATCCAATACTCATCGGGAATAGCGCTTATATCCAGTATTTGAATTTTTTTACCTGCCGTTAATGCATCCGTCAGCATGCGATAACCAAAGTCAGCATTACCGCCACCACCGGTGCCAAAAAAACAGCAGCCGATCGCAAAATCTTCAGCGTCTTTCTGCGTTTCAAGAAATATCATCGCGATGCCTCGTAGTCAGTTTAATTAACATGTAGTTACCATTTCAGCAACCTTTAAAAACGATTGCGTGGAACTGCTAGCTGTGCCGCTATCCTCCACCGTCCAACACGCCCCCAATACGGATTTTACAAATAACCACTGCTCAATACGCTTTTTATCAAAGCCAGATAATTCAATAAAACAATCCAGATGGCGCAATAATTTTTTTTGAGTAATGCCGCTATTAACGCGCGGCAGGGGAATTTCAAATTCAGCCTCACCTATTACGCCTTTTGGGTCTTATGTTGCGTTCTCAGTTATGTGCTGTTGAAATATAGCCTAATCATTCTATAATGATTTTTTGTGGTTAAGATAACATAATTTAAACTGCTATTCTTTTTTAATTATCATTTCATACGAAACGTTGGCAACATGCTGCATATTTTCAATCCCGTTTGTATTGTCTTCAACATGCCACCATGCTGCTAATACTGCTTGCACAAAAGTCCACATTAATAATCGCTCTCGATTAAATCTAGTAAGTTCAGTAATAATTGATAATCTACGATCAAAACATTTTTTTAAATTTGTATCTGTTTCAATAGTTGAATATGGATTACGCATCAGAGCCCCGATTTCATATTCCCGTTCACCGACAATTCCATTTGGGTCGATCACTAAAAATGGCTGCCGGGATGCGCTTAAAATATTATCATGATGCAAATCACCATGTAATAATACCACTTCACCCAGCGAAGATAATAATTCATCGCTCATAAAAATAGCGTCGTGAATTAATTTTTTTGGGATCGAAGAATTTAATTGTTTGGCACGTTGCAAACCTTGCAACCTATTTTTAATATGCCGAAATTTCCAGTGATCGTCATCACATGCTCGCCATAATGATTGCATGGTTTGAATAGCAATCAATGTTGCGCGATCATCTTTTAATTGTGAAAGTGAAACACCGGGTGAACATCTTTCTAGCAATAACCATCCCTTGTTTTCATCCGCATCTAATAATTTTACAGCACCGTTTCCGTCAAAATATTGCAATGCACGAATTTCATTGACTAACGCTTCGTTCGGAACACCGCATTTAAAAACACATTCACTGCCATCCGATTGTATTGCTATGGCAGCGTAATGATAAGTTAAATTTTGAAATGGATTTTCAATTTTTATATTGTGCACATTTTCAATTTCTTTTAAAAAATCAGGTAATGCAGCAAGCCATGCATCACCTATATTGCCGTAAATTGAGGTAATATTTTTCGTCAGTACTCTCATGATTTTTTTATCTCAATTTTTCATAATCAGTCTGTGTATTCAATTGAACAACAAAAAATCCCGCCCTATCAGCGGGATTTAATTTTAACTCAATTCACGTTCAGCAAAAATTTTCATAGCCTTTGATAGATACTCTGGAAATTTTGGATGAAAACGCTCATAAAATTTTCTAAAATCTGGATGTTCGGTATACATAATCCCCAATCCTATGTATTGCTCTTTATTCGGTATCCAGAATGCTTTGATCATATCATAATGCTTTCTGACAAGCCTTTGAACCTCATCTGATTTTGGATCAAGATTTCTTTCAATAGCACCTGCAAAAGCATTGTTAATATTTTCATGATCGTTTTTATATTTATCCCAATCAGATTTTTTCCAGTGCTTAACCCTTTCCCTGCTCTCATCGATCTGCGCCTTTATAACTTTTCCGCTAGCAATCAATTCCTCCTCGTAATTTTTTTGTTTTTCTGAATTAAATCCAAAATATATTTCTTCGTCACGCATTTTTGTTTTACCTCTTAAATGTGCAATGGTTTTATCAATTGTCTTGATCAATTCTTGAGTACGATCAAGTCCCTGTTTCAGAACTAATTTGTGTGACAACAGCGCTTCTATTTTGTCAAAGCCATCATTACTCATTATTTTCTGAATATCAGTCAGCGGAAAACCAAGCTCACGGTAAAATAAAACTTGCTGTAGCATGAGGAGTTGCTCTTCTTCATAGTACCGATAATTATTGTCACCCAAATAAGCAGGTTTCAATAATCCAATGTCATCGTAATAATGAAGTGTTCGAACACTTACTCCGGATAACTTCGCCAATGTATTCACCGTATATGCCATATAAATTCCTCTAACTGATTGTTAGCACAGTAAGGTATTACGTGACGTGAGGGTCAAGTTTTTTCACAACCATTTTACCTGGACACTTTTTTGGATTAAAGCACCATTCCAAATGGCTTTTCTTGTATGATATGCTATAATCTTACCAGTAAGATAGAGAGGTAGTGCATATGAGCCAAGTAGCAACAACAAAAATGTCATCAAAAGGGCAGGTAGTCATCCCAGAAGATATCAGAGATAAAATGGGTCTGCATTCTGGTGATCAATTTTTAGTGCTTGCTGAAAAAGACGTGGTTATTTTAAAAATAGTCACACGTCCCAGCATGAATGAATATAAAAACCTGATTATCAAAGCACACAAATCAGCAAAGGCAGCTGGTCTGACGAATGAATCTATAAAATCAGCAATAAAGGTTGCTCGCAAAAAGTGATTAAATTAGTTTTAGATACTAACGTTTTTATCTCAGGCATATTCTGGGCAGGACACCCTGAACGAATTTTAAATGCTTGGAGTGACGGAAAAATTAAACTCATCGTCTCGCCTGAGATACTAAATGAGTACGTTCGCGTTGGAAATATTCTTTCAAAAAAATATCCAAGTGTTGATATTTCACCGTTTATTGATTTGGTCACCATTTACGGTGAATTTGTATCTCCAGTAATTTTGAAAGAGCCAGTTTCAAGAGATGCAGACGATGATAAATTTATTGCAACCGCACTTGCAGCAAAATGTAAACTGATCGTCAGTGGCGATAAAGATTTACTAACTGTCGATGGATGTTTTGGTATCGAAATTATCAAACCAAATGATTTTATAAATAAATATTTGAATTAAAGATACTAATATGGCTATATTAAATAGAATCCAAAAAATTCATTAAAGCCTTATCATCGCGCCAATGCGCAAGTGATTTTTTACTTTTTCCAGCATTTCTGCATCTAACACAATATTAAATTGCGCTTCATCAAAACTTTTAATGGCTTTAAAATTCCACTGCTTTTCATATTGCGCAAGAAACCGCGAGAAATTCTCAAGCCATTGCCGGCCTATATCACCATATAATGTAAGGATATTTTTGCGCACAAGCGTGGATACGAATAAATTATCGTGTTTCATCATATTCATCCTTGGAAATACGATACAACACATGTCGACATAACGGATGTGATTTTTCTATTTTGGGATGATCAAAGTCATCATCCGGATTATGTTCTAGGCCGATTTTTTCCATCACGCGACGTGATTTTATATTGCCCGCTGCTGTAAACGACACGACTTCTTTTAGTTTTAAATTTTCAAATGCATATTTTAAAACTGCGGTTGCTGCTTCTGTTGCATAACCATGATGCCATTGATTAGATGAAAGGCGCCAACCAATTTCAACCGCCGGTGTAAAATGCGCCTCAAATGATGGGATCATCAATCCGCACCAGCCGATCATTTCATGCGTTGATTTTAATTCCACTGCATACAGTGAAAATCCGTGATCATCGTAATGCCGAATAATCTTACGAACACCAGCCGCTGTTTTCTCGCGATCAGCAGTGCCTAGCAAAAATTCACGGACTTTAGGATCTTGATCGATGAGCGCCATTGCATCGATATCGCGTTCCTCAAAAGTGCGTAGAACAAGGCGATCAGTTTCAAGGATTTTCACATTCAACGCCTTTGGTCACCAATTGAATTTGTTGTGTGATGCTTTGAATGCAGGCCTCAACAGAATCAGCCTTGACGGTTACCTTGTCTTTGTCATACACGCACATCAGCACTTGGTTGAGCGTATTTAAAATTCTCAAAAGATAGGTTTTGGTTTCCTGATCCAGTACCGCGCGAGCTGATGATTTTATATCACGTCGAAAATGATTTTTAATAATGTCTGCAACAGCGGTTGATAATGGAATCTGTTTTTTGGCCGCGAACGCTGTCAGCGCTTCTGTTGTTTCTGTATCCAAATACGTTTGAATTCGTCGCATATCAAAGCCACTCCGTGAAAATTTTTATGCTGGCAAAAAAATTATATGACTCGCATGCGACTCGCACAAGAAAAAAAGAGACTCTTATATGAATTGAATTAAAAAATTCAGCGCGTAATTCATTGTATTATATCAAGACTCTTTAACGAGTCGATATTTTTGACTAAAAAAATATTATTTCATATATTTTTTGTTATAATTCAGCCAATTGCATCGTGCAACTTATGTTGCGTAGTGTGTAGACATTTTTAAAATCATACGCTATTATTGTACGTATAGTATACGTATAATAATAGGTGACATATGCATAAAAAATTAACCGTCTCGATTGATGCGGAAGTTTATAAAGGATTGTATGACGTTATTGGCAAAAGACATATCAGTCAATTTCTTGAAACCCTTGCACGCCCTTACGTCATTCATGCTGACCTATTGGCCGCTTATCAAGAAATGGCTGCCAATGAAACCAGAGAACTTGACGCGAACGCATGGTCAGAAGGATTAACAGGAGACACAGATGCAGATGTTACGTGGTGATGTATGGTGGATTGATTTTTCATCCTCCAAGCCATCGGGTGGCGAAATTAAGAAAATTCGCCCAGCAGTGATCGTGAGTAATGACGCATCAAATAAGGTAATGAACCGCGTACAGGTAATACCATTGACCAGCCAGATTGAAAAATGTTATCCGTGTGAAGCTTATGTAAAAGTGGACGGCAAACAAAGCAAAGCGATGGCAGATCAAATTATGACGATCAGCAAAACTCGGCTTTCAAAACGCATGGGGAAAATTGATGTATCGGATTTGACCGATGTTGAACGAGCAATCAAAATACAACTCGATCTGTAGCAAGCGGATTAAGAAAATGGCAGAGTCAACTCAAAAAATATATTGTCCTTGCAACTCAAAAAAATTATTTTCCCATTGCTGCGAACCCCATTTGCTAGGAAAGCTAAACGCACCAACACCGGAAACGTTAATGCGCTCACGGTATACAGCCTACTCATTAGCACGCATTGATTACATTCAAAAAACCATGTGTAAAAAAGCTGCTGAAAATTATGATCCTATTGCCGCGGCAAGGTGGGCATCATCCGTTAAATGGTTAGGATTAACTGTCGTTGAAGCACCGCCGCCTAAAAATAATATCGGCACAGTCGTATTTTTTGCACAATTTCTTGAGAATAAAATTCGAAAGGAAATTGTAGAAAAAAGCCTGTTTGAAAAAATAGATGGCGTGTTACGAAGACCTTGACGGTTTGGATCAACGGGCGATGCATTTTTTAGGGATGGATGGTGACTGATCCAGCCGCAAATTTCCGGACACCTTGCTAAGCGCACCCCAAAGGGGTTTTTTGATCAGCAGATTGGCGGTTCAAATCCGTTCGCCAGCTTCAATAAAATTAATTTAATATCAATGAATTACAGAACTCCTTTATCAATTTCTTTCACCGTTTCGTCAACCTACTGTGACGTAATTGTGGCAATGAGGTGACAGAAAATCAGTTGGTCTATTGAAGAACTTTTTTGACCATATTTTTAAAATATCGAAAATGTTATCATACTCAGCAGTCGTTTTTGTTACTGATCAATATTTGTAAAAATTTGGATTCGGGATGATCAAAAGGGCCGTGTTTGTATTATTGCCGTTCGTCACATTCATCAGCGCTCTTGCATCTGAAACGCCAACACCACAATATACTGACGATAATCAAGCGAATGTAGCGTTTGATATCTCCATGCCCATTGATGCAACGGGATATATCCTGCACGGAAAAAATTTAACAGGCGGCAATACGCAATTCACTGATCAAGGTATTTTTGTTGCGCCATTTCTCGCACATGAAACCGGTGAATTTGAATCACCTGTTTCGACTGATTTAAATAACAATCCATTAATCAAAACAACCATACGTTACAACACTATTAAATTAATTACGCCTATCGGCATTAATAATTTTTTTATTAAAATCGGGGTGGCTGCTCGCACACAAACTATGTCTGGACTTGATCCATTTGTTATTCCAAAAAGTGGAACTTACACATGGGAAGTGCCATTTTTTTCAGTCGGCACTGAAAGTGATACCGTCGATAATAAAAGTAGTAACCATCAGTTTATAGAAGTAGGCTCAGGCAGTGGTCCTGCCCATCATAATTCCATGTACACGCAACAATTTTATTTATATTCGAAGGCCGATGGAAACACGGCTATTACAGGACATCCTGAAAAAACATCAACGGACAATGAAACCTTGGCGAAAACAGTGACTGCAAGTTTTACCTGCAAAGCTGAAGGTATTTGGGGTGCGGGTGGTTCAGATCCTTACAGAACAATCATCGGCGATTGCCATGGATCAACGATGACATTTCCAGCGGGACCTAATTTAGATTATGAATACGGCACTTTTAAACTACCAACAATAAAAACACCGTGGGATGCAACACCAAATGATCATTGCCTGATTAACGGTAAACCTAAGGCGGGATGCACAACTGCATCAATTGCTTCTAAATTTCATTACATGGCACAAAAAATTCGCGTACCAATTAATAATAATATTACTGTGTATGCGGAATTTGGAACTGCTTATCGAAGCATTACACCAGATAATCTTCGATATGAATGCAAGTCCAATGTATATATTAAAAATTTATTGCCACTTTCAGACTGCCATAAAAAAAGTTATTTTCCAGGTGGTTCTGATTATCCTTATTTTGCAGTTGGATATGAATTTAAAGACAAAAATGACATTCAATATTCGGCGCGATATATTTTTATTCCAGAACAAGAAAACGCCAATCGATTAGCGTGGCGTGATGCAGCAAGTACGCGAATTTATGCAATCAGTGTTTCGAATAATAGGAAAACAAAACCAACAGCGACAGCAATTAAGAAAAATTTTAATGATGCGTTGAATGTTATTGGCAAGATACCCGCTGTTTACGATGTGCTTGGAAAGCATTTTTTCGTTGATGTTCTGAAAAAAAATAATCTTTATGAACAACCGAAAAATAAATAATTTGTAAAAGTTCCGACTTGATCTGACAGTAAAGCGCATAGCTGAAAAATGGGTAACTGTCAGGTCAAATCGGGGCTTTTACACATAATCACAGGCATGCACAGCATGCCTGTGCTCCCGAGATTATTCGAACCAATATCCGTCATCCATTTCACAGTTTCTGCAACAATCACTAGCGCACCATCCAATAATGCTGGGCGTCCTTCAACCCATAATTGTAAATTCACAAAACCAAAATTTTTTATCAGTAACGCCGCATCTTCTCGAATTATCACGGAATAATTTTTCTGATCACGTGTCACCACTTCCGCCATCATCACCACACTTCCCGTCCCATCCATTTTTATCTCAGGCACCGCCTGCAAAAATCCAACCAATACGGTAAAACAACTCGCGCAACGATCCATAAAAAATTTCCTTATAATTTCTAACGGCGAGAGTATAGAAGTGAAAGTAAAGCAAAGTAAACCCGTGTCATTACATTTTTACTTTACATTGAGAGTAAAGTATTGTTTACTGCCTGCGTAATCTCGCAGAAGCACGCGCGCAATGTTGCGAAGCAACATGGAGCAAGTGCGCAAACTATCACGGGAACATCATGAAAACCATCGGGGAACGCCTCACACATCTTTTGCAACATCATCACATGACGCAACAAATGCTAGCTGATAAGATTAAAGTGACAAAACAAACCGTGAGCCAACTGTGCGCCAACAAAATTTATCATTCCAAAACAGTTTATCCGATTGCCAAATTTTTTGGTGTTGATTTGGATTGGTTGGTCTCTGGAAAATCAACCACGGAAATTACTGAGCATAACAACTCGACACTTGTGCTCAACAAATTTCATAAAATTCCCGTTTTTACAACGCGCATGTTGGAAAAAAGTCTGCTGAAAGAAAATCAACTCACACTCACGGCGACAACACCGGAATACGAATTAACCGACGATCCCGATCACGCGCATTTGTTCGCGATGACTTCCACCAACAACGCCATGAAAATTCGATTTGGCACAACGTCTACATTAATTTTTCACACACGCCTGCAAGCGCACGACGGCGATTTTGTGATTGTTTATTTACCCGACAAAGATTTATTTATTTATCGCGACTTAACCATCGAAAAAAATAAAAAACTATTAATCCCGCTCGACGATGATTTATATAAACCATTAGCCGTTCAGCCCAACGATCTCATCGTCGCCGTGCTTTATGAGAAGCGCATCAAACGCGAGATTAATACGCTGTCAAAAAGACGTGATTATTGACATCTCAAATCCCGCGTCACATAATGTGCCGCCCAATAGGAGCTCGCCATGGCAAAACAACTCAATTACCCGATCACAACCGAAATGCCCGTAATTATCCCCATTGCATTTACCCCGCTACCACTCGATCAAACAAAGTTAACCGACGACTGCATAGATGACAGCGATGAACAGCGATTCTCGTAATTTCTGGATCATCAACACACTGAATACGCTATTTTTCTCGGGTTATTTGATCTTAAAATTTCCGCTCGCGTATATTTTAGAAAAGCACGGTGTTCCACTGCAAAAAGCATACGCACTAACCACTGCGAGCACGACAGCGGTAGCACTCTGTTCACTCGCACTCATTCTCATCCTAAAAAAATATCATCATCAAAAACAAATTTTTGTGCTGGGCATTGCGCTGATTTGTATCGCAACATTATTATTAGAATCACAAAAAATGCATTGCATACTCGCGGGATTAAGCGCTTACGTGTTGGGCAGCAGCCTCTATTTTTTTAATTTCACACTCATGCTCAACAAACAATTCTCAACACAAAAAGATCGGCTGCGCGGCAATTACATTGCGCAAATTTGTTTGAATGTCGGCGCATTTTTTGGCTGCATTGTTATCTTGTTGTCGATTGGCACAGCAAATCATTACTTCACCATGAGCTTCTGCATTACTCTCGCCACTCTATTATTATCACTGATTGGGTATCAATTTTTGCGTCAAGATGCCGTGACCCTAAGGCAACAAAGTTATTTTTTTATTCAACTTATTTTTTTATTCGCAATAATTTTCATGTGTTTGCAATTAAATGAAATCACGCGATGGGTGGTATTGATCGCTTTTTCAGTAGCGACCTTGCTCGCTTTAATTCAAGCAAAAAAACATCAAGAAAAATCATATTTTGTTTTTATTATTTTAATTTTATTGTTTAGTTTGCCGCTCTGGATTGGTAACACCGTTATTTATAATCAATTTTTTATATTTTTACATCGCCACGTCAGCACGTGGTTCGGCATTCCCGCCATTGCAATTATTATGCTGGATCCGGCAACGAATATTATTTTCGGACTTTTCTGGGAAAAAATAACGCGGCATCATCTCGCGCAAGCGCGCATCAGCCTCACTCTTGGTATGTATTTATTTGTGATTGCATTTGGTGTGTTGGCGTTTGCATTATGGATAAATCACGCGACATCAATTGCCATTATTTATCCCGTCATCACTCTTGTTTTGTTTTCTTGCGCGCAATTTTTAATACAACCCACCATGCATGCGTATATTAATCATCTGAGTGATCACCACCATCATCGCGTGTTCGCACTCGGGATTTTGCGCGCCATTCGCGCGGTTGCGGCTTCCATTGCATTTTATTTAATTAACACCACCATCAGTACCACAACAGCACCATCCTGGAATCAAAACATCACGCTTTATACAAGCATGACTGCCATCGGTTGCGTTGCACTCGCGCTATTTTATGGCTTGCGAAAAACTCATGACATCTAACTTGAGCGCTGTTGATAAAAGTGTGTTGTCGGCATTATCACACTATTATTGGGATTTTCCGCTGGATGTGACTGCGCGTCAATTTTGTTTGACCTATTGCCGACATCGCTTACTGAACAAGGGTGAAATATCAGCGACAATTCCCGCTGTTTTAAAAAATACACAATCTTTATGCTTTTTATCCTTGTATCGTCAATCTCGTTTGCTCAGTTGTCAATTAGGTCACGGTGCAAACACACTGGATGCACTCACTCAAGCAATACAAGAAACACCCACCCCCAATCAACCTGTGACGATTGCTTTATGTTTCCTGTTTCATGAAAAAAAGTTAACGAAAGTGAATGAATGTCGACTTGGAATTCAAGCACTACGAATTAAAAAAAATAATCATGATGCACTTTTTAAAAATTCAGTGCCGATTCATTTCGGCTGGGATCTCAACACAACGCTTGAAAAATTATGCGTCAAAGCGGGATTACCCAAACAAGCATACCAAGATACTACAACAGATATTTTTACTTATGACACTCTGGAATTTTCAGAAGATGTAGACAATAAATTATGTGATTTTTATCGGGGAAATGCGCTCATTTTGCCGTCGGATGTCAATGCATCTCGCTTGAATCACGCAATTAAAATTGCATGCCGTTTTCTTTCGAATGCGATCTTGCCGTCAGGTGAGGTGCATTATTGGTTTTTACCACACACGCATGAAGGAAAAACAGAAAATTCTTTGGCTTCAATCACGCGTATTATCGCAAGCCTTTGGCAACTTGCGCTCACTTCCACGAATAAAGATGACATTAACAGAGCAAAAAAAGCAGTGCAGCTTATTGTTGATCGTTATTTTGCATACGAGAAATCTCTCGGTTTTTTACGCATAGATTACCAAACGCATTTAGGTCTCAATAGTTTTTTATTATTATTCATTTTGACTATCCATGACGAAGAATTTTTAAGTAAGGAAAAAAATTTATTAATTTTTTGGATGCAATCTCAATTAAATGACAAGAAAACGGCTTTTTTAGTAAGTGGCGATGCTGAGTTTTTATATCCAGCGCAAGCGCTGTTGGCTTTTATTGCATTATTCAAGCATACGAACGATCAACAGTATCTCAACATCGTCGAATCTGTCTTTCCATATTATGAAAAAATATATCGCAACGATACGCGCGCGCTATTAAATTGCTGGTTTTCTAAGGTATGTTTCGAGCTATTTCTGATCACGAAAAATAAACGCTACGCAAATTATATTCTAAATAGCTGTGATCAACTGCTGATGTATCAAATTCCTGAGGGATATGCTGATTTAGATATGATCGGCGTATTTTCACAGGAAGGCTTAAGTATACCAACAGCCTCATGCGCTGAAAATTTAATTCATGGATATCAGATTGCTAAAACACAGGCGGAATCACATCGTGTTGAGAAATACAATTCATCAATCCAGAAAGCACTTCGTGCAATTTTACAGTGCCAACTTCCATCGGGTGGATTTAAAGCTTCAATATTCAATCCCGCATCACGTATCGATCATACGCAACATGCATTGAGCGCGATTTATTCTTTTATGAAGATTATCGCCAAACATTAATTTGCTTGATACTCTAATTTCAATACATCTAAAATAGGTAATAGATCACCCCATACTTGAATCTTGGAATTCGAAGAGATTTTTCGTGAAAAAGCGCCAAAAATCGAGCGTTTCTCTCTACAGGGTGACCTGTTACTAAAATAGATTTAACTACTTTTACTTGTCTATTCTCGTGGCGATAAACAACGCAAATTTCATCGTAAAATATCTGTTGTGATCATCACTGAAGTACGCATAGTCCACTGGACTGCGTTGCATCACAATGCTCCCGCAACCCCATCAATGGCAGAGGATAATGCGCATGCAAGATCTGAATAACCGAGGGATGGAAGTTCAGTTCATGAGACATATATCGATGAAAATCACTGGAACGAAATATGACCGCCAACCGATCACCCCAATCCCATTGTTTCTGAAATGCTAAGCTTCTAACCAGCTGGTTGAATGGCAAACACATAGAAAAAAAAGAACCTGTTAGACGTTGTCTCGCTGAGCTGCAATATTTGAATGGTGGATTTTCATTAAAAATGTCCTGCAGTGATCGATACAATTGCTCAGGCAATATAGCATCCAACATCACATTGACCGATTCTAATAAATAAATATTGTTACTAATATCAAACGTTGAAATTTTGTAAAATAATGTAATCATATCAACATCAAGCAATCCGCACTTTTGTAATGCGACTGCAACGTAAGTTTCCATGTGCTGCATCGCACTTAGATTTAATCGATATCGCGTTGGATTAATCTCATTGGTGGTTATTAAAAATAAATAGGCGGGTAATTGAAATGAATCCAGGACAGGAATAATCGCTTTAAAAAACTGCTGAAATGAGTCGTTACGGCTAGAAGAAATTACGTTGCGCACTGCGCATCGCCTAAATTGCTCACGCAAAAATGCAGATAAACATTCACTTAAATATGAAATGGCTTCACTGCGATAGCGATGAAAAAAATCTTCCCGAAGCTTTGAAAATACAACTTCTCTTCTTCCCTCTACCACTGCAAGACCCGCGTAACCATCGCGAAATTCAACTTGATGTTCTCGCAAGAGATGCCAGCCAGATTCTTTTGCAAACTGAGCAAATGCAGAATAGGCATGCATTTGCATGTGCTCACGAAGTGCTTCGTCTCTGCTAAATTGCGATGCCAATTGTGCGACAATCAATTCGCGCGATTCAGCAAGCCAAGAAAATAAACCAGGTGGCGGGGAATACAAATCAAAATAGGCCTGCTGAAAATAGGTAAATAAACCAGGGCCACACCAAGTGAGTTGCCCGTACAGTCTTTTTAATATATTTTTTTCTGTTGTGTTATCTTCTGTTGCGCAATCGGCCGCGCGAGACAAATAAAAATAACAGATACATTCAATATATTTTTTTAATTCAACAAATGTAGTCGATTTCTGAAAGGGAAGCAAGCCGTCACCTGGGTTAGTGATGCTGTCGGTGATTCCGCACTTCAAACGATTAATGAGGCTGTTGTACTCCTCAACCTCGCCATCTCTGTCGTAAATAACCAGATATAAATTTTTTCCAATTTCACGCTGAAAAATACCTGCTAACACATCTATCAAGCAAAACCATTGGCGAATAAACGCAGATTTTTGCCGCTCAGTAACACATGCGTTAATATATTTTTTTTTGTGATAAATTACGTTGATGATTTTCTGTTTGGAAGGGATGGGAATAGAAGCGGGTGTAAATACTGTTGAATTATGTAGCGCTATTTCAAATGACATGCTTTCCTCCAAAAAATATTGCCTTGTTGCCTTGTTTGAGGCAAGTTAGCATTATGAATAAATACGCCGCCCTCGCGCCCAGTATATTGGACATCATCAAAAATAAATATACCGAAAAACCGTTTTCAGGAAAATATTGCGAAAAAAAATATGACGGCAGTTATTTGTGCCGGGGGTGTGGCGTTGTTTTATTTCGCGCGGATAATCAATTTCATTCAAGCTGTGGCTGGCCAAGTTTTGATGATGAGATTTCTGATAGTATCAAAAAAATTCCGGATAGTGATGGCCGTCGCACTGAAATTATTTGCGCAGAATGCAATGCACATTTAGGTCACATTTTTGTTGGGGAAAAATTTACAGCGAAAAATAGGCGCTATTGCGTCAATTCACTGGCAATTGAATTTATCACAGATCCTGCGATTTTAAAAACAGAAGAAGCTATTGTCGCTGGCGGCTGTTTTTGGGGCGTACAATATTTATTTCAGCAACTGCCTGGTGTGTTATTAACAGAAGTCGGTTACACCGATGGCATTACACAAAATCCAACTTACCAGCAAGTCTGCTCGCATAAAACCAATCACGTTGAAGCCATGCGTGTCATTTTTGATACCGAAAAAATTTCATATGAAAATATTATAAAATATTTTTTTGAAATTCACGATCCCACGCAAAACGATGGACAAGGTCCTGATCGTGGCTCGCAATATCTATCCCGCATTTTTTATTTTAACGATACACAAAAACGCATCGCTGAAAAATTAAAAAAAGAATTGGTGTCTCATGGATTTTCGGTTACCACCGCAATAAAACCCGTCGTCACATTTTGGCCTGCAGAAGAAGATCATCAAAACTATTATCGTAAAACGCAGCGCGAACCGTATTGTCACCGTCGCATTAAAAGATTCAATTGATTTATGATGAAAAAAACCCGCGATATTTTTTTTAACATCGCGGGTTTTCTGAATTAAAATCCTGGCAGTGTCCTACTTTCGCATGAACTTCACACTATCATCGGCGCTGAGCGTTTTCACTTCTGAGTTCGATATGGGGTCAGGTGGTTCCCGCTCGCTATAGCCACCAGGAAACTGGTGGATGTAATCAGAGTCATGCTCCTCATTTTCGCTTACTAACAAATCACGACTCTGCTTACATCAGCATTTGGTTGATACATAGCGCCGCCCACTTAGCTTTATTGTGTGACGCTATAGATTCTATCGGCATTACTGTCGATGGAATCTAGCAAGATAACGAGTTTATGCATTTTTAAAACGTTTTTCAACTGAAAAACGTATCCAAGAAAAGTCGCGCAATCAATTTTAAATATTTTGGTAACAACTCAGCTCCACTCCAATTTCAAGTATTGCTTAATCTGTTACATATTTTGATGCGGATTAATCACTTCTCATTTTGAAACCATTTAAGGTTGTATGGAAAGTCTCACGGTTAATTAGTACAAGTTAGCTCCACACATTACTGCGCTTCCACACCTTGCCTATCAACGTTGTAGTCTCCAACGAACCTTTAGACTCGTGCAAGCACGAGTGCGAGATCTCATCTTGAGGGAGGCTTCCCGCTTAGATGCTTTCAGCGGTTATCCTGTCCGTACATAGCTACCCGGCAAATGCCACTGGCGTGACAACCGGAACACCAGAGGTACGTCCACTCCGGTCCTCTCGTACTAGGAGTAGCTCCTCTCAAATCTCGAACGCCCA
>MGXR01000009.1 GCA_001801425.1 Gammaproteobacteria bacterium RIFCSPHIGHO2_02_FULL_42_43
GCGCTGCTCATTTACTAACGTGTAAACTGCGCTGCTCGCTCAACTTTTCATCAAAAATCATCTCAAACTTGGCGGTTTTGCCTAGATTCAAGTATGGCCTGATCTGTTACACGGTGAGTGCGCGATTCAAGCTGGGATTTTTATTACTGGGTCCCGCGGTCTTCGCCGCGGGATGACGTCGTGCGTACGCTGAAGTCAGGTGTTGCCGCGGCGGGCCGACGGCGGTATGAATGGCGCTGCTTTATGGTTGAGTGTTTTTTCTTCGTTGCTGCCCGGAGCCGGAGGAAACATTCCAACTTTTGTTGCTGTTGTTACTACTGTTGTTGTTGTTATTGTTGTCTGTGCTTCTGGGGCTTCTGGGTTGTTTACTAGGCGCTGCCTTTCTTCCCCCCGTTGTTTTTCTAACTTTACGGAAAGATTGTAATCTGTGACTAATGTTCTTGCCAATTCACACACAAAGTCTCCGAATGGCCCGCTGAACTTATTCACTCCATCACTGGATAGTGTCATCGTATGATGCATCAATGATGGTATCATCGCTGCCTCGCCAACTCTTACTAAAACATACGCACAACCTTTTGGTTGTATCACTCCAGTGAGTGGATTTCGTTGTTCAATAATTGTGACATCAAAAACGGCTGTAGCCCCCCCAAATTTTTTAACTACCCACGCTACCGTGCGAGGATCAATAGTAAACGGCATCTTTCCAACAAAGAGGAATTTAAAATCTCGTGTAGGTGCGTCCTTCGGGATGTCGTCGAATGGCGGTAATTTGTCTTTGGCAGGAAATGGATGAAAAGTAGCAGGCGGAGTCAGCCGCTGTTGATACTTCTCTGCTAGCGCCTCACACGCTATTTTCAACCGGTTCCTTGCTGCCTCTGCCTGTTGTCGTTGTTCCGCTTCCGTGCCTTTTTCAATAGTGTGACCTATCAGTTCTTCGAGCATATCTTGCTGTTGAATTATTTTCGGAGCATGGTACTCACGCAACAACAAACTCAGCGCAGTTTTTAATTTTTGCGCTGCTTCTTCTGTGTTTTTTTTAGCGATGTCATCTACCATAGTCAGCATGGCATGCAGCCGCATTGTGTTATTCTGTAATACATCCGGATAATTCGAACCCTGCGACAACAATAAGAAGATCTTGGACAGCAAGCTACCCAACTTTTTTTTCAACAATTTTTGGCTTTCTGTGTTGCCTGCAGCGGTTGCATCTACCAGAGTTTTTAACTCTATCAGCTTCCGATCCAGCTTCTGATTCCAAACCTTCTGCAACAGCCCATGTTGATTATCCAGCAGAGTGGTTTCCAACGTTTTTTTTGCATTTTCCGCTCTTTCCGAGTTGCGATCAGCAGTTTCGTCTATTAGCTCAAGAAAAGGAGAATACAACAAAGAAAGATTGCTCTCGCCAGAACCATGAGCAACGGGAGTAGCAGGTTGCACTGGTGGTTGTGCTGGTATCGGTGGTAACAGCGCGGCATTAAGATTAGGAAGACCATTACCATTGCTCACAAAATTAGTAACAGGGAGAACAACAGGATGGTTCACTGGCGGTTGTTGTGCTCGAGGAGGATTTGGTATCGGTTGTGAATTTAGTTGTTGACCATTGTTATAATCGTAACAGAGTCCTGTAAAGTTACTATAAACTATCGGTACGAATGTCTGGGGGGTCTTTGTGAAATGTAGAGCGGCCATGCAAAGGATCTCGCTTTGATTCCACAACACGTTGCACATCGGGGGGAGATATCCAGATTGAGCAGCATTTGATGGATGTATTCCCGTAATAGTGAGTATCGCTTCTTCACCATTTACAAAAACGGAATATCCTTGATGATGAGAAGTCTCGTTAAGTAGTTGAGGAGGAAGAGACGCAGAAAATTGCTGATGAAACGGTTGTGATGGTCGCATATAAACACCTCTATTTTATCTCGCACCTCCTGTCGCTCTAAAATTTAAATCTAGTTGTAAGCGAGATGATACTCAGTTTCCATAAAGCCATCAATAAAAAACTAGTGCAGAAAGAAAATTAACCCGTTGTTAAGGTTTCGCTAAAACAGCCTTATATAAAATACGCCACCGTTGTCATGACTGCGGCATGACAACGCATTAATTTTTTAATGAGCGCGGGCAGTTCACGTGCGCCGGCAGATACTGCTGCTTTTTCATGATGCATTTCTTCATCACGCATTTTTTCCACAATGGCGCGGCTTTTTTGATCATGTTCAGATAAGCGATGCAGATGTGTTTCCAAATGGTTGGCGACTTGAATTTCAGTTTCTTCCACAAATCCTAAACTCCACGCATCGCCCATTTTTCCTGCGATGACACCCATCAAAAACGAATTGACATAAAAAAATAAATTGAGAAAACTGGCGTGACCTCCTAATTCTTCTAATCGATTTTTTGTCCATGCCAAATGATCCGTTTCTTCTTCACACGATTTTTCTAACATCGCACGAGTGGTTTTTGAGCGACAGGCAATCAATTGTCCGCGATACAGCGCTTGCGCGCACACTTCGCCGGTGTGATTTACACGCATGCAGCCAACACTGTTTCGTTTTTCGCTGCGTGTTAGCGTATGCTCAAGGACTGGATCCGCAGGATTCGCGCGTGGATTTTCAGCGGTGGTGAAAAGGGTGGTGAGAGCGTGATTGACTTGCGTGAGCCAGGTGTCAATAAAAGAAAATTCTCGCATATTGCCTCGTGATATTGAAAATGGCGCTTATGGAGGATAACATACTCTCTGTTTTTACGCTGCTTTATAAGGATTCGACTATGACCCCCAAGGACGTCTGCCAAGAATTAGCTAAAAGATTAACTGCGATTCGCCTCCAAAAAACATGGACGCGCGAAACGCTCGCCCAAGAAGCCAAGATTAATGTGCATACATTAAAGCGATTTGAACGCTCAGGGCAAATTTCATTGGAACGATTGATTGCAATTTCGCAGGCACTGGATGTGCATCAAGACATCGAGCGCTTGTTTAAGCCACGTCAACGTGTGGATGTTGAACATTGGCAGGCTGTCGCGCAAACCATTCGTAAACGCGGCAAACGCAAAACAGCGGTGCACGCATGACCACGTCCGAAACCGAACAGCAATCCATTTTTACCTTCAGTGAAAAAGCATATCTCGATTATGCGATGTATGTCATTTTGGATCGCGCATTGCCGCATATTGCTGATGGTTTGAAACCCGTGCAGCGTCGCATTGTGTATGCGATGTCAGAATTAGGCCTGAAAAATACGGCAAAATATAAAAAATCTGCGCGTACAATCGGGGATGTGATTGGTAAATTTCATCCACACGGCGACAGCGCTTGTTATGAAGCGATGGTATTGATGGCGCAATCATTTTCATATCGTTATCCGTTGGTGGATGGTCAAGGCAATTTTGGGTCTGCCGATGATCCCAAATCATTTGCTGCGATGCGTTACACTGAGTCCCGTCTCACGGGTTACGCCAATGCATTGTTGAATGAATTGCAACAAGGCACCACGGATTGGACGCCTAATTTTGACGGCACGTTGCAAGAGCCCGCTTTATTGCCAGCACGTTTACCGAATGTGTTGTTAAATGGTGCGTCGGGAATTGCGGTCGGAATGGCAACGGATGTGCCGCCGCATAATTTAATCGAAGTGACGGAAGCTTGCATTCATTTATTGGATCATCCCAAAGCTACGCTGAGCGACATCATGAAATTTATTCAAGCACCGGATTATCCAACGTGTGCCGAACTTATTACGCCAATTTCTGAAATCAAAACAATGTATGCAACAGGTAATGGCATGATTCGCGCGCGTGCGACGTACACGCGTGAAGACGATGACATCGTGATAACCGCGTTGCCGCATCAAGTGTCTGCAAGCAAAATTCTCGAGCAAATCGCGCAACAAATGCAAGATAAAAAATTGCCGACGGTATCGGATTTGCGAGATGAATCGGATCATGACAATCCCACACGTTTAATTATCACGCCACGCTCCAATCGCGTTGACATCGATCAACTCATGTCACATTTATTTGCGACAACAGAATTGGAAAAAAGTTTTCGCGTGAATTTAAATTTAATTGGCACTAACGGTCGCCCGCAGGTGAAATCATTACTGACCATTTTAGAAGAATGGTTGGAGTTTCGAAAAACCGTCGTCACCAAACGATTAAAATTTCGATTGGAAAATATTGTTGAGCGTTTGCATATTTTAGACGGTTTTTTAACGGTATTTGTGCACATTGACGAAGTTATTCGCATTATTCGTCACGAAGACGATGCGAAAAAAGCGTTGATGAAAAAATTTAAATTAAGCGAACAGCAAACTGATGCGATCTTAGAAATTAAATTGCGTCAATTAGCAAAACTAGAAGAAATAAAAATTCGTGATGAAAAAAAATCATTGAGCGCTGAAAAAGAGGAAATTGAAAAAATATTGGGATCGAGCGCTCGATTAAAAATGTTGGTTAAAAACGAATTGAAAGAAGATCAAAAATTATATGGCGATAAAAGACGCTCGCCTTTGGTAGCGCGCGCTGAAGCGCAGGCGATGCGCATAGAAGAAATTGTGCCGACCGAAAGTGTGACGGTTATTTTGTCTAAACAAGGTTGGATACGTTCTGCCAAAGGACATGATGTCGATGGAAAAACATTGGCGTATCGCACCAGCGATCAATTTTATCAGCAATTGTTTGCCAAAAGTAATGACACGATTATTTTCTTGGATTCTGCTGGAAAAAGTTTTTCATTGGCGGCACACACGCTGCCTTCTGCGCGTGGTCACGGAGAGCCGTTGTCATCGCGTTTGGTTTTTTCACCGGGTAGCGAAGTGGCGGGCATGATTGTGGGGCAACCTACCGATCGTTGTGTGTTAGCGTCTGACGCGGGTTATGGTTTTATCACCACGCTGGAAAATTTACATTGCAAAAATAAAAATGGCAAGGCGATGTTAAAATGCCCCGAAAAATCGCGCGCGTTAATGCCTATTACAATCGCCGATAGAGAAACGCAGTTTATTGCAGCGCTCACCACCGTTGGTCACTTGTTGTTGTTTCCGTTGGCGGAATTGCCTGAGTTGCCACGCGGCAAAGGCAATAAAATTATTCAAATTCCTAAAAATACCGAGGAACGCGTGGTTGCTATTGCTGTTTTATTTGAAAATTCCAGCCTCACGTTGAATGCCGGTTCAAGACAATTAACCCTCAAGCCTTCGGATCTGTCGAATTTTCACGGTGAGCGGGGGCGTCGCGGTAATTTGCTGCCGCGAGGGTTTCGTGGGACCACGGAAATTCAAGTGACCGAAAAATGATTTGCTTCACAAATCCCGCTCGCTAACGCGTGCGGCTCCTGGTTTATTTATTTACTCGCGCTAATTTATGTTATCCTGTACAGATGTTACGCTACATTGAAAACAATCTGCTTCAGCACGAGCAACTGATTTACGGTGTTAAGCCGCATTGGATCGTTTTTTCGTCGACCGTCTGGATGTTTTTCGCCGCATTTTTTGTGTATTTCATAGCGCCCAGTGAATTGGCGGTTCCTCTTTTTGGTTATTCATTAACGGGGGTGGTGAGCCTTGCATTAACCGTCGTTGGCGTGGTGTGGGGTGTGCGCGCCTACATCTATTTTGAGACATCGGAATATGGTGTCACCAACCGGCGTGTGCTGATTAAGATCGGTTGGATTAAGCGCGTGTCGCTTGAAATTATGTTGGAGCAAGTTGAAGGTGTGTACGTGGATCAGACCATGATGGGACGGGCCTTCAATTATGGCGCTATCACCATCATTGGCACCGGCGGCACCAAAGATCGTTTCCCGTATATCCCTGACCCGCTCACCTTTCGCCGCATCACGCAGCAGCAAATTGATTTTGTAGCGCATCCGCAAGATGCGAAGCCGTGAAAATCCGCACTTACATCTTAAACAGGCTCTTAGACGTTCATGTCCTGGTATAACCATTTGTTGATTAATACCACAAATAGTTATACCATTTGCTGTGTACAACAGCAAATGGTTTTCATATGTTTCAGCGCATACTCAAAATCAAAACGCCCAAATCACAATCTTTTTTTTTATGGGGCGCCAGGCAAACAGGTAAGTCGAGTTATCTTATCGCCCACTATCCTGATTCGCTGCGTTACGATTTACTTGATACCGAATTATTTTTGCGTTACTTGCGCGAACCTTATTTGTTTCGACAAGATGTGCTGAGTCAATCTGCAGCGAAGTTACGGTTACCCATTATCATTGATGAAATTCAAAAAGTGCCTGAATTGTTAAATGAAGTACATCGCATGATCGAAGGTGAAAAATTAAAATTTATTTTATGCGGATCCAGCGCGCGAAAATTAAAAACGCAATCCACTAATTTATTAGGCGGGCGCGCATGGCTTTATCATTTTTATCCGCTGGTGTTTCCCGAAATTCCCAATTTTAATTTATTAAAAGCACTGCAGCACGGTTTATTACCCAAACATTATTTGTCTTCAGCTGAATTTATTGTTGAAAACTTGAAAGCGTATGTGAATGTGTATTTAACTGATGAAATTCAGCATGAAGGTTTAGTGCGGAATTTATCAGGATTTTCAGCATTTTTAGAAATGGTTGGTTTATCAAATGGTGAAATGATTAATATGAGTAATATCGCTAGAGATTGTCATATTGATCGCAGCACAGTGCAAGGGTATTTCCAGATTCTAATAGACACGATGCTGGGATATTTTATTTACCCGTATCACAAAAAAATAAAACGTGATTTGCTGGTTGCGACACCTAAATTTTATTTATTTGATACGGGTATCGCTAATTATTTGGGAAGACGAGAATTTTCTGATCTGAAAGGAGATGCTGCGGGCAGAAGTTTCGAGCATTATATTTTAATGGAATTAATTGCTTATCGCGATCTCAATAAAAAACGTTTTGATATTTATTACTGGAGAACTAAAACGGGATTGGAAGTTGATTTTATTTTGTCGCAGGCTGAAGTGGCAATTGAAGTGAAAATTAGCAAACAAGTGCACCAACAAGATTTAAAAGGTTTGATTGCTTTTTGCAAAGAACATCCAAACACTAAGCCCTATGTTGTCTCGCAAGATAGCATGTCGAGAAAACTGCAAGTGGATGACACTTTATCTATCGCAATCTTGCCATGGAAAAATTTCCTAGAAAAATTGTGGGCGGGAGAAGTGGTTTAAGTCATAAGATGCGAATTTAAGCATTCCGTCTTGCCAGGAGTTCGTACTTCGTTCCAACCTCCTGAAAAAAACCAAAATCTTCTCCTATACTGAACGAAATGGCTGGGGATGTGCGTTGGCTCAAAACACTCAGCGCGTTGAATATCAAGGGTATTTGGAGCAGATATGAATCCTTATCAAATTAAATTAGACGAGCAAGGAAAACCGTATGTGTCGGTGACATTGCGCGGTAATCCATTATTGCAAAACCCAAAATTAAATAAAGGCTCTGCTTTTAGCAGAGAAGAGCGCTCAGCATTACATTTGAATGGTCGTTTGCCGCAACACATTGAAACATTGGAAGAGCAAGTCGTGCGTTGTTATGCGCAATATCAAGAGAAAAAAACAGATTTGCAAAAAAATATTTATTTAAATTCACTGCATGATGAAAATGAAATTTTATTTTACCAATTATTGTTGGCGCATTTGGGAGAAATGTTGCCGATTGTGTATACGCCGACGGTGGGTGATGCGGTGCAAACATTTAGCTTGGAATTGCGCAGGCCGCGCGGAATTTTTTTGGCTTATCCTGACATTGATCATGTGGAAACAATTTTGGATGAACGTATTAATCCTGAGCTTGATATTATTTTGGTGACCGATGGCGAAGGTGTGCTTGGTATTGGCGATTGGGGTATTGGCGGCATACATATTTCTATCGGAAAATTAATGGTGTATACCGCGTGCAGTGGGTTAAATCCGAATCGCGTGTTGCCAATGGTGTTGGATGTTGGAACCAATAATGCAAAATTACTCAATGATCCGCAATATTTGGGCTGGCGACATCAACGCATCACCGGAAAAGAATACGATCAATTTATCGATAAGTTTGTGAGAGCGGTGCAGAAAAAATTTCCACAAGTGTATTTGCATTGGGAAGATTTTGGTCGTGATAATGCGCGAAAAAATTTAGAACGTTATCGCAAAGAAATGGCAACATTTAATGATGATATGCAAGGCACGGGTGCTACTGTGTTGGCGTGCATATTATCAGGCATGGTCGCTAAAAAACAAAACATCAAAGATCAGCGCGTGGTTTTTTTGGGCGCAGGTACTGCGGGTTGTGGCATCGCCGATCAAATTTGTCAGGCGATGGTGAATGCAGGATTGAGCGAAGCTGCTGCACGAAAAAATTTTTGGATGGTGGATCGGTTTGGATTGTTATTGCAAAATTCACATGATTTGCAGCCGTTTCAAGCGCCGTATGCGCGTGATTCGAAAGAAATCGCTGCATGGAAAGTGGTTGATAAAAATAAAATTACTTTATCTGAAGTGGTGGATAACATGCATCCCACGATTTTAATTGGGTGTTCAACTATGCAAGGTGCGTTCACAGAAAGTATTGTAAAAAGCATGAGTGCGCATTGTGATCGCCCGATTATTTTGCCGTTATCGAATCCGACATCGCATTGCGAAGCGACTGCCGAAGATCTAATGCATTGGACCGATGGCAATGTAATGATGGCGTTGGGATCGCCATTTCCGCCGGTGAATTTTAAAGGAAAAATATATCCTGTGTCGCAAAGTAATAATGCATTTGTATTTCCAGGGCTGGGTCGCGGTGTGATTGTATCCAAAGCAAAATGGGTGACAGATGAAATGATTTTTGCAGCGTGTGAAGCGTTGAGCTTAGCATCGCCCGCGAGAAAAGATCCGATGGCGCCACTTTTGCCTGATTTGGCAACGGCTGCTGATGTCGCTAATTCCATTGCACTGGCCGTTGCGAATAAAGCGCGTGAACAGGGATTATCGCGCGTTGATCCTTCCGTAGATTTCAAAAAATTATTGGCAGATGAAAAGTGGGCGCCGAAGTATTATCCGTATCGGGCTTTGTAAATATTATTATTTCGCAGCACTCAAGCAATTATGCTGGCACGCGTCTTAATATACCCGTTACCTTGAACGATAAATTACGATAGAATCCTGCTTCTATTCATAATAATGGAGCGATGATGGCCATTGAAAATTGCACAGAAAAATTATTTTCTTACGGGACGTTACGTTATGAAGAAGTCCAACTATCCACGTTCGGGCGAAAATTAAAAGGGTCTGCCGATACGTTGCACGGATATCAATTGTCGCAATTAACAATTCATAATTCTGATGTGATTGCAACGAGCGGTAATGCCGTTCATCCCATATTAATTGAAACGAATAATAACAACGATAAAGTTGATGGTGTTGTTTTTGACGTGACTGCAAAAGAGTTGGCGCAAGCGGATCAGTATGAAGTGGATGATTATCAGCGCGTTCAAGTAATGCTGGAATCGGGTGTGCATGCGTGGGTTTATGTCCAAGCGGAGCCGCGACCGTAAGCGATCGGTTTTATTAAATCATTTTTCAAACTGCGATTTCAACAGCGTTTTGCGACGTTTATGTTCTTCTGCAAACGTACGCGCCATTTCTTTTCGCATCACCGCTTCTTCATGTCGACGACGATCAAGATTGGTTTTAATTTCCAGGGGTTTTACTGCTGTCGGTTTTTTATGATCGTCGATGGCAACCATCGTAAAATAACAAGAATTCGTGTGGCGAATGTTATGTGTCTCTAAATTTTCCGCGGTGACTTTCATGCCGATTTCCATGGAAGTACGCCCCACATAATTGATATTGGCGTAACAAGTGACAAGCTCGCCCACATGAATAGGTTGTTTAAATAACACATGATCGACAGATAATGTGACGACGTAGTGCCCGCAATATCGCACCGCGCAGGTGTAGGCTACTTCATCCAAAAATTGCAGCAAATAGCCGCCGTGCATGTCGCCGGTAAAGTTGGCTTTTTCCGGCGTCACAATGCGTGACATGGTGATACTGCGGTGATCATCGTTTTCTGTCATTTGCTACATCCCTGTTATAAATTAATGTTCAATCGCCATTTTTTCAATGTATTTTTGTGTATCTTCCGACGATAATTTAAAGCGGCGCGCCAACCAAACGATGCTCGTGGTAAAAATGAATAACACCAGTAAATCCCATCCAAACGGTAAAATATTTTTTCCGCCGCCAAAACTGCCGAGATAAGAAATGAGTGTTAATCCCAGCACGTAGGGCCAAATCCATAACGAAGATCGCCAGCGCATTGGCTGTTTGTGTTGATTTTTAGATAATGCACGATACAGTAACAGCACTAATAATCCCACTAAAAATCCAATGCTGAGCTTTGAGATGATATCCCACCCATTGAAATAACTGAACGCGGTGCAAAAATAAAATGCGATCGTTGCCCATATTTTTCCGAAGGGTAAACGAAAAGGGCGAAATTGATTTGGCACTTGCTCGCGTAAGGCGATCAAACAAATGGGGCCGACGGTGTACGTGAACGCCATGAGCGACGTTAGAAAATTCATCATTTTATTCCAGCCGGGCAGTGGCGCGAAGAGCAGCATGCCGAACGCAAAATTCACGGCGACGGCGTAAATGGGTACGTGTTTTTCTGATAAAATTTGCAAAAATTGTGGCAGATAACCGTTGATACTTTTGCTTCGTAATGATTGCGCAGCGCCACTCGTGTAAACCAGTGCGGCAGCAAACGGGCCAATCATCGCCGCGACAAATAAAACGGGTATGAATTGAGACAAACGATCTTGCATGAGAATCGCAGCCAAGGGGCTGTTGGCGCGCTCCAAAGTGAGCGTAGACCAACCATGCGCAAAATTGTGCGGCTCGAGTGAAATGAGAAACGCGATTTGCAATCCCGCGTAAACCACAAGCGTGAGTGCCACGGAACCCACGATAGCAATGGGTAAATTAACCCCCGGTTTTTTTACAGCACCGCCCCATTCACATGCTTGTGTAAATCCATTGAATGCGTAAATCATACCGCCCGTGGAGATTACGCTCAAAATTCCCTTGATGCCAGTTGGCATGAAAGCAGAATGATCTGGATGAAATAAACGATGCGGCTCGAAATAATAAGCAATAACGATGGCAACGATGATTAAGGGAATAATGATTTTCATAAACGTAAGCGCTGTGTTGCAACGCAACAACCACCGCAGCGAAAATGCATTAATAGCGGCGATGAGTAACATCAAGAGTGTTGCGAGAATATAGCCGTCTTGCGTGAGCGCGCCGCCGGGGCGAGTGAGTGCTGGATGATAATAACTGACGTATTGTATGATGGCTTGCACTTCGGTTGGCGGAATGGATGCGTAGCACAGCCAAATTATCCACGCGTACATAAAACCAGTAACTGTGCCGTGGGTGACGTGTGGAATGCGAGTACTTGCGCCCATGACTGGCAGCATGGCGGTTAATTCGGCAAACACAAAAGCCACAAAGATGATTGCAACTGCGGCGATGACCCAGGACAATAAGGCGGCAGGTCCGGCAATTTGACTGGCGTAATATGCGGAAAATAACCAACCAGAGCCTAGAATGGCGCTGACAGCGGTGAAGAGCAACGCTAATACGCCAACAGATCGTTGCATATGCGGCCTTAAATTTATTTTTGCCTTTATAGCATGACATATTTTGATTGAAAAGGGGTATTCATGAGCAAGTCCGAACATAAGCGGCTCATTTTAATTGATGGATCTTCTTATTTGTTTCGTGCGTATCATGCGTTGCCACCGTTAACGACATCTGCTGGCGTGCCAACAGGTGCTGTGTACGGCGTCATGAATATGATTAAAAAATTGATGAGCACAACGCCGTTTGATTACATTGCCGTTGTGTTTGATCCCAAAGGAAAAACATTTCGTCATGAATTATTTAAAGAATATAAAGCGAATCGTACGGTGATGCCGGATGAATTGCGCGTGCAAATTGCGCCGCTGCATGAATTAATTCGCGCATTTGGTTTGCCGCTCATTGTGCAAGAAGGGGTTGAAGCGGATGACGTGATTGGCACGCTCGCGCGATTTGCTGAAAAAAAAGGAATAGATACGCTGATTTCAACCATGGATAAAGACATGGCGCAGCTTGTGAATGCGCGCATCACATTAATTAACACGATGAGCGATAAAATGTATGATGCGGCTGCGGTGCAAGAAAAATTTGGCGTGACACCGGATCAAATGATTGGTTATTTGGCGTTGATGGGCGATGCGTCAGATAATATTCCGGGTGTTCCGAAAGTGGGTTCCAAAACAGCCGTGGTGTGGCTTTCGAAATATAAATCACTTGATAATATTGTGAAACATGCGAACGATATTCCGGGAAAACTAGGCGAAAGTTTTCGCGCACACCTCGATGATTTAGCGTTGTCCAAAAAATTAGTAACGATACAATGCGACGTGACAATGGATCTCGATTTATCTGCATTGCAATTGCAAGAAAAAAATGTGGAAAAATTGCGCGCGTTATTTTCAGAATTAGAATTTACGTCGTGGTTGAGAGACATTGACGATAAAGTAGAAACAAAACTTGCGAAAAAATCATTTTATCATTCCATTCAAGATGAGCACTCGTTTTCTGTTTTGCTAGAACAACTGAGCAAAGCAAAACAATTTGCGTTAGATACTGAAACTACCGATTTAGATACGATGTGTGCTCAGTTGGTGGGCATGTCGTTTTGCGTCACTGAACATGATGCATTTTATATTCCGTTTATTCATCAAGAAAAACAAGCGCAATTAAATCGAGAGAAAGTATTAGCGGCATTGAAACCACTGTTGTCTGATACGCATAAAATTATTATCGGGCAAAATTTAAAATATGATTACAAAGTATTAAAAAAACAGGGTGTGACGATCGCAACAGAAATGCAGGATACATTGTTAGAATCGTATGTATTGAATAGCACGGGTACGCGACATGATTTAGACACACTCGCATTAAAGTATTTAAGTAAAAAAACGATGACTTTTGAAGAAGTCGCTGGAAAAGGCGCAAAACAAGTGACTTTTGATCACGTGCCGATTGATGTGGCAACACAATACGCGGCAGAAGATGCGGATGTAACGTTACAACTACATCATGTGTTGATGAAAAAAATTCATGCGGAGCCCGCAACCGAAAAAGTGTTGCGCGATATTGAATGGCCGTTGATGCCGATTTTAGCGAATATGGAATATCATGGTGTGTTGATCGATACTCAAAAATTAGCGGCGCAAAGCAAGGTGCTGGGAAAAGAAATTCAATCATTGGAAGAACGCGCATTTTCTTTATCTGGTGAAACATTTAATTTGGCATCGCCCAAACAATTGCAAACCATTTTATTTGAAAAATTACGTTTACCCACGCTTAAAAAAACGCCAACAGGGGCTGCATCCACCGATGAAAGTGTGATGCAAGAATTAGCGCTTGATTATGAATTACCAAAAATTATTGTTGAGCATCGTCAATTATCCAAATTAAAATCGACATACACGGATGCATTGCCAGCACAGGTGAATCCCGACACGCATCGCGTGCATACATCTTACAATCAGACAGTCACTTCCACAGGTCGTTTGTCGTCGAATAATCCCAATTTGCAAAATATTCCAATTCGTCGCGAAGAAGGCCGCGAAATTCGTCGCGCGTTTATCGCACCGAAAAATCACAAAATTATTTCTGCGGATTATTCGCAAATTGAATTACGTATCATGGCGCATTTGTCGAAAGATCCCGGTTTGTTGAAAGCGTTTGCGAAAAAACAAGATATCCATGCATCGACAGCGGCAGAAGTTTTTGGCGTAGATATTCACGATGTGACGCCAGAAATGCGTCGTCATGCTAAAGCGATTAATTTTGGTTTATTGTATGGCATGTCTTCATTTGGTTTATCCAAACAATTAGGTGTGTCGCGCGAACAAGCACAAAAATATATGAATTTATATTTTGAGCGATATCCCAATGTGCATGGCTACATGGAAAATGCGCGGCAATTTGCAGAAAAAAATGGATATGTCGAAACGTTGCTGGGTCGTCGATTATTTATTCCTGATATTCACGCAAGCAATAAAATGCGAAAAATGGCGGCAGAGCGTGCCGCAATTAATGCACCATTGCAAGGCACCGCCGCGGATATTATTAAATTAGCGATGATTTGCGTCGATCATGAATTGAAAAAAACAAAACTACCTGCTGTGATGATCATGCAAGTGCACGATGAATTGGTTTTTGAAGCTGACAATACCAAAGTGCCTGAAGTTTGCGATCTCATTAAAAAATGCATGGAAAACGCCATCAAAATGGATGTGCCATTAGAAATTGCGATTGGCGCAGGCGATAATTGGGATGAGGCGCATTGAGCTATACCGCTCGCCAATGAAGATGCGATATTGCTGGACTTCGTCGTTCCACGCAATTTGAATGTTTGACAGATTTGTAGACTGTATACTCGACAAATCTGTCGATTAATGATACACTCTTTTCATGATCAATACCGTAACAAAACATAATCAATTTCATGAAAATGGCCTGAAATATTTTCAGCAATCTGATCCACACTTGCGTGCCTTATCAGAACTCGCTTATCAATATGGCCCAACTTGGTGGCATGATCTTTCCCTGAAATCCCCGGGTATTTATATTCTGACTGGTGGACGACAAATCGGAAAATCAACATCCTGCAAATTATTAATTGCGCACTGTTTGCAAAAAAAATTATTTGAACCAAAAAATATTTTATATTTACCTTGCGATGAAATTTTTGATGCTAAAGAATTAAGTAGTACCATTCGTTTTTTTTTAGCAAGCACCAATGATGAAAAATTTTTATTGATTATTGATGAGGTCACTTTTGTCAAAGACTGGGAACGAGTAATTAAGGCGCTGGCAGATGAAGGTTATTTTCGACACGGGTTATGCATTTTAACAGGATCCGATACTTTAATTTTAAAAGAAGCAGCGATGAGTTTTCCGGGACGACGCGGCAACGCCGATCCAGTCGATTTCCATATTTACCCACTCACTTTTTATGAATATGTTGATTTAGTGTATGGAAAAAAATCGCCGAACAAACAACAATTATCCGATTATTTTAATGATTATTTGCAATGCGGCGGTTATTTACGTGCGATTAATGACTATGCGGCTCATAAAAAAATATTACCATCTACTTTTTTAACATATGAACAATGGATACGGGGTGATTTTTTAAAACATGCTAAACGTGAAGATGTATTATTATTGTTATTACAAGCATTATTTTCAATTGGTGTTTCACAAGCATCTTATTCAACGATTACACAGAAAATGGGGTTGGTGAGCAAAGATACTGTAATCGATTATTGTGAATTATTAGGAAGAATGGATGTGTTATTTTATTTGCAGGCTTTTGATCAAAATAAAAAATTAGGTTTCCCAAAAAAAGATCGAAAATTTCATTTTATCGATCCTTTTATTTATCGCACATTGCATAATTGGTTACTGAAAGAAGGCTATTTGAATGCGATTGAATCAGAATCGATAATCGCAGAAGCATGTGTTGCGAGTCATTGTTACCGCCTAGGAAGAACATTTTATTTCAAAGGGCAAGGCGAAATAGATGTGATTTGGTTGCATGATAAGAAGATAAAAGCGATTGAAGTAAAATGGGCAAACCAAATTCGCTCAAACGATTTAAAAACTTTGAAACACTTTGAAAACAGTATTATTTTATGTAAAGGTATTCGTGAAGGCATTGAGCATGACGTTACAGTGATGCCTATTTCACAATTTTTATATGAACAAAGATTAACGTGATCATCTACACCTGCTGTTGGTGCAACGCAAGATACCGGCTTGCATTGAAAAGCTTTCCAAAATGATACCCTAACATACTTGGACTTAGACGCGACCGGTAGGGAGCGATTTTATTTATCTCACATTTAGAAATTGCGATTGGCGCAGGCGATAATTGGGATGAGGCGCATTGAGAAGACCGACTTTTTAAATCTCCATTTTTTCCAACCACGGAATGAGTGATTGAATATACAAATTTTCCCGAGTAGATTTATTGCGAGTGATGTTTTTAACTAACTGCACGTTCATTGTATTTTTAATAAACGAAGAAAAATGTGAAAATGATTTTGATGGCTCGTCATTTGACATTTTTACTTCAATCAAATGAGTGGGTAAGTTATCGCGCGTGATTAAAAAATCAATTTCATGCCCCTGTTTTGTGCGCAGATAATGTAATCCAGTTGCAATGCCAGTGGTATCCTCGACGTAATGCAATTTTTTTAACAATGCACAAGCAACCATGTTCTCTAATTTTGCACCTTCGTTTTTAATAACAGCGAAGTCGTAAAAATAAAATTTTGGTTCTTTTAAGATTGAGCGTGCTATTTTTTTGGAGTAAGGTTTTACGCGAAAAATAATATAAAGACTTTCCAAAACTTGCAACCAGCGCTTGACTGTATTGGAATCACATTCTAAATCACGCGCCAAATTTGCATAGGAAATCGTCATGCCGACGCGTTCTTGTAAAAGTGCAATCAATGTTTCAATAGCGGGCAGATTTCGTATTGCATAGAGATCCAATAAGTCTTGCCGAACAATGACATCATTATGTGTGCGATGCCAGCGCGAATAGAATTCAGGATCTCCTTTGAGAAAAGGTTCTGGAAATCCGCCAACATTCCATAAACGTTCAAATGCCTCGTTTGCGTTATTTTTCCAAGATTGCACGGCTTCTTGCAAATCAATTGGGTGTAAGCGAAATTGAAAATATCGACCAGCCAATGAGTCACCCACTCTACGATGGGTATCTAGTTGCGCACTACCGGTAATCAATAGCTGAGGCGGAATACCCTCGGTATCATACACACCCTTTATCCAGCGTTTCCATTGTGGCATTTTATGCAGTTCATCAAAAATAATGAGCTTTTTATCGCGATCCCAGTGTTGTTTTTTTATTAGTAGGCGATCATTGCTCGAATCGTAATTGAGGTAATCGTAGCTTTGATGTAGTGCTTTAGCGCAAGTTGTCTTGCCGCATTGGCGTGGCCCGGATAACAGAACGATTTTGGTGGATAGATCCTTTAGGATGTATGATGTGAGATATCTTTTCATGTGACCATTATGACACCTATTCCGTTTTAGTCAAGACCAAAACGGAATTGGCTCCTGATTTGCCATACCCCGTTATTCCACCGTCACCGACTTTGCCAAATTTCTGGGTTGATCGACGTCGGTGCCTTTGAGCACCGCAATATGATATGCCAATAACTGCAGTGGAATGGTGTAAGCGATAGGGGCGATGAAATCAGAAATGGTTGGCATGGGAATGGTGGTGACGTGATCATCGATGATGGCATCGTGATCGGTTAACACAAACACGTCGCCGCCACGCGCGCGAATTTCTTGAATGTTGGAAACTGATTTTTCAAACAAATGATTGCTGGGGGCAAGCACAATCACGGGCATGTTTTCATCAATCAACGCCAGTGGCCCGTGTTTTAATTCGCCGGCCGGATAACTTTCAGCATGTACGTACGAAATTTCTTTTAATTTTAAGGCGCCTTCGGCTGCGATAGGATATTGATTGCCGCGACCCACAAATAAAACGTGCTGTGCTTGCATTAATTGTTTTGAAATGGTTTGAATGAGAATATCGAGCCCCAATAATTTTTCCACAATCAGTGGCAACGATTGCAGCGCTTCGTGGTAAGGTTCTACATCGTCGTTTGATAATCGCAATGTGAGTAATGCGAGTGCTGTTAACTGTGTGGTGAATGTTTTGGTTGCAGCAACGCCAATTTCTTTTCCTGAACGCGTGAGCAACACAGCGTGTGCTTCTCGCGCCAGCGTGCTTTCCGCTGCATTGCAAATCGCGAGCACATGCTGACATCCTAGGCTTTTTGCATGGCGCACCGCAGCAAGCGTATCAGCTGTTTCACCGGATTGCGAAATGGCGATAAATAAAGTGTCGGGTTCCATCACACTGTTGCGATAACGATATTCGCTGGCGATTTCTACTTGCGCTGGTATTTTTGCAATGGACTCCAGCCAATAACGCGCCACCAACCCTGCATGAAAACTCGTGCCGCACGCAACGATATGCACGCGATGAATATTTTTAATGACGCGATTTGTGTTTTTAAAATCACATTGCAATGTTTCGGCAATTACCTCTGGTTGATCATAAATTTCTTTTAACATGAAATGGCGGAAATTGCCGCGCGTTGCCGCATCCATTTCAGCGTTGCATTCATGAACGGGCCGCTCTACAGAAACGCCGTCACTATTGCGAATGTGAATTTCTGTTTTAGAAATCTCGGCAATATCACCTTCTTCCAAATAAATAAATTTTTGTGTGACGGGCAGTAATGCGAGCGGATCCGATGCCAGAAAATTTTCACCGATACCAACGCCAATCACGAGCGGGCTGCCTGAGCGAATCGCATAGAGTTTGTCGTTATCGTTTTGATCGAGAATGCCAATAGCGTAAGCACCTTTTAGTTGTTTTCGAGTGTTATGCAGTGCCGTTAATTTGTCTTTTTCTTGCTGAAAATGCGTATGAATGAGATGCGCGATGACTTCTGAATCTGTTTCTGATTCAAACGTGTATTTCAAATCGATCAGTTCTGCGCGCAATTGCCGATAATTTTCAATAATGCCGTTGTGCACGACGGCAATGCAATCTTGCGACGTGTGTGGGTGCGCATTTCTTTCGCTCGGTTTGCCGTGGGTTGCCCAGCGTGTATGTGCAATGCCAATATGTCCGGACAGTGGATGTTGTTGCAGTGTCGTTTCGAGTGCTGCTACTTTGCCGTGTACACGTCTGCGTTGAATGTGATGCGAATCCGTATCCAAGATAGCCATACCTGCAGAATCATATCCGCGATATTCCAGACGCTTTAATCCCTCAAGTAAAATCGCTTCAATATTGCGTTCTGCCGTCGCGCCAACTATGCCGCACATGTGAATTCCGTGATTGATCCTAATCTGTCGACATTATACCCATTCCACTTCAAAATGCGATTTTTTTATCGCATTTTGAAGTGTCTCATTTGATTATTCAATCAATCGCGTTATCATTGCAGCCACAGAGGTGCTATGCAAGAAAAAAAATTGGCCAACGCGATTCGTGCATTGTCGATGGATGCTGTTGAGAAAGCGCGTTCCGGACATCCCGGTATGCCGATGGGCATGGCAGATATTGCCGAAGTGTTGTGGCGCGAATTTTTAAATCACAATCCTGCGAATCCACATTGGCTGAATCGCGATCGTTTTGTTTTATCCAATGGCCACGGTTGCATGTTGCTTTATTCGGTGTTGCATCTCACGGGTTACGACATATCGATTGATGACATTAAAAATTTCAGACAACTGCATTCCAAAACGCCGGGTCATCCGGAATACGGAATAACGCCTGGCGTTGAAACAACCGCTGGTCCATTGGGGCAGGGGCTCGCGATGGCGGTGGGAATAGCGATTGCTGAAAAACATTTGAGTGCTGAGTTTAATGAGCATGCGTTTTCGATTATTAATCATCACACGTATGTGTTTGTGGGCGACGGTTGTTTGATGGAAGGGATTTCGCACGAAGCCTGTTCGCTTGCGGGCACACTTAGCTTAGGAAAACTAATCGTATTTTACGATGACAATGGCATTTCGATTGACGGTCATGTGAAAGAATGGTTTGCGGACAACACACCTGAACGATTTCGCGCGTATCATTGGCAGGTGATTGAAAATGTGAATGGGCACGACAGTGACGCTATTCGAAAAGCAATTGTGACTGCGCAAGCGGATCATGCACGCCCGACATTAATTTGTTGCAAAACACAAATTGGCTATGGCGCGCCCAATTTAGCGGGCAGTGAAAAAACACATGGTGCGCCGCTTGGTGAAACTGAAATTGCAGCTGCCAAAGCAGCATTGCAATGGCCGTATGCAGCATTTGAAATTCCCGATGAAATATATCAAGCATGGGATGCTAAAAAAATCGGCGCTGAAAAAGAAGAACAATGGGATGAATTATTTTCAACGTATCATCAGCAATTTCCCAAAAAAGCGGAAGCATTATTGCGACGCGTGAATCAAAAAATCCCAAAACAGTTTGATGAGCAAGCGAATGCATTTATTGAAAAATGCATGCATGAAGAAAAACCCATGGCCACACGCAAAATGTCACAAGCGTGCATTGAATTTTTTGAAACAGTATTACCTGAAATGATGGGCGGTTCTGCAGATTTAACGGAATCCAACAACACAAAATCAAAAACCGCTGTGATTTTTTCCAAAGAAAATGCAGCGGGAAATTATATTCATTATGGCGTGCGCGAATTTGCAATGTCTGCCATCATGAACGGCATTGCATTACACCACGGATTAATTCCATTTGGCGGCACCTTTCTAGTATTCTCAGATTATGCGCGCAATGCGGTGCGTATGTCGGCCATCATGCAGCAAAAAGTAATTTACGTGTACTCACATGATTCGATTGGATTGGGTGAAGATGGTCCGACGCATCAACCAATTGAGCATGCAAGCGCTCTGCGTTTGATTCCAGGATTGGAAGTGTGGCGCCCGTGTGATTTTACGGAAACGGCCGTTGCGTGGCGCGAAGCGTTAATGCATGTCGGTCCCAGCTGTTTGTTGTTAACGCGTCAAAATGTTGCAGCGCAATCACATGCATCGCATCATGATATCGCGCGCGGCGGATATATTTTGTTTGAGCCCAAGCAAGCAGCGCAAGGAATTTTAATTGCGACCGGATCAGAAGTGCAATTGGCAGTGATGGCCGCAAAAGAATTGGAAAAAGAAAATACTTTTATGCGCGTTGTGTCGATGCCTTGTTGCGAGCGATTTAAAAAACAAGATGAATCGTATCGCGAAAAAATATTACCGAAAAAAATAACGCGACGATTGGCGATTGAAGCAGGCGTGCCAGATTATTGGTATCAATTTGCTGATGATGTGATGGGGATCACCACATTTGGCGCATCGGCGCCGGAGAAAGATATTTGGAAAGCATTTGGTTTTACCTATCAATCAGTAATGAGCCGCGCGCGTAAGCAAGCGGTATTTTCTTTGCCGCGTGCATAAGCAAGCGGTAATAAAAAAAATCTGAGCCGCGCGCGTAAGCAAGCGGATAACACTTAGGAGTCAATCATGATCAAAATCGCCATCAACGGCTTCGGTCGCATCGGCCGCAATATTGCGCGTGCATTGTATGAATCCGGTTATCGTGATCGCATGGAGTTAGTAGCGATTAACGATACGAGCCCACTCGCAACCAACGCGCATTTATTAAAATATGATTCCGTGCATGGTCGTTTTGCGCATACTGTTTCAATCACTGATAATTATTTGCTGATTGATCGTGATCGCGTTCGTTGTTTTTCTGAAAAAAATCCTGCGTTAATTCCGTGGGGTGAAGTGGGTGTTGATATTGTGCTGGAATCTACGGGGTTTTTTGCAAGCAGGGAAAAAGCGAGCGCGCATTTGCAAGCGGGCGCTAAAAAAGTATTAATTTCTGCGCCGGCTGGAAAAGATATTCCAACGATTGTGTATGGCGTGAATCATCACACCTTAAAATCTAGCGATGACATTGTGTCGAATGCATCTTGCACCACCAATTGTTTAGCGCCACTCGTGAAGCCATTGCATGACGCGTTTGGTATTAAATATGGTTTGATGACAACCGTGCATTCCTACACGAGCGATCAACGATTGCAAGACACGGCTCACGAAGATTTGCGTCGCGCACGTGCTGCGGCATTATCAATGATCCCAACTAAAACGGGCGCTGCTGCAGCTGTTGGTTTAGTATTGCCAGAATTAGCGGGAAAATTGGATGGATACGCGGTGCGTGTTCCGACCGCCAATGTGTCATTAGTGGATTTAACGTTTGAAGCAGAAAAACCCGTGTCAGTAAAAACAGTGAATGAAATTTTATTGGCCGCATCGGAAGGCGAATTAAAAGGTATTTTGGATTATTGTACGCTGCCATTGGTTTCTGTTGATTATAATCATTGTCCCGCGTCATCCACAGTCGACGCTGCTGAAACGCGCGTAATTGGTAATTTAGCGAAAGTGGTTTCGTGGTATGACAACGAATGGGGATTCTCCAATCGTATGCTTGATACAGCGAATGTGATGATGTCAGTATAATATTATACCGCTCGTCAATGAAGATGCGATATTACCGCACTTCATCACTCGCGGTATATACTATTCGTCAAGTTTTTTTAATTGGAAAATTTCATTTTTAGTGTGAATTGTTTTATGTAGAGTGAAAATATGGGCAAGGAAACAGCGATTGTTCTTTTTAAAGAAAAAACGATTCGTCGGATTTGGCGCAATAATGAATGGTTTTTTTCAGTGGTTGACATTTGCGCGGCGTTGACAGAAAGCGTAGATTCAGGTGCCTATTGGCGAAAATTAAAACAGAGGTTAATAGCAGAAAGTGACCAACCCGTGACATTTTGTCACGGGTTGAAGCTGCAAGCTCTGGATGGAAAATTGCGCGAAACGGACTGTGCTAATACCGAAGGTATTTTTCGCATCATTCAATCCATCCCGTCACCAAAAGCTGAACCTTTTAAACGCTGGCTCGCAAAAGTAGGTTACGAACGCATACAAGAAATTGAAAATCCCGAGCTCGCTGCAGAACGAATGCGAGAAATTTATAAGCAAAAAGGTTACTCTGATGCGTGGATTGAAAAGCGTGTGCGCGGCATTGCAGTGCGAGATGAGTTAACTGATGAATGGAAAAAACGCGGTGTTAGAGAACAAAAAGAATATGCGATTTTGACCGCAGAAATTAGCAAAGCAACATTCGGCATGACGCCGATCGAATATAAAAAATTTAAAATGCTTCAGAACCCGCAAGATAATTTACGTGATCATATGACTGATCTTGAATTAATTTTTACTATGTTAGGTGAAGCATCAACCACAGCAATTGCAAGAAAAAAAGATTCACAAGGATTTCAGGAAAATAAAACCTCAGCCAAAGAGGGCGGAGTGATTGCGGGCGATGCTAGGCAGGCTTTAGAGAAAGCAACCGGTGATAAGATTGTAACTAAAGAAAATTATAAATTAATATCCGAAAAACAAATTAAAAATAAATTAAAAGATAAAATAAAAATATAGAAACATAACTATTTTGGTGAAAAAATAAAATGCCCTATTTAAAAATGTCTGAATGCGATTTAAAAAATAGACGCGTGTTAATTCGCGAAGATTTTAATGTGCCGATGAAGGATGGCGTAATTACGGATGATGCACGCATTCGTGCGGCGATTCCGACGATTGAATATGCATTAAAACAAAATGCAGCGGTGATATTGATTTCACATTTAGGAAGGCCAACAGAAGTGATTAGTGTGAGTGATCAGGGCAAGCAGATAATGTCTGCTGAGAATGCATTACTGACATTGGCTCCAATCGCAAAACGATTATCAGAATTGTTGCAAAAACCCGTAAAATTTATTTTCGATTGGATCAATGGCTGCGAAATAAAACCCGGTGAAATTCTTTTATGTGAAAACGTCCGATTTTTAATAGGTGAAAAAAAATGTGACGAAGCACTTTCCAAAAAAATGGCCGCATTGTGCGATATTTTTGTGATGGATGCATTTGCAACCGCGCATCGCAGAGAATGTTCGACTGTCGGCGTTGTAGAATTTTCAAAAAAATCCTGCGCGGGGTTATTGTTAGATGCAGAATTACAAGCGCTCACGAAAGCATTCACACATCCTGTAAAACCACTGATTGCGATTGTGGGCGGATCAAAAGTATCAACTAAAATGTCAGTGCTTGATAGTTTATTAGATAAAGTTAATACGTTAATCGTGGGTGGTGGTATCGCCAATACTTTTTTGGCTGCAGATAATGTTGTGATTGGAAAATCATTGATTGAACTAGATTGGATTGCGCCTGCGAAAAAATTATTAGAAAAAGCGCGTGATAAAAAAGTTTTTATTCCATTGCCAGTCGATGTTGCAGTCGCCAAAAATTTTTCGTCCGACGAAAAAGCAGTCATCAAATCCGTTCATGCAATAAAATCCGATGACATGATTTTAGATGTCGGCCCAAAAACAGCAGCTGCTTACGAAAAAATAATGCATGATGCAAAAACGATCGTTTGGAACGGCCCTGTTGGCGTATTTGAATTTCCCGCTTTTGCAGCAGGCACGAAAGCGTTAGGTCAAGCGATTGCTGATTCTTCTGCGTTTTCATTGGCGGGTGGGGGTGATACGCTTGCCGCCATCGCGCAATTTCATTTGGAAAACAAAATCTCGTATTTATCCACGGGCGGCGGCGCGTTTTTGGAGTTTATCGAAGGCAAGACATTGCCAGCGGTTGCGGCGCTAGAAAAGCAGGCATTTTCATATAATCAATAAGTTATAAATATAGTATACTATATTTTTCTTTGAATTTTTTAGAAATTCATAGTATACTATGTTTAAATTATATTGAGACTGTTATGAGTCACGAGGAATTTGAGTGGATTGAACGCGTAAACTACTGGTCAGTGTCGCCCAAGCAGTCCAGTTACGTGCGAACTAACTACGTCACTGTAATCATGCATTATTTTGGCAGCTCAGTCATTAAAGTGTTAATTGGCCAGAGACGCTGCGGGAAATCTACGATACTCAAGCAGATCATTATTCAATTATTGGAAAACAACACTCCAAAACAAAATATTTTATTTTTGAATTTTGAGTTGCACGAATTGCAATGGATTAAAACACAAGCGCATTTGATTCACGCAATTGAAACGTATTTTAAAAAATTAAAACCCGCGGGCAAAGTGTATATTTTTTTAGATGAAATTCAGGAAGTGGATCAATGGGAAAAAGCCATCAATAGTTTTTTAGCCAATGATCGATATGACATAGAATTTGTTCTGACAGGCTCAAACGCTAATTTGCTCAGCACTGAATTGTCGACCTATGTGACGGGTCGTTATGTTGAAATTCCTATCTTTCCGTTCTCATTTAAAGAGTATACAGATTATCATAAACTCAGCGCATCGCGGGAATCTTTGATTCAATATTTGGAAAGTTCAGGATTACCCGAATTATTTTCACTGCCTGAGCGCACTCAAAAAATTTCCTATCTGGGCGCATTGAAAGATAGCATTGTCATGAATGATATTGTGCGGCGTTTTCAAGTGAAAAATCCAAAATTGCTGATGTTATTGCTAGATTTTTTAATTGATAATGCCGGGAAACTATTTTCGTTAGATAACATCGCAAAAAAATTAAAATCGTCGGGTATGGTAATTAATCTAATTACGTTATCAAATTATGTGTATTATCTTGAATTGACTTTTTTGATTCATGCAGCGCATCGTTATGATTTGAAGGGAAAGAAAATATTAGAAGGCGAGCGAAAATATTATTTAAATGATCTAGGCTTTTCTAATTATTTACAGAATACTTTTGAAAATAACATTACGAGACGTTTAGAAAATTTTGTGTACATGACATTGGTGCAGGCGGGGTTTCGCGTGTTCGTTGGAAATTGGCATCAACTTGAAATTGATTTTATTGCGGAAAAAAATAATCAAATTGTTTATGTCCAAGTCACTTATCTTTTAATGAGTGATGAAATCATTGCGCGAGAGTATGGCAATTTGGAAAAAATAAAAGACAACTGGCCGAAATGGGTAGTTTCATTGGATGAAATGGCACTGCCAACCAAAGAAGGAATACGTCATGTACAAGCGTGGGATTTTTCTAAGAGCCTGTTTAAGATCTCCGGGCTCAAGTGAAAATGATGATATTCGAGTGGAAATAAATGAAAATTTGAGGTTAATATTCTTTAATCTTAACCGAAAAATTTCATTTATTTACACCGAATAGCGTCATTTGCAGCGAGTCAGGAGATTTTAAACGGGCTCTAAGCTCGCGCAAGAACTATATTCGTAATACAATAAGCGAACATGTTAACCCAAGATCGACGAACTAAAATTTTAGCGACACTCGGGCCTGCAACCGATGATCCGCAGGTAATGTTGCGATTGCTGCAAGCCGGCGTGAATTGCGTGCGCCTGAATTTTTCGCATGGCACGCATGACAATCATTGCGCGCGCATTGAGCTTGTGCGAAAGACTGCGGCGAAATTAAATCGTATTGTGGGTGTGCTCGGTGATTTGCAGGGACCGAAAATTCGTATTGCAAAATTTCAGCAGGGTAAAATTACTTTACACGCGGACGACTCATTTATTTTAGACGCTGATTTTGATGTTAACGCGGGAACACAAGCGTGCGTTGGTATTGATTATAAAAATTTACCGCAAGATGTCAAACCCAATGATATTTTATTATTAGACGATGGGCGCTTGATGTTTTCGGTTGAAAAAATTGATGGTGTGCGCGTGATTTGTCGTGTGGTACACGGTGGCGTTTTATCCGATCACAAAGGTATTAATAAAAAAGGCGGTGGATTAACAGCGGAAGCGCTGACAAATAAAGATCGTGCTGATTTATTATTTGCAGTAGAAATGAATGTTGATTATTTGGCGTTATCATTTCCCAGAAATGCCGCTGATATTTTAACGGCGCGTCGCTTGATTGAAAATGCGAATGGCAATTGCGCGGTGATTGCAAAAATTGAACGCACCGAAGCGGTTGCGGCGATTGATGAAATTATCACAGCGAGCGATGGCGTCATGGTGGCGCGCGGAGATTTGGCGGTTGAAATTGGTGATGCCGAAGTGCCAATGGTACAAAAACACATTATTCAGCGTGCACGCACACTCGATCGCCCTGTGATTATCGCAACGCAAATGATGGAATCCATGATTCATGAATCAGTTCCTACACGCGCAGAAGTGTCGGATGTGGCGAACGCAGTGCTTGATCACGTCGATGCCGTGATGTGTTCTGCGGAAACGGCGACGGGGCAATATCCCATTGAAACCGTTGAAGCGATGGATCGTATTTGTCGTGTCGTTGAAAAACAGCCTAAAACACAGCAATCCAAACATCGCGTCGAGTGTGAATTCAAAAGAATTGATGAAGCGATTGCGATGGCAACGATTTACACGGCCAATCATTTTTCGGTGCGTGCTGTTGTGGCGTTAACAGAATCGGGTGCCACGGCATTGTGGATGTCGCGCATTCGCACGGGTTTGCCGATTTATGGATTGAGTCGTTTTGCGCGCACATTGGGAAAAATGACTTTGTATCGCGGTGTGTATCCGATTTTTTTTGATGTGACGCAATGCACGCGTGATGCAGTGAATAGCAGCGCGATTGCGTTGATGGAAAAACAAAATTTATTGCAAGCTGGTGATCGCGTGATTTTAACGAAGGGCGATCATTTGGGTCGAAGTGGTGGATCCAATGCAATGAAAATTATTGTCGTGGGAGATGTGATGTGAATAGTAATTGGGCGAGCATTATTTTTTTAATTTTGGCGGCGGTAGTAGTTTGGTTTTCATTTCGCACGGTGCGCAATAATCCCACGATGTTTTCAAAAGAAAGTTTGGGACGTGCGTTTACAGTGATTGGTGTTTTAACGCTGGTGTTGATTGCATTTATTGCAGCGTTGGTTTATTTGTTGAAGCATCATTAGGCTCTGTCTCTAAAATATCGGCGTAAGTGATGAAGTGTGGTAAAATCGCATCTTGAGGTTTGAGAGGTATATTATCGATCTTGAATTAGCGAAGGGGATTTTTTATGCCGCGATCGTTGTATGTAGCGTTGTTTGTTGGATTGATTGAGTTTGCGCTGATGGGAAGTGCATATGCCAGTGGTGATTGCGGCGCTATTGTTTATCGAGCAGGAAGTGATATATTTGCTGCGATTCCTAGTTATAACTGCCAGTCGTTCCTATCTCTAGAAGCGCTTAACGGGCTTCCGAACGCCTTGAACGCCTTCGTGGACGTCAATATTTTCAACCTTTCTCCACCAAAAGCTGCCATAGCTCCTGCTCAACTTTCATCACAAGGACAACCATTCGGTAGTTGCAATCACGTTCTGATTGGTTCTCTCGGAACTACACTTAAATCCGGTCAAGTTTACAGCGCGCAGTACCATTACATGGGTGGCGTCAACAGCAATTATAAGGTAATTGCCGGTCAGTGTTCCACGAATTTTTCGTTTCAAACCCCCTCCCTCTTTCTGCCTAAGTCTAACGCAACTCCACGGGTACGTAGCATTAAACGTGGATATGGACAGAGAGATAGCCAAAGGATAACTTGGTATCCTGCAACAGGGGATATACCCAGTAATATCACTTATAAGGTGAGTGTTATTGCTCTGCCTTCAAAATCCGTCGCGTTTGAAAAGACAGTGCCTTCGTCAGGCAATGGTCTTAGTCTTCACAGCTTGATTGTCCCTGGATCTCAGTTAAAGCCAAGCACATCATATAAAGTAAAAGTGGTAGCAGTAGATGCAATAAAGGGCATCAACCCCCTATCGTTTCCAATAGCGCATTTCCTAACTTCCAATCCTGTTGATATTAAGCTTGAGCTACCTACATCCGGCGCAACTCCGTCAATTTCATACGTGGCTGAAGGGGTAGTAAAGATAACCTGGAATCCTGTGACAGGAGATCACTCACGTAATATTACCTATGTTGTAGGTATTTTTTCGTCGCCTAATAACGTTGCTGTATTTGAAAAACGAGTGCCCGGAAGTGGTAAGCTTGAGGTTGTTGTTCGTTTAATGCGGTTTATGCATTGTATAGTAAGGGTGGTAGCGGTGGATAAGAATAAAAACGTTCGGAACAACAACTTGTCGTATCCAGTGGCACCTTTTAAGGTAGTCTGAATTTTTACTGAAAGAAATCGCATTTTGAAATGAAATGAGTATAGTCGGGGAGTTTTGT
>MGXR01000010.1 GCA_001801425.1 Gammaproteobacteria bacterium RIFCSPHIGHO2_02_FULL_42_43
GTTTACACGTTAGTAAATGAGCAGCGCAGCGAAATTTTTCATCAAAAAGCACTCAAAATTGGCGGTTAATGATCGGGGCTGACCTATTACCTCACCGTCATTTAATCGGCGGATGATAAATCACTTGCACCACATTCCCGTCCGGATCTTTGCAATATAAGCTACGCGCACCGTCGCGATGTGTTTTGGGTTCTTTGACGATGTCTACGTGTTTTGATTTTAAAAAAATAAACCATTCATCCACCGCCTGCGGCGACTCCACAAAAAAACCAATGTGATCTAATCGCTGCGATTCACGTTGACGTTCGACGCGTGCCACACGATGCAATGCGAAATTATCATTGCCAGAAGTTAAATAAACGTTATCTGAATCTGGCTGCCATTCTATTTTCATATTGAAAATAGCAGTGTAAAACGAAATGCACGCATCAATCTCAAAAACATTTAACGCCACATGACGCAAACCGAGTGTTTTCACAGCGCCTCCCGCTTTCAAAAGAATTTTCATTTTTATAGCATTTAACGTTTTAGTTTATGCTAAGGAAAAACTCCCAAAAGAAATTCTGGGCCCGAGATATGCTGAAGTTCATTGTCATCCGATTTTTTATTATCGGCTGGTTGTTTGGATGCGCATAGACGAAAAATATGTCCTGATAAAGCTGTTAATAGAAAAGCTGTTCTGACAAAAACTTCTGGAAATACGCCAGCTTCTTTTAATTTGCAAAAATCAGAAGATCGATTGTGATAGCATGACTTTTCACCAACCGCCGAATAGGCGTATGCACACAATTGAGACATTGAAAAAAACGCCATGATAGCGAGACTTGTTTTTAGTCGTGAGTACTGACTAGATATTGCAACCGCTGCAGTTAACGCAATTAAACACCACAATATTTCGGCAATAGCACCAGATGCATTCACAATTGTCATTGGTGCATTTTTGTCGAAAATGTATTGAGCCCACTTGCCGACATCAGAAGGGTTTGTATTAACAGATTTTGTTTGAGCGCCAATAATGTCAGTACCGTTCATTGTCCATGAAAAAGAAGGATGCGCATTATCGTAAAATAATAGCATAGCCAGCGCATGTCCGGTTTCGTGAATCACAATTTCTACTGTTTCGCTAAAGAATTTCGACACAACACAATTTCTTGCAAAAGACTTTGCGCAAGATATTATTGGATATTTATTACATGTATCAATATGCTCTGCTATGTTTGCACAAACGCGAAGACCAATATCATAAAGAATATACACTGGTATTTTTGTAGTATTAAAATTGTGTAACACATCATTGATATCAGCATGATCTGCACGGTTGATTATGGCAACTGAAAGTCGCGCAAATAAAAACATCAGTGTGATATCCGCCGTGATTTGCAATACCTCATCTGTCAATCTTGTCATTTTCAATGCTGTATTTCTCACTATAAATACCGTCCGCTAACCTTTATTTGTTAAAGATTATACTTCACAAAACGTATGAATAATATAGACATCACATTAGCAACGTCTGACTTGTTGCGCCGGATGCACTTCGGTAACCGGAGGTATGGTCAAAGCGTACTGTGACGCATTGAATAGCGGTCGGAAAAGTGATTGGCAGCTCAGGGTAAAATTATCGCAAGGCCCTTCACGTGTGATAGTGGTTGTGCATTGCGTTGTTAAATCCCTGTTATTTGCTTGAACAGAAAACGTTTGTTGATTTAAAAATATTTTCTGCATGAATCGGCTTAACCAACTATTTTTTAGCTCTAAGTGACATGGATTTTTGCATTTTTCTCTCATGAAAAATAAAATATAATTTTCGGCAGATTGCGCACGCGTCAAATTACTTTCAGCGTAATCCATCAACGATCGTACGATCAAAAAACCCATAGCAAGAAATCCTGATCGATTGCGTTCAGAATTCATCAAAGATTGATGTAACAATTTTTCAATTAGGCGGATCGAAATAAAAAATAAGGCCATCCCTACCACAAAAATTGGCAGCTTAATCGCTTCACGGGTCATTATTGCTGTCCACTCAGAAACTATATTGCGCTGCAGAGAATCATCACGTGTCGTGAAACATAATTGAAATGCAACATGACAACTTGTTGAAAATAATGGGCAAAGAAAAAATAAAATACATTTTACAAACTCCTGATTTACATTTGCAACATAAGATGTGAGTGTCTGTAATCCATATACCAATGGAAGGCGAGCGAGCGGTAGCGATGCATACTTTTGGAGGCTATCGAGTGATGCATAATCTTGACTGTAAAGAATGTAACACAACGCAAAAATTCTTAAAGACGTTGTCAGTGGCAATTTTTGTTTCCGTGATGAAATAAATCGATCGATGATATTTTTTTGTGGCCAGTCCATTTTTAAAATTATTAGGCCTTGTTCCGCATAAAACAAAGCGCTGTTCATATGGGGGATCGAATTGAGTAATTTCTTGGTAACGCTGGGATTATTTTCTTGCCAATTTTTAAAGCGCGCCACGTAACTCGGCATACCGTTTTCAACAAATGATATTAGCAAGCTCAATGCTACCCAATACAACGCATCGATTGCATTTGATATCATGTTTCGAGCATCTTTCGTTATCTGAATATGCCAGGCGAAATACTCTGAATGGTTAGATGATTTTTGTGCCCAATATACATGCACGTCCGCTCTGGTCGTCTGCAAAAACAACTTTAATTTATTTCTAAAATCATCGGATATTTTTTTGCTTGCCGGCAAGCAAAAAATAATTGCTTCGCGTGCGTTGAAAAATCTTTTGACTTCTTCATTTTCATTAACGAATCCGCCCAATCCATTTTTTTTTAAAAATGAAAATAACGTTTTTTCACTGGGGAGTGTGTCGCAGTCAAATAATGAAAAAAAACTTTTCGTTAATTTTTTACGTGATTCAACTTGGATACGTGACATAATAATTACACCAAACAGTTGTCATAGAGTGTTTTGCTACTTTTTGCGACTTCGCGTCCTGCAGAATCTGCTCCAGTAATCCGGTAACAAAAATCGCGGAAAAAGTTTGAAGTCCAGGGGGTTTTCACTTGCGGCGCTGCTTTTTCTGTGTGAACCAGCGATTGTTTTCCGAAAAATGTGTTGCAGAGTTCGGAAATATTGCCATTGGAATAATGGTCGCATTCAATCATGCAGGGTGGTATTTCAGGTTTATCAACAACGCAAGGCGCATCCTTGTCTTTTTCAAGCAAAAGATAGGTAATATGATTTTCTAATGAGTGGATTAAGTGTTGCAGCTCAGTAATATGATGTTGTACGTCACTCAGAAAATATCGACATTGTTGATCATCAGATGCTAATTGCGTTTGGATTTTATCCATGTAAGGAACGTGAAGATGCCGCATTACAATAAAAAGTGGATTCATCATTTGTCTTATATTCAGTTCATACAGATCAGAGTGTTGTTCAAAACCTTTATGGAAAAAAGAACACATTTCAAAAAGCATGTCAATATTGCGAACGATGTTGTAATGAACAGTATCAATCATCCCCAGATCTTGCTTTAGATTTTGTTGTACTTTATCGAGATCAGCAATCTGCAAGCGTATCAGACTTTCTGAAAAATCGAATGCTGAGTGTTTTAGCGTATTTAGATCGGTGATGAAATTTTTTAGAGTTTCTTGTTTTGATAGAAGATCACTCATAGACCCAGGAAGAGAGTTGATGAATATCGCCCAGGGAGAGCTTAACAATGTCGGCGTATTAGCTTGTCTCGCAACACTGATTACACTGCATATATTGCTGAGTATCTCCTTGATAAACATGAGTACCCTAATATTAGCAACACTGATTTGAATGAGAGTAGCAGTGAGAAGCTCGCGGCGATTTATATACTCAGCCATTTTCTTTTGTGCTTCATATTCTTTTTGATTTACACGCATGTGATAACCTCGATAATTGAATGAATACTACATTTTTAACACTTGCTTTTCGCAAACTGCACTTCCTGCAACTGCGCATCCTGCGGAATCTGCTCCAGTAATCCGGTAACAAAAATCACGGAAAAAGTTTGAAGTCCAGGGGGTTTGTGCTTGCGGCGCTGCTTTTTCTGTGTGAACCAGCGATTGTTTTCCGAAAACATCGTTACAGATTTCGTGGATTTCGCGAGATTGCTCAACACCACAATCATTGGTTGCTCTGAAAATACCCGGAACACCATCTTCAATAAAACAAGTGGTGTGATAGGCGCGTTTTGCAAATTCTTGTTCCTGCTTGTAACATTGCGTGACATTAGGATAATGATCCATTTTATTTTCTAGTATCAGTGCTTGAAGATAAAATTGATGAAATGTTTCGCCTACAGCAGAATCGAATCCAATGACTTGATACAAAGTTTCTATGCTTTGATATAATTTTTGTTTGTGCTCAAACATGACCAGATTAGTGCGATATATTGTTCTTGCTTCACCAAGAGCAATTTGTGTTTTTTCTAGCGTAATTAGTGCGGCATCAAGTCTATCCTTAAATTCTTGAGAAGGATGAGGTTTTTGCCGTAATTCTTCACGTTCTTTTTCCACCAAAAGATGTGCTAGAACATCTCTTAATGTGATCAGTTTATTCTCTAGATAGGCTGCGTGATCCTGCAGTATTCGTAACTCTTCTCTTCGTGCGTTTTCTCGTGCTTCAGCTTGTATGCGCTCTTGTTCGTCACGAACTCTTTGCCTTTCTGCCCGCTCCCTATTAGATCTTTCTATTTCTGCAAGTGTTGCAGGCCACTTCTCCACTATTTCGTATTGAGGATTATACGGCATAAAGCCGCAATAAAAACCCCTGTTGTTATCCTGATAAGAGGCAATTTTAGAATTTACTTCTGCAATACCAAAATTAACTAAATCAATATCACCTTTTTTTTCTAGTATATGTTTTCTTAAAATTTCAAGTGATTCTCTTTGTGTTGCAAAAAATTGCATGATATTTTTTATTTCTTCCTTTAACTCCCAACCTATTTTCTCCAACGCCTTTATTTCCCCCGGCATTTCCACCACTGCTTTTAATACAGTCGTGCTGTCAGAAAGTGTTTGTTCGAATTGCGCGATAAATTCTCTTTTTGCATCTTCTGCGCCAACTAAAGTTAATTCAGATGCAGGATAAGCAGGGCGTGATTTTAATATGTTAAGCCAGGTTTGAAGACCTTGTTGATCAAGTGGATTAAATATAAAAATATGATCGCTGTTTTCAGGTGCGATTAAAAAGGCAAGTAAATCCGCCTTATTTTGATTTTCTATCGTTGGATTTCTTACAAATGCATCATCGGCTGTGTCGCTCATTTCTTTTAGCGCGTTGACTATTTTTTCTTTAATCTCTTGCGCGTTTTCGTTTCTGGGTGCTTTGGTGAGCACTAAATTAATCGCCGATAAATATTCGCGAAGTGGTTTTTTAAACATCGTCGCTAAGGATTTAATATTTTCCAGTAACGCAGTTACTTTGGGGTCACCGAAATGGAGATAGGACAGCACCAGGTTATGCGCCTTGAATGTTTTTGTAGTTTTTAGCCCTATTTGCGTTGCCATCATCACCAATGGTTTTTCAGTTTCATTATTGTGATGAGATCCTGGTGTGTCCACCAATAGACTGGGATTAGGGCCTGCTTGCATATATGCCGCAAGAAATACTGTTTGAGAACCTTGTGTGTGACCAATGGCAGCTGGCGTTGCACCGGAAGAGCAGTTCACAATGTCTACCACTTCTTTAGGAATACGATTGGGTCCCGCGGGATTTGGGATATAGTCTAATATGCATCCTTGTGCCAGATCGACTATCACAGATTTTCCTGCTCCCGTATCACCCCAAAAAAAAATAACACCTTCAGCGCAATGCATATCGACACGTGATAAAGCGACTTGCATTTGTGTTTCAAAATTTTCTTGCTCTGTGCGCATGTTATAGCCTCAAACGATTTTCAGAAGATGCATGGTTATTTCCTGCCACGGTAATGCATCCTGCGGAATTACTTCCAGTCATCCAGCGATAAAATTGATTGAGCAAGCCAGGTGTCCAAGAGTGAGTGCTTGTTGGCATTCTTTCTTCATGGACCAGCGATCCTTTGCCAAAAATAGCGTCGCACACAGTGGATGCTGGGATTGCCGCTGCTTTAGCACCCGGAAAGAGAAAATTATCATTGTCAGCAGATTGTTCATCATCAGATCCTTCGATGATGATGGGATCGAACGGATCATCGGGAATATCGTCGCCAGGGAAGCGAGCGGGTTTTGCTTCTTCGCGAGGAGATTCTGGCGCTACAGTTGGTTCTTCATCACAGCGTTTCACGCTTGGATAATCACTCATTTTGTTTTGTTGCGTTAGCGCTGCCACATAAAATTGTTGAAACGATTCACTCTCAGTAGAATTAAATCCAATGATAAGACGAAAAACTTCAATGCTTTTATATAAATCTTTTTTTTGCTCAAATATCGCTAGATTTTCAGCGTATTTTTCTCGAGCAGCGGCAAGTGTTGTTTTCGTTTCTTCAAGTTTAGTTTTTTTAGTGTTAAATTCTTCAGTTTTTTTCTGTGCGGCAAATGAATTTTGCTCTCTATCGAATTTTTCTATATCTGACAAAATTTCTGTTCCGCGTGCTTCATGACCTAATTTCGCCGTTTCAAGCGCTGCTAACTGTGCATTCAATTGCGATATACTGACTTTGTTTTCATCAAAATCTTTTTCCCACTTGCTTAATTTTTCTACATTGCCAGGATGTTTGTTAGCGGGGCCTTGCAACCGAACTTTTACATAAGCATCGCATCGTTCTGGTGTTGTAACAACAAACGAGTAGCTTTTTGCTTCGTTTTTTTCTTCAAACTTTCCAGGCGTGCCACCACGATCACAACCAATGTTGATTGCATCATATGCAATGTTTGTAAATGAACCAGTATAAGCAGGAAGAGCAATGAATGTATGAGCGCCGTATTTACCTTCTTTTGTAACGACTTTTTTATTATGCAAGCAAAATTTAGCAACAATCAAATCTATTCCTCCATCACAGTACTCGAAACTTTGTTCAGGCACTTTTTTGAAATAACTCTCGGTTTCATTAAATTCATAGATTTTGTAATCCACAATGTTTGTGTTAGCAAACAGTTCATCAGTATCTTTTTTGAGTTGCGCTTGTGTTTCTCCAAGTGTCGTTAATTTCGTGTTGACATCATCGATTTTATTTTTTGTTTGCGCAATCAATTCGCGAATTTCTTTCAACGATTCTGATGTTTCTGCGGTCGTTGAAGATGTGTTAGGCGCATCTGGTTTATCAGTTGCAGATTCAGGTGGTTTATTATTCGCAACCCAATCCACTAAATCTCGTTCTTTTTGTTCTAGCGTTTTTATTTCCCCTGGAAACTCCGCCACCGCTTTTAACACCGCTGTGCCGTCTGTGAGGGTTTGATGAAATTGCTCGATAAATTCTCTCTTGTCTTCTTCTGTGCCAATCAATGCCAACTCAGAAGCAGCATGTTCAGGACGTGATTTTAATATCTCAAGCCACGCATGAAGACTGGCTGGCTTTAATGGATAAAAAATAAAAATATGATCATGATTTTCAGGTGCAATTAAAAATGTGAGTAAATCGGCTTTGTTCTGATTTTCTATCGTCGGGCTTTTTGAGAATTCATCATTGGCTGTGTCGCTCATTTCTTTTAGCGTGTTGACTATCTGCGCTCTAATCTCTTGCTCGTCTTCGTTTCTGGGTGCTTTCGTGATCACTAAATTAATTGCCGATAAATATTCGCGAAGTGGTTTTTTAAACATCGCCGCTAGCGATTTAATATCTTTCAACAATGCGGTTACTTTGGGGTCGCCGAAATGAAGATAAGACAGCACCATGTTATGCGCGTTAAAAGTTTTTGTCGTTTTAAAACCGATTTGTTTTGCCATTATCGTGAGTAAGCGTAACTCTGGACGATTTTCAAGAAAGCCTGCATTGTCCATTAAGGTGCTGGGATTAGGACCTGCTTGCATAACGGCTGCGGGAAATGCAGTTTGAGATTTTTGAGTGTGACCCATGACGCCTGGAGTCACACCGGGAGGACAACTGTTTTTTACAACCTCTATTACTTCTTTAATAACATGATTAGGCCCTTTCGGATTAGGAATATATTCTAATTTGCATCCTCGTGCCGCATTAGTTATCCCGGTTTTGCCAGCTCCTGTATCGCCGTTAAGACTGACCGCTTTTGTTGCGCAACGCATATTTGTATTGAGCAATGCTTTTTGCATTTGTGTTTCAAATTCAGTTTGTTGTTCGGGGGTGCGCATGTCAGGTCTCCGGGGTTGTATAAAATGTTCATCAGTAAAATAAGCAAACGTGGTTGAAAAATGTTGTTGCTGTAATTGAAAATTAAATTGTCGCATTTGTTGAATGCGCATGTATTGATATAAGCGTTGCAAAGCAGAATCAACAACAATGCCAATCGGTGTTTTTTGTGGAGCAGGCATCACATAACCTGATCGAAACAATGTGCGCGATAAAAGACTGGAGACATGATTGATCTGCTGATAAATTTCATCTTGCGTGAATGGTGCGGGTCGTGTAAATTCAGCTGATTTTTGCAGTTGAGTGCGCAGATCATTTTGATCCGGCAATGCTGCAAATGCATTCTGTAATTCTGCCGGTGCATCCACCAGTGCAAGAAAATAAGACATTAATTTTTTCTGCGTGTGCACAATGAGTAGATATTCCGTCAATGATGTATTTTTTAGCAGGGTTTGCACATATTCTGCTTCACCAACGCGTAACAATTTGTCGTTTAATTTTTTGCCGCACAAATATTCATCTTGCACTGATTGTGTCATTTGACTTCGGCGTTCTTCATAACCACGATGATAAAAATCTAGGAAATGTAAAAGCGCTTGGGTATATCCACTCCATAAATTTTTAGAAAATGCAGGTTGCTTTTGCAAAAAGCCAACGAAGGCCAACATGTCTTCGCCCATCAGGATGATTTTTTGTGAAGCCTCAACATGTGTTCGATGGTAATGCCTGTCTAGCACCGGATCAGTGAGTCCTTGCAAATAAGCCTCAATGGCTTTTATCCAAATTGGAATATTAAAAATTTGAAAAGAAGGTCGTGCGCGAACACCTGCAATTGCAGCGTTTAATGTTAATGTGTGTTGCTGTTGTTCCAAAATCAGCGCGTTCATTTTCAGAGCTTCAAGTGCTTGGTGTGTGCTGATCCACTCTTTTGCTTCGAGCGGTAAAGGAACTGGGGGTGATTGAGACTCAATATCGAAACCTGGAATTAATTTTTGCATTGTGCGATCAAGCTGCGCTGCATTCTGTTGTAACGCTGCATCTCTCTGATAAGTCTCTTCTACTTGCTGTTCCAACTTTTTTTGTTCTTTGTTAATTTTTTCGAATGCTGCTTTTTGTTTTTTTTCAGCGTGTGTTTTAATTGCTCGCATTTTGTAAAGTTGAGACGCGCGCTTATCAAGACGAATGATTTCGTGGTGTAAATGAAATAATTTTTTCACGTCTCCCAAACGCGCTTCTTTTTCAATCAGCGTTTCCGTTGTTACAGGATTCAGATTAGTATTTTCGAGCGCTTCTTTTTCTAGTATCGCAGTTTGTTTTTGTTTTTTGATGGATTCAATTTCTTCGTTAACTTCGCGCAATGTCATACGTTCATCGGCAATCGCTGGGTTTGCTTCTGCATAAGCCGCGTGAAATCCCAATAAAAATCGCGAATCGCCGTTGGTGTTATAAAGCTGATCCAACGCGAATGCTTGCTGAAGACGCGCGGGATTTTCTATGAATTGCGTATCGTTCTGTTGATGACGCGAGAAAAATAAATTTTCATTGGTGGTTGGTGCGAGATTGCGTGTAGCAGAATCAAATGAAAAGCCGGCTGTATAAAAAGAACTGCGACTGAACGCTTGAATATAATCACGAGCCAATTCATCCAGAAGATCAGGCAACACTTGCGTTAACTCAGGCGGCCTTCGCATCAAGAGATCATAGATTCTATCCAACATTGAGCGAAATTTTCCAAACAGTATTTCATCAAAACCCGCTTTGACAAGATCGCGCAGTCCGATAATCATGGATTGAATTTTTTCTAATGTAAATTGTGTCGCTCTTTGAAAATCATGTAATTGTTCTCTGATTTTTTTACTAATCTCGATATTTACTTTTACTAATTCAATTAAATAATTTATATCGTCTCGAATTTGTTTGAGCGTTTGATCCACGTAATCAAAACGATGATCCAGATGTTTAGTCATTTTTTGCAAGTAGTCAAAAATAACTTCTTCAAAACTCGGGCCATTATTCAAATTCAAAAAAGGTAATATCAAACCAACAATAGACATGCCCAATGCAATCCAGTTTCCGGTCAGTGCTGCAACGCCGATTTGAGAAACAGTACCAGTGATACTGGCTGCGATATTCTGTGCATTGGCTGCTAAGATGGTGGTGATACGCATTCCCACATCCATCAACCCCATGCCAAATTGCGCTGCTTTCATTAATTCAGGTGAGTCCAATAAACGCCCCACTAAATGTGCCGCTTGAAAACCCTGATGTATCCCAACGATTTCTCCTCGCACGTATTGAATACTGCGCAGATCACTCATCGCATTGTTAAATACATTAAATTTATTTTCCCCTGTTTCAAGATCATGGATTTGTTGTTTTGATTTATCTATTTCACTTTCAAAATCACTCATCCAATTCTCAGAAGCGCTTGCTGTTTTTGCATCTGTTTGTGTGCGAAGATCATTGAGTAGTTCTTTTTTAGAATGTAAGTGTTCATCATCTTTGTAATCTTTTTTAAGATGTTGCTTGAGATGTGCATTTATTTTTCTCATCGCATCATTTGTTTTTTCTTCTGCAATTTTTTCAGGATATTTTTTTTGAAAACTTTTTTCTAATAATGCGCGAGTAGGTTCTTCTGAAAGTTTCGCTTCAAGATTTTCCAAAAATGTCGCCCCCGCATTTTCTTGATTTTTGATGGAATCAAAAAAAGATTTGGGTTGTTTCATGGGTCTTGCGGGTTCAGGAGATGGTTTTTCAGCGGATGGTCGATTTTTATGTCTGTCAGGAGGAGCGAGTGTTTCAGTGACAACATGTTTGGCTGCTGTATATGTGGTTAGTGATGCAGCAGCGCCCCAGAAAGCGGCGCAGCCCAACGACATCCACAGACCCGCCGGCGCGCATTTCGCTGCGGCCGCGGTGGCAGCCCAAGCGCCAGCAGGCATTCCAACGCGCCAGCCAGCACCAGTCGCCATGGTTGCTACAGCAAGGTTCGCGTAATTTCCAGTGGCTTTACTGCGCTTATATTCATGGTAAAGACTGCGAGCATCTAAGGCAGCGGAAGCAAACGTGAGTCCTTGTCCTGCCATTTTTACAAGAGGGGTTGCTAACGTTAGTCCTAGCGTTGGCGGTTTACCGGGATTGGCGCGATAAAATTCTTTTGCGCCGATAGGGGCGCGCGCTTCACCAAACCCTTCAGTAGGAGGACAGACTTCCTCATTAAAAACATTGGACGAGAAGTCTGCACCATCCGAGAAAACTTCCTCTCGTGGTGCGACATGTTCCTCCGCATGGATTTCTACAAAATGCGGCGGATGTTCAGATTCTTCGGAATGTTCCTTTGATGCTGGATGTTCTTCTGTTCTCACTTAAATTCTTTCCACTGAAATTTGAGTATGCGGATGCTACTCGCACCAAGATCGTTGTGTCAACTGGTATTTTCATTGTCGTTTTCATCGCATCGCATCTCTTAGTTGCTGAATACGCACTGCATAATCTTTCGCGCCAAATAATCCTGAGCCCACCACCACAAAATCAGCGCCCGCTTTGACAACTGGCCCTATCGTGGTGACATTCACGCCCCCATCCACTGCTAATATTATTTTGGGATTGTGCTGATCAATCAAATGTCGTGTATCACGAATTTTTTTCAGCGTGTCTGTGATAAAACTTTGCCCGCCAAATCCTGCAAACACCGACATAATTAAAATCAAATCAATGTGCGCAAAAATTTCAGTTGCAATCATGACGGGTTTATTCGGATTAAATGCAAAGCCCGCCTGCATACCCACGTCATGAATTTTTTCACAAATTGTTGTCACATTGCTAACCGTCTCGGGATGAAATGTAACTCGATTTGCGCCCGCTTTGGCAAAAGGTTCAATGTAACTTTCCGGATCTGTTACCATCAGATGTACATCAATGGGAGCGGTCACACCATCTTTGCGCAGCGCCTCACACACCAGCGCCCCAAAACTCAAATTCGGCACAAAATGATGATCCATCACATCAAAATGTACTGCATCCGCACCCGCTGCTAAAGCAGCTTTCGTGTCTCGCCCCAAATGAGCGAAATCGGCGGATAAAATGGAGGCGGCGATGATAGTCATTCAAATATTATGCCAGAATTTAAGAAATATGTTATCGTTTGAGGAAATCATAAGGAGGTGGTGATGAGAAGAGGATATACATTGTTTGATGATGCATTCAGTGCTGCTAAATCAAAATTGAGCGGCAAACCAAACTACGGTACGTTGCAATTATCCGGTGAAGAAAATGAACGCTTACGCAGTACATTATTGCAACGCGTCAAAGATCGCCTCACCAAACAATTAACAAAATCAATGGAGCGTTTATCCACAGAAAATCAAGCGCGCGTGATCGATAAAAAAGAAATACTCAGTTTTTGCATTACCGTGTTGCACGGGCAAAAAACTGATGCGGATCTGCAACGCGACATGGATAAAAGAAAAAAACAAAATCTGAATTACACGCAAGCTGATGGCTGGTTTTATCGTACCAGCGATACCACCGGTTTAGTGGACGAGGTGCTGGCATTTGCAAAAACGCACAAAACTGAATCCCTCTCAACATCACTCCTAGGTGCACAGAGTCAGGGCTCACTCCATCTGTGAAATGGGATATACCGCGAGTGATGAAGTGCGGTAATATCGCATCTTCATTGGCGAGCGATATATGCGGGGTTAATCCATGCTTGAAGTGCCACATCTAGAAACTGCGTTGACCGGACCTTTGCTGCATTTGGAAAAGCAATTTCTGCAATCACGCGTGTTAATTGAAAGCTGGTTTCGTGACGAATGGCAAAAAACGCCGCCGCTTTTTTATGGCTCAGTGGATTTGCGCAACGCGGGATTTAAATTAGCGCCCGTCGACACCAATTTATTTCCCGCGGGATTCAATAATCTCAATTCTGAAATGATGGCGCTGTGTGTGCAAGCCGTGCAAGCAACCATGACAGAATGTTGCGCGAGCGCCAAACGATTATTATTAATTCCAGAAAGTCACACACGAAATATTTTTTATTTTGAAAATATGGCGATGCTTGTTGAAATTATCAAACGCGCAGGGTTTGATGTGCGCGTGGGTTCTTTGCTCGCGGATTTACAAACGCCATTGAAACAAACATTACCATCGGGGCGCGAAATTATTTTGGAGCCACTCATCCGAAAAGAAAATAAAGTGGGCGTTGCAGATTTTTTTCCGTGCTGCATTGTGTTGAACAATGATTTATCTTCCGGTGTTCCAGATATTTTAAAAAATACATCGCAGCTATTTTTGCCTGCGATTCAATTAGGCTGGGCAACGCGTTTGAAGTCCGATCATTTTCGTTTTTATGAACAAGTGGCATTGGAATTTTCGCAATTACTGAAATTGGATTCCTGGTTAATTAATCCTTACTTTGATCATTGCGGCGAAGTTAATTTTTCTGACGCCGAGAGTTTAACTTGTTTGACTGAACGCGCAAGTAAATTATTTCAAAAAATTCGGAAAAAATATTTGGAATATAAAATTGATCAGGAACCATTTTTGGTTGTCAAAGCCGATCAAGGTACTTACGGCATGGCGGTAATGATGATTCAAGATCCTGTGGAATTAATTCAAATGAATCGCAAACAACGCATCAAAATGATGACATCTAAGGGCGGACAAACCGTCACAAAAATTATTTTACAAGAAGGTGTTTACACATTTGAAACCGCAGGTACGGATCGCGCGGTTGCAGAACCTGTTGTCTATCAAATTGGTCGTTACGTCGTCGGTGGATTTTATCGTCTTCATAAAAATCGCGGCATCAATGAAAATTTAAATTCGCCCGGAATGGATTTTCAACCGCTCGCTTTTGCAAAAAATTGTCATGTGCCGCCTGGCGCTGAAAATTGCCCGCAAGAATCCATCAATCGTTTTTATGCATACGGCGTTGTTGGTCGATTGGCGATGTTGGCGGCCGCTCGGGAGGTTTGAAAACGGGAGAAGCTATATGAATATTGGTTTTTTAATGGATCCGTTGTCACAGTTACTTTTTAAAAAAGACACAACGTTTGCCATGTTGTTGGCAGCACAAAAACGCAATCATCGTAATTTTGTATTGTTGTCTGAAGATGTGTGGTTGCAAGATGGTATTGCATGGGGACGCATGCAATCGATAACGGTAGTCGATGATCTGAATCATCCGTATACATTGGGTGATGTCACCGATCAGCCATTGGTTGATTTAGATTTGTTGTTAATGCGTTTAGATCCACCCGTCAATCATAATTATATTGTGATCACGCATTTACTGGAGCTTGTAGAAGCGCAAGGATTAACAGTTGTCAACAAACCCGCGAGCTTACGCGATGCGAATGAAAAATTATTTACGGCATGGTTTCCGCAATGTTGCCCAAAAACATTGGTGACGTCACAATCGGAATTGATTATTGAGTTTGTTGAAAGTGTTGAAAAAGCGGTGATTAAGCCGCTCGACAGCATGGGCGGGCAATCCGTTTTTCAATTATCACTCGATGATCCTAATCATTATTCCATCATTGAAAACATTACCCAGCGCGACACCAAAAAAGTTATGGTGCAGCAATTTATTCCTGAAATTGCAGACGGCGATAAACGCATTTTGATGATTGACGGCGAACCTGTGCCGTATGCGTTGGCGCGCGTGCCTGCCGCAGATGATTTTCGCGGAAATTTAGCAGCGGGTGCAGCAGGCGTTGCAAAAGAATTAACGGATCGCGATCGCTGGATTTGCGAACAAGTAGGCCCTGTATTGCGTGATAAAGGATTGCGTTTTGTGGGGTTGGATGTGATCGGCGATTATCTCACGGAAATTAATGTGACGAGCCCCACGTGCGCGCGAGAATTAGATCGCTTGTGTGAACTCGACATTGCGGGTGATTTTATCGATGCCATTGTCGCTGATCAAGATCAATCATAAATTATCACTGCAGCAAACGGGCCAACATGCGCCCGGTCCTGTTTGTGTCGATTTTCTCTCAGGAAAATCAACGTATCGTCATCATCATGGTGGTGGAAAAAATCAGCTGATTGCAAAAGCCGTTGGTATTACTTCAAAAATAAAACCATTTGTGTTGGATGCGACAGCGGGATTGGGGCAAGATGCATTTGTGTTAGCAACACTGGGCTGCAATGTGTTGATGCTCGAGCGTTCTAAAATAATTTGCGCATTATTGGAAGATGGATTAAACCGTGCAAAAAACGAAACATGGTTTCGCGCGCTGTCACTAAAGTTAGTGTGTGCTGATGCTATCAATTATTTAAAAACTATTTCTTCAGCGCCTGATGTCATTTATTTAGATCCCATGTTTCCCGAAAAAACAAACTCAGCGCTTCCTAAAAAAGAAATGCGATTGTTGCGCGAAGTAGCCGGTGATGATATTGATTCTGAAAAATTATTTTTCGAAGCTGTGCGTGTTGCCAAAAAACGAATCGTCGTCAAGCGCGCGCGTTTAGCGCCCACAATCAGTGCGCAAAAACCGGATTTAGTTTTTACCGGAAAAAGCGGGCGATTTGATATTTATTTTCCATCTAAAATCAATCGCGCTGCTTTTTCAGCGGCATTGGTAACAGATCAGGGCTCCCCATGCCTGAATTACTAAAACGCTCAATTTTGAGGTGATTTTTTACGAAAAATCGATGAGAAAGTAGCGCATACACGTCAGTATGTGAGCATTTCGAAGAGATTTTTCGTGAAAAAGCACCCGAAAGTGAGCGTTTTTATGGGGGGCTGAGTTGTTACCGGCATCGTGAATCACTTCTCGCTCTCCCACAAAATCACATTCAAATAATATTTTATAGCAGGATCTAAAACACGATAGTGATCATTAGAAACATAAATTAAATCTTTTTGCATTAAAATTTCTGTTGATTGTTGCGCGCTCGATGCTGAAATTTTTAGTGGTGCTATAAAATTCACGGATTGAATTTCCTGAGTAGGTGTTTTTGCTAACGCGGTTAAAATTTTTCGCTGATTCGGGCTTAATCCCATGACATCATGGCCGATAACTTGGCGTTGTGTTTTAACGTAGGTGTGCCATATGCGATCGATAACTGCAATCGATGGCGTATAATTTTGACTCCACAATAACTGACATAATACATTCATATAAAACGGATGTAATTCTGTGTGATAAAATATTCTCTCAATCACCTCATCCGAAACTATTTTTTTCCATTTTATTTTTGCGGCATGTGTTAAATGATCCGCATACACTTTTTTCCCCATACGCTCAATACTAATCACTTGGCATAATCGATAAAGTGGACGGCCACTATCACCAAACATTTGTTGCAATAATCGTCTATTGCTACCTGAAAATACATATACAATGTTTTCGCTTCGCTCAACTGCGTGGCGAAGTGATGCCTCTATCGAATGATAATTTTTAAGCTGACTGATTTGCTGGAATTCATCCAGAAAAATAACTGCTCTTTTTTTAAAAAATTTTGCGGTCTCGTCTAATTTTAATAAAACATCTGTCATGTCTTGCAATGGTTCACTCGACAACTGTAGTGATAGCTTTTGACCGAAAACGTCTAGTGTTACTTCAGGTTTCATTAATTTAAAAATATGCACTAGTTTTTCTTTGGCTTTAGCGATGGTCGGAAGCAACTCAATTGCCAACCGCCCTGCACGATCCATTATTTGGTCTCTGACATACTCAACACTATACGCTGCCAGTAAATCTACTGAGCAGGATGCCATCTTCATTTCATTAGCCACTTGCATCACCAGACTGGTTTTACCGTATCGGCGCGGCGCCATCAAAACAGTGTGTTTATTTACTTTTATTCGATTAATCAACGTGCTGCGCTCTTCAATGCGATTGATAAAAGCTTCGCCCAACGCAATACCATCAGGAAATAAGCGAACGGGGTCCATAATCACACCTTTATATATCACATAATATTATGTGATATAATCATATGTAATAAAACAACCCCTGTCAAATGACTTGGAATGTCATTTATCAGCCAAAATCAATCGCGCTGCTTTTTCAGCGGCATCGTGATAGGGATGAAAAATTAAATCAGATGGAAAATCTTTTTCATTTTCAGCAGATTTTGGTGTGAAAAGACTAATCGCCATTTTTCCTTGATAATCGGCTTCTTTCAACGCAGCCAATAATATTTTATTGGTGTCGCGTTGCGGAATAGTGCTGATCACCCATCGCGCTGTATGCAATGGCAACGTTCTTAAGTATTCAACATCTTCTGCATCTCCAAAATGCGCCGACAAATGATTTTCATGCCAATATTGAATTTTCTCAGGATCAAAATCAACGCCCAACACCGACATTTTTTCAGATCGCAAAATATTGGCGATGGTTTCGCCGTAACGCCCTATACCAAAAATAATGACGTCGTATTGGTGATGATGATTGTGATCCGCGTCTGCTTTGGTTGGTATTTTTCTCTCAATAAAATTAAAAAATCGACCGCACCATTCATATATTAAATGATCGTACAAAATCATATAGGTGGATAACGAAAAAGTAATAATGCCAACAAGTGTAATGAGTCCCACCACATTTTCATTGATCTGATTCAGTGTCAAACCAACCGACGCCAAAATCAGCGAAAATTCACTGATTTGTGCGCTCGTAATCCCCGTTAAAAAACTGGTTCGTTTGCGATACCCCATCATACCCATAATCACCATAATCACGATTGGTTTTCCAATCAACACAAAAAGCGATAATAGAACCGCTTGAAAAATTTCGGCATCCAGTGCGTGAAAATCTAATTTCACACCCAACTCTAAAAAGAAAAATAACAACAAAAAATTTCTGAGTGTGTCCAAACGCGACGCTAAAATATTTCGATACTGTGTTGATGCAAGCGACATACCTGCCAAAAATCCGCCGACTTCGCGACTTAATCCAATCGATTCCGCAGCGCCTGCCAAAATAATTGCCCACGCAATGCCAAATAACACCAACAATTCACGCGACTTGGCAATCGATTCTAAAAATTTGGGTAGCAAATAACGTGACATCAACGCCACCAACGTTAAAATACCAATACTTTTCAAAATAAATGCCATGATTTCAATGCCGATGCTCATGCCAGTGATTTGATTGCGCATCGAAGACAACACGATGATGGCGATGACGGCAGCAATGTCTTGCACGATCAAATAGCCGATCGCGATTCTGCCGTACAACGAATCTAATTCATTCTTATCGGAAAGTAATTTGACAATGATAATGGTGCTGGAAAAAGTAAGCGCGATAGCCACATAAATCGCGGGAATAAACGACAACCCCATCATGACCGCAAGCGCGTAACCAATAAAAGCAGTCAGCACAATTTGTCCGATGCCAGTCGCTAATGCGGTGTAACCGAGTGTGCGAATTTCATTGAAGTCGAGCTTCAAGCCAATCACAAATAACAACAGAGTGATGCCAATTTTGGCAAGCAGGTCGAGTTCGCCTGTTGGATGAATCCAGTCGAAAACGCTGGGGCCAAGCACAACACCAACCGCAATAAATCCCAGAATAATCGGCTGATACAACCGAATGGCAATCATGCTAAAAAAAACGGAGAACAACAGTACAACGGCGAATTCGTTAAACAATGTCCCTAAAACCATCGATCATCCTTGCACATCATCCTCAACTGAAAATGAAGAACCACAACCGCAGGTGGTTTTTGCATTGGGGTTGCGAATCACAAATTGCGCGCCATTGATATCTTCCCGATAATCAATTTCCGCACGATTGAGATATTGAAAACTGAGCGCATCGACTAATAATTTCACGACGATATTTTTTTTGACAATTTTTTCAACCACCACATCGTCTGCATTAATTGTCGGATCGAAAGTAAAGCCATATTGAAAACCAGAGCAACCGCCGCCCGAGATAAACACACGCAAATTGAGCTGATCATTTTTCGCATCGCAAATCAGCTCATGCACTTTTTTGGCAGCGGCATCGGTAAAATGGATAGGGATTGGGGTTTCTAACACGTTCATCGCCCGGTTGCATCAACTCTGGCTAGTATATTACACTGATGCCCATGAAGATACTTGCTATTATTATCGGAATTATCGCACTAACATGTTGTTTTTTAGCCATTCAGCAGCCGCGCGGCTTTGATGAAAGCGTGCATCTCATTATGCAGGATGTGCAAAACGACTGAATTCCTTCTTTGACAAAAAAATGCCTTTATTCTATAATTCTAATAAATAACAAATGGGTAATTTACTAGAATTATGAATTACACCCCCAAAACACAAGTCGAGCTGTTTCATCTGATGTTTTTACGCATCAACTAAACACAAAGTATTCGTTAAATCTGTCACCAATCCTGCCGTGAAGCGGATGGAAGTGGGAGCGCAAGCGACCACGCCGATACTTGCGAAAACGCAATATAGGGACAAATTTAATGAACATTTATATTAAACGCATAATGCATTAAAAATTATTTAAATAAATTATTATGAATTTATTATCCGCCTATCAAAAACTAAAACCACTTTCGCCATTTTTCTTCACAAAGGATGCCGCGTATACTTGGAACGTTTCTCATGCGCATGCTGCTGTCATTCTATCTCGTCTTTCCAAGCAAAAAGCAATCGTGCGTTTGATGCGTGGCTGCTTTACATTTTCAGATGTTGATCCATTATCACTTCACAATTCACTAAACTACCCTATGCTTTCTTACATTTCGTTATACACAGCGCTGTATTATCACGGCATGATTGAGCAAATTCCCAGCGTAATTTACATAATCACCAACGGAAAAACCAAACGCGTGAAAACACCGCTCGCTACTTTCTCCATGCATCACATCAATGGATATTTATTTGATGGGTATGCAACTGTTGACAATCAACGCATAATAATGGCAACTCCTGAGAAAGCATTATTTGACACACTATACCTAATGCCCGCAAAATCAAATTACTTTAAGCGGTTAACGGAGCTCGAATTGCCAAATCACTTTCATTTTTCACATTTTAAAAAATGGATTAAATGCATCCACAATAAGAGCCGACGAAAAATGATTGAAATAAAGTTAGATGAAATCAGAAATGCCAGCAAACAAGGGCGTCAATGATCACTTCAAAAAAATGGAATGACCTGCGCGAAAAAATGAGGCGACTTCATGTTGTCGAAGAAGACTTGGATGAAAAATTTATTTTGGGGTCTGGTCACGGCGGGCAAAAATTACAAAAAACAGCATCGACTGTTTTTTTAAAACATCGACCCACGCATCTTCAAGTGAAATGCCAAGAAACACGATCGCGCGACAGCAATCGTTTTTTTGCCAGAAAAATTTTGTGCGAAAAAATAACGTTCTTACTTCACAAGGAAAAAAGCGAAAAACAATCTCAAATTTTCAAAATCAGAAAACAAAAAAAACGACGATCGAAAAAAGCCAAACAAAAAATGATGGATGAAAAACGAAAACGTTCAGATCGAAAAAAATTAAGAAAAACGCCGGGGCTAAATGAATAAGAAGCTGTGTGGGGTGCACACATGGAACATTGGATACTCGCTTTTCATTTAATTTTTATGGTCGCATGGTTTGCGGGGCTTTTTTATTTGCCTCGATTATTTATGTACCATGCGCAATCGAGTGATGTCATCAGCCATCAACGCTTCATCATCATGGAGCGAAAATTATTTTGGATGATTATGACACCTGCGGGTATCTTGACGACACTCTTTGGGCATTGGCTTTTCGCGCTCAAAACCGATTATTATTTGCATCAACCCTGGATGATTGCAAAATTATTTTGTGTTTTTTTACTATGGATGTTTCACCTCAGTTGCGGATATTTGCTGTATCGTTTCAAGAAAAACACGAACCCATTTTCTGTCACGTTTTACCGCTTTTTTAATGAAATTCCAACAGTGCTGCTGATTGCCATTATGATTTTTATTTTTGTTAAACCGTTATTGTAATATGACCATTTCAAAATCCGACTTCATCGCACCACACTCTGGACATACCCAATCATCCGGCACATCATCCCAACACGTTCCGGGCGCAATGCCTTCATCCGGCGAGCCCTTGGCTTCATCGTAAATATAACCGCAAAGCGAGCAAATGAATTTTTGGTATGACATACTGTGTCCCTTAAATTTAAACATTGGATAAATAAATGCGACCATTCTCGCAGAATTTATTTGAAGCAGCAAAAAAAATAATCGCGGGCGGTGTCAATTCCCCTGTGCGCGCATTCAAGGCGGTTGGTGGCAATCCGATTTTCATTCAATCAGCACACGGCGCTTATTTAACCGACGTCGACGGCAGTCAATACATCGATTACGTGGGATCTTGGGGCCCGATGATTTTAGGACATGCGCATCCCGCGGTAATTGCCGCGGTAAAACACGCTGTTGATCACGGATTAAGTTTTGGCGCACCCTGCGAATTAGAAATTCAATTGGCAGCAGAAATTTGTCAGCGATTTGATTCGATTGAAAAAGTGCGTATGGTAAATTCCGGCACGGAAGCGGCGATGACAGCCATTCGATTGGCACGCGGCGCAACTGGTCGCGACAAAATTCTCAAATTTGAAGGCGGATATCACGGTCATTTGGATAGCTTGCTTGTCAAAGCAGGCTCGGGCGCGCTCACCTTTGGTTCACCCACTTCGCCCGGTATCCCGCAATCCACCGCAAACGACACATTAATTGCAAACTACAACGATATCGATTCTGTTACAGAATGGTTTGAACATTCCGGCAATGAAATCGCTTGCATTATCGTCGAACCCATCGCAGGCAATATGAATTTGATACTGCCAAAACCAGGGTTTTTAGAAGCCTTGCGCGATATCAGCCAACAATACGGCAGCTTACTGATATTTGACGAAGTGATTACGGGGTGTCGCGTGGGATTGCAGGGAATGCAAAGCCACACACCCGTACGCCCTGACATCACAATCCTCGGAAAAATCATCGGCGGCGGCCTGCCAGTCGGTGCCATTGGTGCACGCGCTGATATCATGGATCAATTATCGCCGCAGGGGCCCATTTATCAAGCCGGCACACTCTCTGGAAATCCCATTGCGATGGCAGCGGGTCTTGCAACACTACAACAACTCACCGCAGAAAAATACGCGATTTTATCGCAAAAAACACGTGTTTTTGCAGAAAAATTATCGGCTGTCGCGGCAGAGAATCGTATACCTCTTCGGATAAATTACCACACTGGATTGTTTGGGTTATTTTTTACTAACGCCCCCGACGTAATTTCTTATCAAGATGTCATGCAATGTGACGCCGAAAAATTTCGGGCCTTTTTTCAGTGCATGTTGAATCAAGGAGTTTATTTTGCCCCTTCCATTTTTGAAGCAGGTTTTATGTCACTCGCTCATTGCGATGCAGATATTGCTAAAACCATCGCCGCCGCCGAAGCCGCATTTCACACAATAAAAACCCGGTAATTGCTTATTTTTTGTATATTCTGGATAATGAAATCTTAGTTCTGGGGATGCGCAGATGGCGAAAGGGTTGCATTGGTTGGCGAGTTTCTGTGTGATCAGCGTGGTGTCGTCGCCTGCATTTGCCATTGACCTCGTACAAGTTTACACGCAAGCCATCAAAAGCGACCCCGTTTTCGCACAAGCGCAATCGAATTGGGAATCGCAAAAAATGCAGCTTCCCATCGCTGAAGCAGGTTACTTGCCGCAAATCACAGCACTTGGCAACGCCGATCGCGTGAGAACAGTATATTCGCCAGAAGTTTCCACAAATGTAACATCCAATACTTGGCAATATGGTTATTCGCTGTCGTTAACGCAGCCCATTTTTGATTACAACCAATGGACAACGATTCGCGGTGCGCAAGCGAGTGTCAAATCAGCGACGGCAACTTACATCGCTGCACAACAATCGCTGATGCAACGCACCGCAACCGCTTATTTTAATGTGTTGGAAGCCTACGATCAGTTGCGTTACACAATTGCGAATAAACGTGCGGTGTGGCAACAATTTGTGACTGCGCGCGAACAATTTAAAGTGGGTTTAATCGCCGTTACTGATGAATATGATGCGCATTCGCAATATGACCAAGTTGTCGCGCAACAAATCGTCGCGCAAAATAATTTGAATGATCAATTGGAAAATTTACGCGCCATCACCGGCCGTTTTTATGGATCGCTGAAAGGATTGAGCGATGAATTACCGTTGTCAACACCAGCACCAAATAATATTGATCAATGGGTGGGTGTGGCCGCCAAACAAAATTACAGTTTAATTGCGCAAGCGTATAACGTGAACGCTGCAATGGAAGCTATCAAACAACAAGCGGGTAATGGATACCCTGTGTTGGATTTACAAGGCAGTTATGCTGATGCAAGGACCAGTGACAATCCACCCGCATCGGGTAACCCACCACAATCCGGCCTTGCAACGAGTATGCTAGGATTACAACTCACGTATAAACCACTACAAGGCGGCTTAGTCCTCGCCTCTATTAAACAAGCACGATACAACTATGTCGCGGCAGCCGGTTTGCTCGAGCAAACATATCGCGGTGTTGTAAATGACACGCGCACAAGTTTTTTGGGCGTATTATCATCCATCAGCCAAGTTAACGCAGATAAACAACGCATCATTTCAGCTAAAAATGCTTTTGAAGCCACCGAAGCGGGATTTAAGGTGGGCACACGCACCATGGTGGATGTGCTCATTAGTCTCACGACACTTTATCGAGCGCAGCAACAATACGCGAATGATCGATATGCATACGTGGATAATTTGATTGCATTGAAAGCGGCAGCGGGAACATTGAGCGTGAACGATTTGCAAGCGATTAATATCTGGTTGAAGCAAGAGATTACATTCCCCGCGCAATTAAGCGTTTCACGCGTACCCGATGAAGAAATGACTCAAGAATATTCGATTGGTGACATGAAAAAAATGTCTAACACAGTAACGCCTGAAAAAGCAGCGCCAAAGCCTCAGCAACAAACACAAAAAAAATCGACTATGACGGCGCATCATCACAAACAATTAAAACTGCAACAATTAAAATTGCCAACTCCTGTCACAACCGCACAAAATCAAAAACAAATTGCTGCAGTAATCGCATTACCAATGCCAACAGCAACAACAAACCACCTGTCAGAGCCGCGCGTATAAATTAAGCAAAGAAGCATGCGCGACAGCAAGCGGTAATAACAGAGATCTGAGCCGCGCGCGTCAGCGAGCGGATTTTCAATTCGCACCACACTGTCACAATCACATTAATATTTCGATAAGCATTATGCATTATCATAATGGTAATTCAAACGCATTCTATTGAGTAATAACACCTGAAAAAGCGTAATTTTCGTAAAATCAAGGTATTAGCGAGACATACATCAGCAACATATGCCATCTGTCCTATACTGGACTGAAATCACCAGTGAGTGAGT
>MGXR01000011.1 GCA_001801425.1 Gammaproteobacteria bacterium RIFCSPHIGHO2_02_FULL_42_43
ACACTTGATAGTTGAAAACAAAGCTGTTGTGATTTTTGCTTGTGCTTTTTCTTTTTCTTGTCTTTCTGTTTCAGCGCGTGTTTCTGCCGTTTCAGCGCGTGTTTCTGCTTTTTTTATTTTCGTATCTTGGTTTACCATGTTTCTTTTAAGGAAAGCGTTTTCTTCTTTAAGAGCGTCGTCAATTTGTTGGCGACATTCGCGAATAATACCCAACGTTAAAAGACCAGAATTGATCGCATGAACTGCATTTTCTAATTTATTTCCAGCGGATAATCCGGTATTGCGCACTGCCCTACCAATAGGATTTGTGGATGCCAGGACCGCTTCTTCATAAGCCAGTTTGCACTCTAGTATTTTAAAAAATGCAAGCTGTGTGTCGCCACTACGGGGTTTCAGTGAATTTAAAAATAAGGGAACATAAATCAATACAGCCGCTAGAACCATTGCGCGTTCTTTTCGAAAGCCATAATCTCTGCCGTGAATGCATTGCTGTAATTTTTTGGAAAACGTATCTGTCATGATAATTAAATCAGTTAGCCTATCGCCTAAATAGACGGTACTATCTCCTAAGAATTCAGCTCTTCGGAACATATGTGAAAAGGCAAAATCAATTTGATTGAGCAAGAGATAAAGAAATTGGAATTTTATTTCTTTCTCGGCATCATCGATCACGTTTTTGTCGTCATAAAGCGATATAATATTCTTTTTTATCCAGGCGGAAGGATCAGCACCATTTAACATGAGCCCACGAATTATTTCCGCCCATTCCATATTGTTTGGGCATTTTTTATATTCTTCAAATACCACATCCAGTAAATCACTTAATGCGATTTGATCATCAGCTAAACTACTAGCGTCTTCTGTTCCCAATATGACACTTTGGATTTTTGTTAAAAATGTATTGAGTTGATCTTCTGGTAACGATAAAAGAATGCCTTGTAAAAATGCTTTTATTGTTTGAAGTGATGCCTGAGGCCATAGCAATTTTGTTTCGGGGTGAACCAGTTTTTCCTTTTGAAAACGATCTACTTTTTTTTCTGCTTTTTTACAATTTTCATTCCATGTAGCTTCTCTTTTTTCAAGTGTTTTTTCTGGCGACTTTGGAAGATTTTTAATAGATTCTGTTACCCATGTTTCTATTGCTTTCTGGGTTTTGCATTCAAGCGTTTCCCATTCGAGAGTTTCATCGTGATTCATTGCGTTATCATTGGAATTGTTTTCTGTTTGTTGTTTCAGTGACGTGTCAGCAAGTTCCCCCTTTGTTTTATTCACTTCTTGAAAATGGGATGTTCCTTTTTGAAGTAAGTTAGCCCGAAGTAAATGATCGCGGTGATATTGATTAATGAGAGCTGACATTCCTAGAAACTTCTGCAAAAAATTCATTTCTGTTGATAGAAATAAAATATTCCATTGCTCAATAAATATTTTTTTAAAAGGGTCGGACAGGCCGACATAATACTTGATCAGATCCTCTAAAATCTTAACCCAGGCCAGTGTGGCGGGTTCTGCTTCTGTTGTGGGGGCAGGCGGCGTAGCCGGTTTTTCTTTTTTTGGTGCGAGCGTTGACGGTTGAGATGGTAATGACGAAGATGACAACGGAGATGTAGCTTCATTTTTCGTTGCATTATTCGTCGTAATGTCTGTTGCAGGCATATTCGTTAACTCCGATGTTATTGGCATGTCTGCGTTTGCAGGATCAAAATTGGAGGGCGATACAGGAGAAGCCATTGATGATGCAGTATTTTCGGTGATGCTAGATTGATTTGTTTGGGATTGTGTTTCTATACTTTGCGTTTTTCTAGCAGAGCCTGATCGTTGTGATCTTGCTTCTAATTCCTCTGCTGCTCTTGCGTTGAGTCTGACCTGAGAGTTCAGCGCATTGTCTAGCGCAGCACCAAAACTAAGTTGAAGTTGGTGAGCCTCAAATTCAACTTGTAATGGCGCAGAAGATAAGGGTAATGATGGATCTTCTACGTGAATATAAAAAATACCCCCTTCTTCTTTATAATGAGAGGTTAGGACATGAGCTATTTTTTCTGTTTTTTCTTTAACATTTTCTAAGCAACGCTTTTTGTCATGAACATTGCCAGGACTAATGAAAGTTAATTTCCAAAGTGTTGCGTTATCTTTTGTGTCAACGGTAGTGACGCCTGCATCCTTGTTCGCAGGTAGTCTTGAAAAACGGGTGGCTTTCAAGTATTTATTTTTATGAGAAAGCTTTAAATAAAATGATTGATTATTGAGTCCATCGTCTAAATAGGGAAGTGCATTGTCATTGGAAAATTCAATCTCTAAGGATAACGCAAATCTCCTTTCCGTGGTAATTGCACAAAAATCTTTTTCTTTAGGTTGATAAAGATAATGCGGCCCCTTGGCATCTGTTAGTTGAATAATAATAGGCCGCTTAGTCACAATTAATTTTATTTGTTTTAAACGCCCCAGATAATGATCGGCGTTATTTTTTAAATTTTCATACGTTTCAAATGATCGATCCTTGATACAAGCGGGAAGCGCAGAAAATTTTTCTAAATAGTTTTTTTCTGCTTGAGTTTTTTCCATGTACTTCAGTAATTCATCGAACGAAATATGTTGATTGACGTTGTTCTTATTTTTTAATTTGTCACCTTCGAGTAAATCGTACGCAGTCTGCAGTTTTTTTAGTGTAATGCTGTAGTTGTCTAACAGTGTTTTTAAATCCTGCGTTGTATCTGGCGTAACATCATAAGGCACTAAACCGCCTTGCGAAATCTCAAATATTCTTACTGATGTTTCGCGTTTGCTTTGAAAATCATGATCAACAGCGGCAGAAACTCTTTCAAAATAATTCGCTATGCTCTCTTCTTTTCCCTTGGGATCGCGCGTTGGAGGATTGTATCCGCCTATACCCTTCACTTTGAGCTCATAAGAAGTTTCCGTATTTTGAGTTTGAATGAGTTTTTCTGCAGAAAGTATTTTTTTGACTAATGCAGGGTTTTCTCCCTCAATAGAGCGTCTAAGCTCATCTAAATTACTATTGGTATGAAATTTAATAGAAAGGCTATAACCGACTATCGATTCAACGGATCGAGTAAAAGCATGTCCGCTGCGATTTTCTATCGGCAACACAGTCGTATTTTGTAATGTACATTCCACTCTTTCGATGGCAGTCATCAAGAGATGACATTCGCTTTCTTGGGATGTTCTGCGGGCGTCAATTTGAGCTGTAAATCCACTTCGTCTAGTATGACCGTTATTAACAGTTACCGATCTATTATTTTCTATGTTGTGAACATCACCGGCACCAGCGCCGAGATGAAGCTTAGCCTTCATTTCTTTTTCACAGGATTCTATACTGTCGCCAATAGAGACATAACATTCTGAATTAACGCTCGATAGTGCTATTTCGCCCGCTAAGTTGGATACAGTTGATACGAACTGTCGTGTTGCTGCATTAAAGGATTGACCTAAAAATTTTCTTGCCGTGTTTTCGGGAGCTTCACTACGCATTACATCCTCCAGGTTCAAATTAACGTGAATCAGAGGGTATTATCCTTAATTTGCCCAAATTAAAAATGAAAACTAACATCCTTATGAATAATTTTGATTACACGCTTTATACTAGAGGTAAGGCAGGGAGTCAAGTTATCAATGTAAATCACGTATACGTGAGGCCTGTTTATGAAGAGTCCGCATTTCATGTTGCAAAACGTATATTGCATTGCATCGATTTTTTATCAACACAGCCTCAAATTGGAAAGCAAGGCAGGGTCGCGCGCACACGCGAATTAATTATTTCAAATACACCTTTCATCATTCCATATCGCGTAAAAAATAATGTAATTGAAATATTGCGTGTTTTACATGGCGCAATGCAAAAGAAGCACGCGCGAAACGAAGTGGAGCAAGTGCGTAAATTAAGTGTCTAATTCTCGCGTCAAGGGTACGCCTTTCTCTTGATCATGCGTCGTCACTTGCGAAGCTACGGGTCTCATCGAATGAAATAATCGTTGCGCCTCGGTTGCAGCGACATAAGCGCCATTTTTGACTGTTTCCGTAGCGTTTTGTAGTACGGTTGCGGCTTCTTCTACTTTCGGATTGTAACGAATTGTGTCATATATCTCTTTTGCAGATTCTTTAACACACTTTATTCCTGCTGCGATTTGAGCGAGATAGGTTTCATCAGGTACTGGAAACAGCGAGCCGCGTACTTCTGCGTAAAACGATAATGCTTTTTCTTTGAGATCATGAAAAATCGGTTTTAATTCGGCGTTTGTTAACTCTGTGAACGGTATTTTATTTTCTGAAATGATTGTGATATGTTGCAAATCCAATAAGTTTTTTTCGGATAATAGTACTGAGACCATCACCATTTTGATTTTGCTTCCCAGCGTTTCCGTGTCGCATTTGCTTAAAAAATTAATCGCGCAGTGTAACAATACGTTGGATTCTTTTGATGCCGCAGGTAGTTGAGATTTTATTTGTGCTGCGACAAGCGTTTTAAGCAACAAATAATCCTGAATACCAAATTCATCCACCAATTCTTGTGCGCAGTAACGTTTTTTTTCCTGAGATTCTTCCTGAAATTCTGTTCGCGACACCACCAACCCCTTTGCTTTCAAAAGAATTTTCATCTTTGGGTGATATTGAATGATAATTTGACTCGAAAATGCTCATTGACTGACGTGTCAACTGCGCTTTTCTCGCCAAATTATCATTCAATCTCACCTTAAATCTGAAAATTTAAGTCAATCAACCTTACAGAGTAGAAACTACTCACGCATTGGCTACCCTCTCAGTAAACAAAAAGTTTTTTTCTCTGCATCATATGCGCTGATTTCACCACGTTGAATATCAAAAAACCAGCGATGAATGTGCAGTAATTTTTGACTGACGCATTCTTGTATCCACGGAAATGTAAAACAATTTTGATATGATTGCATGAGTGCGTTTTTAGCGACAGTGTCCGCATCTTTTTGATTGTAAGACAACGTGATTTGCGACACCCAATTGGAAATAAAATCATTTTTCTGTTGGGTGTGCCGATTCAACAACGCTTCAATACCGCCACAATGAGAATGACCCAAGATAATGAAATGTTTAACTTGCAAATAACATACACCAAATTCAATGGCAGCGCTGGTGCCATGATGCCTTTCATCGCACTCGTATGGCGGCACAATGTTGGCAACATTTCTCACCACAAATAAATCACCAGGATGACATTGCAAAATAAGCGAGGGATCAACGCGTGAATCGCAACACGCCACAATCATCACATCGGGTTTTTGCCCGTGCAGCGCAAGCGTTTGCATGACATGATCATCACCCGTTGCATATTTTTTTCGAAATTGTTGGTAACCTGCAACAATTTTATCGAATGAATGTTTCATGGCGGTGTTTGCACGGGTTTAGCTAATTGAAACGCCCAGGGTTGACGCTTGAGCGTTTGATCAATCAAATATAACGCATAACGTGCACGCGGCGAATGATTTCTAGCGCGTTGAAACCAGCGCACCGCCTCGGTTTGATCCATGGACGTGCCTTGCCCATAAAAATATTGATAACCCAACGCATATTCTGCGGGTGTGACACCCTGATTGGCCGCATACAAATAATTGGCAAAGGCAGTTTTGTATTCACCGCGCGCATATGCTGCATTGGCGCGATGATAAGCATCATCACCAGGGCTGCAACCTGTGAGCAAAATTAATAAAGTAAAACCGACAGCAATCCAGCGCAACATAAACAACCTCTATTCATTTAAATTTATCAGGGATAATTGTTCCACAGGCAAAGGAATTTTTTCCAATGCACCATTGTTGTCAATGACGACGTAGTTTGTTGCGATGCGCGTAATCGTAACATTGTCCGGCAAGGTGTCACCGGCGCGATACACTTTGGCGGGCTGATCTGCGCTTGCAATCATGGCGCGCGAGAAGCCGGGGTGAATTGTCGTGATAACGGTACCTTCAAGCGACAGCTGCAATCGTGTATCGGGCAACGCATCCAAGTTACCCGCGTATACACCAAATAAGTGTAAGTCGGCGAGGACGGGAGTTGAGATTGCGGCAGCGCGTGCGGGCGTTGCCGCTATTTTTTTTGCAAAGGGCATATCAAGAAAAACCATAGCGGTTTGCCAAACGGCATATAACAGGAGCAGCCACACAAAAATTGTCACTACTATCGGTAATCGATCATCTCTTTGTAGTTGTTCGAGGCGAGTTTCCCATCGTATCATGACGAGAACGATCCTGGTTTGTGGCACAAACTCCATTGTAACTCAAAATATCGCGGTGTTCATGAAGAATGATTTTCAAAAAATACGCTTTTTAAAAAGCGCACCGACCTGGTTAGAGTTACCAGCAGATCAAGGCGCTGAGATTGCTTTTGTTGGCCGCTCTAACGCCGGAAAATCGAGCGCTTTAAACGCCATCACTGGCGTGTTTGGTTTGGCGAGAACCAGTCGAACCCCGGGTCGCACACAACTTATGAATTGTTTTTCATTGGATGATCATCGTCGATTGGTGGATTTACCGGGATATGGATATGCCAAAGTGCCGGCGGTCATTCGCGCGCGTTTCTCTCAGATGATTTTTGATTATTTAGAAAAGCGTGAATCACTCAAGGGGCTGGTGCTTGTCATGGATAGCCGCCATTTGCTTCAGCCTATGGATCAACAATTAATAGATTGGTGCAGCGAGATTCAAATGCCTTTGCATATTTTGTTGACCAAAGCTGATAAACTAACGACCAATGAGCAAAAAAAAGCATTAGCAACAATCAGCGCCGCCATGGATCGTACGCTGGTTTCCGCTCAATTGTTTTCGTCAGTCAAACACACCGGCGTTGAAGCAGCGCGAAAAAAATTAATGTTTTTTTGGGGACTGTGATGAAACTCACCTACACCAAAAATGAAGCGATGACGTGGCCCATCCCGAATTATTGGGATGTGCTGGCGCTCGTGTTGGTGTTGACTATTTTAATTATCTTGGTGATTGGCACAGGCGAAATGTCTGGGCGTTATCAATTGGGTCAGCACATCGCGATTTCATTGCAGCCGAAACAATTGCCTTATTATGCGTTGCGCAGTGTGATCCGCATGTTGATCGCATTGTTTTGCTCCATTCTGTTTACGTTCACGGTCGGCACATTGGCCGCGAAAAACAAACACGCCGAACGCATTTTGATTCCGATGATTGATATTTTGCAATCAGTACCGGTGCTTGGTTATTTATCGTTTACGGGGATTGGATTTTTAGCGTTGTTTCGCGGCAGCATGCTTGGCCCAGAATGTGCTTGTATTTTCGTGATATTCACGTCACAAGTGTGGAATATGACACTGAGCTTTTATCAAAGTATGAAAACGGTTCCGGAAGATTTGAAAGAAGCGGCAAGCATTTTTCAATTGTCAGCGTGGCAAAAATTTTGGCGCTTGGAAGTGCCGTTTGCGATGCCGGGATTATTGTGGAATGCCATGTTATCCATGTCGGGTAGCTGGGTTTTTTTGGTGGCGTCTGAAGCCTTCACAGTTGCTAATCAGCAAATTACATTGCCTGGTATTGGTTCTTACATCGCTCTTGCGATTACCAAATCCGATATTCACGCCATGGGTTATGCAATTTTAGCGATGCTGATAGTGATTTTTTTGTATGACCAATTATTATTTCGTCCACTGGTAGCGTGGGCAGAAAAATTTAAAGCAGAAGAAATGACAGGCGATGAAGTGCCGCAATCTTGGGTGCTGGATTTATTTCAGCGCGCCGATTTTTTTCAATTTATCGGTAAAGCGTTTGCACATTTTGCAGATGCATTGGTGAATTTTCGTTATTTTCGTCGTCATCACACTCGACTGATTACGCGTGCACGTTGGTGGTGGCGAGTAGTGTTGATGACAACCTGGTATTTAATTTTATATGGCGCAGTGGTGGCAGCGTTATTTATTTTGTATCGTTTTATTTTTGCAACGATTACGCTACAAGAAAGTGTGCACGTGCTTTATTTGGGATTTATCACCGCCATTCGTGTGCTGAGCATGATTGCTGTGAGCTCAATTATTTGGGTGCCTGTCGGCGTGTGGATTGGGTTGAATCCACGCGCTTCACAAATTGTGCAACCCATCGCACAATTTCTCGCAGCATTTCCAGCGAATTTATTATTTCCGGTAGCAGCGCTGGGTATCGTGCATTTTCAATTGAACGCCAATATCTGGACATCACCACTCATGATTTTGGGAACGCAATGGTATGTGTTGTTTAATGTCATTGCGGGAACGATCGCATTACCCAAAAATTTAAAAATGGCAGTGGATACGTTTCATGTGCAAGGCTGGTTGTGGTGGAAACGATTTGTATTGCCCGGTATTTTTCCTTATTTTATTACAGGATTAATTACCGCCGCCGGCGGCGCTTGGAACATCAGCATTATTTCAGAAGCGGTGAGCTGGGGTAGCATACAACTTCACGTGACGGGACTTGGTGCTTACATTACCAAAGTGACACAAGGCGGATATTTTCCTGAGATTGCGCTGGGTATCACAGTGATGTCACTCTATGTGTTGACGGTGAATCGTATTATTTGGCGCCCATTATATAAATTAGCGCAAGAACGTTTTCAAATTAGGTAGTGCAACATGAGCCTCACTGATTTACCCATTTTATCAGTTCGCAACATCAGTAAATCGTTTAAGAAAAAAGGTGCACCTGAATTATTGGTGTTGGATCACGTCGATTTTGAGGTAAAACCTGGTGAAATCATCGCGATTTTGGGGAAATCGGGTTCTGGAAAATCTACTTTGTTGCGTCTTTTGGCGGGTCTTGTGAATACTACTTCTGGTGAGGTGTATTTTCATCATCAGCTTGTGCATGAACCTGTTGCAGGGTTGACAATGATCTTCCAGCATTTTGCTTTGCTGCCGTGGCTCACAGTGTTGGAAAATGTGGAGCTTGGTTTGGAAGCGCAGGGCATTCCAAAAAAAGAACGGTTGGAGCGCGCATTAAAAGCGATTGATATCGTCGGTCTCGATGGTTTTGAATCCGCTTATCCAAAAGAATTATCGGGCGGCATGGCGCAACGTGTTGGATTCGCGCGTGCCCTTGTGGTGGATCCCGAAGTGTTGCTGATGGATGAACCTTTTTCAGCGCTCGATGTGTTGACGGCCGACAATCTACGTAACGATTTAATTGATATTTGGCAGTCGCAAAAAACCAATATCAAAGCGATTGTTTTGGTGACGCACAATATTGAAGAAGCGGCATTAATGGCGGATCGCATTTTTGTATTTGCGAATAATCCAGGATTTGTGCGAAAAATTTTGCAAGTTGGCATGCCGCGGCCGCGCAATCCGCAAGATTTCAAGTTTCGCGAAATTGTCGATCAAATTTATGCATTGATGACAACACCTGTTGGCGCACGTATGCCAGAAATTTTACCCAAAGCAAAAATCATCGACATTGGATATCGATTGCCGAATGCCAATGTGTCTAAAATCACGGGTTTTCTTGAAACATTGGCATCACCCGAATATGCCAATAAAAAAGTGGAATTGCCTGAGCTTGCAGAAGCGCTGCATTTTGAAATCGATGATTTATTTCCCATCACCGAAGCATTAGAAATTTTACAATTGGCACGTGTGTCCGAAGGTGAGATTGAATTAACGGAAAAAGGAAAATTGTTTGCGCAAGCAGACATCTTGTCGCGTAAAAAATTATTCTCAGAACAATTAATGCAGTTTGTCCCCATCGCATCTTACATTCGTCATTATCTCGATCAAGAACCGGATCATGAAGCGATGGAAACTGTTTTCTTAAAAGAATTAGAAAAAAAACTTACTAAACAAGCCGCAGAACATGTTTTAACCGTCATCATCGACTGGGGTCGCTACGCCGAAATTTTTGCGTATGATTATGATACGGGGATGCTCAGTTTAGAAAATCCGTGACCTTAACTCAAGATGATCGCGCTTTTTCAAGGTTATTATGCTATTATGTTTCTAATAATACTCAAAATTGTGTATTATGAGAAATATATGAACTATTTGACGTTGCAGCAATTGCAAAAAAATACCCCGGTTTTTTCGCTGGCTTCCATTCGCTTGCAAGAGCCCGCTTTCAGAGTCGATCAGCTCATGCGTTGGCAAAAAAAAGGTTATATTCGATCTATTATTCGTGGGTGGTATATGTTTTCTGATGTGCCCATCACTGAAGCATTACTGATGTTTATTGCCAATAAATTAATATCACCCTCGTATATTTCTGTAGAATCCGCGTTTTCGCTTTACAACCTTATTCCGGAGGGTGTTTTTCAAATTATTTCAATTACCTCGAAAAAAACACAACAACTGAATGCCGAGTTCGCCACTTTCAATTATCGTCACTTAAAACCGTCACTCCTGTTTGGTTATCATCTGAGTGACACCCCCTTTGGAAAAATAAATATAGCTGATCTTGAGAAAGCTGTATTGGATTTTTTATATTTAACTCCATCCGCGAATAGTTCTTATTATTTTCATGAAATGCGCTTAAATCATGAAGTGTTAAAAAAATTGGATCTTAAGAAATTAAACACGTATTTAAAAATTTTTAATCATCTGGCATTATCTGAAAGAGCAAAAAGGTTTTTACAGTATGTTACTCATCGATGAAATTGAAAAAGCGTATCCAGAAAAGTTACGCCCGTTTAAACGATTTATTTTGAGAGAATACTTGCAATATAAAATTTTGAGTTATATTTACGCTAGTCAATATGGCGCGAAATTAAGTTTTATTGGTGGAACCGCACTGAGAATTTTATATGATAACCAGCGTTTTTCGGAAGATTTGGATTTTGATAATTTAGGATTAGATAAAAATGCATTGGAAGACTTAACAGAAATTATTAAAAAAAATCTTCAGCAAGAGGGTTTTGAGGTAACAATTCGTAATACCTTGCGTAACGCATTTCGCTGTCGCATTAAAATTCCTAAATTACTTTTTCAAAATAATCTTTCTCCTGTAAAAGATGAGCAGATTCTTATTCAGTTTGATACGGAGCCGCAACATTTTTCACATAAAAAAGAAATTAAATTGATTAATAAATTTGATGTGTTAAAAAACATTAATACATCACCACTGAATGTGTTGTACAGTCAAAAATTATATGCAGCATTCAATCGAAAGCGCGCTAAAGGCCGTGATTTTTTTGACATTCTTTTTTTATCCAATAAAACAAAACCCAATTTTAATTATTTGAATTTCAAATTGGGAATTAAAAATGAAAAGTCATTGAAAAATTATCTGAAAAAGGGTTGTGACGAAATTCGTTTTGATGAAATCATTCGTGATGTAAAACCATTTTTATTTAATCCGAAAGATATCGATAAAATACGCTTGTTTCCAAACTGGGTGAAATCGCTTTGAACGCCGTAAAACAAATCATCCCAGGTGCTGGCGGTGGCCGATCGAAATTGAGTGTTTCAGTAAGTCAGACAAGGGGGCCCTGACTTGTTACCTTCTTGACACCCAAGCACTTTTCTCTTACCCTACGCATGAGAATCATTCTCATTTGTAGGAATCGCTTCAATGATTTCATTTGCTTCACTAAAACCGGGTGATCAAGGTAAAATCTGCGGATTTTTTCCGGGTGATTTAGTGTATCGTCAAAAATTACTGGCAATGGGTTTAACGCCCAACACTATTTTTCAAGTGATACGCCAAGCGCCATTGGGCGATCCTGTACAGATTCGCGTACGCCAGGTGGATTTGTGTTTGCGTAAGAGCGAGGCTGCGATACTGCAGATCGAAAAGTTATGACGACGGTAGCGCTCGCTGGAAATCCCAACTGCGGTAAAACTGCTTTATTTAATTTATTAACCGGTAGTCGTCAGCGTGTGGGCAATTGGCCGGGCGTGACTGTTGAAAAAAAATCGGGTGCATTGATTTTAAAAAATGACATCATTGAAATTATCGATTTGCCCGGCATTTATTCGTTATCGATGGATGAATCATCTGCGTCGATTGATGAACGCATCGCGTATGATTATTTAACAACAACATCACCTGACTGCGTGATTAATATTGTTGACGGCGCGCATTTGGAACGCAATTTATATCTAACTTCGCAATTATTGGAAATGCATATTCCCATGATTGTAGTGGTAAATATGATGGATATTGTTTTGAAGCGCGGCATCGCACTGGATTTAAAAAAAATGCAGAAAAAATTGGGATGCGTTGTTGTTGCGATGAGCGCCAACTCGGGTCAAGGTTTAGAGCAGCTCAAAATCGCTATTTTACAGATGAAAGAGAACTCTGCGGCGCCCACGTGGAAATTATTATCACCAAAACAATTGCAATCATTGCAAGAAACACATCGCGAAGATGCGGATATTGTCATGGCTGATGCGCGTTATGGGTGGGTTACTGATATCACTGATCAAATTACCACGCATGCCCCATTTTCCAAAAAAAATTCAACACAATGGATCGATCGCATCGTGTTAAATCGTTTCCTGGGAATCCCCCTTTTTTTGTTCGTCATGTATTTTATGTTTTTGTTTGCGATTAATTTAGGCGGTGCGTTCCAGGATTTTTTTGATATCAGCAGTCAAACGATTTTTATACATGGTATTGCTTATTTATTATCACTATTGCATGCGTCACCGTGGTTTATCGCCATCATCGCCAATGGTGTTGGCAAAGGTATCAACACCACGCTCACTTTTATTCCAGTGCTGGGCGCCATGTTTTTTTTCATGTCATTTTTAGAAGATTCAGGATACATGGCGCGCGCAGCATTTGTTGTGGATCGCGCCATGCGCGCGTTGGGATTGCCCGGAAAATCTTTTGTGCCAATGATTGTGGGGCTCGGATGTAATGTGCCGGCGGTGATGGGCGCGCGAACGCTATCCAACCCCCGCGATCGCATTTTGACGGTGATGATGATGCCGTTTATGTCGTGTGGCGCGCGATTGGCGATTTTTTCAGTATTTGTTGCCGCATTTTTTAAAACGGGCGGGCAAGATATTATTTTTGTTTTGTACCTGATTGGTATTTTCATGGCTGTTTTGACGGGATTTTTGCTTCGCATGACCGTGTTGAAAGGCGAGACATCGCCGCTCATTATGGAATTGCCGTCATATCATTTGCCAAAATTGTCGGTATTGTGTCGGCAAACATGGCAACGATTAAAAGGATTTATATTCAGAGCGGGGCGTGTGATTGTGCCTGTGTGTGTGTTGATCGGTGCACTTAATTCCATTTCTGTTTCGGGAAAATTAATCACGCCAGCATCACATCAATCATCATTATTATCCGTTGTGGGTCGTGAAGTAACACCGATTTTATCGCCGATGGGTGTTGAAAAAGAAAATTGGCCTGCGACGGTTGGATTGGTCACAGGAATTTTGGCAAAAGAAGTGGTGATTGGCACATTGAATACGTTATACAGCCAAGTGGGACATATCACACAGGCATCATCATCGCAATTTCAATTATGGGGTGGCTTGCATGATGCGATGATTTCTATTCCAAAAAATTTAGCGGGATTAGCTTCGGCATTTGCGAATCCATTGGTCGCAAGTGAGCCGCCATCAGACATGAATCATGCCGTGTATGGCGTGATGGCAAAATTTTTTAACGGAAAGCTCGGTGCATTTTGTTATTTGTTATTTATTTTGCTGTATTTTCCGTGTGTTGCCACGATGGCGACGATGCGACGAGAATTGAGTTTTCGCTGGGCAATTTTTTCCGTGTGTTGGAGCACAGGGCTTGCGTATGTAACGGCGACACTTGTCTATCAAGCGGCGAGGTTTTGGTGATCTTAATTGACGTTAAAAATTATTTATCGCAAAAACAAACGGCGACATTGCAAGAATTGTCACTGCATTTTCAGCGTGATCCTGATTTTATTCGTCAATTGTTGTCGCACTGGATTAAAAAAGGAATTATTTCGCCCGCTGAAAAACCGATCGGTTGCGGCACACGATGCACGCAATGTCGCCCTGAGATTGCACAGGTTTATCGATTTATATAAAGGCTCCGCACGGAGCCTTTTTTGACATAGTTGCCATTTTGGAAACTATGTACTATACTCATTCCATCAGCACCCAGGAAAGAATACATGCATGTGATATCGAAGCAACCTTTTGTGGACGCGTCTAGACGATATCCTAATGATGCGGCTGCCATTAACCGTGTGTATTCAACTTTAAAAAAAGGAGATTTTAGATCTCCGGAGGCGCTGAGAAAAGTTTTTCCTTCTTTGGATAATTTTAAACATAAGAAAAAGTGGTGGATTCTTGATATTGGTGGGCATAATTTAAGATTAATGGCATTTATTGAATTTCGTGATAATAGGATGTATGTCAAACACATCGTGACTCACGCGGAATATGACAAATTATGCAAAAAATATTGCGGATCGGGAGATTGATATGGGTTTTGCAGCATTAAAAAAGAAAGCACATACGTTGCTTGACCAAGCGAATTTTATTTCTCATATTAATAATGAAGCAGAACATAAATTAGCATTGGCTTTAATGGAAGAATTAATTGAGGATTATGATTACAATCGTCTTTTAATTGAAATTTTATCGGTGAGCATTGAACGCTGGGAAAATGAATCTAAGGCGTTTCGTCAATTTAACGCTGCTATTCGTGTGCTAGAGTCCGGAGAAACAATATTAAAAGTATTGATGGAGCAGTATGATTTAGGTGTTGCAGATTTTCCGGAAATTGGTTCAAAGTCTTTGGTTTCCAGAATTATTAATCGTAAACGAAAATTAACGCTTAATCATATTCATGCATTAAGCAAACGTTTTGGCATTGACCCCGCGTTGTTTCTATAGCCCAACATTGCGCACGGCATCGGTTCAACATAGAATCAAGTAATCTATCATAAAAAAGAGACTTCGTTTATGCCTGACTCGGAAGACAAAATAGAGCAAACACTGGAATGGAAGAAGACATTGCAACGCTTGGGTTTAGGCGATGTAGATTTAACTGATGTGCGTGCATCTGATATTTTGTGGTTGGCGCAGCATTGGCAATTTTTGCAGGTGGTGGAGTCAAGCGGTAATCATGAGTCGCTTGAACAGCCTGAAAAGATTGAAGCGAAGTCGGGTTGGACTATTTTGCATTACGGTGATGCGATGAGCACTTCGCCAGGAAAATTATTATTTGGTTTGGGCGGTGGTGGCGATGATGATGAAGGTGGTAGCGGCGGTGTGAAGCCCGGAAAAGGTACCATCATCAAACAAGCCTTCGATTCAGCTTGTGAAATCATTCAGCTCGCCAAACAATTTGGTTGGGGCGGTGTTGAAATTATTGACGGCCATCCTGACATGCAACGCGCGGCGTGGGTTGAAGCGTGCCGCATTGGCGTGAAGCTTGATGGCTATACACCTGACGTCGCCGCTGAAAAAAAGCGCCGCCGTATCGTTTCAGAAACATTGGATCAGATGTATCAGTCATTGCGAGTTCGGCGATAAAGTAATTTATAAAATAGTTTTGGCACAACACCAAACAGAAATCGTTTCGACTCCCGCCAATTTCAGTAAATTCGATATTTCAGCAATCGTGCTGCCGGTTGTGATAACGTCATCAAGAATTGCCACATGTTTTTTATGAATGGGGCGCGACAACAGAAAAGCATTTTTCATATTCTTTTTTCGCTGCGATGCAGGCAGTGAAGATTGCGCGTTCGTATTTTTGATGCGAATACAAGATTGGATATCGATGGGAATTTTAAAATGTTTTCCAATCGGCTTTGCGATTTCAAGTGATTGGTTAAACCCCCGTTCTTTTAAGCGATTCGGATGCAGTGGGACCGGCATGATTAAGTCAGGCAGCGATGTGAAACAGTGTTGTGTAAATTTTTTCGCAAAAAAGCGCGCCATTTTTAAATCACCGTAAAATTTTAATCGCGCGATCCAGGTCGAAATTGGTGGCTGGTATTGAAATAAACTGAAGATTGGCGATGATGCATCCATATTTGTGCGCGGCAACAATTGATCGCACTCCTCACAAATGAGGTGCGCACTGTCGACAGGTAGTGCGCAGAGCAGGCAAGTTGGGTGGCAGAGCCAAGTGATAAGGTGTTGCATGCGATAAGCATAAATTGCTTACGTTCAGTTGCAATACCGGGGTGTTAATTTAACAACCATTGATACACTGGTATAACCCGGATTGTCTTGTTCGCTTGTTTTATTGTTTTAGATTTATCATGCGTCAAAATTAAACCAGAAGACAATTTTGTTTCATTCATGGCCTCAAGCAATGCGTTCACTTCTCTTGCTTCAGTTTCCGGGTTTTCAAGTGATGCGCACACCTGAATAAGCTGCGTGATTTTTACGCCATCTCGTATAGCAAAATCGACTTCAAGTCCATTGTTAGAATGATAATAATATACTTCTCTTTGCTGACGTTTTAATTCTAAAAAAACAGTATTTTCTAACAGGCGCCCTCGGTTTTCCGAAAATTTAAATGACAACGCGTCAATTAAAGCAGAATCGATACAGTAAATTTTTTTCGGTGCAAGTTGTTGTTGTTTTAGCGCATAAGAAAAACGTTTAATGGAAAAATATAAGTAACTATTTTCTAAATATTGAATGTAATTTTTTACCGTATTCATGCTGCCGAGTTGTAGTATGTTTTTGAGTTTATTGTAGGTGTAGAGTGAGGCGGCGTGACTGATTAAGTATAGCGAAAGTTCGCGAATCGATTTTTCATCTGTTAATTTATATCGTGAAATAATATCGCGATATAAAATATTTTCATACAATTGAATTAAAAAAGACCGTTCTTGTTCGATCACATGTAAAGGCATGCCGCCTAATTTTAAATAATGCGTAAATGCATTGGAAAATGAACCACGTGTCACAGCAGTGGTGGGTGATTTATTTTTAAGAGCAGGTACCGTGAATTCAATAAATTCACTGAATGAAAATGGATACAGTATGTAGGGAATGGTTCGGCCAGTTAATCGCGTACTGAGTTCTTGGCTTAGTAATGTCGCATTTGAGCCCGTGATAAATATTTTTAGATTTCGATCATGCAATCTTCTGATAAACAATTCCCAATGCTCAATATTTTGAATTTCATCCAAGAAAAATGTTGATTGTTCTCCGTAAAATTCAATCAGTGCTTCATGCAAAATACTAAAATCATCAACGGTAAAATGAATTAATCGCTCATCTTCAAAGCTAAAATAAAATGCTTTTTGATTGAAGTGTGCTTTTAGAATTTGTTGTAGTAGTGTCGATTTTCCACTGCGGCGAATACCGGTGATCACGACAATTTGCCGGCTTTTGATAGCGGTTTGTAATTCAGAGAGTGCGTGACGCGTATAACCGGCGAGCGCAGATTTTAACATTTCCGCCTGTTCTTCGATAATTTCTAAAATTAGTGTTTTTTCCATTGCCCTATACTCTCATTTATAATGAAAGTATAGCTAACAAATCTCTCATTGTCAATGAGAATATAGTTTTTGAGATAGGGTGGTGGCTGTTTCGCGCCTCTTGTGACCACTGCAAGATTCCAGTATCTTTCACAGATTATGCTTCATCAAAAAACCATTCAAAATGAATTGAGCGTGCCGTTGTTAGCGCGGCTGGATTATATTCGCCTACAGCCTCAAAAAATTTTGGTGTGCAGTCAATATCCTGATTTCGCGGTTTCTCAATTACAATTGCGCTACAAAAAAGCCATCGTGAAAACTGTGAGTAATATGCTACAAACAAGTGATGATGCTGACACGGTTGATTTTATTTTTTCAGAATTGCCGCTCTTGAATCATGATATCAATATTGTATTTCACTTATTTTATCGCGCACTAAAAAATCAGGGATTGCTATTATTTTCAAGCTTAGGTCCTGACTCATTGCCTGAGTTATCTATGCGCCCCAATAATTTAGTAGATATGCATAACATTGGCGATGCTTTATTGGCTGCGCAATTTTCTGATCCAGTAACGGATAGTGATCGAATGACGCTTGCTTATTCGGATGCGATCGAAGTGCTTCAAGATGTGCGATCTTTTTTTTCAAACGATGCGATGCAATATTGTGCTGAAAAAGTTGATGATTATTATCCACTCACCATCGAGCTTGTGTCGGGGCATGGATGGAAAATAGTGGAACCTGAAAAAGCTGAAACAAAAGAGCATTGTATTTCAGTAGATTCTTTTCGGAAAAAATAACAGGCATGTTGTCATGACGATTTTTTCATTACTGCAAAAAACATTGCAGCAACGCATCATGATCATGGACGGTGCGATGGGCACCATGATTCAGCAATATGCACTGTCTGAAGAAGAATATTGTGGCGAACGTTTTCGCGCACATTCTAAATTATTGCAAGGCAATAATGATTTACTCTCCATTACCAAACCCGATGTGATTCAAGCGATTCATCGCGCGTACCTGGAAGCAGGCGCTGATTTTATTGAAACGAATACGTTCAACGCCAACTCTATTTCACAAAGCGATTATGATCTTTCCGATTTGTCGTATGAATTAAATTATGCATCCGCTAAAATTGCTAAAGCTGTTGCCACTGAAATATCTCAAAAAACGCCAGAAATACCGCGATATGTTGTAGGAGCACTGGGCCCCACCAATCGCACTGCATCCATTTCTCCGGATGTGAATAATTCGGGTGCGAGAAATATTACGTTTCCACAATTAGTGGATGCATATACGATTTCGATCAAGGGATTACTGGATGGCGGTGCTGATTTATTAATGATTGAAACTATTTTTGATACATTAAATGCCAAAGCGGCAATTTTTGCGGTTGAAAATTATTTTTCTAAAACCAATCACCGTGTGCCGCTCATGATTTCTGGCACAATCACGGACGCGAGTGGACGTACATTATCGGGACAAACGATTGCTGCATTTTGGACGTCAGTCGCACACGCAAAACCATTTTCCATCGGTATTAATTGCGCATTAGGCCCCGAATTAATGCGTCCATACGCGGAAGAATTATCACAATTGGCTGACACCTACACGTGTATTTATCCCAACGCCGGTTTGCCGAATGAGTTTGGTCAGCATGATCAATCGCCTGAAGTTATGGCGAAATTATTGGAAGATTATGCGGCGCACGGATTTTTAAATATTGTCGGTGGTTGTTGTGGTACAACACCACAACACATTCAATTACTCAAAGAAACTGTTTCAAAATATGCACCCAGAAAAATTCCAGAAACATCTCACAATACACGATTCAGCGGATTGGAAATGCTGGAAGTTCGTGAAGATACTAATTTTATTAATGTTGGGGAGCGAACCAATATCGCAGGTTCCACGAAATTTGCCAAATTAATTCGCGAAGAAAATTATGATGCAGCGCTCGACATCGCTTTACAGCAAGTCGAAAACGGTGCGCAAATTATCGATATAAATGTGGATGATGGTATGCTCGATGGCGTGCATTGCATGCGCGAATTTTTAAATCGCATTATGACTGAGCCTAATATTTCGCGCGTTCCTGTCATGATTGATTCTTCTAAATGGAGTGTGATTGAAACGGGATTACAATGCGTGCAAGGCAAATGTATTGTCAATTCGATTAGCTTGAAAGAAGGTGAAGCGGAATTTTTAGCACATGCTAAAAAATGTCTGCAATATGGCGCTGCAGTGGTTGTCATGGCATTTGATGAGCAAGGTCAAGCGGATAGCATTGAAAGAAAAGTTGCAATTTGCAAACGCGCATATGATTTGTTGGTGCACGATATTGGTTTTTCTGCCCAAGATATTATTTTTGATCCGAATATTTTTGCAGTGGCAACCGGTATCGAAGAACACAATGGTTATGCGAAAGCTTACATCGATGCGATTCCCGACATCAAAAGATTATGCCCACGTGCATTAATTAGCGGTGGCGTGAGCAACGTATCATTTTCTTTTCGTGGCAACAATGTGGTGCGTGAAGCGATGCATGCGGTGTTTTTATATTATGCCATTCAAGCCGGCATGGATATGGGCATCGTCAATGCTGGGCAATTGCAAATTTATGCGGAAATTGAGCCTGAATTGCGTGATGCAGTAGAAGCGGTGGTGTTAAACACAAACGATAACGCGACTGATGTATTGCTAACACTCGCCGAAAAATTTAAAGGAAAAGTGGAAGCCAAAGAGCGCGATTTGTTGTGGCGAGAAACCTCTGTGAATGAACGCATCACCCATGCGCTCGTCAATGGCATTACGGAATTTATCGAAATTGATACGGAGGCTGCACGAAAAGAAGCGACACATGCTTTGCAGGTCATCGAGGGTCCGCTGATGGATGGCATGAATGTAGTGGGTGATTTATTTGGTTCAGGTAAAATGTTTTTACCGCAGGTAGTGAAAAGTGCGCGCGTGATGAAAAAAGCGGTGGGCTATTTGCTGCCGTATATTCAAGCAGAAAAAAAATCGGGACAAGCCATTCAAAAACACAAAGGAAAAATTTTGATGGCGACGGTCAAAGGTGATGTGCATGATATTGGAAAAAATATTGTCGGTATTGTGATGCAGTGTAATAATTATGAAGTGATTGATTTGGGTGTGATGGTGCCGTGTGAAAAGATTTTATCGACAGCAAAATCAGAAGATGTAGACGTGATTGGATTGAGTGGTTTGATTTCTCCGTCGCTTGATGAAATGGTGCATGTGGCCAAAGAAATGCAACGATTGCATTTTCAAATTCCATTATTGATTGGTGGCGCGACAACTTCACGTGTGCACACGGCAGTGAAAATTGATCCGCATTATGATTATTCTGTGATTTATGTGAAAGATGCGTCGCGTTCTGTTCCAGTATTATCAAAATTATTGGGTGAAGAAAAAGAAAATTATGTGACAGAAATCGATAAAGAATATGATGAGGTGCGTTTGCATCATGGGTCACGCAAAAAAAGAATGGATTGGTTGACGATGGCAGAAGCGCGTCAAAATAAATTTCGTTGTGATTGGGAAAATTATGTGCCACCCAAACCAAAATTTTTGGGCGTGAAGGTGATCGATGCATTTGATTTGCAGATGTTATCACATTGCATCGATTGGTCGCCGTTTTTTCGAGCATGGGAATTGACTGGAAAATTTCCAGATATTTTAGATGATCCAGTCATTGGAAAACAGGCGCGTGATTTATATCACGATGCGAAAGTCATGCTGAAAAAAATTATTGACGAACAATGGGTAAAAGCAAAAGGCGTGATGGGATTTTTTCCGGCAAGCACTGTTGATCATGATGATATTGAATTGTATACCGATGATGATCGAAACGAAGTGTTGATTCGTTTGCATCATTTGCGCCAGCAAAATCGCAAACCGCCCGGGCAATTAAACAAATCTTTGGCTGATTTTATTGCACCAAAAGAATCAAAAATTTTTGATTATTTAGGGGCATTTACGGTCACCGCTGGCATTGGGCTGGATGAACGCGCCAAACAATTTGAAAAAAATAACGATGATTACAACAGTATCTTGCTTAAAGCATTGGGTGATCGGTTGGCAGAAGCTGCCGCTGAACACTTACATCAAATCATTCGAAAGAACGACTGGGGTTATGCGCAAGATGAAAGTTTGCAAAACACGGCATTGATTGAAGAAGCGTATCGCGGCATCCGTCCCGCACCGGGTTATCCCGCATGCCCAGATCATTCAGAAAAAAAACAATTGTTCGCTTTACTTGATCCTGCGAACACGATCGGCGTACATTTAACTGACAGCATGGCCATGTGGCCTGCATCGGCTGTGTGTGGATATTATTTTTCACATCCGAACGCCGATTATTTTTCACTGGGAAAAATTCATGAAACACAAATTGAAGATTATGCAAAGCGAAAAAATATTACGATCGAAGAAGCAATGAATTGGTTGAAAATTATATTAGATTAAGAGCCGCGCGCGTAAGCAAGCGATATTTTCTTTGCCGCGCGCGTAAGCAAGCGATATTTTCTTTGCCGCGCGCGTAAGCAAGCGGATAATAAAACGGAGTTTCCATGCAACTAAGTTTCGAATTTTTTCCTCCAAAAACGGATACTGGTTTAGAAAATTTAATTCATGTTGCAGATACGCTATCTTCTTTTCAACCGGAATATTTTTCGGTGACATATGGTGCAGGCGGCAGCGCACAAACGCAAACGATGAATACAGTGAATCAATTGCGATTACAAACGAGTCAGAAAATTGTGCCACATATTTCTTGCGTGGGCGCCACCAAAAATTCTATCTCAGCATTACTCAACGATTATCAAAAAATGCAAATAAAAAAATTGGTGGTGTTGCGGGGTGATGCAACTGAAATACACACGGTGAATGAGTTTCCGTATGCCACCGATTTAATTTATTTTATTCGCGAAACGACAGGTGCATATTTTAATATCGATGTTGCGGTGTACCCTGAATGTCATCCGCAATCTTCCAATCTTAACAATGATTTATTATATTTTAAGAAAAAAGTAGAAGCGGGCGCGAATGGTGCAATCACACAATATTTTTATGATGCCAACGCCTATGATTATTTATTAGAAAATTGCGCGCGATTACAAATCAATATTCCCATTGTGCCAGGAATTATGCCGATTACGAATGTTGCGCAATTACAGCGATTTTCAGCGTTGTGTGGCGCAGAACTTCCGAAATGGCTTCGCAATCAATTGGATTCTTTCGGTAGCGATGAAACAGCGATCACGCAATTTGGTGTCGATTTGATTGCTAAATTGTGTGAACAATTAAAACGCCTAGGCGCACCCGGATTACATTTTTATACGCTCAATAAAGCGCAAGCGTGTATTAAAATATTGGAACATCAGCTTCTGTTGCATTCACATGTTCGCGCCGCTGATTAGTTTCTATCGACTGAATAATCCCTTTTGCATCTAAACCACAAGCGGCCAACATGTCTTTTGGATTGCCGTGATCTAAAAATCGGTCAGGCAAACCGAGTTGTAATAACGATGGCTTCATTTGATGTGCTGCCAACACTTCCGCAATCGCAGAACCTGCACCACCCAAAATCGTATTTTCCTCGAGTGTGACGAGATAATTGTGCGTGCTTGCAATCGCAATAATGGTTTTTACATCTAATGGTTTAATGAAACGCATGTTAATGACAGTAGCATCGAGCGTTTCTGCCGCTTGCAATGCGGGTGTGACGAGACTACCCAATGCCAACAATGCAATTTTTTTTCCGTGGCGCAATACTTCTGCTTTTCCAATCGGAAGTGATTCTAATTTTTTAGAAACCGTGCTGCCCGGCCCTGTGCCACGTGGATAACGCACGGCGGCGGGGCCGGGATAGTGAAATGCTGTGGTGAGCATTTGCCGCGATTCGTTTTCATCCTTCGGCGCCATCACCACGAGATTGGGAATGCAGCGCAAAAAACTCAAATCAAAACTGCCTGCATGCGTTGGTCCATCGGCACCCACTAATCCCGCGCGATCAATTGCAAATGTCACGTCGAGATTTTGCAAGGCGATATCGTGAATGAGTTGATCATAACCGCGTTGCAAAAAAGTAGAATAAATTGCAACGACAGGTTTTTTCTTTTCACAGGCAAGCCCCGCAGCGAATGTCATTGCATGTTGTTCAGCGATGCCCACATCAAAATAACGATCAGGAAATTCTTTGGCGAAACGCACCAAGCCTGAGCCTTCGCGCATGGCGGGTGTAATGCCAATGAGCTGTTCATCGATAGCCGCCATATCACAAAGCCAATCACTGAATACATCGGTATACGTTGGCGCTTTAGCGCCTGCTTTTTTAGTTTCTGTTTTGGAATGAAAGCCGGGAGTTACGGCGTGATAATCAATTTGTGCCGCTTCTGCAGCGGGATATCCTTTGCCTTTCACGGTGACGATATGCAGGAAACGCGGACCGTCTAGTGATTTCAGTGTACGCAGTGTTTTTAAAAGAGCGGGTAAGTCGTGCCCGTCGATGGGACCAACATAATTAAAACCCAATTCTTCAAACAACGTGCCCGGCATAATCATGCCTTTCAAATGTTCTTCTGTTTTTTTGGCTAGACGAGAAATCGGCGGCATTTTAGCGAGAATTTTTTTGCTGCCTTCGCGAAACGTTGCATACGTTTTTCCCGATAAAATACGGCCCAAATAATGACTGAGTGCGCCCACATTTTCAGAGATCGACATTTCATTGTCGTTGAGAATGACGAGCAAGTTAGGATCGATGGCACCGCCGTGATCCAATGCTTCAAAGGCTTGCCCACCCGTTAATCCACCGTCTCCAATAATCGCAATCACTTTTCGATCGTCATGGTTGAGCTTGGAAGCAATCGCCATGCCGAGGGCTGCGCCGATGGATGTGCTGGAATGACCGGTGCCGAAGCAATCGTAAATACTTTCGTCGCGCTTGGGGAATGGCGCCAACCCGTTTGCTTGTTTTACCGTGTGAATTTGATCGCGGCGCCCCGTTAAAATTTTATGGGGATACGCTTGATGGCCCACATCCCAAATCAAACGATCTTTTGGTGTGTCGTATAGATAATGCAGCGCGATGGTGAGCTCGATCGCACCCAAATTCGCGCCAAAGTGACCACCGCATTGATCCAATCGGTCCACCAAAAACGCGCGAAGTTCTGCTGCGAGCGCCGGCAGTTGTGATTCCTTTAATTTTCGTAAATCTTCCGGTGAATTAATTTGGTTTAACAATGGAAATTGATTGGTGGACATCATGATGCGGTCCTGCCTTGGACGTTTCAATAGGGGGTTAATTTCGCTGACATGATGGACTTTTCATTAAAATAATGCAACTTTCAGATAACACTAGAAGTTTCGCACTTTGCGAAACTCTCTAATTGCGCGAAGTGCGAAAATCCTGAACACGTTGTTTTGCTGGGTAAAGTTTGGCAAGATGTTACAGGGGTTTCCGCTCAGCATAGAATTTTCATCATCAATTGAGTTTGCCAGGAGGCAAAAAATGCGACGTATCACAAAGATTTTCATTATCGTCGGCGTGCTGTTGGTTGCTTATGTGTCATCACCTTTTTTCCTCGGCGCAGCCATGCAAAACAATTTGCAGAAATTCGTGCGGCAAGAAAATGACACAGTAGGAAAAATGTTGAGCGTGCAGTTTCAGCTGATTAATTATCAGCGCGGTTGGTTTTCGTCGTCTGCCGTTTTTCAAATGAATCACGTGTCTGATGGTCAAATTACTTCGTCACAAAAAATTCCTCTCGAGATTCATCATGGCCCTTCTTATTTTGATCATGGACGTTGGCACATAGGTGTTGGCATGGTGAGCGCTGACAATGTATCGCTGGAGCCCGGGTTGCCGTTTTTGCTTTCGTGGCGAAGTGAAATTCAAATCGGTGGTTTGTTGAATACGGTTATTTTACTTTCCCCTTCGCCATCCGGTGCTGATTTGCCACTCACCACCAAAAGTGTCGTGCTGCATATTCAGAACGATTTAGATGCAAATCATTTTCGTTTTACATTGTTGGGTGATGGGTTGCAATATCGCGATCCCAATAATCTCTTGACGCTAACCATTCAACAGATGAAAGCAAAATTGAATGCGGATTTTTTGGGAAAACAACATTGGGTTTTCACGATTGGATTGCAGTTGGATGATAATACCGCATTGTTTGGCAGTAATTCGGCGTTGCGCATCAGTCATTTTTCATTGAATCGTTTGCATGTAGACACACAGTCTATGGCGCAATGGTTGAAAGATGTGATTCAAGTGCGCCAAGCGAGTGAGCAAGTGCAATCAGTTTCTCCAGCATCGCTGATTTCTTTGCTGCAAACATTGGTGACGCAAACCATGAGTGCTGACACCACCATCGATCTTAGCCAGGTTGCGTTGACAACACCGATGGGCGAGTTGCAAGGCAGTTATCACTTGGGTTTTCCAACGTTGCAAAAAACACATGATTACTTTGATGTCGCAACACGTCACGTGAGTGTGTTGCGTGTTGATGTTCCACGTTGGCTTTTTCAAGATCCGCAAGACAAACAAGAATTTAATTTGGTGCATTTCTCATATCATTACGACAGCAACACTATTTTTTCGCAGCAATCGCTGATGTCGTTTGATTCTTTCGATGTGCATTCTTTATCGCCGACGATAGGAGCATCATCAATTGATGCCGCTGGATTTTCTTATCGTGGATCGACGAGCGGTGATATCAATCAGCTGACGCAAAACATGCAATGGCAGTTAGCAAAATTGTGTGTTTCATCTGATTGCATGCGCAATATTAATTTGCAAGCGCAATTGGCGAATTTGAATTTTGCAGCGTTTCGCGATATTGCGGCGAATGTGCAAACACTGGTGCAGAGCAATACGGATGATGCACAAGCACGTGTGGCCGAAGTGATGAATGTGGCGAACTCGTATCAAAAATTAATTTCGCCCACTACCGCCGTCACACTGTCGGAAAATATGCAAACGCCCAATGGACCCGTGACTGCACAAGGAAAAGTATGGTGGGATGCAACGGCGACACCGCCTTTGTTTAATAATGCGAGTTATCAAGTAGATCTTGCGTTCCCAACAAAATATGCGACTGATTTTATTGCGGCGCACGGCCGATTGCCGGCGGCAACACCCACACCCACATCCGCAACTTCTGTGCCTGCGTCACCCGATACGATGGATTTCAAAATTGCCGAGTTTTTGCAACAATCCATCCACCAAGGTTATTTGAAACAGTCTGGCGATGCGTATGTGATGAGTTTGCAAGGGAAAGGGAATCAGGCGACGATTAACGGGGTTGCGGTAAATTGATCGCTCCTCGCTACCGCTCGTGTCTATGTCTAATGTAGATGCACGTAGACACGAGCGGTAGCGAGTGAATCTAATACTCCCGCCGCAGTAAATATTCACACAACTCTTGCAAAAAAGTGACATCATACGGCATTGCATTCAAAATTTGCTTTGTTTCTTGCATGAGCACGCTGATGCGTTTTTGCGTGGCTTCAACGCCGCATAAAATTGCGTATGTGGATTTTTGCAATTTAATATCTTGTCGTGCATTTTTCCCTAACACTTTACTGTTGCCAGTGATATCCAACAAATCATCTTGTAACTGAAAAATAAGCCCAATACGTTTGGCAAATTCATCAAATCGAGCGATTGTGTTTTGATCATCACAACCAGCGCCCAACACACCCAGTATTACGCTGGCGCGTATCAACCCGCCCGTTTTGAGTGCGTGCATGTTTTCCAATTCCGCCACAGTGAGTGTTTTCCCTTCCGATGACAAATCCAATAGTTGTCCCGCCACCATGCCTGATGCGCCCGTTAATTCAGTTAACACATTAACCATACGCAGTTGCAATTCTGCGGAAATCGCTGTGTGTTGATCACGTATGGATAGTAATCGAAACGCAAGCGTTTCCAATGCGTCGCCCGCTAAAATCGCAGTGGCTTCATTAAAAGCGATGTGACAGGTGGGTTTTCCGCGTCGCAAATTATCATCATCCATGGCGGGCAAATCGTCGTGAATGAGTGAGTAACAGTGAATACATTCCACCGCGGCTGCAATAAAATCCAAACGTGATAATGACTGCCCTAGCGTTTGTCCGGTTGCATAAACCAACACGGGGCGCAGGCGTTTTCCGCCGTTTAACGTGGCATAAGTCATGGCTTTTGCAAGCAGTGGAGATGCCGTCGCATCCGTTGCGATTACTTGAGATAACACGGTTTCAACACGATGCTGATAATCGATTAGCGTGTTTAAAAAATCCTTGACCACCAGCTTCTCCCGCTTTCAAAAAAATTTTCATCTTTGGCCGATCTTGAACGATAATTCATTTCGAAAATGCTCAAAGACTTCCGTGTCAACTGCGCTTTTCTCAATGAATTATCGTCCAACCTCGGCCAAAATCTGAAAATTTAAGTTAATCAACCCTCAGAGCGGGAACTACTGCTTGACCACCATTATTCTTCTTCAAATGACTTAAGCGTAGTTTTTCCGGCGTTTTCTGTCAGTATGCGTATGGTTTGCTCTGCTTGGTTGAGTTCAGTTTGACATTGATGAATTAGCGCAATACCTTCCTTAAAACACGTGAGCGAGGCATCCAAGGTCAATTCACCCGATTCCATTTTTTCAACGAGCTTATTTAGCGCTTGGAGCGATTTTTCGAAATCGGATTTTTGTTTGGTCGCCATAATGGCGTAGTCTAGCGTTTCTTTTCAAATGGGGCAATGATAGTTACAATGAGGAAAGGAGTGTTGCCATGAAGCCCTCAGGATTGCGTTTCATTTGCCTTTTATTTTTTGCATTGCTGGGTGTGGCAGCTTACGCGCAAGCGGAGCAGGTGGCATTTGATTCCACTAAGGCTAATCAAAGTTACGATACCATTCAAAAAAAATTAAAAGATAACAATGACTACAGCGACCTCGTATTGTATGTTGACGAGCTCAGTAAACTGCAAGATGACGCCAAAAATTGTGTCAGCAATTCCGAACATCACTTAAAATTAATCAATGAATTATTGAAATCGACGCAAACAGATTCACCCATCGCTGTACCACTCACACCCGCGCAACAATCTGATTCTCAATATTTGAAAAACAAACAACAATATTATGCGAGTCAGTTGTCTGATTGCCGCTTATTTATTTATCGTTTGCAAGAATCCATCACAGATTACAAAGATAAAATGCAACAGTTGAGCGCGTATAAAATTTTAAAACGCTCTACATCCATTTGGGAAGTGAGCGTCAGCGAATTAAAACAGTCTATTGAAAATTTTGACGGGAAAAAATTAATTCAATTGAGCGGTTTCACGCTCATTAGCGAAAACGAAGTCATTGTTTTTTTCTTACTATTAGTATTTTTTTTAATGCTGGCATTGTACGTCAGAAATTTAACGCAACGCGCTTTATTGTCCATGCATCAAGCGCATGTGTTATGGCGTGCTTTATTTAATATTTTTTCTACTTTTTCCATTCCAGTTATTTTGCTCAGTTACTGCAGCATTTACGTTAATTTTATTTTTTCGCATATCACACCCATCACGAGTTTGGAATTGTCTTTGCATGCGATTGTTATGACGTTGCTTTCTGTGCTCGCGGTGAAATTTTTATTTTATCCCTCGCCTATTTTACCCGGATTATTCACACTTCCTGTTGAGCTTGGCCGATTATTTTATCGACGCATTACCTTGCTTGCTTGGATGTTATTTGCTTCCTATCTCATCACCACTTTTTTTCGAGAACAAATTATTTCTGCATCACTGCTGGAATTAGCTAGAACCATTTTTATGACGATCGTGTGCGCAATGGGCGCGTGGATTTTTTCATTGTGGCTGAAAATGCCGAGTGAAACGCGAACACGGCGCCGATTGGTGATTTTTATTTTAACGTCAATGGTAACGATACTATCCGCGTTAATCGTAACCGAATGGGCTGGATATCATCAGCTTGCTATTTTTATTATTATTGGATTGTGTTTAACCGTCATTTATACGGTGAGCGGTGTCGCACTTTGGCGTTTAGTGGATGTGTTGTATCAGTGGGTAGACAACAAACAATTTTTTGTCGCGAGAAAAATTCATCAAATTTTTGGCGTGAAATTTAATCATCGCATGCACGAAATTAGTCTCATCAAATTTTCCGCGCGTTTTGTTTTGTTATGTTTATACGTTATTTTAATTTTAACAAGTTGGAATGTTTCTTCGAATTTCGTAGATTTAATTGTCAGCGGATTGATGGATGGATTTAAATTCGTTGGCATTCAAATTATTCCGTCACGTATTATATTAGCGTTGATTGTTTTTTCAGTGATCTTTTTAGTTGGTCGATTGATCGCGACCTCAATTGCGAGAAAACATGCCTTTCAAGGCGAAGAAGACACGCAAATCGCCATTTCAACAATTACGGTTTATATTTCATTTGCGGTGGCGCTATTATTTGCGTTGCTGGTGACTGGCGTTGATTTTACGGGTCTTGCTATTATCGCTGGTGCGTTGTCTGTCGGCGTTGGTTTGGGGCTGCAAAATATTGTGAATAATTTTGTGTCCGGATTAATTTTATTAATTGAAAAACCAATCAAGCCGGGCGATCGTATTGTGATTGGGAAAACAGAAGGATTTGTGCGTAAAATTCGCATTCGTTCCACGCAAATCGCGACCGTTGCGAAAGAAGATGTGATTGTGCCCAACGCTGATCTCATCACGCAACCGGTTACTAATTTTATGTTCCTGGATCGCAAAGTGCGCATTCGTTGCGAGGTGGGCGTGGCTTATGGCAGCGATGTGCAGCTGGTGAAAAAATTATTGTTGCAGGTGGCGTCGCAACATCCTGAGGTTGTTAAAGAAGAGCAGAACGAACCATTGGTTTTCTTTTCATCGTTTGGCGAAAGCAGTCTCGCGTTTCATTTGTGGTGTGTGATTCAAGACGTGAATAAAAAATTCTCGGTGACGAGTGATTTGAATTTTGCAATTGACGCGATTTTTCGTGAGCATCACATCAGCATTGCGTTTCCGCAATTAGATGTCCATATCACGCAAAGTGATAAGTCGCGTTGATGAAGGGTGCGATGGAGTATAGTTTTGCGGTAACGGCTGATTTTAATGTTGAGCCATGATCACCTGCGATAGTGCCCGAATTAAAACTTCCGTAATACGTGTATTGCACACCAGAATCGAGTGTCCACGCACTGTTGATATGATAAATAAGGCCTGCAGCACCTGCGTAAGCGAGATTATAAACACCATGGTCTCGCATTGATATCAACGTTCCGGATGTGTTACTGGGTTGCTGATCATAAGCTTTTACGTATGCGCCACCGACACCTAAAGTGATAAAAATGGGATTCCAAGTGAATTTAGCTTGCGCGAGTAAAGTGTGAACACCCAAGTCACCTTCGTAACCACCATAAGCAGTTGCAACAGCGGAGTAAACTGCTGTGCCAGGAGAAATGCCGGTTGCAAAATACGCATAACCCAATCCGATGGATACATGTCGTATTACCGAGCGCATGATGGCGAGGCTGCTAATCCAACCGTTTCGAAATCTGATATTGTCGCTGGCGATGTAGTAGTGCGTCGTTGCGCTTAAATCAGATGTTGCGACGTCACCGCTAACACTATCTCCATAAAGTAATCCATAACCGGCGCCTAGTGAGACTGCCCAAGGTTGTCCATCATTATAACTACCTCCATTAACAGTGAACGCGGGAGTAAAATCTGCATGAGCGGGTAACATGGCGGTTGTCATTGCGATGGCGCAAAAAGTGATAATATGACTTTTTTTCATGTTTCCGACTCCCTGGATGATTTCCTGTACTGATCAGCAACCATTCTGTCAGATTATTTGTACGGTGCGCAAGAAAGATGAAATATTTTTCAACTTGTTCTTGCAGCTTGCATTTTTCCAGGATATATTTTTGTCTGGCGGGTAGGGTTAGAGACTTGTCCCGTTGGGTATTGTGTTTTACTTTTACGGAGTTAATCGAATGAAAAGCGTAATGAAAAAAGGCCTCGTTGCTTTGTTAGCGGGCTTGTTTGTAACGGGTGTGGTTGCCGCAACTACTACGCCAGCGATAGCAGAAGCGCCAATGGCAGCTAAACATGTAGTGAAATGTCAAAAATGTCATACGGACAAGCATGGCATGGAACACTGCACAAAAGTTAGCTACAAAAAGCACTGCAAAAACCACTGCAAGAAGATTACTAAAAAAGCTGGCGCGACAAAAGCGACAAAAGAAGAAGCTTCAACAACAGGTCAAGAAACAACAGCTAAAGCCGCGACAACAAACAACGCAGCTCACGCCTAATACTGTTTTTGAAAAATAAAAACGCGCCATCGGCGCGTTTTTTTATCCCACGATTTTTTTAAAGTTTATCCCACCAGCTTTTGCTTGCAGGTTGGGTGGTGGTGTTTGTTGGTGCAGCAGGGGTTGCGGTCGTCGCGGGTTGAGCTGGAGTAACGGGTATTGCTACCGGTGCATCGGGTGATGCAGGTGGTGTTACCGCAACTGGTGCATCGGGCGATCCAGGTGGCGCTACAGTGACTGGTGCATCGGGTGATGTGGGTTGTTGTTGCATCGTTGGTTGCGTCTCAGTAGAGGGCGGCATTGCAGGTTGTTGCATCGCTGGTTGTGTCTCAGTAGAGGGCGGCATTGCAGGTTGTTGCATCGTTGGTTGTTGATTATCCGTAGAGGGTGCTTGCACTGGTGTTGGCGCTGTAACTTCAGGTGTCGCGGGTTGTGATTGTGCATCCATGTCTTGATCTGCCATTGCGCCGCAGCTTAATGATAATGCGATTACTCCCGCTGACAACACGGTTAATTTCATATTGTTCTCCTTAAAATTAAAATTAGGTTGATTTTCTCGCTAAAACAGCGAGCTAACAGAATATATCATGATCGGCTTGTATTTTGTTAGCCTATAATTACAATGGATAGACTTCTTTGGGGGCGATCGGTTTCGACGATGGCTTGAGGCCAAAGGGGCATGCCGAGCATTTGTGACAAGCTCGTAAAATAAAAGTCGCAAAATATAGTTGCAAATGATAGCAGCTTTGCTGGTCACGAACTCGCGGTAGCTGTATAAGCTAAAGTGAGTCCGGTCGCCGCCTAAAAAACGGCAACAGCCTGTCCCCAGATCCGCTTATCGGTTTGGGTCGGCAGTCAGATAGGTAAGATCGCGTTGGTGGTGTGGCCCATGTCATCAGCGTTAAATGCAGGGCTCGCCGTTTGGTAATCCCGTCTGCCGGAATCTAAACGGTTAACATCAAAGGCAACACTAAGCATGTAGATCCGATGGAAGACGGTCAGCGGACGCGGGTTCGATCCCCGCCGCCTCCATTCTTTTTGCAGCTCGCCGATATTTTAGGGACAGGCTCTAATCCACCCCTCTTTAGTGTATCAAGACATGAAGTTCGCATCTTGAAGTCCGAGAGGTATAGATATTACCTTTTAGGGCGTTTTATCCGAATAAAATTCCTTGACAGGGTGGATTATCCTGCTATCCTACCCAAATGAGCACTATTAAACGTATTTTTTCACTCAACCTGCCTAGAACAAAATCCGCCTTTCTATGGGGGCCTAGAAAAGTAGGAAAAAGTTATTGGCTTCATCAACATTGCCAGAAGGATATTTTAATCGATTTTTTAAAGACAGATGTTTTTGCTGATTATATTTCAAAGCCTTCATTGCTTCGCGAGCGATATACTCACTCCACTCAACGTATCGTGATTGATGAAGTACAAATGGTGCCAGATATCCTAAACGAAGTGCATTGGTTGATTGAAAATGCTGGCTTGTCATTTATTTTATCGGGCTCCAGCCCCAGAAAATTACGGCAACACCATGCTAATTTATTGGGTGGTCGTGCATGGCGATATACGATGCATCCATTATGTTATCCAGAATTGCAAAAAATTGATTTTGAAAAAATAATGTTGTCAGGCTTATTGCCCGCGCATTATTTATCAACAGATCCCATTCAAGAATTGCGTTCTTATATCGCTGATTATTTAAAGGAGGAGATTGCGGCAGAAGCGATCGTGCAAAATATCCCCGCTTTCGCAGAATTTTTACGCGTTGCTGCAATCACAAACGCTGAAATATTAAATTATACTAATGTGTCACGTGAATCAGGTGTGAGCGCAAAAGTGGTTCGAAATTATTTTCAAATATTGGAAGATACGTTACTTGGGTTTCGTTTGCAACCTTGGCGAAAATCAAGTGGTCGGCGTTTAATTGAAACTGAAAAATTTTATTTATTTGATATTGGTGTTGCCAATTATTTAGCAAGACGAAATCCGAAACTGGGCACACCTGAATTTGGAAAATCATTTGAGCATTACATTGCAATGGAATTAATTGCATACAAAGCTTATAAAAATCCTGAATTAGAATTAGCTTATTGGAGAACTTCCACTGGTTTGGAAGTAGATTTTATTATTAATAAGATGGAGGTGGCGATTGAGATTAAAGCTTCCAGGCGAGTGCACGAAACCGATGCACAAGCGTTAAAATTATTACAGCAAGAAAACACTGTTAAAAAATCCATTATTGTTTCATTCGAACCTGAGAAAAAAATAATTTTAAACAATATTATCTGCTTGCATTGGTCTCAGTTTTTAAATCAAATGTGGAGTGGGAATTTGTTTTAGAGCCTGTTTAAGATCTCCGGGCTCAAGCGAAAATGATGATATTCGAGTGGAAATAAATGAAAATTTGAGGTTAATATTCTTTAATCTTGACCGAAAATTTTCATTTATTTACACCGAATAGCGTCATTTGTAGCGAGTCAGGAGATTTTAAACAGGCTCTTAGCATGCGCTGCACAACAAATCGCAATCGCAAGCGCATCGGCAGCATCGATCGGTGGGTTTTCGGATAAACCTAATTGTGTTCGCACCATAAATTGAATTTGTGCTTTATCAGCAGCGCCGTAACCTGTTGCTGTTTTTTTCACGCTGCGTGCGCTGTATTCATGTATGGGAATTGCATAATGCGCGAGTGCGATCAGGGCAGCGCCGCGTGCTTGCCCAAGCTTTAAAGCAGATTGCACATTAATTCGCATAAACACCTCTTCAATCGCGGCAGTATCGGGTTTGTATGTCGCAATAATCTCACATAATTTTTCATAGATCATGTGCAAGCGCGTTGCCATCATGTCACCTTTGGCGTGAATTGCGCCATGCGCCACGTGTAGCAGTTTATTTTTTTCGCTGTGAATTAAGCCATATCCAGTACGAATGGAGCCAGGATCAATACCAATGATCAGAGTCATGTTACATCACCATCCTCAGCAATCGCCGCGCCGTCAAATAATCCGAGTAACATGCTTGTCCGCTGAATACTTTTGCAAAAGATTTCGCGGCACTGTGAGTGAGAATAGAAGTCATTGTCTTGTTAAAATAACGAAACAATAAATACGCCGCGATGCGCGCATATTGAAAATCTTTTCCAATCATTTGATGAAATAATTGATCGTATTGACGCAGCAATCGAACATTATTTTTTTCAATTGTTTCTGCCAAAATTTTTGCGGCGTAAAATCCACTTTTGATCGAGGGGCGAATGCCTTCTGCAATGAGTGGATCCACGGCGCCGGCAATTTCGCCGACGAGCAAAATGCGATGATACACGAGCTTTCGTTTTCCGCTGTAAAGCTGCACGGGATGACCATGCCACTGTTTTTTATCGATGTCGGTGATGTGATAATCATGTAAATATTTTTTCAGTTGTTGTGGTAAACCCAACTCAGGCACATTTTTTTTCGATGAAAATCGCCCGATGCCGATCGACAATCCATCTGATTTTGGAAAAATCCAGGCATAACCATTTTTAGTTTGTTCGAAATCTATATGTAACGGCACATCAGGGTTTTCTTGATAATGCTCGTATTCGAGCGCTGCGGTAATATTATTTTTCGCAGTTAATTTTAATTTTTTCGCGAGTGTGCCGCGACTGCCTTCGGCAATGACCGCTATTTTTCCCGTAAAATTTCCTTGCAATGTTTGAACGACAACGCGCGACGGTTGATTGTTAATGTCAGTAACGCGACAATCTTGCTTCACAACAACGCCGCGTTCTTGTGCTTTTTTCAGTAAAAAATGATCGAAGTGTTCTCGCCTCACCATCCACAAATCGCAGTCAGCAGCAATTTTTTGCTGATTCACTACCAAAAATATTTTTTTTTGCTGGCAATTGAGAATATCGGATATGTCAAAATCAATATAATTTTTGACATCCGGAGAAATACCGCCGCCGCACGGTTTCACGCGTGGAAATGTGGCTTGATCAATCAATAATACGGAGGCCGCCGGATGAAATCGTTTTAAATTGTAAGCACACGTAGAACCCGAAGGGCCGGCGCCCACAATAATTACGTCATACTGCGTATCATCGCCGCAGTACGCGTTGCTTTTCGCGATTCCACTCGCGTTCTTTGATGGTGGCGCGTTTGTCATGTTGTTTTTTACCTTTGGCAATGGCAATTTGAATTTTGGCACGGTTTTTAGACCAGTGTAAATCGAGTGGCACAATAGTGTATCCTTGGCGATCTTTAGCGATAAATAATTTGCTTAATTCGCGGCGATTTAATAATAATTTGCGCGAACGCGTTGGGTCAGGTTCAATGTGTGTAGATGCTGTTTTTAGCGGCATGATGTGCGCGCCGATTAGCCACGCTTCGCCGCGTTTTAAAATCACATAGCTTTCTTTTAACTGGACATGTCCATCGCGAATGCTTTTAATTTCCCAGCCTTCGAGCACCAACCCCGCCTCAAATTGCGTTTCGATTGCGTAATCATGCCGCGCTTTTTTGTTGCTGGCGATTTGCCTGGGTGTTTCAATTGATTTGCTCATAATGCTCGTTAGTGTACCATTATCACTCAGGCCTTGTCCCTACAGTATCGACGATCTGCAAATGATGCGGATTGGCTAAAATTTCCGAATTTTTTCGCCCAATACCACAGAGTATTGGACTCAAAAATACAAAAATTTTATCTCAATCCACATCATTTTCGCTTACGTCGATACTGTAGGGACAAGGCCTAAAAACGACGAGAAAATTGCCTATGCCGGCCATCCATCGCAGCGTCACTGTTCCTTATTCTGCAGCAGAAATGTATGCTTTGGTGAACGATATTGCGCGTTATCAGGAATTTATACCGTGGTGTGTGGCGAGTGTGATTGATTCTAGTGATGATAACAGCATTTGCGCAACGCTGACTTTTTCAGCCAAGGGAATACAAAAATCTTTTTCTACGCGAAATACTTTAACACACAATCAAAAAATGGAGATGACGCTCATCAATGGTCCATTTAAATCGTTGCAGGGTTGCTGGAAATTTTTGGATTCGGGCGAAAAACAATGTGATGTGATTCTCGATTTGTCGTTTGAGTTGTCTAACAAAATGTTGGCAGTGATGTTTGGGCCGATGTTTCATGAAGTGGCATCTACATTGATGGATGCGTTTATTCAACGCGCGCGAGAAACATATGATTAACATTATGGTTGCGTATGCGACACTAGAAACACAAGTTGAGATTCCATTAACTGTCGAAGAAAATTGTACCGTGCAATTGGCGATTCAGCGTTCACGCGTGTTGGAATCATTTCCAGAAATTCAATTGCAAACGGCAGTGGTGGGTATTTTTGGGCTACGTGTTAAATTGGATTCATCACTCAAAGCGAATGATCGCATCGAGATTTATCGGCCGTTGGTGATTGATCCGAAAGAAGCAAGAAGGTTGCGGGCATGAACAACTGCTCGCTACCGCTCGCGTCTATGTCCAATGAGCGGTGGTGTGTGTCCAATGTTTTTTGTACGTAGACACGAGCGGTAGCGAGTGAAAATAAATCAGGACATAGACACGAGCGGTAGCGAGTGAATAAATTTTACAACCGCCAGCGTGGTCTTCCTTGCGTGATGTCAGAAGAAGATTTTTTAGTTGGTGTTCTTTTAAATAGAACGGGTTGATACAAACGCTCTCTCGCTTCTTTGTCGTTTTTTGCTTGATGTGACGCTAGTGTTTTTTTCAGCAGCGCATTTTCTCTTTTGACACGAGCGAGTTCACACTGAGTGTCGATATTTTTTTGTTGTGCTTCACGTAATTGCTGCTGGATGAGTTGTAACTGCTTGCTGAGACTAGCGATGAGTTCTTGATGACGTTTCAACGTTTCTGACAGTGTGTGCCGCACAGCGACTAATTCACTCGATAAATTTCTGCGCACAATTTATAATTCCGTTCTGAGATTAGTGACGCGATTATTATGAAACTCAACCACTAGTTTTTTAATCACCATGGTGTTTCTGCTGGGCTGGCTTGTGTAGATGTAATCCATGCGATTATCATCGTATACATTTTTCAATACGGGCGAACCGAGTTTTGCGACGACATCTTGTGACGTCATGCCGGGATGAATTGATTGTACACTGGCACGCGTGATGATATTCCCTTGCTCAAACGGTTGATGGTACACGCAGGCGCACAATGCGAGTGCGACAGCTATGGAAAAGAGCGCAGTAATTTTTTTCATAGTATACCTCCCCACTTGCAAAAGAATGGCAAATCATAGCGTATTTTTTCTGTAATTGGTACAATTTGCGCATGAATAATAATGATGAATTACGCCGCGCTGGTCTCAAGATCACAACACCTCGTCTTAAGATATTAGAGTTATTGGAGCATACCAAGCCGCATCATTTGAGTGCTGAATCTATTCATCAGCAGCTGAAAGCGCAGGGTGATGATGTGGGGTTGGCGACGGTGTATCGTGTGCTCGCGCAATTTGAAACGGCGAATTTAATTCGGCGTCATCAGTTTGATGGCGGTTATTCGGTGTTTGAATTAGAGCAGGGTGAGCATCACGATCATTTGGTGTGTGAGCGTTGTGGATTGGTGAAAGAATTTGTTGATGACGTGATTGAAAAAAGACAATTTGAAATTGCCGAACGTGCCGGATTTCAAATTTCAGAACATCAGCATACGATTTATGGTGTTTGTAAGAACTGCAGGTAACAGGTCACCCTGTAGAGAGAAACGCTCGATTTTTGGCGCTTTTTTGCGAAAAATCCATTCAAAAATGCTCACATACTGACGTGTATGCTCCGCTTTTTGAATAAATTTTTCGCAAAAAATCACCTAAAAATCCAGCGTTTTCCAAGATTCAAGTATGGGGTGATCTATTACAACTGCAGATCGTGATAACTCAGCCCTCAGATAGAAATGACGCTGTTGCGCGCTTTTTTACGAAAAAGTTTTATTCAAACAAATACGCAACACCAATCGAGCCATCGCTAAAAAAGTTGGTGTGAGTGCCTTTCGTATAATCTCGTTGATACGCAATGGGTGCGAGCCTGAAAGACAACAATAAATTACGCATCGGTTGATAATCCAACCCAGTGAATCCGCCAATCGCATAGGGCGAAACGCGAGTAGCTGTGCTGGAGGGATCACGAAAGCCGTAAGAGCCGAGCATCCCGTAGGTGAAATACAATTGACTGACCAACGGACAACGAAGACCAACATCACCGCGCAATTCGTACAAGCTAATAGAAGAGGAGCCGTAAGGTGAGATGCGCTCATACCCCATGCCCGCATCTATCAAAAAACTATGATCCACATAACCTAACATCGCCGCAAAATCATTGCCGCCGTAGGTTGCATAATTTGTTCCCAAAAAATATCCTGCATGTGCTTCAGGGGGTGCTGCGGGCGGGGGCGTGTATTGTTGTTGTGCGTTTTCTGTAGTTTGATCGTCAGCAAAGGCACTGAATGTCGCAGCCGCTGATAGTATGGTGATGGTCAATATTTTTTTCAACATGATTACTCCCTGTAAACTGTAAGTCGAAACAAGATAACATATTCTGATGCGAAATCAATCTAAGAGCTGTTGCCATATTGTTCATTAGTTGGAGAATTGTGAAAATTAGGCGAAAATTTTTAGAAATTCGAAGTGAATATTATTTAATCTTCGCTGAGAATTTACGAAAATTTGCGCCAAGTTACGCAGTTTTCAAACAATGAACAATATAGCGACATTTTTAATCTGCTGGTGTGTGCGGCGGCATCGCATATCCCGACGACGTATACCGTAAGCTCGGAGAAGGGTTCTGGAAAAAAGTAGGTTGTGGCCGATTATTCCAAGACTCTGATAACGCTTGTTCTCGCCGTGCAACCAGCTCCTCTCTTAATGCAACATAGCGCTCTTTTAATTCAAGTAATGTAAGTTTTAATCCGTACATCTCACTTCCCAATGCATGATTTTGTGCTTGCAAGCCCGCTACCGTATCTTTTAAGCTCTTTACTTCGCCTCGCAATTCATTCAATAATTCTATCATAATCCCCTTGCTGTTGACTTCGGCATTATCAATATCAGATCGCATGATTTCACCTCTATGTTGTTGTGTAGTTAATGATCTTTGAATTTCTTCGCGCAGGGCAATTTCGGCGCACGGTGCAATTTGTTGCGTGTCTGGATATTTTTTCATGAAAGACACATAGCAATTTAATATATCTAAAATATTTGACCTGTGTTTTGAGTAAAATTCTGCTAGCAGTTTTTCGTTTTGTATCGGATTGTCATCTGAATCTGATATATATTTTTCAAGATAAATAGCAAGGATCGTTTTGAAAAAAATTTCGTTAAATATCTCAATAATTGTATTTTTATTTGTATTTTGATTACTGATATAGATTAATCCGGCATCAACAAAACGAGATTTTAATTCTTGTATAATCAGTTGAAATAATCCCTGGTCTGTAACAAAAGAATTTGCATGTTGGGTGCAAAATTCCTGAATGGATTGATAAATCACGTCAGAAAATAACGTTCGAATTTTTTTTGGGACAACCGACATAGTAGTAAGATGAAAAAACATATCATGCAGTAATACTTCAAATGGGCTGCTCAATCTCGAGTGAGCAACTACCGAGCTATTAAAGCGCGGATCCAAAACAGAAACGATATGATAATCTTGCTCATGTAATTTTTTAGACGTTTCAATAGAGATGCACCCAAAAGCGAGGGCAGGCTGCATGATTTTTTCATTATTTTGAGTGATCATGGATATGGAAAGCATCAGCAGTAAATATCCAGGAATCGTTATTTCAACAATTATCTGGTTGTCAAATCCACTGAAATTTCTATGTTGTATTTGTCTGTATTGTTTAGATCTGAAGAGATCAAACCATATTCCATGATGATTTGTTTTCAACAATGCGTCATAATCAGATTGTTTTAACAAAATTTTTAAAAGTGATAATGATATCGGGTGTTTTCTAAGATAATTGAAAAGATTGATGTTGTGGCATTTTTCCATATAATTTAGGTAATCATTACAATTAGTACTACTTAGATCGGAATAAAAAAACATAGAAATACCAATTGCTTTAGGTAATGGCGGAACAATGTATTCTTTCCCATGTTGTTTAAAACTCAACGGTGTCCCAGAAAAGCTGATGACTGCGCAATAAAACAAAACATAATCATAAAAAAAATCGCGCTCGATCTGCCCGCTTAAAAAAGCCATATACAATAAATCGAATCCGTAATTTTGAGAATGTTGCCCATTAAAACCTTTCAGATGTTCTTGAATTATTTCTGGCTTCCACGGAACCGTTATATTTTGCAACAGTTTAGAGACAAATGATTTCACATCGCTTTCTGAAATGCTCGTGAGCAGCGCTTGATACTGGGTATTTTTCCGTATAAAACGAATAAAGAATAAGGGATCGTCAGGAAGTATACGATCTGCCTCATTTTCTAAATCTGATATTCGCACTGATATTTGTTTACGCATAATAATTTATTCAAAACTAATCAAAATCAATGTTTGGAGAAGAATAAAATGTATAGAATAAACATCAAAAAATCAATTTATTTTAGTCAAAAAAACAACCAAATGATCATTTAATGGTTATTTAATGTTACCGCTTCGAATAAAAAAACTATAATGGTTGCTGTCGAGAAATTAAAAGGATTGTACGGAAAAACCAAATCCCCACACAGCCACGATACCCCGCTGGGCACAGGCCGGCAGGGAGCGAGTAAAACACGCACTTGGGGTCGGTGTGTGTTTTTGATTTTTTCTAGGGACTGTTGGCAATTGACTGCAATTGAAACATTTTCGTGCGATAGCAACTCGATACGATAAATTGAAGCGAAATTACGAATCAATGCTGGCTTTAGCGCGCGGATATTTATGGCTACCGATGTGAAATGTCAACAGCCCCTAGCTTTTATGCTATGTTGATTCAAGAGGTAAAGCTGTGAAAACAACACACACTATTTCACATTGCATTTTGCAAACCGCCGCGCAATTTCCAGCGCAGACGGCACTTTCGGAATGGAATGGCAATAGTTGGCGCGACATCACGTATCACGCGTTGATTGAGCAAGCAAAGTTATTTTCAGAGTCATTGCGCAAACAAAATATCGTGAGTGGCGAGCGCATTGTACTGATTTCACATAACACGATTGAAGCGGTTGCGGTGATGCTGGGTATTTGGATGGCGGATGGCACGGTTATTTTGATCGATCCTGATTTGCCTGATGCTGAATTACAAGCACAATGCCAATTGGCAGACGCGCGTTTTTGGACGGAGGAAAAAAATCAGTATCGATTGCAGCAACAACATAATCATTCCACAACGGTAACACAAGATACGGATAAAACCATCGCAGCAATTTTATTTACGTCGGGCACTGCGGGTGATTTTAAAGCGGTGATGTTAACACACCACAATTTTTTGTATTTAACGCAGTTTTACAGTCAATTAGCGACACCGGATGGTTGCTTATTGACAGTGTTGCCATTGTTTCACGCCGCGGGATTATATTGCGGCATTTTGCAGCCGCTGATGATTGGTGTGCGTGTAGTATTTTTCAAAAAAATAGATGAAACTGCGCTGAAAGTCGCTTTTTTAAATTATCATCCCAATGTATTAATCAGTGTGCCGCGATTGCTCGAAGTTTTATATCAAAAAATACAATCAACTGTTTCAGAAAAAGGAAAAAGTGCTGCATTACTTTTTCAAATGATGATTGTGATCGCTAACCTATCCCATCGATTCTTAAAAATAAATCTTGGAAAATATTTTTTTAAAAAAATACATCAGCAATTTGGTGGTCGACTGCAAAAAATATTATGTGGTTCAGCGCCATTGCGCGCCGACATTCAAAAAAACTTTTTGTGTTTTGGGTTTGAACTGCTGTGCTCATATGGATTAACCGAAACTTGTGGGCCGATAACACTGACTGCATATTCACATCGTTGGAAATCCGGCAATGTCGGTTCTTGCGTTGATCGCCGTAATTTGAAAATTGCAGACAATGGGGAAATTTTATATGCGGGTGATGCATTGATGCGCGGTTATTTTCGAGATAAAGTCGCAACTGAGCACGCCATTCACGATAGCTATTTTCACACACAAGATTTGGGGAAATTAGATCATTTCGGTAATTTATATATTACTGGTCGAATCAAAGAGTGGATCGTATTTTCAAACGGTAAAAAAGCCATGCCCGAAGCGATTGAGAAACAATATTCGACGATTCCTGGTATGAAAGAATTTTCTGTATTTGGCGTGGATCAAAATCAATCGATGATCGCTGTGCTCGCTTTTATTCCCGAGAAAGAAAGTGATACGCCAATCATTCGGCAAGCGATTTTGCAGCGCGCCGCACAATTATCTTCGCCGTATCGCGTCGCGGATATTCTATTACTTTCTGAAATGCCGCGATCCAATACATTAAAAGTGAAACGGCATAAGTTGCGAGAATTATATTTATCCGCTAAAAAAATAAAAATCACACACGATCAACCCGCTGATATGAATATGCAAACAGTTGTGCGCTGCTTTCAGTCGGTTCTGCCCAATAAAAAAGAATGGATTACACCAGATATTACGTTTGTTGAATTGGGAATTGATTCGTTGTTGGCAGTGCAGTTATGTGAAAAAATCAATGAGACATTGTCGCTACAATTAAAGCCCACAGAATTTTGGTTTGCCACAACCATTCGAAATTTATGTCAATCGCTTCGCGCACCAAAAACGTATTCTGAAAATTCTCATTCATCTGAAAAAATTGCTGTGGTTGCAATGGATGGTATATTTCCAGGTGGTGCGCATAACATCGATGCGTTATGGAAAAATTTACTTGCTGGAAAAGATGCGATAGAAAAAATTCCGTGCTCGCGTTTCGATATTGAAAAATATTATGATCGTGATTTTTTGGCGCCAGGAAAAATTAATACGGATCAAGGTGGTTTTATTGTTTTACCTGAATTTTCAGGAGAAGCATTTCAAATTAAACCGCGCGTTGCTGACGCGATGGATCCACGCCAGAAAATTTTATTGGTACAGATCCAGCGATTATTGGCAAATTATCTTCAAGCACGAGACAGCGAAAAAATTGCAAAACACAAAATTGGATTATTTGTTGGCAGTTGCTTCGATGATTTTTCGATAGAAGAAGCAAGACACAGCTCGTTAGAAAAAATTACACCGAACACGGGCATCGGCATGGCTAATTTTTCTTTAGCGGGATTTGTAGCACATCATTTCAATTTTCAAGGGCCGGTAACCACAGTCAACACCGCGTGTTCTTCTTCGCTAACCGCCGTGCATCAAGCCATGCGTGCGCTGCAATCGAATGATTGTGATATTGTCATTGCAGGTGGAATTAATCTCATTACTTCACCAGAGGTATTTGTGTCTTTAAGTAAAGGTGGATTTTTATCGCGCGATGGTCGCTGCAAAACATTTGATGCTTCGGCCAATGGTTATGTGAGAAGCGAAGGCTCTGGTTTTGTTGTATTGAAACGATATGATGATGCTCTGTGCGATCAAGACAACATTGCCGGAATTATGTTAAGTTCTGCAATCAATCACAATGGTTCGCACAGCGCATTTACAGCGCCCAACGGTGAAGCACAAATGGATGGCTATCGCGAAGCGTTGGCGCGCGCGCATTTGTCTGCGCATGACATCCAATATATTGAATCGCATGGTAGCGGCACACAATTGGGTGATGCGATCGAAATACAATCGATACAGCGCGTATACGATCAAGCGCGCAAAAATCCATTGTATGTCGGCGCGATTAAATCAGCGATTGGTCATTGCGAAGCTGCCGCAGGAATTGCTGGATTCATTAAAACAATTTTAGTGTTGCAACACCAAAAAATTCCACCGAATCTGCATTATCACACGCCGAATCCACATATTGATTTTAAAAATTCTGCAATACAATTGCCGACGCAGTGTGTTGATCTGGCAACACCTTGTCGATATGCGGCGGTCAGTTCCTTCGGTGTTTCTGGAACGAATGTGCATATGATTTTGAAGGGTGGTGATCATGCGTGACCATACTTATCCGGATAAGCATGTGCGTGACAATCAAAATGTTTTTTAAATATCCGATAAAGACAATTTTCGCAGTACGCGATTAAAAATCGGCAAGCCATCATCTGATGGTTGATTGGCGGCGTCGTGTTCTAATTTTTCTCGTGCTTCAGCGTAGTGCATCCACGGAACAGATTCAATATATGCTTGGCATTGATCCATTACTTTAGTGTAAGTGCGAAATTCGTGATCACGCGATACTAAGCGAAGACCATTTAAATAATTATCGCGCTGCACAGAAGGAATAATAATTTTGCACAAACCCGCCTGTGTTAATTCCGCGTTCATCATTAGGCGCGCCATACGGCCATTGCCATCTGCAAAGGGGTGTACTTCACTGACAATCAAATGCATCAACAATGCTTTTTCCATTCCTGGTTGTAATGTTTTATACAACGAGAACGCTTGCATTAAAGTGCCGATGACCATTTCTGGTAAAACAAAATAAGTGTTTCCCGCTTTGTTTTGTTTTTGTTTGAATTGACCGGGTAGTTTTTCAGGCCTACCCTGCATTAAATAACGATGTCGTTGCTGCAGTAATTGCAAAAACTCTGTGGGAGATTTCGGCGTTACAGTCATGTCAAAATAATCATTGCTTAAAATAAAATGAGACAATACGTCGTGACTGTCTGCATGGCGTCGATCAATTTCTTTTCCTTGAAAAACAATTTCTTCTGCTTCATCGATTAAAAATTCTGTGCCTTCAATAAAATTTGAAAAATAAGATTCAAAAAAAGCAATATTTTTGAAAGACGTTTTGTGATAGTGATAAGGGCGTTTTTTAAAATGGCATTTTTTCAAGTATAAAATAAACGATTGAAATAACGTGATGCGAGTTTGATCGCACACTTCTTTTTTGGCGACACTAATGGCGTAAGTAGATTTCAAAAAATTTTTATCTGGATGAGAGAGTAATAGCGCGCTAACAATGTCATTTAATTTTCTATAGGCGCTTTGAAAATGCAATACTTCAGCAATTTTCTTTGCGGTATTGCGCAGCGTATTAATGTTTTTTTCGCCCCGCAATTGTAATTCTTTTGCTAAATAATTTTCAACGCCCGCAACCCCGATTGTTTTAATATTTTGATAAACAGCATTGACCGTTGTGAGATTTTCCAATAAGAAACGCGCTGGACTGCTTCTCGCTAATTGTGGTAACACTTGTTCAGTGTAGCGTTTATTGTCTGCGCGAATGACTTGAATAATTAAACCAGGCAGAAAAATTTTTTTATGATACGTGCTGGTTAAAAAAACGATGTGACTTTGCTGAAACGGAATGGGTTTTAGTGTTAACGCTGTTTGGAAGCTTAAAATCCCTCCCGGCACAACATGAATTACCACATCCATCCAGTGTGTTAATACAATGCGCTCGATGGGCGAGACGAGATCATTGGTGTAGACACCACGGCAAACGCGCCGCAGTTTCCCAGTCTTCATTTGTTTGGATAATAGCTTTGATTCATTACTGGTGTTGGCGAATTTCAGCGTCTTCATGGCCCATGATAGGCGAATTCCAGAGCCTAATCAAGAGAAAAGGCGAATTTCAGAGCCTAATAGGAATAAAAGGCGAATTTCAGAGTTTAAGATGATTTGTTTCACAAATCTCGCTTGACTTTCGTGCGTGGCTCTTTGTTGATTGATTCATTACAATCCTTCAATCCGCTGATAATGCTCGCGCAATTGGCGCAGCGTTTGTTCGCAGTGCTGCTGCTGGGATTTGACTTCAGCGATCACATTTTCAGGTGCTTTTTCCACAAAGGTGGGATTACTCAAACGTGTTTGCAATTGCATTTGTTGTGATGTTAATTTTTCAATTTCCTTCGACAAGCGTTTTAATTCCTCATTTTTATCAATCAATCCTGCCAACGGAATGTGTATTTCCAGTGCTTGCACAAGCGCTGTAGCGCTTGCGGGTAATGCGGCTTTGTTATCATACCAAGAAATTTTTTCTATTTTAGCAAGCAGCATGAATTCAGCGCCATATTTTTTTAGTAATACTTGATCGCGTGCACTGCCTTTACTCAAAATAATACTAATTTTTTTGGCGGGTGATACATTCATTTCGCCACGAAGATTTCGAACCGAAACGATCATCTGTTGCAGCCACGTCATCGCATCATCTGCTTCGTGATTAATTTTTTTTGTATCAAGAGCAGGATAGGGTTGCAACATGATGCTGGATTTTTCGATAAATAAATATCCAGCCAAATGCTGCCAAATTTCTTCCGTGATAAATGGTATGACGGGATGTAGCAGTCGCATTAAATTTTCCAGCACAACAATTAATGTGTATTGCGTGCCACGCAGCTGCGCATGATTATTTTTATCACTCAGTTGACATTTGGCAAATTCAAGATACCAATCACAATACGTATTCCATGTAAATTCATATAATATTTTTGCCAAGTGATCAAAACGATATTGTGCAAATGCCAAATGTGTTTGTTCGATGGTTTGTTGCAATTGACTGATGATCCAATGATCGGCGGTGGTGAATGTGCGCGGATCTTGCGTGATATCTTTTTCCGTGACATTCATCATCACAAATCGCGCCGCATTCCAAATTTTATTGCAAAAATTGCGATAACCCGTCAACCGCTGAAAATCAAAATTAATATTGCGGCCGGTAGAAGCGAGTGCGCAAAACGTAAAACGCAGTGCATCAGTGCCGCTTGCAGAAATACCCCCCGGAAATTCTTTTTCAGTTTGTTTTTGAATCGTTTTTTCCATTTGTGGCTGCATGAGACCAGCCGTTCGTTTTTCAATTAATTTTTCTAGCGTGATGCCATCCACTAAATCAATCGGATCTAAAATATTTCCTTTGGATTTTGACATTTTTTGGCCTTGCGCATCGCGAATCAACCCGGTGATAACCACCTGTTTGAATGGCACTTGGTTTTTGAATTTCAAACCCATCATCACCATGCGCGCGACCCAAAAGAAAATAATGTCGAAGCCTGTGACGAGCACGCTGGTTGGATAAAATGTTTGTAAATCTGCATTATGTTCTGGCCATCCTAAACAGGCGAGTGGCCACAACGACGCAGAAAACCACGTGTCCAACACATCGTTGTCTTGTGTTAACACAATGTTTTCATTTAAATGGTGACGTTTACGCACATCCGCTTCATGCAGCCCGACGTAATGATTTCCTTTGTCGTCGTACCACACGGGAATGCGATGCCCCCACCATAATTGTCGGCTGATGCACCAATCTTCGATATTTACTAACCATTGTAAATATGTTTTCCCCCAATTTTCTGGAATAAATTCGACTTCATTTTTTTCAAAAGCCTGGATTGCGGCATCTGCCATGTCACGCATTTTGACAAACCACTGATCTGTCAAATACGGCTCTAATATCACACCGCTGCGATCGCCACGCGGAATGGTATGTTCATGGGGTTCTATTTTTTCGATCAAATCGAGTGATTGCAATTCCGCAATAATTTTTTTTCGGGCTGCAAAACGTTCGAGTCCGCGATATTCTTTTGGTACCGCGTCATTGAGATGCGCATCGTCTGTGAGCACATTGATGAGTGGCAATTGATGACGATGACCAACTGCATAATCGTTAAAATCATGCGCCGGTGTGATTTTAACGCAACCCGTACCAAACATTTGATCGACATACGTGTCAGCAATAATGGGAATTTCCCGATTTGATAGCGGCAGTAGAATTTTTTTGCCGATATATTTTTGATAACGCGTGTCTTCAGGATGTACGGCAACTGCAGTATCACCGAACATGGTTTCAGGGCGCGTGGTTGCGACAATTAAAAATTCTTGCGAATTTGCAATGGGATAACGCATGTACCACAAATGCGATTTTTCGATTTCATTCGATACTTCCAAATCCGAAATCGCCGTTTTTAATTGTGGATCCCAATTCACTAATTTTTTACCGCGATAAATTAAGCCTTCTTCATGCAAGCGCATAAAAGCGGTGATCGTTGCGTGCGAAATATTATCATCCATGGTGAATCGTTCACGCGACCAATCCATCGAGGCGCCGAGGCGGCGAATTTGTTGCGTAATGGTTTGACCAGATTGATGGCGCCATTCCCACACTTTTTTTAAAAATGCATCGCGGCCCAAATCATGACGAGAAATATTTTGCTGCGCGAGTTGGCGCTCCACCACCATTTGCGTTGCAATGCCTGCATGATCCGTTCCCGCTTGCCACAACACATTTTCGCCTTGCATGCGATGAAAACGAATCAATGTGTCCATCAAGGTATATTGAAATCCATGACCCATGTGCAATGTGCCAGTCACATTGGGCGGTGGTAACATGATGCAATATGCGTGACCTGCACCGGTGGGTTTGAAAAATCCCTGGGTTTCCCAGTCGCGAGCCCATTTGGATTCGATGTGGTGTGGTTCGTAGATTTTGTTTAATTCGATTTCGGTCATATCGGCAAATCTGCTAAGATTCAGAAAGACATTCTTTCACAAAAGGCACGGTTTGTCAGTGATCATTTTTCGGTATCTATCCAAAGAAATCATGCGCGCTACGTTGATCGCGACTTTAATTTTGCTCGTAATCTTTGTGACCAACCAATCCGTGCAATTTTTGGAGCGCACCGCGGCGGGCCAGCTGCCGGCCACCGCATTGCTGCAAGCCATTGCGTTGCAAATTCCGCTATTTTCAGGGTATTTGTTGCCACTGGGTTTGTATTTAGGGGCGATACTTACCCTCAGTCGAATGTATATTGATTCAGAGATGACAATTTTATATGCCTGCGGCGTGAGCCGTTTTAAAATTTTGGGGATGGTGTTTTTGGTAGCGATGTTTGTGGCTGTTATAGTCACTTGGTTGATGATGGTGGTGGTGCCCAAAGCGCAGGGAGCGACTAATGTGCTTTTTAATCGCGCTGCAGTGACGGCGTCGGTGCAACAAGTGATTCCTGGGCGTTTTATGTCATTTGGCAATGATCAAGAAAATTCGATTGTGTTGTATGCTGGTGGTATTGGCAAACATCATGTGTTGAGCGATGTGTTTTTAGCAAAAAAAGTGATGGATAAGTGGGGGATGATTGTGGCCAAATCGGCGCGTGAAAGAAAAATGCATGATTCCCCAGTGGAATATTTGGTTTTCGATCAAGGCGATCGATACGTGGGAGAGCCGGGTGAGAAAAATTTTCAGTTGTTGCAGTTTCAAGAATATGGCGCGCGAGTGTTACTGGAAAATGTTCCAGATGTGAATGCGGTGCAATATTATTCGATACCCACCTTGTGGCGATTGCAAAAAACGAATTTGAGTGCGGCAGCGGAATTGCAGTGGCGCATGGCGATGCCCATTTCTGTGTTGATATTTGCATTGCTGGCAGTGCCGCTGAGCGAAACCAAACCGCGTCACGGAAAATTTATTCAAATATTACCCGCGATGATAATTTATCTTTGCTACGGTGATTTATTATTTTTAACGCGCTCTTGGATTCAAGCGGGGCGCATTTCTGCGACGTTGGGAATGTGGTGGGTGCATGCAGCAATGCTGATAGTTGTGTTGATGTTGATTTGGTATCGATGGGGTCGGCAACGATGAAGCTCGTTGATCAATTAATTTTTCGTGACGTAATTGCTTCCACGGCATTAGTGAGTGTCGTCATCATTGCAATTGAATTTTTCTTGAATATGATTCAGCAATTTCATTTCGTTGGCCAACACAATTATACGTTGTGGCGTGTGTTTTTGTATGTGGGCATGCAGTTGCCCGCGCAATTTTATCAATTGTTTCCAATGGCGGGATTTTTGGGAACGATGATTGGACTCGGGCGTTTGTCATCGTCAAGTCAATTGATTGTGATTCGCATGGTGGGATATTCCGTAATGCAATTGACGGGCAGCGTCACGAAAGCTGCGGTCGTGATGATTGTAGTGATCACAATATTGGGCGAAGGCATTGGTTTACATTGGCAACAAACCGCCGATGTTTGGAAAAAAGAATGGATTTTTCCTCAGGCAAATCAGGCGTTACTGCATTCTATTTGGCTGCGACAAGGAAATCATTTTACGCATATCGGGGAATTAAATTCTCCCGATACGATCAGTGATGTCACGCGATATTATTTTTCAAAGAACGATCGTTTGTTGCGCGCCGATTTTTCGCCTGTGGGAAAATTGGTAAATGGTCGTTGGGAATTGCTGAATGTGAAGCAAACGATTTTTGGCCGGCATCATGTGACTGTGACAACACAATCTAAAATGATATTGCCCATGGTATTTAAACCTGTGCTACAAGTGAAAATGCGCGCGGCTTCGACGCAGCAATCGTTGACTACATTGATTCAAATGATTCGTTATCGTCGCGATACGGGATTAACGACAGATCAATTTGTATTTGCATTATCACAGCGTTTTTTACAACCCATTACCACATTGGTTATGATTATTTTGGCGATTCCATTTGTATTTGGTTCTTTTCGCAATACCACAATGGATGTGCGTTTGCTGACTGGCATTGTCATTGGATTTATTTTTTATATGCTGAACCAATTGTTTGGTCCCATTACCATGGTCTATCAATTCCCGCCGTTACTATCTGCGGCATTACCAACGATGTTGTTTTTGCTGTTGGCGAGTGTGTTGCTGCTGCGGGTGCGGTCGTAGAGGTGGTCACAGATTGTGACCACCTACAGCATCTGAAATTTTCTACCAGTCTTCCACGTGCTTTCACGGAATCTGGTCTATACATGTTAGCAACTATTTTAAAAAGCCCTAGGGCAACTGAAACGACAATATCAATTATTGATACATTTACTCGAGTTCGTGAAATTGACAAAACTATTTATCAAATTAGCAATGCGAAGAAAGACGAAAAGAAACAAACTGAGTTAATGCAAAAAGCAGGTGAGTTAATCTCCGAATTAATCGCGCCCGAAAATAACAATAATCAAGAAACAGAGGCAAGTATTGAGTTAAATTTTGCGATTGTAAAATTTAAATATTCTCTGAAAAAGAAACAAAAATTATCTGAGATGATGTAAAAATTAAATTGCTTCTGTATCCCCCGCTTCCGCAATTAAGCGTAACGCATCTATTTTTTGCAATTCAATGCGATGTTTTGAAAAACGAATCATCTTTTTTTTCTGAAATTCGTTTAGTATTCGGCTGATGGTGCTCGCCGTCATTCGCAAGTAATTGGCGATATCTTGGTGCGTCATGACTAATGATAGTGTTGATGAATACAATCCCAGCGACTGATATCGTTCCATTAATTGCAATAAAAATGTAGTGACGCGTTGTTCTGCGGTTGTTCGTAATAACGCGATGTTATCTTCATGAATGCGACGGCTCACCATCTTTAATAATTGTGCGCCGAGTGATGGAAATTGTTGTGTCAGCGCCAACATTTTTTCAGTGGGAATGATGCAAATGTTGGTTTGATCGAGTGCGACGATCGATGTAGCGCGCTGCGCATCATCAATGCCTTCCCACCCAAATAAATCCGGTGGAAAATAAAATCCCATCACAAATTCTTCGCCGTTGGTTTTGTTGATGTAACTTTTAAGACATCCCGCGCGCACGATATACAAATTATCCGACAATTGTCCCTGATGACAAAGATGCTCTCCCCGTTTTAACGTCTTCGCGGGAAATTGTAATGTATCGAATAAATTGTTGGTGTTTTTGGGTAAATTGGGCAGCAAACAAGCAGCGGCGCGGGGGCAATTGAAGCAGCTATTTCTCATGAAAATTCCTTAAGATGTATAAATATTGTACAACTGAAGGATGTATGAGGCTAGGGCCTAGTCGACCTTGCGCTTTTCCAGCAACATTTTTAACTGCTGTTTTTCAATATCCGTGAGCGCGGCTATTTTTGCTTTTTCAATGAGCGCGCCTACCTGTTCTTGATCATGATGCACTTGTAAGCGCGCACAAGCATCGATCAACTCTGTTTTTCGACCAGATTCGGGAATATGTAATGGGTGCGCAGCGATGGAAGCAATTAACGCGCGATCGGATTCTTGTTCAATCTCCGCGAGAAGATCGCTCACCGAAAAATTTACGTTAGATTTGCAATGTTGCAGCAAGCGACACAACATATTTTTTTCAAGTGTTTTTTCGTGAATGTGTTCTGCTGTTAACGTGAGATCGGATGCCAGTGCTGGGTGATGTAATAATATTTGCATCACGGTTTGCGCGGGATTCAATCGTTTTGGCAAAGTATGCGTCGATAATTTTGCAGCCATATTTTTTTTCGGCAACACTATTTTTTCTTTGCCTACCTGAATTTTTGCAGATAACTCGGTGAACAATAAATTTTTATAAATGCCTTCGGGCATGGTGTTTAAATAATCTGTTGCTTGTTTTGCGAACGCTGCTTTTCCGGCAATCGTGTCGACGGGATGCGTTTTTTCTAATTCGCTAAAAAAAACAGTGGCGAGCGCTTGCGCTCCATCAATTTTTATTTCAAACGCCGCCTTGCCAATTTTTCTAACCCAGCTATCGGGATCTTCGTTTTGTGGCAAAAATAAAAATTGAAAATCCAATCCATCGCGCAACAAAGGTAGGCAAATAATTAATGCTTTCCACGCTGCTTTTCTGCCTGCGTCATCCCCATCAAAACAAAAAATAATTTTAGCAGTGTAGCGCAGTAAAATTTTGATGTGTTGTACGTTGAGTGCTGTGCCAAGCGTTGCAGTGGCATAATGAATGCCGTGTTGCGCCAATGCAATCACATCCAGGTAACCTTCTACCATCACAATGCGCGACAATTTTTGATGTTGTTGACACATTTCATATAAACCATACAGCGTTTGATTTTTGTGGAAGACGGGTGTTTCGGGTGAATTCAAATATTTCGGTGTTTCGTCGGTGATGGTGCGCCCGCCAAATGCAATGGTTTTTCCGCGTACGTCGCGAATGGGAAACATGATGCGATTGCGAAAGCGATCATAATAATGCTGCGGATTTTTTTCAATGATCAAACCTGCCGTCATGAGATTTTGGTTATTCGTTTTATTTTTTCCCAATTGCTGCGAGAGAAATTCCCATTCATTGGGTGAGAAACCAATTCCAAATTGTTTTGCGACAGCGCCAGTTAAACCGCGATTTTTTAAATAATCAATGGCGACAGGGGATTTTTTTAATTGCGCTTCATACAACATTTGCGCTTGATGCATCAGCGTATACAGCGCTTCGTTTTCCGCTCTGTGATTGTCGCTACCTTCGAGTGGTATAGTTAATCCCAGTGATTGCGCGAGTTCTGCGACGGCTTCAACAAACGGCAGGTGATCGTAATTCATCAGAAAACCAATTACATTGCCGTGTGCGCCACAACCAAAACAATAATAAAATTGTTTGATGTGACTGACGGTGAATGATGGTGTTTTTTCGGAATGAAAAGGGCAGCAAGCGACGTAGGTGCCCCCTCGTTTTTTTAACTCCACGCGAGATTGAATGACGGATATGATATCGGTTCTGGAAACCACATCTTGAATGAATGATTGCGGAATTAATTTTTGCATGGTCCATTGTAACAAATTACAAAACCAAGTGCTGGAAATTACAAAACCAAGTGCTGGAAATTACAAAACCAAGTGCTGGCCTACTTGCAGAACGCTGGTGTGCAAATGATTTTTTTGTATCAGTGCTGCGGTGGTTGTGTGATGGTGCTCAGCCAAAGTATGTAAATTATCACCCGGCTGCACGATGTAGGCGCTTGAAGTATCGTTGCCGTGTTTGAGCGTGGATGGCTCCCAGTGATTTTCTTTTCTGGGTGTTTTTATTTGTGTTTTCGTGGGTTGCGTGAATTTTGTTTTTTTGTTGATGGGCAACATCAAAGTAATTTTTTGATGTGGCGGTGTGGTAGAAGTTTTTAACGCAGGGTTGAGTGTTTTTACCGTAGAAACGCTGGTGTTGGCCAGATGCGCAATTGTTGTAATTTTCATTTGTTTTTGAATGGTGACGGTACTGGCGATGGGTTGATTGGGAATTTTTGCAAGCCGTATTCCATAAGTGTTGGGATGTTCAACGATGGCTGCCATCGCCAACAATTTTGGCACATATGCTTTAGTTTCTTTGGGTAACGGCAGTGACCAAAAATTGGTGGGGCGATTGCGTTCCTTGTTATAACGAATAGCTGCCATCACGGTACCAGGACCTGAATCGTAAGCCGCGAGTGTCAGCAACCAATTGTGATGAAATTGTTCGTAGAGATACGATAAAAAAGTCAATGCCACTTTCGTCGAAACCGTGGTGCTGCGCCGACCGTCATACCAAGAATTCATTTGTACGCCGTAGCCGTGTGCCGTGTCCGGCATCAATTGCCATAAACCGACTGCACCTGCGCTCGAATAACAGTGGGGTTTGTAATCACTTTCAATCATGGGCAGTAGTGCGAGCTCAGCGGGCAGATGATATTTTTTTGTTTCTTGATAAATGTAATAAAGATAGGGGCGCGCATTTTCAGAAACACGGTGAATGTATTTTGGGTCACGCAAGTAGCGGTCAATTTGTTTTTGGACGTTTGCACTACCTTCTTCACTGGACAACCCAACAAAATGATCGGCGATGACAGGCCAGAGTGTTTGCGGTTCATCCAAGAAGCTCTGGGCGCAGATGATGTTGGCGCAACCCAACAACAGGACGACCAAGAGCAGCAATTTTCGGACAATAGGACGCATGCTTGGATGTTACGGGTACGGGGATGATGAGGCAAGTCATTTTTATGACAGTTGCTGACAGTTGAGCGCAAAGCGATGGGTTATTCATTTAGACTGTTATCGCATTGCGGATGCGAAAACCTTCAGATGCAGTTATGATGGAGCAATAATTAAATCGGTCCATTGCAGTGGGAAATAATGAATAGGGATACATGGTTTCAGCAGCTCTTGTCTACGTGGGTGGGAACGCTTGAGAAAAAAGCACTGGATCACATTTTTGAGAAGATTTGCGGAGTGCAGTTGCTGCAAATAGGTGGCCCGAGCGGCCATGATTGGATTTCTGCTGCGCGTTTTTCTCGCCTTTTTTGGATAGATCCTTTTTTTCATGCGCAGCAATCCAAATTATTTATCCAGGCGCATTACACCGAATTACCCGTGCGATCTGAGTCGATGGATGCAGTTTTATTTTTACACCAATTGAGTCATACGCAGGATGTGCCGGAAATATTGGCGGAGGTGGCGCGGGTATTAAAGCCCAATGGACACTGCGTGATCGTGGATTTTAATGCGTGGAGTTTGTGGCGATTGTGGCAACTGAAAACAAAAAAATGTTGTTCGCCGATTAAAGTGAAACGCTATTTACAAAAGCTGGATTTTGAAATTTCTGGATTTCAAACTTACTCTTTTTATTCGCCTTTGTCGCTTGCCAAAAAAAATTCGCGCGCTACATTTTGCGAAACACTGGGGCAATTATTTTTTCCAAAATTTGGCGCCGCTTTTATTATGATTGCTACCAAAAAAGTGCCTGGCATGACGCCGCTTGTAGCGCGACCATGGCAGCAAAAAAGTGTGAAGGCGGGATTGCAGCCTTCCATTCGAGGATTATCATCATCCAATAGTTCCCGCTCCGAGGGTTGATTAACTTAAATTTTCAGATTTATTCGCACACATCCTGTGTGCTCACCCTTCGGGTTGATTCGCTACGCGAATCATTCAAAAAATGCTATCCTGCATTTTTTGTGAGGTGAGATTGAATGATAATTTGGTGAGAAAAGCGGAGTTGACACGTCAGTCAATGAGCATTTTCGAAACAAATTATCATTCAAGATCACCCAAAGATGAAAATTCTTTTGAAAGCGAGAGGAGCTGATCATCATGCAAAAAAAATTAACCGTATTGTTGTTCACGGATGGTGCGTGTCGTGGCAATCCCGGCCCCGGAGGCTGGGGTGTGTTGATGCGGTATGGTGAACATGAAAAAAAATTGTATGGTGCTGAACGATTGACGACGAATAATCGCATGGAATTAATGGCAACCATCGAAGGATTGCGCTCATTAAAAAAATCTTGTCAGGTTGAAATTACCACTGATTCACAGTATGTAAAAAACGGAATTACAGAGTGGCTGCATGGTTGGAAAAAAAAACAGTGGAAAACTGCGAATAAAAAGCCGGTGAAAAATCAAGATTTGTGGGAAGCGCTTGATCGCGAGACACAGCGTCACAATGTAATTTGGCATTGGGTGAAAGGGCACAGCGGTCACAGCGAAAATGAAATCGCCGATCAGTTGGCTAATCAAGCGATAGATGAACTACGAGGCTAATCATGAGACAAATTGTATTGGATACTGAAACCACGGGATTGGAAGTAGAAGAAGGTCATCGATTGATTGAAATTGGTTGTATTGAAATGGTGAATCGTCGTTTCACCAACCGCCATTTTCATTTTTATGTGAATCCAGATCACGCGGTGGATTTGGGTGCGATGAAAGTGCATGGCATCACGAATGAATTTTTAAAAGACAAGCCACGATTTGCAAATATTGCCGATGCACTTCTCAATTTTATAGCGAATGCCGAATTAATTATTCACAATGCCGAATTTGATTTGGGTTTTTTGACTGCTGAATTCACACGTCTGAAAATAAAATGGAAACCAAGTTCTGTCATTGACACTTTATCTTTGGCGCGAAACTTACATCCAGGCCAAAAAAATTCATTGGATATATTGTGCAAGCGGTATGGTGTAGATAATACACAACGTGATTTGCACGGTGCATTATTGGACGCAAAATTATTGGCGAGCGTGTATTTGCAGATGACGAGCGGACAAACGCAGTTGTTTGACGAGTCATCTGTTAAAGTGACAACGGTTTTGCAAGATCATTCAACCAAGTCTGTTTTTTTTGATGATTTACCGGTGATTGCGCCAACAGAAGAAGAATTAGCAGCGCATAAAACGGCTACCATGGAATAATTTTTCTGGGTACCAGATGGCAGTACTCGATCCAATAGCGTCCATATTTGTTTGCGCAACGTGTGTCGTCACGGTAAGCGCGATGTACGAGCAGGATCGTTAAAAAAATTACATAAAACCACGGCAAAAAGTGAAAAAATAAAACGGGTAGCGTCCAGAAAAAGGCGAGTGATATTTCCAACAGATAATGAAAGTGCCGGGAAATTCCCCACCAGCCTGATGCCAATAAAATGCTGTTTTTGGAATTGCCTTGTTGATCAAGATACGTTGCGTGAATCAACGTTGGCGCTTTTCCCCAGATTTTGCAATCACCGTTGGTTGCGCGTACTTTTTGCCGCTGACGATCAGCGAAATAATTTAACATCACTGAGATCATGCCAAATAATGCGATGCTTGTAGCGATGATGGGCTCAAAATGAAACGGATGGTTCACCAAATACACCGCGGGTAATGTGTAAATACCGGGAACCCATACCAAACATCCCCAGCAAATGTAAAACCCGGCGCGATCGTGCATGATATCCATCGATCGCAAATAACCAGATTCCCAAAAGAAAAATTTACCGATGTAAAGCAGCATGATGCTGACACAAACGAGCATGCTGTTCGTCAATCCAAATACCGCGGATTGTTTTGCAGCGCACGAAATAATAATGAGTGACCAACTCATCATGCCGAAGCGACAATTCGTAAATTGTTTTACATCCCAACCTAAAAAACGCGGATACAATTCCGTTCCCCAATAGTAATCAAACACAATATTGCCTGAAGTGCCGTGATCGCGCGATGACGGTTGAAATCGGCCTTTCAAATACAACCACGTGCAGAATAGTAAACTGAAAATATTCAGCGCACCTAAAATTCCGGAAAAATGATCATAAATGATCGTTGCAGAAAACAATTTTAAAATATGTGTGCACAGAAAAAATAAACCGAGCGTAATTAAAAAACAGGAAAATCCATTGTCTTTATAAATTGGAATGTGACCTTTGGGTGTTTCGGGGCCGGCGATTGTTTTTCCAGGAACGGCGCGCATCAATAATAATTGCGTGCTCATAAAGATGAAAATTATTTTCCATGCGATCGGTGTACCAAAAAAAACGGGTTGCCAAATTTGCCACAGTGTATGAAAAAATCCGTGCTGCATGATCAACTGATAAAATTGCAACACAGAACCATCACAGTGCGTATTGATCGCCCAAATTAAAATGACAGTGGGTGGACAAGTGAGAATTAAAAATAATGGAAATAAAGTGCGGCGAAATGCATGCATGTGAAACTCCCTTTAACCTAGATTCGGCAGTTGAAACCTACTGCGAGCGATTAATCGTCTGAATTTACTTTGAATTTTTAAAAAATTTCTTTCACCGTATGGGTGAATACGGTTTCAAGAAATTTTTCAAAAATCCAAAGCATATTCATTAGCTTAATCGCTCTCGTTACGGTTTCAACTGCCGAATCTAGGTTTAAAGACCGCATTATACAATATTTTTATTTAGGAAGTACCACTACGGTGACCACATCATTTCCGCGCACATTTAATCGCGAACCTTGTCCAGAAAAATTTTTATCTGGATCAGTGAAACGGCTCTCGTCTTTTGGTGTGAGACTCCAGATAGTTGTAGCGAGACATAATGGTGGACATGCATTTGACGGAATAGGTTTTGTTGCTGTTGCAGGAATGCAATTTGAAAAGGCACCAGGATAATACAGTCGGCAACCAGTTGTTGCAGAATAGATTGACGGACGAGGATTATTACGTCGTGACATGAGTGTTGTCTCCGAAATAGTTTGTTGAAATAGTTTGTTGTTATTCCTCCTTTCTTTCAGTCAACCCTTGATCATCGTTACTGATCAGTCCTTCGTGCCACGGCAGATGGCGATACACGCTAAATCCAGCCACTGGCAACATGGGGTATTTGATGATATCGAAATATGGGGAATAATCAAAGTCACTCGGCGCATATAATTTCGGATTACGACGAATCAACTCTAATCGTTTTTGATCATTTTCACGAATCAATGGCAAAACGGGGAATTTTACAGAGTTAAAGGCCTTTGCGATCATTGTGGAGCAAATGTCTTGTTGCGCTTTTCCCGCGTGTTCTTGAAATAAACTGGAATTCCAGCGTTTTGGAATGATTCGACTTGCCAACAAAAAACGCCCCAAATCGAGAAATTGCCGGATGTTATATTCTCTGCCAATACTACTGACTGCAAACGCAATAATTTGTTGCGCATCGTGATGCGCCAACCCCGTTGGACGACAAACGCGAATATGCTCTTCTTTGTATTTTGAAATAGGTACAATAATTGTGCCTTGGCCGATGATGGCTTCAATCAGCAATTGTTCTGACAGCGGACCCTTGTAATATTGTTGAATGGTTTCGCGCAGTTTAGGATCTTCTACATTGTACAAATGACCAATGTAAAGCGCTGCATGACTCCACGGACTTTGTGTGATGCGTTGCACGGCGCGGCTGACACGATTGCGACCTTCGATGAGCAATACATCGGCGGGGCGTACTTCGTGACAAATACGCGAAAAATCACACAAAAAACCGCGCGACGGCATGGTATTTTTTAGTAGAAATTTACTAAGTTTTCGTACGAGCCAATTGCCGAGTGACATACTACCCCTTTGCTAATTTAATTGCATATCCCAAATATTTTTCGGGCGTTAATTTTTTTAAGAATACTTTTTCTTTTGTGGGAATTTTTAATGCTGACACAAATCGCAACCAATCGCCTTTCGTAATATTTTCGCCGCGCGTGAATACTTTTAATTTTTCGTACGCATCAACGATCCCATGTTTTCGCATCACAGTTTGCGCGGCTTCTGCTAAAATTTCCCAGTGCTGATTTAATTCTGTTTTCAAATACGCGGGATTTGGAATCAGTTTTGATAATCCTTTTTCGATGGATGCATATGCCACCAGCGCATAACCAAAAACACAACCGACGTTGCGCAGCACCGTTGAATCCGTTAAATCGCGCTGCCAGCGAGAAATGGGCAATTTTTGCGATAAAAATGCGCTGAGCGCAATGCTCAAGCTCAGATTACCTTCGGCATTTTCAAAATCAATGGGATTAATTTTGTGTGGCATGGTGGACGATCCCACTTCACGTTTTTTGCGTTGCTGAGAAAAATAATGCAAAGAAATATATCCCCAGCAATCTCGGCAAAAATCAATCAAAATGGTATTGCAAACAGTAAACGTATTGAATAATTGCGCGAGAAAATCGTGCGGCTCAATTTGTGTTGTGTACAAATTCCACTGTAATCCCAGAGATTCCACAAATTTTTTTGAAAACAAAATCCAATCAATGCGTGGATAGGCAATTGCATGTGCATTAAAATTACCAACAGCGCCATTACATTTTCCGGTAATTGGGGTTGCTGCAAAAATTGCGAGTTGCAATTTTAATCGTTCTGAAAAATTTCTGAATTCTTTGCCGAGCGTGGTTGGTGTTGCTGCTTGCCCGTGCGTGCGCGAGAGCATTGCATATTTCGCCATTTTTTTCGCATGCGCTTCTATATTTTTAATTATTTTTTTGAGCGCGGGAATGATTAGCGTGTCACGCATTTTTTGTAGCATGCACGCGTAACTTAAATTGTTTACATCTTCAGAAGTTAATGCAAAATGTATCCATGGAGATAATCGTTTTAATGTGGGATGTGCATTTAACTTATTTCGCAAATAATATTCCACCGCCTTGACATCATGATTAATGCTGACTTCGATGGTTTTGATTTGGTTGGCCACGCGTTCATCGAAACCATCAGATAATTCTGTGAGAAATTGTATTTCTGCGGGACTGAGCGGCTTAATCTCGGGAAGCTTTTCGGCAAGTGCCAGCAACCATTTTACTTCCACTTGCAGTCTATAGAAAATCAAACCATATTCACTTACAATTGGACGCAGTTGCGTGAGCTGCTTGTGATAACGACCATCGAGCGGTGAAATAGCTGTCAGATAGGTAAGTGACATAACGCAAGCCCCCTTCGTCAATGATATACCCTTTAGGAAAAAGTATGCAATTTATTGACTTACAAACGCAGTATCAGCGGCATAAAAGCGCGATTGATGCGGCAATAGCGCGTGTTTTAGCACATGGAAAATTCGTTAATGGCCCGGAAAATGAGGCATTGGAATCACAGCTTGCAGCTTACGTAGGTGCTTCGTATTGCATCATGATGTCGAGCGGCACGACGGCTTTGCAAGTGGCGCTGATGGCGCTTGATATTCAGCCAGGCGATGAAGTGATTACGAGCCCTTTTAGTTTTTTTGCAACGGCCGAAGTGATTTATCTTTTAAAAGCCAAACCTGTATATGTGGATATTGATCCTTCGACTTATTTGATGGATTCCAATGCGATTTCTGCCGCGATTACCGCTCGTACCAAAGCGATTATTCCCGTCAGTTTGTATGGGCAATGCGCTGACATGGATGTGATTAATGCGATTGCGAAACGGCATCATATCGCAGTGATTGAAGATGCTGCGCAAAGTTTTGGTGCGATTTATAAAAATAAAAAATCGTGCGCGTTAAGTGATATCGCGTGCACCAGTTTTTTTCCGTCAAAGCCCTTGGGTTGTTACGGTGATGGCGGCGCTTGTTTTACGAATGATGCAGCGCTTGCGACGCGTATGCGTCACATTATGAATCACGGGCAAAGCAGTCGTTATCATCATGTGGAAATTGGCATCAATGGGCGCATGGATACATTGCAATCTGCTATTTTGCTCGAGAAATTGGCTTTTTTTGATGAAGAAATAAAAATGCGTGAGCAAGTGGACGCGTGGTATCGCGATGCATTGGGTGATGCAATAAAGCCGCCGGTGATTTTGCCGCACAATAAAAGCGTTTATGCGCAATACACTGTCGCAGTGAATGAACGTGATCACGTACAAAAAACATTACAAGCAGCGGGCATTCCAACTACCGTGCATTATCCGCTGGGGTTGCATCAACAGCCTGCGTTGATGCATGGCTCGCATTCTTTCCCGTCTTTTCCTGTCACAGAACGCGCGACAAAACACGTGTTGAGTTTGCCTTTTCATCCTTATTTAACGCATAATCAAGTCACAGAAATTGTGGAAAAATTAATTGCCTGCGTGCTCGAGTTGGTTGATGGAAGTGAATCATAAAATTATTTTAGTGACAGGTGCGGCATCAGGATTGGGTGCCGCGACTGCTGATTTTTTAGCGAAAAAAAATGCAACTGTGATTTTTTTGGATCGCGATTTAGACAATGCTAAAAAAAATGCGGCGCGCGTGAATGGCGTTGCATTGGAATGTGATGTGACGTCAGAAGTTTCCGTGAAAAATGCGATAGACACCGTTGTATCGAAATTTCAATTTATTCATGCCGTGGTGAATTGCGCGGGTGTGGTACATGCAGCACGCATGCTTGGAAAAAATGGTGCGATGCCGCTCGACGATTTTTCCCGCGTGATTCAAATTAATTTGATTGGTACGTTTAATGTGATGCGTTTGACAGCCGAAAAAATGAGCACGCAAGATCCCGTGAATGCAGAAGGTGAGCGTGGTGTGATTATTAATACGGCGTCGGTTGCAGCATTTGAAGGGCAGCTGGGGCAGGCGGCGTATAGCGCATCGAAAGGGGGCATTGCCGCGATGACCTTACCTGTCGCTCGAGAATTAAGCCGGTTTGGTATTCGCGTGATGACCATTGCTCCCGGCATTATGCAAACGCCGATGATGTCGCGTTTGTCTGAAACTGTGCAAGCTCAATTAGCCAATGAAGTGCCATTTCCAAAACGCTTGGGTGATCCTGCAGAATTTGCATCGTTAGTATTTCACATTATCGAAAATAGTTATTTGAATGGATCGGTGATGCGTTTGGATGGCGCACTGCGATTGAAATGACGATTTGCTTAACAAAAGATTAATTGCAGTGACGTATTTTAATGTACTCGCTTTTCGTGTATCTTTGGACCTGCATTTGTGATCCACCGACCAAAAGCGAAGCCATCAACAATGCGACCAGAGACAGCCGACTTTCTACAGCCGACTGACGATCGAGATCAAGATCGAGATCAAGATCTAGAAACCACAGAATTTATTAGTGCGACTGAGAGGCGCAAGCGCGAATTAACGCAAAAGCTTCGTCGTCTTCAACGTATCTTGCAAGAGATAGTATCTGCTAAAAATAATCAACCGGACGAAGAAGCCTGGGGGTCCATTAGTGTTGTCGAGGAGCGAAAGCAGAAGCGTGAACTAGAGCGCCAATATCTACGATGCTGTCTGAATATCATTGATGTAGAGATAGGGCTTGCTAAAAACGATAAGCTGGACGGGGCTCAGAAAATTATTAATGATGCTGCTGTTGAGAAGCGCAAGCGCGAACTAGAGCACAAATATCTGCAATGCCTCCTGGATATTATTCATGATGAGATTAAATCCGTCAAAAACAGTCAGACGAGTAGAAACCTCGAGCCTAACGGGCTCGCTTATTTTTTATTAGCAACCAAAGCGCTTGCGTCCGGATCTTTTCGTTATTTTATTTTGTATCACCTGATGCGGCTGATCCAACAAGAGCCTTTTGTTGCTGATGCAGCATGGACACGATCATTTTGGCTAGTTGAAGTGTTTCCAGCGGTTTGCGCGTTGAATGATGTGGTGCTGACGTATTTGGGGACGAAGGACAGTACCGTTGCATTTTGCAATCGGTTTAAGCTGGGTGAGAATGCTCAGCATTTTTATACGGGGCATATTTTAAATCATGATGTTGGTGAGATAGCGCGCGATCTTTCTCAACAGGTGTGTCGCATGAAGGATAATGCATTGCACATCTGGAGCCAATATCCCAAATTATTTTTATTGATGTCGCCTTTTGGATTATTTGCAGCGGGATGGAAAGCAACCATTGGTATTCAAAATGAATTGGAACGCGCAGCCTTGGCCATCACACCCGAGCCGCTGAGTTATCTCACTTATATTTTTTGGACTTTTGCTTCCAGTGTTGGCTTAGTGAACGCAATTATTTATCTTGCATTCAAATTGGTCGGACAAGGTGTTGAGAATATCCACATTAAAAATGCATTGAAAAATAGTGACGCTTGGAAAGAATTTTGCAAAGAAAAACGCTCCTTTTTTTATAAGCAGCACTTCATAAATTTTTTTACGTCCATATTTACCGCACTCATTGTGGGCATGTCGGCTTTTTATTCCAAATCCGCTTTTAATTTTACCTGGGAAAATGCAGAGCTTTGTTTTTCGCTTGTGATTCCTGAAACCATACTTTGTCTTTTTTGGACTATCAATCCCAGTATTAATCGGACTAAAATGCTCGCAATGCGAGAAAATAATTCGCAAGAAACGCCGCAACCGATTAATGTGACTATCAATAACGCGGACGCGCCGGTTGTTACAGAGCACCCTGACGCGCAGTGTAGAAAACTAATAATGTATTTAATTATCGCGATGGGTATTTTTAGCTCGTTTGGCACTGGGCTTTCGATTATTCCAACGTTTATTGGGTTCAGTCGATTGGTGGGAAATAAGCCATTGTCAGAACAGCCGGAAACTGTATGCATTCCAGTCATGGTGCTTGGTTTTATATTTGCGTGTGTGTTAGCAGGGCAAGATTATATTTTTTGGACCAAGCAGTATCTATTGAAAAAATATCCTGATCCTTTACGGAGGGATGGTGATGCAGCAATGCGGCCTTCACAGTCAGTTGCGCAGTTTGATGCTGTGCCACCAGGGTTAGGAAATTAATATCTGTCACGCAACTTAAGCGTGTTTCTGCACTGAAATCAAATTCACTTTAAAAACCAGTGTTTCGTTGGGGCCGATAGCGCCGGGCGAACCTGTGTTTCCATAAGCTAATTTTGCAGGAATATAAAGCATCCACGTGTCACCGGCCTTCATCAATTGCAACGCTTCTTGCCATCCCGGAATTACGTCGCCCACTTTAAAAGTAGCGGGTTGTCCGCGTTGATAAGAACTATCAAATACAGAGCCATCAATAAGCGATCCTTCGTAATTCACGGTGACGGTGTCGTTAGCAGTGGGGCTCACGCCACTACCCGCATTTAAAATTTGATATTCCAATCCCGACGGGGTGGTGATGACACCCGGTTTTTTAGCATTCGCTGTTAAAAATAATTGACCTGCTTGTTGGTTTTTTTCTGATAATTCAGTTTGTTTTTGTTGCATGTGTGCGGTCACTTCTTGTTGCATGTTGGATAGGGCGGTTTGCATATTTTTTTCAGGAATTGCCGATGGATGATTTTGATATCCATCTGCAATGCCTTTGGTAAACAGAGCAGTGTCGACTGTGATCGACTGCGCTTTTAACGCCTTGCCTGTTTGGTATCCCAATGTGTAAGACAGATCGCCCACATGGGATGTTGGTTGTTGTGCTGGATCAGCAAAAATCGCAGCGCTGCTTAACAATAAAGCCATCAATAAGTATTTTTTCATGGGGCTACTCCTATTTTGAAAATACTAGCATACTTTTTTGGCAATGCGTTTCTTTTTTATGGATGTGTTCATTGCTTGATCGCGCTTGTCATGCAGACTTTTGAGATAAACTCGCTGGTCGGGCAAAATCTTTTTCAGTTCTTTCGCGCGCTTGCTGATTTGTTGAAATAGCATTTTACCCGCGTCGAGCACATCTTGACGATAATCCAATAAAGGATACGAGTTGTTAGGCAGGTATCCCACGCCACACAAAATGCATTGATAATTGGTTTCTGTCCAAAAATTTTGGAATAACGATTTAAACGTCGGATAAATATTATTGTTATCGACGGTGGGACGGCGAATCGGTAAGCCTGATTTGTGTTGACGTAAAATCAATTCAAGCGAATCAGGCGCTTTGGTTTCATATTTATTGGTTTTCCAAAAAGCGGTGTCTTCGCGTTGTGCTGTTTTAAAGTGCATGCAAATAAAATCACGATTATCATCCACCATGAAATTAATTTTGCGATTGAATTTTTCGCGCAATACCGGATCAATATTTTTCTTTGGAAAACATTTGACGAGTTGATACAGTGCTGCGTAAATAAAATAAATAGTGGAAGATTCAAGTGGTTCTAAAAAACTACCAGACAAACCAATACTCACGCAATTTTTCACCCACGAATTACGATGACGGCGCGATTGAAATTTAATCGGACGCAGAGTGGCGTTATCCGCGCGTTTACCAAAAAATTGTCGCAATTCTTTTTCCGCTTCTTCATCGCTGATAAATTGGCTTGAATACACATAGCCATTGCCCGAGCGTTCATACAATGGAATTTCCCACATCCACCCTGCTTTCATTGCGGTTGCTGTGGTGTAGGAACGGATGGTTTTTTCTTTGGGATCGTTGGGTAAATTGATGGCGATAGCGCGATCGGTTAACAAACAATCCGCAAATGAAATGACGGGCTCTTTGAATAATTTATCAATTAAAAATCCTGCAAATCCAGAGCAATCAATAAATAGATCCGCGTGATATTCTCTGCCGCTCTCGCCGATCACACACGTCACATTGCCTTGCTCATCTTGTTTTGCATTCACCAGTTTATCGATGACGTGTGTGATGCCACGCGCAACACCCCAGTCTTTTAAATAACGCGAAATTAAAATGGCGTCAAAGTGATACGCATAATGCTGCACTTTGGTGCCATCTAATAATTTGGGTGACTTGTGAAAATCAAAAGCCACGGATGATGCAAAACAAGAGTCCGCAAAATTACGTTTGGTTTTTCCTTCTAGAAATTGTTTGGTCCACACAGAAGACAGCGGTATTTCATCGATCATTGGAATTTCACCGAACACGTGATAATAATAATCGCCGCCACTTTCTAGCGGCGTTTTCCAATTGGCGTATTTAATACCGAGTTTAAAAGTGCCGCCCAATTCAGGCATCCACGCATCCTCAGAAATTCCCAAGCGATCAAAAAATTCGGTTTTAATCGTGGGAATTGTCGCTTCACCCACGCCAATTGGCGCATGCTGCGCAGATTCGATGACGGTGATTTTAGCGTTGAAATTTAGCGATTGCGCGAGGTAAGTGGCAGACATCCAACCCGCAGTTCCTGCGCCAATAATTACTATTCGTCGAATTGAATCGTCGTTCATAAGACCTCCTTGTCTTACATTGAAGTTATCATATACCCATTCCACTTCACAATGTGATTTTTTATCGCGTTGTGACGTGTCTCAATTGACAACTGCTGACGCGCATTTGATAATGCAGCAAATTCAAAGGATGGATTCTGTGCCGACTGTTTGCGAAGCATCGCCGCTGTTTCAATGTTCACGAGAAATGGTCAGCAATGTGGAAACCACGATGGCTTCACTGGTGATTGATCAGCAATCTTGGCCTATCACGATTAATTGCGCGCAATATGATAACGCACTTATTTGCTCACCTTATACCACGTATGTGACTTATCCGCTGGGCGAAATCAAAAAGTTTAAAGCGCCGTGGAAAAAAATAGCGATTGTGTTGAATGCAGTGATTATGTCGCTGCTGTGTCGACTCACGCAGTTTAATCGTGTCGTGCAAATTAATAATAATTTAAATAGTTTGATTCGGCATTCGTCCACATTTGCAACGCGATTATCTGATATCACGCAAACGTGTATTCAACAATTTCCACACCATGCCATTACTTTTTTTCGTGTGAATGCTTTATTGGATACCGATTTTTTAGGGACACTTAAAAAAGAAGGGTATTGTGTTTTTCCCGATCGCCCCGCTCACCTTTTTTTCCCTGCAGATCATGTGACGCAATCGAGTTATCTCAAGCGTGACTTATCGCTTTTAAAAAACTCAGCCTACACTGTCATCTCGCATGATGCAATCGGAAGCGAAGACGCAGAACGTATCGCAGAATTGTATGCACAATTGTTTGTTGAGAAGCATTCCCATCGCAACCCGATTTACACCGCACTGTATTTTCAACGTGCCATCGCCAATCGTTGGCATACGTATGTCGCATTGAAAAACAAGGATGGTAGAATTGATGCTTTTATTAGTTGGTTTATCAATGATAATGTAATGACATGTGGTCCGTTGGGCTACGATCATTCTGTGGATCAAAAAATAGGATTGTATCGGCAATTGGTGGCGCTGTGTTTACAATATGCAGATCAGCATCAATTCATTTTTAATATGGGTGGTGGCTCAGATGAATTTAAACGGAATCGTCGCAGCCAACAAACATGGGAATACACAGCGGTTTATTATCAACATTTGCCAACGTATCGTCGCATTCCGTGGAAAATGCTCAGTTGGGCGTGCAATCGATTTATTCAAAAGGTGGTGAGTTAATTTATGGTGTTACTGATCGATCATACAACTTGCCCAAAGACAGATTCAGAGCAATTTCAACGTCAACAATTTTTGGTTATTCCACAATTTCTGCCGCAATCGTATGTACAAGATCATTATCTTTCTGAAGTGAATGATTGTGATGCTCATGTGCACCGTGTTCATGTGGGCCGTTTTAAAAAATCAGGGAGTGTGAGTAGCCAATTATTAAAAAAATATGCGCCGTCACTATACTCGCTGTATCATTCCGATGCGTTGAAACAGTATGTGGAAAAAATTGTGGGTGAATCCGTGATGCTGTGTCCTGACAGCGATCCGCATGCTGTCGCATTATATTACTACACGGAGCCGGGTGATCACATTGGTGTTCATTATGACAAATCTTTTTATCGTGGTCAGCGTTATACGGTACTGTTTGGATTAATACAAAATTCGGCCGCATCGCAGTTGATTTGTTATCCTGGCGCTTCAAAATTAAATCGCCGCAAAAATCCTGTGACTGTTCACACGTATCCAGGTACGCTCGTGATTTTTAGTGGCAACACGCTGTGGCACGAAGTAACACCGCTCGCAAAAAACGAAAAACGCGTTATTCTCACAATGGAATTTGTGACCGATGTGCGCATGACGCCTTGGAATCGGTTTATTTCTCACACCAAAGATCGCTTTTTGTATTTCGGAAAAGGATAACGCGATGCAAGCGCTTATTTTAGCAGCCGGCATGGGCTCTCGTATTCGCGATACTCACGCACTTCCCAAAGGTTTTTTATCGTTTTCGGATCACAGCATCATTCAAGAATCCATCGAAAAAATAAAACAGTGTGGCATACAAAAAATCTTGATTGTCACGGGGTATAGCGCCAATTATTTTGATGAGCTTGCGAAACAAGATGCTAACGTTACCACAATTTACAACAATCAATTTGCTCAGTATGGCAATTTATATTCATGGTATTGCGCAAAAGATTATTTAACGGATGATTTTTTGTTATTAGAATCCGATATTATTTATGAAAAAAAAGCACTGGATCAATTGCTCGATGACACACATCCTAACACCATTATCTTAAGCGGCACGACTCAATCGGGCGATGAAGTGTATGTGCAAACGACTTCAAAAAATAATTTAGTGAACATGCGCAAGAAAAAAGATGCGTTGGTGCAGCAGGATATTTTAGGCGAATTTGTGGGGATTAGTAAAATTGCGTTGCTCGATTATCAACGCTTGATGCAGCAAGCACTGTGCGACAAAAATTTTTTACACACGGGTTATTATGATGAGCAGGGTATAGTGGCCATGACAAAGTTTTGCGAAGTATATTGCCTGAAAGATCCGAGTTTGTTGTGGGCTGAGATCGATGACAAAGTACAATATGAGCGTGCCAAAAAATTATATCCCATTATTGATCGCGTGACAGTTGAGGAGGAGGGATGAGCGAAAGCAATGCGGTGCCAAGCGGCTATGAAGATTACGTGTATCGTTTTATGTATTTTATTTTATTGCCAGTGGTACCATTCATTCCGAAGTGCATCACACCTAACCAAATCACGATACTCTCTTTTATTTCCGCGATGACTGGAACCATTTTGCTGTATGTCATTCAAACACCCGTCGCATTTTTATATTGGATTTTATTTAATTTTTTATGGCTGGTGTTTGACTCACTGGATGGCATGCACGCACGCTTAACGCAACAAACTTCCGAATTTGGCGGATTTTTAGATCACGCATTGGATTGCATTTATTTTGTTTTTATGTGGACGGTGATTGCTATAAAATTTGATTTGTTTTATCCCGTGTACGTGTATATTTTAATGCTGCGAACCACTTCTGCAACGCTGGTTTTTCTGACGCAATTTCATACCGGAAAAATGATGCTCAGTAAATTTTCGGGTGGATTAGAATTTATGTTGATGAACGTGGTGATGTTGTTCGCATATTATTATCCGAATTTTAATCCCGCTTTGTATACGACGAATTCTTTTTTATTGCACTGGATTCACCTGTTGCATTTGGAGCAAGGCGCTTTGATGAAACTTATTTTATTTGTATATTTTTTTGGTGTGCCGATTTATACAATCATGCAGTTTCGGTTTGCATGGAAACATACGGGATCGTAATCAGAGCGAGTATCGCGCTTAATAACAACGCAATCGACAGCGGAATTTGATTATAAGTTTTGGTGAGTGACATTAAGTAGCTGCTGATGGAGCCGCCCAAAATTTGTAGAAATCCAAATAAAGCACCCGCAGTTCCTGCCATCGTAGGAAATCCATGCATCGCACCCGCATAGGCATTGGAAAAAATCATGCTACAGCCGACGATGTAAATGACGACTGGAATCATAATTGCCCAAGTGCTTTCATGATGTAGCAATCCAAAAATCAACATCACAATACTGCCCGCGAGCATGATACAAAGTCCAATCACCAACATTTTTTTAATTCCCACTTTTTCAACGAGCAATGCATTGATGAGTCCGCCGACAATAAAAAATAATCCCGCAATGGCCGCTACCCAACCAAATTGCACCGCTGTTAATCCCACGACTTCTTGCAATAAAAAAGGTAGCGTGGTGAGCCATGCTAAAATTCCACCAAAAGCGAGCATGACGCAAAATGCAAAGCTCATGAAATTTGCATTTGTGAGTAAGCGTTTCATGTTACGAGCGATGTTGAGGATACGCAAGGTTTGTTGTTGCTGATATTGATTGGTTTCGCGATAAATAAACAGTATGCCGATCATGCAAATGCTTGCATAAATTAACAGGAAAATAAAACAGGCTTGCCATGAAAAAAAATGTAACAGATATGCGCCGATGAGTGGCGCCGAGGCCAGTAAAATTACGCGAGAAATGGCCAAAAATGAGCTGATTTTTGCTAGTTCATTACCTTCATACACATCGCGCAACATCGACAAAAATAATGCAGCACCGGAACCTGCGCCAATACCCTGCAGCAATCGACCCGTTAAAAATAAATCAATTCCGCGAGAAAAATAACACAGTGTTGTTCCGATTAGGCAAATACTGAGCCCGACAATCACCGGATTCTTCCTGCCGATTGCATCAGAAATGGGGCCATACACAAGATGCGATAACGCGAAGCCCAACATAAAAATGGCAATGCTCACTTGCATAAGATGTGCTGTCGTTTTTAGCGCTTCTTGAATCACGGGGAGTGCGGGCAAATAAAGATCGGAGGAAATTTGACCTAAACAAGATAGCAAAAATAAAAACGCGAAAAACAAAAATGTTTTCTTCATGAATGTATCTGCACCTTGCAAAAAGCTTGTGCTAGACTATCAGAAATTGTGACGGAATCACACGGATAAAAATATGCAGAGGACGTTACTGTTTCGAATTTGGGTCGTTTGCGCGCTTGGGCTTTTTGTTGATGGATTTGACTTATACATCACTTCCGTTGCTGAACCGTTATTTCAAAAAACATTACAGTTGTCACCACTGTGGCTCGGCTTTACACAAGCAGCAGCACCGATTGGCGCAGCAGTGGGTGCTGTGTTGATTGGATATATTACCGATCGCGTGGGCAGAAAAACCATGCTTGCATTTAATTTTTCCCTATTTGTTGTCGCGACTTTGTTGTCTGCGATTTCGTGGGATGTGTATTCGTTGTGTTTTTTCCGATTTTTAGTGGGATTTGGCGTGGGTTCTGATTACCCCGTGTGCGCTGCATATTTATCTGAAATGTCACCGAATCAGTCGCGCGGAAAATTAATGGCATCGGCCATGTTCATCAATTGTTTGGCGTCGCCGATTGGCGTGATCGTTGCGTATTTTCTTTTTGTGATTTATCCGCATGTCGGTGCGTGGCGATTGATGTTTGCCTTTGGCGCATTACCAGCGACCATCGCATTATTAATGCGTGCGCGCTTGCCGGAAAGTTTTGTGTGGAAAATTAATCAGCGCCTCACGTCACCCACACAAAAAAATCAAAACAGTTACCGTATTTTATTCGGCCCGATTTACTTAAAAGCTACGATTGCACTTTGCTTGTCGTGGGCGCTGATGGATATTTCTTATTATAGTATCGGGTTGTTTACGCCCGACATTCTCAGCGCCATGCATTTGGCGACCAACGGTGATTTTGTAACGGATACTAAAACCATTGTGTTGAATACCTTATTTGTGAATGCATTTGTAGCACTTGGCGCTTTTATTTCTATTTTTGTGATTGATCGTGTGTCGCGATTGAGCTTGCAGAAATTTGGGTTTTTGGGTTCTTTTTTGGGATTGTTTGTACTAGCACTTAGCAATTATTTTCACTTCACTTCCATTTATTCCGTCATCTTTTCCTGTTTTTTAATTTACAATATTTTTGTCAATTTAGGCCCCGGTGCAACAACCTATTTGTTGCCCGCAGAAATTTACCCAACACAAGTTCGCGCGACAGGCCATGGGTTGGCGTCGGGTGTGGCCAAGCTTGGTGCTTTTGTCGGCACGATTTTTCTGCCGGAATTTCAAATGTATTTTGGGATTCATGTCACGATGTTTATATTATCACTCACGTTATTACTGGGATATTTATTCACTTTATTACTGAAACAGTATCCATTGGTTTTTGGTGCAGAGGCATCTCCAGAGTTTCCCAAAGAAGTAGAAGCGACAGCGATCACGCCATAAAATTAAAATCGGAGCCGCGCGATCAAATTAAAATCGGAGCCGCGCCATCAAATTAAAATCGGAGCCGCGCGCGTTAGCAAGCGGTATATCAGTTGCAAATATTTGAAATATCACTACAATGATTAAGTAGTTATATTTTTTTCCAACCGAGGTATATAATGAAAAAGAAAAAATCTGCAAAAAAATCTACGAAGAAATCTGCTAAAAGATCGAAAGCTAAAAAGTCTAAATAAGCACGAGTGTCAGTGTGAGGAGATTATGTTTTTCTCACACCGACGCCTCTATCTTCTCTGAAAACGCACCTCTCATTTTGATCATCAACACAATCGCAACCGTAATAATAATCACTTCAGCAAAATACAAATGCTCAACGCCAATATATTTTCCGACACTTCCAATACCAAAATAAAAAATGAGCATCGCAGCGCCGGACAAACTGTTAAACGTTGATTGCACACGCCCTTGAAAATCGAGTGTCGTTAAACTTTGCGCGCGTGTAATAATCAAAGGCCACACAGCACCAGAAAATCCAATCATAAAATACATTATCGCCGCTAGAGGAATGGAATGGTTGTATCCGAAATAAAGAAACGTCAGAAACAGTACGCTGCAAAATATCATCAACGTTCGAAACAAACCCAATTGTTCGCTTACCCACGGCACAATCAGCCCGCCAATCACGATACCCAAAGATGCACTGGCTTCAATCATCCCAAATTGTTTGGCACTGGCGTGCAAAATGGTTTGACTGAACGGCAACAATAGCAGTGGCGCTGACAAATACGTAATAAAAATCAGCAACTGAATGGTATACACGCCAATCAATTTTTTGTTTTGCGCTAAATAATTTAAACCATCGCGAAAATCTTGCAGCACTTTTATTTTTTGTTTTGTGCGGGGCCCCCCGTGACACAACGCTGCCTTCGGCACAAAAAACATCAACAACACAGCAATTAAAAATGTTAATCCATTCATTAAAATCACGGTTTCTGGCGATGTCCACGCGATCAAAAATCCCGCAAGACCCATGCCCGCTAAATTTCCAATTTCGTACACGATATCAATCGTCACATAGGCGTGCATTAAATTATTTTCCGCAACCAACTCGCGCATAAACGCAAACACAGATGAAAAAAATGCGCTAAATGAAATACCAATGCACAACATCAGTGCGTACACTGTTGACACGTGAAAGTGTGTTATCAAATAAAAACTAAAGGCGATAAAAATAATGGCGCGACACGCATTTGAGATGGTGATGATCCATTTTCGTGACAAGCGATCTGCCAAAACACCCATGAGCGGACCCAAAAAAACACTGGGTCCCCAAAAGCAGGCCATCAAAATGGCCATCGCGGAAACGCTGTTGTGTTTACTGATGACAACCCAACTCATGGCGATGTAACCCAATCCATTTCCAATGGCTGAAAATAATTGACCTAAGACATAGGCGGTGAAAGCTTGATTTTTAAAAAGCGCTACGCGCCTTTGAAAATGTGACATAACGATACCTAACCACGGTATTTACGAATAGAATAAGCGGTGTACTGTATTCAGTCAGCAAGGACATTTTTTTTGGGTGATCGAGGATTATATTAGAATGGAGCGCTTATGACAAGTATCGTTGCGGCAATTCAAATGTGTTCTTCGGATCGTGTCGATGAAAATCTCGAAACCGTCGAGCGTTTGGTTAAGAAGGCGGCGGGTTCTGGTGCGAAGCTTGTGGTGCTGCCAGAAACATTTGCGATGATTGGAAAAAATCCGCAGGATGTTCTTGGTATTCGAGAAACATTAGGCAATGGTAAAATCCAAGATTTTTTAGCGCACCTTGCTTCGCGTCACAATGTGTATGTAGTCGGTGGTACCATTCCCATTGCGTGCAAAGATGCCGCCAAAGTTCGCGCTGCTTGCCTTCTTTATAATCCCTCGGGCGAAATCATTGCGCGTTACGACAAAATGCATTTGTTTGATGCTGTTGTGTCAGAATCAGAATCGTACACAGAATCTAAAACCACAGAAGCGGGTACACAAATTGTCGTGACAGATACGTCGCTTGGAAAATTAGGATTGGCAGTGTGTTACGACATTCGTTTTCCGGCGCTTTTTACCGCCATGCGCAATCAAGGCGCTGAGATCATCGCTGTTCCCGCTGCATTCACTTTAAAAACAGGTCAAGCGCATTGGCAATTGCTTATGCGTGCACGTGCTGTTGAAAATTTTTGTTATCTTGTTGGTGGTGCGCAAGGCGGTACACACGCGAATGGCAGAAAAACCTACGGTCATGCATTGGCTGTTGATCCGTGGGGAACTGTGATCGATGAAGTAACTACCATGGGCGATGGCATTGCTTATGTTGATATTCAACTGAAAAAATTATATGAGATTCGAAAATTTATTCCGGTTGATAGCCATCAAAAAATTAAATTGGATTTAACGACATTAAAATAACCATGTCATCAATGACGATGCAGGGAAAACAGGCATTACTATGAAAATTAAAACCCCCGTTTTTCTTTTGCTTTTTTTTATTTTTCATGCCGCATTTTCCGATTGCGTCGACGGCAGCATCATTCCCAATGTGCCGCTTTCTTTTTACGGAAATTCTTTGGGCACCTACACCATCGATTTAACTGCAACGTTGAATGCTGCAACCGATGGAAATAAGCATACCGGAAATCCTTTTTATGAAAAAAAATGGTATGGTGAATGTCCGGGTGGATTGGATGCCGATCAGCAATCCTGTATCGAATTTACGGTATACCCCAATGATCAAAATTTTTCGCCAGCGGGCATCATGGAAAAAATAGAACAATATAATGATGGCAACACGAATCGCGGCGAAGTGCGTATTATTACTAATGATAATCGTTCTCAATATGTGTATACAACGGATCATGAAGCGACCTATTGTGGGCCGTATAACTTCAAATAACTCTGATTTAAGGATATCTTCCCAGTTTTTGGATAAAAAAATTCGCACAAAATGATGACAAGTGTTAAAAACTTCCGTATCATCAATACCGCCTAACGTGTATCTTGGTCCTTTCTTTCGAAATGTCCTTAGAAATTCATGTCCAGGTCTTTTGTAACAATCTAGGTAGAGTAATGCATCATGAGCCAATCTAAAATTTATGTCGGAAACTTGTCTTACAACACAACGGAAGACGGTCTCCGTGACTATTTTTCGCAATATGGAACCATTGAAGAAATCAAATTAATTATTGATTTCAACACGGGTCGCTCCAAGGGCTTTGGGTTTATAACCTACGGTTCCGCACAGGATTGCGAAAACGCACTAGCGGCTAACGGCGTTGAGCTGGACGGCCGTAAATTGAAAGTGAACATCGCAAGAGACGATAATCGTCGTGCTGGTGGTGGTGCTGGCGGTCCCGGTGGAAATGGTGGTGGGTTCCGCCGTTCGAATAATCGCTCATTTAGCAGGGATGACAGAGGCAACAGAGACAGAGAATAATGTTCGCGTTGTCACCACATCATGCCTACTAACCAAGACACGTTTAACGCGTTCGGGTTTGAGGCGTCGATATTGTCCGCCCTTTCTGACTTAGGTTATGAAAGGGCGACTCCAATTCAAATACAAGCTATTCCTGTGTTGCTGTCGGGTGACGATTTACTCGCTCAAGCACAAACCGGTACTGGTAAAACAGCTGCTTTTGCGTTGCCGATTATTAGCCGCCTAGATTACGATTTGCGTGAGCCGCAAGCACTCGTGTTAGTTCCAACGCGTGAATTGGCCATTCAAGTGGCCGAAGCATTTCAAAGCTATGCCAAGCATATTAAAAAATTAATTATTGCGCCGATTTACGGTGGCCAAAGTTTTAGGGTGCAGCTGCGGTTGTTAGATCGCGGCGCGCAAGTGATTGTGGGGACGCCTGGGCGCTTAATGGATCATTTGCGTCGAAAAAGTTTATCAACCAAACAAGTCAAGATGGTTGTCCTCGATGAAGCCGATGAAATGTTGAATATGGGTTTTGTGGATGATGTGGAATGGATTTTGGAAAAAATCCCCAAACCGCACCAGACCGCTTTATTTTCCGCAACCATTCCACAAGCGATTTTGCGCATCACCAATCGGTATTTACAATCAGCCAAACGCATTCATATTCAATCCACGCCGAAAAACGAAGCGAAAATCGCGCAGTATTATGTGGTCGTGTCTCGCGAACAAAAACTTGCTGCGCTCACTCGTTTATTAGAATCAGAATCAACTGATGGCGTGCTCATTTTTGCGCGCACCAAAACAGAAACAAGCGAATTGTCCGAAAAATTGCGCGCACGTGGGTTTTCTTCCGCCGCATTAAATGGCGACATGAGTCAGTCTGCGCGCGAGAAAGTGGTCAGTCGTTTTAAAAAAGGATTGCTGGATTTATTGGTTGCGACCGATGTGGCCGCACGCGGAATCGATGTGGATCGCATCAGTCACGTGATTAATTATGACATTCCTCATGACGCAGAAGTTTATGTGCATCGCATTGGCAGAACGGGTCGCGCAGGCCGCTCTGGAAAAACCATTTTGTTGGTGACGCCGCGCGAACAGCGTTTATTTCGCGAGATTGAGCGTTACACCAAACAACCGATCGCACATTTTCCGTTACCCAAGGATCACGAAGTTCGCGAAAAACGCGCGGAACAGTGGTTGGAAAAAATCACTGAAGTTTTAAAAACGCGTGATATAAAAGAGTGTGAAAAATTAATTGACACTTGGATGCATGAAAAAAATCATTCCGCTAAATCCATTGCTGCGGCCGCTTTATTTTTAAATCATCAAGGCGCTTCGGCGCCCGATGAAATCGATATATCATCTGAGTTTGAAACAGAACGTCGTCAACAACATCATAAACCAAGAAAACATTTTTCGCGTCATGGGCGCGGTGGCGGCGATCGAAATCAACATCATCGTAGACGGCGTTAAAAAAACCAATGACCTCAGAAGCACGCGCGCAGCGAAGCGGAGCAAGTGCGTTCTGTTACGCGTTAATAATCATCGCTCCCACTTCTGTTAATTCATCCCGCTCAAACACTTTTTGCAAAAACGATTTTGGATCTCGCTTTAAAAAATCGATCCAGCGATTAGTTTCTGGATCATCTGATTGCCACGCTGCAATTTCTGCTGGATCAATATTCGATATTGCATTTTTCAACACATCATAAGATTGCGAACCTACATGCCATGCCTTTTTGTTAAGAATATATTGAATAACATCATCTGCGCAGAATTTAGTGTAGATTGCATTGAAAAATGCAGAAGAGACATTAGCAGCTTTGTCTGCATGAGGAAATAACATCGCAGGACCCATCAACGACTGATGACACTGACCTAATTGTTTCTCTGCAGTGAATCCAGAAAAAAATGCGATAAATACTGAAAAAAGCGTAGAAACAATCGATGCGGGTGAAATGTGATTACCGATTTTCCGATATAAAATAATTTGTTTCACCAAATCAATCACGGAAGATCCGAGTGCTAATCCGCCCGTAATACTCAATAAATCTTCGCTCAACAAAAAAGTATTTCCGAGTCCTACGCCAATACTTTTATTTAATCCAAAATCTTTTTGGAAGCTCACATCGGCAGCACACGCTACCGCCAATGCGCTGTAAAGTGGCGCGATCACAAAACCCATTTTAATGGTGAATTGAATAAAATACGCGAAAAACTGCATAAAATAGGGAAGATGGGTATATGTGGGCTTAGGCGCAAGCGCTGCGTTATCATAAATAATTTTTAATGCGGTGATTGCTTTATCGGACTCAAGTTTTCCATCTAATATTTGCATTTCTGATGGCAGAATTCCATCCGTATTTTGCGCATTCAACACATGAGATAATAAATGGCAATTGTGTTGAACATGTTTTTCCAATGTCAATTCACTGTCTGCATCAGCAAGCATTGTTTGAAAAAAATGTTGTAGTGACATCGCAATTTCTGTGAATTGCTTTAACGCCAATTCGTTAATCACGAGGTTTCCTAAAAAAGCGATGATGGATGCACCCACTTTTTTAAATCGACTGTTGGTTTGATATTCCAGATAGGTGATCATTCCGTAGGGTGCTGAAAGCAGAACGCCAAAAAATAATGTGGTGGCGAGCAACACAAATTTTTTATTTTTGAGGAGATTGTCCAAATGCTCGAGCGAATGGTAACTTGCAAACGCATTGACAAACAGATTGGCGCCAACACCACTTCCCACCACCCACCAAGGCTGACCTTCTGTTGTCACTGCATAATATGCTGCGGCGGCCGCACTGACACCAATGGACGTTAATTCTTTCTTGATTTTCTTCTCCGTTATCAATATGAGTGAATGAGTTTACAGAATGGCGATAGAGGTGATAGATAAGTATAATGAATTATTTTTATAAATCGATCAAAATGTTTTCCAAGATTCAAGTATGGGGTGATCTATTACGATTATTTTCTGGCGTGGTACGCGCGATCAGAGCCGCCAAAATATTTTCAAGCGATTGTTGATGCAATTGTGTAAAACCGGAATCGCAAGTAATCGGAGCCGCGCGCGTTAGCGAGCGGTGCTATTTCTTTTTACGCTTTCTAAACTTCTTGGGACCGTGGGGGCCTCTGCCTCTGGGCATTGTATTCACCTAATTTATTAATCTAACGCTTGGTATTAGACCGATTTTTTTGAATATATGCAAGAGGTCTAATTTTAATTGGTATTGTTGACGACTAGCAGTGGACTTTCCTCAAAAGGAGCTGTGCCATTTGAGTCTGGGCTTTTGCGCAAAGAAAACAGCGCTCCAAATTTCGTGCACACACTGCTGAAATATTCTTTCCATGAGCCACCATTACCATCACGTGTCATTTCTTTTTCTATTAATTGGAGTCTACGCGCTGCGACTAGTCTCGCGACATCATCAACAGAAGGGTAGTAGTAAGTCTTGGCCATTCTCATCGACATGATAGCGAAAGGGAGAAGTATTAGCAGAGAAGAGGCAAGTATCTCAAGAAATATCCGCGTTCGTTCCGCGCTACTTCCGCAAAGAATTTCCGCATCATAATTACGAGGATTACCATCGGAACCGTTACCATTAAAATAAACACCACCCTGTCTCAGAGAACAAATGCGAAAAGCCAGATAGCGCATACAGCTCGCAATTAAATCATTTTCTGCAGATAGTGAAAATCCGTAATTATCTAAACAGTGTGATGCCGGCAAGTTAAAAAGGTTGGAACTATTGAAGCAACTGACCGTCGAGTTTTGCGTCACTGCTTCGCAACTCATGTCAGGAGTATGAGGAAGGTCGTCGACAGAAAATGAAACTTGTGGTTTGAAACCAACCAAAGCTATTTGCAAGAAGATGTTAGTGAGTGCCAATCCAATGCCTAGCAACGCAATGAAAAAAGAGTATGCGCAAGGGGTGAGTTGTTGTGTTATCCGGATTCCATTGGTTTCGGACGAGTCCATTTTGATCTCGTATTGTGTAACAGCGCCAGAAACTGTGATAGCGTGGTTGTTGCTCGGTAGACTGCGACGCAGATATAGTTCACGATTAGTGAGAGTTAGTCTGCGAAACATTTTGCAAACTAATTGAGCGTTCTCCAGTCCATCTTTTCTTAGCTGATCTCTTAGCTGATCTTCGTCTTTTAGTAAAAATTCTAAAATATGACCCCAAACATCCCACACCAGACCACCTGGCCTTGATGCAGAAGTTACGACTGTCAGCGCGACACTGTCTTTTGAACCCGTTCTTCTCATGCTGAAATATTAGAGGAAGCACAACGTGTTGTCATTATTTTCATTGAAATTAATGTTGTGTTAATTCAAACAGGCTCTTACCGCGGCAATGGTAATTTCGACGAATGATCCGGTAAATTGGAATAACCATACATTGATCGAAACTCTAATTTCTCTGCTTTGCCGAGTATATTGCCATAACTTAGCGATGGCGTGATAGAGGGCCGAATGCGATATATTTCTATTTCTTTTAAGGTATCTAACACAGCAGGAACACGAGAACGTAGCGCCAACACCGTTTGATAGTAATCCGTGAGTTCTTCTTGAGATGGCATCACGGTTTGCGTTGGGAACGATACAGATTTCACGGGCGTGAGTAACGTAATTAAATTGGTTTGCACTACACTCTTGGTTGTGTTTTTGAAGAACGTGCTGATGATGGGCAGATCGCTCAAAAACGGCGTGCGATTTTCTGTTTTCTCAACACGTGTGTCATACAATGTGCTTAACACAACCGTTTGACCGTAAGTGAGATTGACTGTGGTGTTGGTGTTTTCTTTCAGTGTTTGTGCGACTTGGGTGAAAGAGTTAAATGCGGTTCCCGCTTTTTGCACCAGAAATTCTCGACCCATATCAATGTCTAAATCAATGGTACCGTTGGGTTGAAAATGCGGCGTTAATTTCATCGTGACGCCTAATGGAAGTTTTTCAATCGTGCCTGTTTGTGTTCCTTCAATACCGAGAATTAATTGCGTACCTGAAAAATAAGTTGCTTGATGATCGTTTTCTACGGTGATGGAAGGGCGCGCGACAATCTCACTTTTTTCATCCGCGTCATTAAAAATATTCATATCGTAGGTGACTACGGGCACGGAGATAATGCTCGTTAATTGCGATGCATAAGGCAGTGTGGGTAACGTGGTGGTTGCACCGTTGGCGGAGTTGACTTGACCCCTGAGTCCTTGCGTACCGGTAGAAGCATTTGAATAGAGTAGGCCCGGTGTTGTGCCGTTGCCATATTGCATCGTGAGGCCTTTCAGCAAATTCACGCCGCGATTGTTGGTTGCTGTTTCGCGCGATAAAATTAAAACGCCGTCAATTAACACTTGCTTGGCATTATTTTTTACCGTTGTTTTTTGCGACAGTTGTTTTTTGACAAATGGATTAGATTTGGGTACGGGAATATTTTGAAATGCAGCGTTTAATTTATTAGTTAACGGATTGCTGGGATCAATTTGTTGCAAACGTGCCAGCACCACTTTGATTGCGCGTATGTCACCGATGCGATAAGCGGAATACAAATAATCATTCAGAAATAACGTGACACGATTACCGGTGACTTGATTCGCATTCGCAAACATTTTTTCCGCATAAAAATAATCACCGCGGCCAACTGCTAGCACGCCACTGTAAAAATACGGCCACGGATCATCGGGGCAATTGCGTATCGCATTTCGATAACCAACGCGTGCCAATTCCAGCAATTTTTCGCTGCCGTCTTGTCCTTCGAGTTGATAAGACAATCCATTAAAAAAATTGAGCGTACAGTTGCGGGGATTTTCGCGCAGGCCCAGTGCAAAATATTTTCTTGCGGCGGGATAATCACTTGCGCGAATTTTTGCGAGCCCCAGATACGCATATCGTTTCACATCGGTTGCCGAAGAAAACACGGGTTCATTTTTTTTGGGATGTGCGCAACTCATGATGATGCAGGCTACCATCACTGACAACAATCCAAGTAATCGCTGAAATCGCACCTCAGCTCCCTAATTACAATGCGTTATTGTATGATGATACCAAACAATGCTACCAAAGGAAAAGATAATGAAGAAAAAAGTTTTGTTATTCGCGATTTTTAGCGTTATGTCATCGTTGGCTTTTGCGGATTCGTGTAAGCCAGAAGCTTTTTTAAAAGATGGAGTGAACTTCGATGCGTTGCAGCAATGTAAATCTGCATTACGTCAATGCCCTAGGGTCGGCCCATTTCCGGATCAACACTGTGTTTCGGAGCAGATGAAAAGTAATAACAGTTGTGCTCAGTTCGCTAATCTTTCATCTTTAACTGGTAATAATGCAAGTTTTACTAACGTAAACAAGGTTAAAAATTTCACGTTAGTGCAAAATTACGCGCCGGCGGATGGGCAAAGTCGTTATTTTGCGATTGATTCGCAAGGCTGCTTGATTTCAGCTACGATAGAGCCGCAAAAAATTGACCCGGCTTTTGCGCAAGACAATTCCAAGAGAACCATGATTACTGTTGCACTCACCAAGCCTATTATTCATCAAGATCCGTCAGGCCAATCAGTCATGACTGTGCGCTTGGCAGTCAGAGAATGCTTGGCATGCAAAACGCTCAAGCAAACGACGGCGAATTTTATGTTTGATTCGAGTGGAAAATACCAAGGTGTTAAATTACAGGACTAGACCGTGCAAGTATTATTGAATCGCCTATTTAAATTATCTGAACGTCACGTTGATATCAAAACAGAAAGCATCGCAGGTGTATCGACGTTTTTGACGATGGCCTACATTATGTTGGTGAATCCTGCGATTTTATCGCACGCCGGCATGAATGTCGGCGCCGTTTTTGTTGCCACGTGTTTGGTGACAGCGCTTGCGTGTTTTTTAACGGGCGTGTTGTCGAATTATCCAATTTCCGTGGCCCCCGCGATGGCGATGAATGCATATTTCGCTTACGTGGTCGTGCAAGGGCTGGGATATTCTTGGCAGACGGGATTGGGTGCGGTTTTTATTGCGGGTGTTCTGTTTTTTTTAATTGTAATTACGCCCATGCGCCGCTGGTTGCTCGATGCGATTCCGCGATCGATGTCGATGGCAATTGCAGCCGGTCTTGGATTTTTTATTGCGATGTTGGGATTGCGCAATGGCGGATTGATCGTCAGCGATCCCAACACGTTATTAAAATTAGGTGACGTGCATTCCATCACCGTGTTGTTATTTTTTTTGGGATTTTGTTTGATCGTAGCACTCGATTATTTGCGTGTGCGCGCAGCGATGATCATCGGCATCGTCGTCATTACGGTTCTGGGAATTTTGTTCAAACAAGCCCAATTTCACGGGTTTTTTGCGATGCCGCCGTCGATTGCGCCGACTTTTTTGCAGCTCAATTTTCACGGGCTTTTGTCGCATAATGGATTTTCAGCGGTGTTCGCATTTTTTCTGATTTCATTATTTGACAGCACCGGTACATTCGTCGGTATTTTGCATCAAGCGGGATTATTTCATTCAACCAAAAAAGATTATGACACGTTGTCGCGCGGTTTGTTGGCGACGAGTGTGGCGAGCATGGTGGGTGGTGTTTTAGGAACATCGAGTTGCAGTCCGTATTGTGAAAGTGCATCGGGAATTCGCGCGGGTGGTCGCACGGGTTTGACGTCTTGTGTGGTGTCGATTTTATTTTTGGTGTGTTTGTTTTTTTCACCACTTGCCAGCACCGTTCCCGCTTTTGCAACGGCGAGCGCTTTATTATTTGTGGGCTGTTTGATGATGAAAAGTTTCACGCATTTTGATTGGGAAGATATGACGGAAACCATTCCGAGTGTGATCACCGCCATCATGATTCCGCTGTCGTTTTCGATCGCTGTCGGAATCGGGCTTGGTTTTATTAGTTACGTTCTTATCAAACTTTGCACTGGAAAAATAAAAGACGTGCATCCCGTGCTGGTTGTTTGGGCTGCGGTGTTTGTCGGATATTTTGTTTCGGGGGTTTAGACCCTAATATCGGTGAAGCGTAGCAGAAAAACTGAAGAGGTAATTTATCATGAGTACATCGAAGCATAAAAGAATTAAAGCATCTGAATTTGATGTGGCTTTTGATAAAGGTGACGTCAATGAATTTTTGGATTTAAAAAGTATCAAGGGTCGGTTTCCAACGCAACGAATTACGATCGACTTTCCAAAAGAAATTTTAGATGCACTGGATTTTGAAGCGGCAAAAATAGGGGTGACCAGAACGTCTCTGATTAAAATGTGGGTGGCTTTGCAATTGCAAAAGCAAAAAGCGGCGTAGTTAACACATTTAATCGGAGCGCGCGTGAGCGAGCGGTTATCTCATCGCAAATACCGCGGTCATTTTATCCATCGCACAGGCATTGCCGGTACAAATACATTGCACTGCGCCACCTGGTTTGTCTGCATTCACCGTACCTGTGAAAACAACTGTCGCATTTTCTGTGACACCCTTCGTGTAATGAAAAAGCCCGGGGCAATAGTAATACCAAGTGAGCCCGTTATTTGGCGGCACTTGATCGGTAATCGTTAACGCTGGCATGTTATTGAGTGGATTAATTTGCAACGCATGTGTTGTCGGCATTGAGTTGATGGTAAATGCCGGTGGCTCATCAAATTCCCACGGTCGTAGCAAAGCGAATTCATGTTTTGAAAAATCTTTAGGAAGGTTGGTTACTTGTGTCGATGCGGTAACGACAACAGACAGTGTGTCATCCTGCGGCGCAGCTTGCAGCGCCCCCGCCAAAAAAAGACTCGTGATACAGCAAACGTACGTGACCTTCCATGGGTGCATTGATATACTCCTTTTGTTTTATTTCGGCATTGTGGCACACTTTAGATAGTTTTGACAAAGGGGTTATAACGATGTGGCATTTGGTTAAGGGTACCGCGAAATATGTCAGTAGTTTTTTTGCTGCGCCGGCGACAAGCGTGAATGAAGGGTGCGCAACGAGTAGTGATCAATTACATATTTGTTATGCGGATTACATGCTGACCGCCAGCAATAGTCATGTGCGTTTTAGCATTCACAAAAAAAAGAGAGAAAACGAAAACTCCGAAGAAAAAACGACACAAGTAGAACCGGAAGAAACGACATTGCAGCAATACTTTACTGGGAAACGATATGAATTTTGTGGTATTAAAACGGTGACATTGCATCATTTTGATTTTTTAACACATCCGGAATTACTGGACGAAGTGTTGCAATTTATCGATCAAGATTTTGTGTTAGATCAAGCGGAACTAACGTTGCAACAGCTAGAAAAATTGATTGCAAAACCATATGACTTATCGCGTTCTAATTATCGCATTGTGGATATCGAGCCTGTTAAGGCGCTGCCATTTGAAAATTACTGCGAGATGTATTTTAAATATCAGCAAGAAAATGGTCTTCAAGCAAGTTTGCATTGCGTTCCAGTCAGTTTTGAAGGCGCAATGGATGTGCGCATTTACGCAGATGATTTTCTGGTTTGTTGTCATCCCGTTTCGCTGAAGGGAGTTAACATGCGGTGCGAGCAATACACGGCGATGGTTAACAAGGAACGTTTTGGTAGATCGATTGATTATTCCACGGTTTTAATTGAAGGCGAATTGGTTGATGATTCGTCGATTCCAGTAGCAGAATATCCATCTATGTCTCTACGCTAAAAACAATCCCGGGTGCTAGCTGTGGTGCATTCTTTATGCACTTGCAGCGCATTGGCATCAGGTCATCCCAAAGCTTTAAGTTGGCAAAATGACGATGTTGATGCGATTTTTTGCGAAAATTTAAAACAAAAACGCAGGCGTACTTGATCAGTACGTCGAGTATTTTGTTTTAAATTTTCACGAAAAAGCGCGCAACAGCGTCATTTCTATCTGGGGGCTGAGTTGTTACGCGCGTTGCTTCGCGCGTGCACTAATTGATTCGGACGCTTTCGTGAGAACTATTTTTCGTCATCTTCATGATGCTGCGTCGGAAAGGGATGCGGGTGCATGGGGTCGACGTGTAGCGCTGCATGCGCCTCGTTGGTTTCGCGTTTGATTTCTTCGAGCACATGACGAATGCGTTCTTCGTATTCTGCAAGCGCGTCGAGTTCTTCCTCTTCGATTTCTTCCAATGTCAATTCAAAATAATGATGCAAAATGTGCAGTTGCTCGTTGATGCGACGCATCGTTTCTTCATGACGTTTTAAAAACTTTTCTTTTTTTTGATTTTCAGATTCAGAAAAATGATGTTGCAATCCTTCCAGATGCAATATTTTTTGATGCACCTCATGCATCAAGTGCTGTATACGTTCATCTTTTTCGTGATTCTCGAGTGATTCCACGGTTTCATTGTATTTTTCCATTAATTCTTTTAGTTCTTCTAATTTTTCAGTATTGTCACTCATTGATTAAATCCTGCAAACGGCCAATTGGAATTGCACCGTATCTTGCGTTTGTGTTGATCGCCCAGCCCCAAAGTAACTTGGTTTTAAAAAACGAATGGTGACGCGATGTTTTCCTGCGCCAAATTCTGGATACAAATTCGATTGTGTCGGCAACAACACACGCACCATTTGACAAGGTGTTAAAGGATTAAGTGGTTGCAAATAAAATCCGTTGAGTGCTTGGATAGTTTCCAGTGGCGCGCTTTCGCGTGTTACTTGCAAAACCAGTTTGCTGATATTGCGCAATGGTTCGAATGCTGCCATCCATTCCGCCAAATCTTTTGCTTTTTCTGAAGCTGTTTTATTTTGCCACAATGTGTAAGCGGGCAAACGAAAATCACACACACCACCCGGATTAGCCAAGTGCGATTGAATTTGATGTAAAAAATCATTTTGCCGCAACATATCACCGATGCGCGCGTGATTGGTATGCAGATAATGATTGAGCGATTCTAATTCTTTCAATGTTGTTTGCAATCGTTTGGCGTCCACTTGTGCGGATCGCGTAAATTGGTGAAAAGTGTTGGTGTATTGCGTGAGCGTTTGACTGAGTTTTGATTTTAAATCAGGGCGATCAGTGACATCGATCATTTTCAAGAGCGAATTCATCGCACTTTTGGTTCCGTGTATGGACGTGCATTGCGCCGTTTTATCGAACTGATGAAATAAATTTTCAAGTTGTAAGCAAATTCGAATCGACTCATTCAGAGGAATCTCATAAGTGACTAAGTTGTTTTCCGTTATGGTGCTGATTTCAACCGGCATGGCATGTTCTTTCCTGTGATGACGTTCTCTCATTCTAACACGATGCTTTACACGGCGAGAAGTTTGTTCGTGTAGCGTTCTGGGTGAATAGCAATTCCGCCGCGACGTGTGTAACTGGCCCGAATGGTCAGTTGAGTGCATGCGCATCGCTTTAAAATATCGACAAAGATCGTTTCAATACAATGCTCGTGAAACTCAGCATGCTGACGAAATGACACAAGATAGCGCAGCAATCCATCACGCGAGATTTTGGGGCCGGTGTAGGTGATGCCGATGGTGGCCCAGTCTGGCTGGTGGGTGACAGGGCAATTGGATTTGAGTAAACGCGAATATAGTGTTTCTGTGATCATCGACCCCGGCGTTACTGTCAGCAAGTCGGGCGCTGGGAAATAATGTTCGCACGCGATGTCTTGATCATCCAAACAAAAACCTTCGGGTGTCGCATCATTTACTTTATTGTCATTTAACATCACTGTGACGCGAGACTGAGTGGCTGAAGACAGATCACGTTCGATGCAATCCATCACCGCTTTTTCATTTTCAAATGCTGATTGATTGAATGAATTGAAATACAGTTTCAACGATTTTGATTCAATTAAAAAATCATTGTCAATGGGGAAAAGAATGGTTGCCGTTTTAAAATGCGGCTTACCTTTTTTATTTAGCCAAGAAATTTCATCTGCATGCCACACATCTCTGCCCTGAAACGGCAGCGGAAAATTAATTCCAATTTTTTCGCGATTCATTTTGCGCGGAATTGGACACAGCAATGAAGATGTATATGTTGCAACATACGGCGCTTTTTGAATAAGTGGATTGGATATCATGCACGCAATGTTAATCAATTAGGACGCACTATACAACTTTAAATAGCGCTCATGTAATTCCGCTACTTTTTTTTCCAATTGCGCTAAATCCCCGTTGTTTTCAATTACATCATTGGCGATTTTTATTCTATCTTCGTGCGACGATTGTGATGCCATAATATTTTCAATAGATTCTGCGGAAGCCACATCACGCTTGGTTGCTCGATTGAGTTGCAGTTGTTTTCCACTCGTCACCACTAATACGCGATGAATAAAATCAATACCGGATGATTCAGCCAATAATGGAATCACGCAAATGCAATACGGCGCTTTTACATTTTGAATGGCTTCCACCATGTTATGAAGAATCACAGGATGCAGCAAGCTTTCCAGCCATTGTCGCTCGCGAGGATTTTGAAAAACGACGTCGCGCAATTTTTTTCTATCGATGGTTTGATCATCTCGCAAAATGTTGCGACCAAAATGAGACACAATCGTTTGATAGATGTTCGTGTTGGGCTTGATGATGTCGTGCGCGATTTCATCCGCGTCGATCACGGGCACACGCAATTTTTCAAAAAAATTTGCAATGGTTGTTTTGCCACTTGCGATTCCGCCTGTGAGTCCGATTACCCCAACCATGCTGTCATCCACGATAATATCGGTGCACCAAATAAAATAACCACCCAGCCCGCAATGGCGAGATAAGGGCCGAAGGGAATCGTTTGTGATTTTTCCATTTTTTTACAGAGCAGTAAAATGAAACTTACGATCAACGCAAGCACGGTTGAAAAAATTAAGACGTCTAATAAAGAATAAGCACCAGTCCATGCGCCAATCATTGCCAACATTTTGCAATCACCTAATCCCATGCCGTCTTGTTTTCGAATGAGCAAATATAATTTTCCAATCGTCCACAAAAATAAATAACCAAGTAATGCGCCAACAATGCTGTTTTCAGTGGAAATAAAAATATGGTGCGTGGACAGCAATAAACCCAGCCACAAAAAAATATAAATAATAGGGTCCGGCAAAAACTGATGTTTCAAATCAATAAAACTTAATACAATTAACGCCCACGTCAATAATAAAACAGCAGCGCCTGCAATAGTGAAATGTAATTGCATGATGACGATGACAGACGAAATTGCCGCAATAGATTCTACTAGAAAATATTGGACAGAAATTTTTTGATGACAATACGCACATTTTCCGCGTAAAAATAAATAACTAAAAAGGGGAATGTTGTGTCGAACAGAAATGGGATGTTGACAGCGCGGGCAGTGTGAACGCGGCATACATAAATTAAATGATTGCTTACAAGAATCGACAGATTCATGTAATTGTTCTTTTGCTTGTTGATTCCATTCGCGCTCGAGCATCATGGGGTAACGATAAATAACGACATTTAAAAAACTACCGATGATAGCGCCAACAATAAAAACCGCAATTAACATAATGGTCCTTACACAATACTGCCCATGCGAAAAACCGGCAAATACATGGCAATAATTAATCCCGAAATCAAACCAGCCACTCCAATCATAATGACAGGCTCCAATAGTTTGCTCAAGCGATTGAGTAGATCTTGCGTGGTATTTTGATAGAGTGTTGCGATTTTTTGAATCATGGCGGGCAGCGCATCAGCACTTTCACCAATGGAAATTAAATAGCTGGCGCGCTCGGGAAAATAGCGGCAATGTGATAATGCATCATGCAGTGATTTTCCTTGAATCACCGCCTGCGTGATCGGCGAAAAAGCGCGTTGTAAGACGGTGTTGGTGATGACTTGATTAGCAATGGTGAGCGCATCGGTGAGCGCCATTCCTGTAGACAATGTGATAAAGAGTGAGCGACTCCAATGCATCATTTGTTGAGCCATGATCGCAGAAGCAACCAAGGGAATGCGTAGAGCGAATGCATGCCATCGTCGATGAATTTCATCGCGAGCAAGAATTTTTTTGGCGATAAAAAATAATGTGATACACCCATTTAAAAAAAGAAACCCATGTTCGCGCAAGAGCATGCTTAAAGAAATTACCATGGTGGTGATCGCGGGCAGCTGCCCGCCAAAATTGTGATACAACAATTGAAATTGCGGCAAAATAAATACGCACAATGCAAAACAGACGATGATAGAAATTACTAAAACACTGATGGGATAGGTGACTGCTTGTATCATTTTTCTTTTCAAGGCAATTTTATTTTCGGTATCGATGATCAGTTGCGATAAAATTAAATTGAGTTTCCCGCTTTGCTCGCCCACTGAGATCAGTTGGCAAAAGTGATGATCAAACTGCTCAGGAAATAATCTTAATGCATGAGAAAAAGAGTCTCCTGACAGTAATTTTTCATGCAATGTCACTAAGATATTTTTTAATATGGGACTTTGGGTAGATTTTAATAATAAAGATAACGCGTCAGCAATCGGAATGCCAACTTCTAGCAAACAATAGATGTGCTGTAGTATGTCCAATTTATTTTTGTCATTGATGGCTTTTGGAATGAAACATGACCAGCTCAAAGAAAACTTCACAGACAGAATTGCAGAACATTTTTTTTCGATTAGACTTTTTGCGTGCAATTTATTTTTTGCAAATAAAGCGCCTGAAATTTTTTTCCCCTGCGCATCAATTCCTGTCCATTGGTAGTAATTATTCATTCTGAAGGTACTACACGATAAATTTCGTCTAAGCTCGTGATTCCTGCGCGAACTTTCTTAAGCGCATTTTTCCAAAGTGCTTTAAAAATAATTTTTTTGTTTTCGGCGATATTCGTTTTTATTTCGGGAGATATGAGCAGTAATTCGAATACACCGGTTCTTCCAGAATAACCGCGGTTGCATTGCGCGCAACCACATGCTTCGTTATATTTCCCGTTGGTTTTTTTGCAAAAACTGCATAAACAACGCACTAGTCGTTGCGCAATCACGAGTGTTAGAGCACTTGATAAATGAAACGGTGCGATGCCCATCTGGCATAATCGCGTGATAGTTTCAGCAGCATTATTCGTATGTAACGTTGACAAAACGAGATGTCCCGTTTGCGCAGCGCGAAGCGCCATTTCTGCTGTTTCTTGATCGCGAATTTCGCCAATCATGATGACGTCGGGATCTTGACGCAATAGCGCGCGTAACGCTTCTTGAAAACGAAACGATGTGGTCGCGCGAATTGGTGTTTGATTAATGCCATCGATTTGCATTTCCACGGGTTCTTCTATCGTAACAATGTTGCGATGTGTTTTATTTAATATTTCAAGCAACGTGTATAATGTAATTGATTTTCCGCTACCCGTTGGTCCCGTGACCAAAATCAAGCCTTGCGGTGATGCGATTGTTTTCAATAAAATTTTTTGATCTTCCGCCGTTAATCCCAATTGATCAATTTTTTTTGATTGTGCGTTGGCATCTAGCAATCGAATCACCATTTTTTCGCCGTGCAATGTTGGGCAACTACTCACGCGACAATCTTTTACAAATCCCAAATACGAACGAAATGTCAATCGCCCATCTTGCGGCATGCGTTTAATCGCAATATCCATTTGCGCTAATACTTTAATGCAGCTCGTGATCGTTTCATTTTCAAGTAAAGGCAGGCGCAATATTTCATGCAGCCAACCATCGATTCGAAATCTCACGCGATAGTCATGTTGATAAGGTTCAAGATGAATATCCGACGCATGACGATGTATCGCGTCAGATAAAAGTTGATGTGTCACAATTTTTGCTGTTAGTTTTTGATGATATATTTTTTGAGAAAGATAAGTATTGTGTAAACGATATAGCACATCATAACGTGAAAAAACAAAACGGATATTGCATCCGGTTTGAAATGAAATTTTTTTATGAAGTGAAAATAAATTGGGATTAGCAATCGCAATCGTTACTGTGTTTTCTTTTTTTTCGACAGGAACCATTAGCTGCTGATCAACAATGTCTGCAGGCAATAAATCAAATGCAGGTGCATTTACCGCAGAAAAATAAAATTTTTCTGTGTGGTAATGCGATGCTGCTGCCGATAATAAATTTTCTGCATTCACCAGATGATATTGCATCACATGTGAAAATAAATCCTGTTCGTGATAACTCATGTTTTGTTTTATTTTTTGCAGCATTTTTTCATCCAGCAATTGGTGTTGTAATAATAATGTGGTTAGTTCATCCATATTTAATTTGCATACCCATCTGTCACGCCTTGCCCGCTGGATGCCCATGTTAATCCATTGGCGGTTTCGGTTGGGGTGAGAATGTAAGTGTCGGCAGATGCAATACCGTATAAATTTTTTGGTGTGATAGTAATGACGCCCGCAGCAACGTCAGCGCTGTCAACCAAATCAGGTCCTTTTCCGGTTGTAATGGCGGCCGGGATATTATTTTCGCCGGCGTTACAATCCGTTAATTCGCCTTGCATTTGATAGCATTCCTGCACGCCCAATTTGAATGGTTCTGTTGCTTGTACAATTTCCGTGTAGTGCGCGCGGCGCGTGTAATTTTGATAGGAAGGAATGGCAATGGCGATCAAAATACCGATGATGGCGATCACAATCATTAATTCAATCAGCGTAAAACCCTTATTTTTTGTGCGTATTTTCATGGTAAATTCCTTGTGGTGGTGGCGGTGGTCCGCGGTTGCGTTTGCGTGTGAAATAAGTTAAGTTATCTTGCTTTTTTGCGCAATACCGGGTTTTATTAAAATAAGCGAAGAACCGCGCGCGCAAGCGAGTGGGTTTTTTTCTTTGCGCGCGTTAGCAAGCGATATAAATGAGCAAGGAGCCGCGCGCGTTAGCAAGCGATATAAATGAGCAAGGAGCCGCGCGCGTTAGCAAGCGATATTTTCTTTAGCCGATGTAGCTCAGTTGGTAGAGCAACTGATTCGTAATCAGTAGGTCGTCCGTTCGATTCGGATCATCGGCAATTTAAAAATATTTATTTTTAAATACTTGCATGATCATTCATCGATTCTTTTTTTCCATTCACTTGAGCATGTAGGGAATTTGTCACGTGAATCCGATTTGCAGCGACCCGCAATTGCGAACTCGACAAATGTGCATAACGAAGCACCATTGCAAAGCTCGACCAACCTCCGAGCATTTGTAGTTCTTGCAAATTCGTACCGCTTTGCACATGCCAACTTGCCCAAGTGTGTCGTAAATCATGCCAACGAAAGTTTGCAATTTCTGCTCGTTTCAACGCTTTTGTCCATGCCTTCGTATTAACTTGATCTACCGGCTTCGCATTAAAAGTAAACACAAAAACAGCATGCCGACCTACACGTTTTTTTAATACAGCCATCGCCGTATCATTCAAAGGAACAGAAATTGCCTTGTTTGCTTTAGCCTGATCTGGGTGAACAACAGTATGTTGATTTATCAAATCCACATCTTCCCATTTCAGCAATTTCACATTACTTTGTCGCAATCCAGTTGCTAATGTGAACAAAGCCATATCCGATAAATGTTCTGGAAGCGTTTGAATTAATCTTGCCGCTTCACCCTGCGTTAACCAACGTATACGATGATTCTGCTCTTGGCGTAATTTAATTTTCGGTCGCTTGTCAATCCATTCCCACTCATCCACCGCTTTATTTAAAATACTGCGAACAAGGGCTAACATGCGATTCACTGTTGCAACAGAAACGCCTGTTTCTGCTTTTTTGGCAGCAATCGTATCAATTAAATTACGATCAATTGCATCCAAACATTTATCTTTTAAAAATGGATTCAGCCATCTCAGATGCATTTTAATTTTTCAAAAAAATAAATCAATTAAAATGTCATGTTAAACTAAGTAAATAGAAGCTGAGATTTGGTTTATATTATCAAGTATAGGAATTTTTGGTATACTCTAACAGGTATTTGTAACACTGGCGTATGTTACCTACTATAGGTGTATGCCCCTTCTTTTTTTGAGCATTTAAGGTGGCTTATGAAAAATTTACTCTTAATTTTATTTTTTACATTTAGTGTTTCTGTATTTGCAAATCCTAAAAATGATCAGATACAAAATTTAGTGAATCAATATATTGAAAAATATTCCAATCATGATGTGACTAAAAAAGGCGAAGGTACTTCTGGAATTCAATTAACCATTTTACAAAATGGAAAAATGAAAACATATACCGCTGGTACCATTGGTCACAATATTAACACTCCAGTTTCAAGTAATAATTTATTTGCATGGGGCAGTATTACCAAAGAATTCACAACTGCAATTATTTTAAAATTACAACAGCAGAGAAAATTAAATTTAAACCAAACATTACAACATTGGTTTCCTAAAAAATTTATTTCAACTAAAAATAAGAAATCAGAATGGCCAAAAATGTGGCGTACTGTTAAAATTTTTCAATTATTGAATATGACAAGTGGTATTCCAAATGCGGTAAATAATTCAACTTTGAATATATTTTGGGATAAAAAAAGATTATTTGAGACGAATTGGAAATTAGATCAATTTATCAATGTTGCAGCAAGCTATGCGCGTAGTAAAAATTGCAAACATCAATGTTTCATGCCTGGAACAAACTATTCTTATTCCAATACGAATTATGTTATTGCCGGAATAATTGCTGAAAAAGCCGCAAAAATTCCATTCTCGGCACAAATGCATGATCTTTTAAAAAATGCTGGAATAACTGCTTATTATATTCCACACAAAAGACCCGAAGCTTATTTGAAAAATATGATGCATGGGTACTATTATGATGCTCTATATGGATACCCTGCTATCAAAGATGTTCCTTTAGGATTTGATGCATCTGATACCTTGGGCTGGTCTTGGATTTCATCGGCTGGTGCGTTAATTGGGAATACACAAAACATGGTGAAAGCTGTTTTTAAATTATTTCATGGTGAAATTCTTTCAAAAAATATGACTGAAATTTTAAAAAATAATTATTATGTAAATCAAAAAAATGGAAAACCGATTTCTAATATTATGCAGTGTACTGTTAAAAATACAGATGGAAATGGATGTTATGGTTTGGGTGTGATGGGTTTGCTTTATGATAAATCAATAGGTTTTACGTGGATTTATGAAGGACTTGTTACTGGTTATCGTTCTGTTTATATTTTTTCACAAAAAATAAATACAATTCTTTCTATTTCCGTAAATTCTACAGCAGGAAATAACGACAATATAGTGAGCTTTGCAAAAGAAGTTTTTAATGCTGCTAAAAATAATTCTAAAAAATTTAAGAAATGATTTTTATGAAAAAGTTGCATAGCAAAATAATTATTTATTTATAATAACCTGCTATTTCTTAAAACCACAAAAAATACCCAGTTGCCGACGATTTAACAATGGTGAGTGTTCGCACACAAACCATCCATTGATGGCGGAAGTTTTCACTTCGAAAGTGCGAAATAGGCTGTAAAACGCCTGCGGCAATGGCGAATCCTCGCCGTAATCGTTGTGATCTTGCGAGCACAGCGATACATTTTTTGCATAGAAATAATTTTAAAAACTAAAACATTAAATCTGACTATTTTTAAAACTGAAAACTAATTTAAAAACCAATAATGGTCAGTTGAATATTACAGATAGACATGTAACGCTAAAGGTTTGTACCTTACATCGCTTAAATGGCACGCGATGCTATTTGAACAACGTAAGCTATCACTATTTTTGTAATAGCTTTTTTAGACAATAATGTTTTATTGCTTAAAAAAGCCGTCACTTTGTCGTCACTTGTAACTTAAATAGTTTAAATAAATAAAATCAATGAACTAAATCCCCTGTCACTATCTCAAACTCGCCTAATGGCTCGTTTGATATAGAGACAGGGGTAAAAATTAACTAAGCCTTCTTTAACTGACCCATGATTGTCTATTGGTTAGATTACTTTGTTGCGTTAGAACCAATAATTTTGATATACTTTCAATATGTCTAATAAAGACAGTTTGAGTATATTATGAATTTATCAGAATACATCAAAAATAATCGTGCAAAGGGTCGCTTTGTATTCACTACCGACCAAGCAATTTCCGATCTACAGATTTCCAAGAATGCCTTGTATTGCGCCGCTTACAAGCTCAAAAAAAAGAAAGATATCATTAGTATCGCCAAACATTTGTATCTCATCGTGCCACCAGAATATCAATCTGTTGGCTCATTGCCAGCGGAAGAATTATTACCTTTGTTGATGGCTTATTGGAAAGCGAATTATTATGTTTGCGGATTATCAGCCGCTTATTATCATGGTGCTTCTCACCAAAAACCACAAACTTATCAAGTGATGTCTGACCATCAAATCAAAAGCATTAAATTTGGAAAAGTGAAAATCGATTTTTTTTGTAAAACGAAACTTACACCTTGGCTTGTTGAAAAAAAAATTATGCGCACCGGTTATTTAACAATTTCATCTCCTGAGCTTACGTTATATGATTTATTCAGTAATCGCAGGCTTTCAGGTGGATTAAATCAAACAGCTACTGTGCTCAGTGAATTAATCGAATCACTTGATGCAGATCGATTATTAAAAATCATAAAAGAAATAAAAGAACACGCATGGTGGCAACGATTGGGATACATGCTTTCACATATTGATTCTATCGATTCAAAAAAACAAAAAAAACTATTACAAACCCTGCGAAAATATGCTAAAAAATGCGAACTTAATTGGATAACTCTAGCACCAGAGCTTTCAACTAAAAATGCAATTCGAGATGAATTTTGGAAATTAATTGCAAATACTACGATTGAGACTGACGAATGATACCTGAAATATATATTGAAGAGTGGCGTGCAAATGCACCATGGGTAACATTATCTATGGTTGAACAGGACATGGTAATTAGCAGAGCATTAGTTGCGTTATACAACGAACCACACATCGGTTCAACTTTGGCTTTTCGTGGTGGTACAGCCTTAAACAAATTATTTATTCAACCACCAGCGCGTTACAGTGAAGACATTGATTTTGTCCAAATCAAAAGTGCGCCCATTGGTGGAACAATAGATGCCGTGAGACAGGCGCTTGATCCTTGGTTAGGTGAGCCTAAACGCAAACTCACCGATCGCAGTGCAAAATTAATTTATCGTTACACTGCAATTGATAATGTCGTTGCAAAATTAAAAATTGAAATCAACACAACAGAACATTTTCATGTTTTGCCGTTAACAAAACATTCTTTTAAAATGAAATCAGAATGGTTTGAAGGAGAGTCCACTATTTTGTGTTATCACCTTGATGAATTGATGGGTACAAAATTGCGTGCACTCTATCAAAGAAGAAAGGGCCGTGATTTATTTGACTTGTGGTTTGTATTAAAAGAAAAATTGATTGATGTAAAAAATGTTGTTTCTATTTTTGAAAAATACGCTGAGTACAACAATGAGCCTGTTACACGTGCATTATTTGAAAAAAACTTGCATCTCAAAAAAACGAATCAAGATTTTCAGTCTGATATGTCTGCATTATTACCTGCTGACTCAACATGGGATTTTGAATCAGCATTAAAAATGGTTGAGGATGCTTTTATTCCAAAGCTAACTGGTGCTGCATGGAAAAGAGAATAAAATTTTGTTTTAAATTGTATGTAGGGATTTTGTAACGTACTCAAATAGTTTTAGCCATGTTTCAAGCCGTTTTTGACCGTTTTTCAACCAAATGCGCATCGCAGTGTGTTGATTTATATGTTAAGTTAATTCGACCTAGAGGCTTCGTAATCAGTAGGTCGTCCGTTCGATTCGGATCATCGGCAGAGACTGATTAAAATAATTTAAAATCAACTTGAACTGACAGTAAAGCGCATAGCTGCAAAATGGGTAACTGTCAGATTAGGTCGGAGCTTTCACACTTTACATTCCCTTTTAAATATTTTTATCAAGACTATGGTACGGTCCATAAACCGCCTTAATCACAGGATTTGGTGTATTGCTTGTCAACACAATAATCCAAAATTCTTTTCCGCCAGGTATTACACGCACTACAACGTGGCCCATGGTATTTTTGTAATACTGTTCTATGGGCCCTTGGTTTTTCGCTCCGAATGAAGGCAAAGAAAGATCGTTCAATTTAAAATACTGTAGCGCAAACAAATCTCTCACGTAATTATAATTGAGCATGCTAGTTGTTCTTAGTAACATATCAAAAGTTGTTTGCGTCACAGCCCAATTTTGTTGAATCCAAATCAGTGGCCTCAATGTTTTTACAAAAATATTACTTTGCGCATCATCAAATCCATGATGATCCATTGTTGCAACATCTACGGTGCCGATCACAGGTGCTGCTACCGCTTCCGCAGAAGTACTGACATCATTCCCAGATAATTCACGTCCTGTCATATCGCCACCGGTAAAATAACGAAATGGGCCGTAATCAATACGAAAACCATTAGATAAATCATTTTCAGGTTCGGCATTGCCCGTCAAATCATTTTCTGCACGAGGAAAGAAATAATACGTTTTAAGTCCTTTTCCGGTCCAAACATATCCATCTCCAATAATATTTTGCACTTCAAAATCATGGCGTGGATGATAGATCAAATGAATTTGCTTATTGCTTCCCACAGTAAATTTTTCAGCATTCAAATGTTTTTGTTTCACCTGATATTCAACGAATCGTTTATAATTTTGCATTGTTAGCGCAGTTAATCGTCGATAATTATTTTTAGAATTTACGTATTGATCTACATTGCCGGGAAAATCGCCGTGATGATTGTAATCCGGATAACTGCGATCAATCAGTGTTTGAATATGAATTTCTTTTTCTAATCCCGCAACACCAATTAATTTATAATTCCCATTTGAATCGGTTGGGCGACTTGGATTCCATTCACCCACGTGATCAAAATGGTAATGTGAAATCACAACGTAATTTAATATAGTTGGATGTGGGGAATATATTTTTATGAAATGCGCAACCCATTCATACGGTGTTTTGCTGTTATTAGGCAACACAGAGGAATATTGGACAAGTTCAGCATTTTTTATATCTTTATTTTTTGGCACCATATCGCCTAAGTCATACAACAAAGTGGTGCCATCTGGAAAAATCATAAAAGTTGAGTTCCCCGCGCCCTCGTGAATATGATAAATATCTAATTCGCCTGCTTGCCATCGCGGTAATGGTTTACCAATCACAAATGCGGTGTTCGATGCAAATATATTTTGGATAAATAAAAATGCGGAGAACACGATTAGTTTTTTCATTTTTATGATCCTAACTTTTAACCACATGACTATCATGTGGTTTACGTTTTGTAATTCATAATTTAACTTTTCTGATTTGCAATACCAATAAGTATGGGGTCAGGGTATTCATTATACATTTTTACGAATATCCTTTATCGCTTAAATATACATATCACCAAAATTTAGCACTATTTACCGGTATTGTTAACTAAAATTTAGTGAAGTATTTGTAGAAATTTAGATCAGCTCATGGTAGCCTTTCAACCTTTAAGAATTTGTTAACAGGGAGTTGTACAGAATCGTGGAGGTGTACGTGCGACTCTCTGATATTAGAAAAAATGCGCCACAAGTGTGGCACACCTCGAAACAATTTATTTCATATCCTGAATTGATGCAGGCGCTCGACCCTGAAAGCGTTGCGGTATCAACGAGCCAATTTTGGGACACTCGCACCCAGCTCGCTGCAACAACGCACAATCTTACTCAATTAAAAAACCTCTATTTTTCCGCATAAAATGATTGTTCGGTATTGTAGTTTATTGCTATTATCCGTTTTCGTATGTTTCGTAATCAGTAGGTCGTCCGTTCGATTCGGATCATCGGCAGAGACTGATTAAAATAATTTAAAATCAACTTGAATTGACAGTAAAGCGCATAGCTGCAAAATGGGTAACTGTCAGATTAGATCGTAACTAATGCAGATTAATAGAATTTACGGAAAAATTGTTGCTTAACCCCATACCACTCAACTTATCAAAACCGAAAGTTCGCATCTTGAGGTCTGAGAGGTCTGAGAGGTATATACATCAAGAGGTTTTGTGCTATAATTTCGCTACCTCCCCTACCGTTTCGTCGGTAGGGTACAAGGCTCTTTCGGGAGCCTTTGTTTTTTGTATGGATTTAGTTTCGTGAGTAATACCCCTAACAAAAAGTCTAGAGCGATCATTTATATCGACGGTTTTAATTTATATTTTGGCGCGTTGAAAAAGACTGAATATAAGTGGCTGAATTTAGAAAAATTATTTCAAAACTTGTTGGGTGAACATCATCATATTACAGAGATTAAATATTTCACCGCGCGCATATCACCACGCCCAGGCAATCCTCATTCACCAGATAGACAAAAAGCTTATTTAAAAGCGTTAGAACATTACTGTCGAACAGTCAAAATTTATTACGGTCATTTTTTATCGCACAAAATAAAAGTAAAAGTCGATAATCCGCCAAAAGGTTGCCCGAGTTATGTGACCGCTGTCGATACAAAAGAAAAAGGTTCTGATGTAAATCTTGCACTACATATTTTAAATGACGCATGGCACGATCGCTACGATTACGCGATTTTAGTTTCAAACGATAGCGATATTGCTGGCGCATTGAAATTTGCGAAAGAAGAACACAACAAAAAAATTGGTTTGATTACTCCGGGGCATCGCCATCCGAGCCAAACATTAATGCAGTACAAAGATTTTATGAAAATAATACGTCCATCTGTTCTTGCAGACTCGCAATTACCAAATCATATTTCGGGCACGAATATTTCAAAACCTGCGAGCTGGTAATAAAATCTGACGCACTGCGTCGGAAATTCACATAGCCAAAAATGGGACACTCGCCCCCAACTCACCACAACAACATACAAAACACCACAATCACCTAAACCCCATTTTTACAGCATATAATCATTGTCACTTATTGTGATTTATTGCTATTATTCGCTTTCATATGTTTCGTAATCAGTAGGTCGTCCATTCGATTCGGATCATCGGCAGAGATATAATTGATAGTATGCTGATAAATTATCACGCGACGCAATTAAAATTAAGTTCGTTTTAATTTTAGAATAGCAAGATGTGGATCATCGTGTTGTTTTTCTATCATTAATTTTCGTATACGATCAAAATGGTTGTAGCCTGCAATAAAGATCCCATGCGGATTATTTCTGATGGAACGCCATAGCGACTTGTCCCGATATTTTTCATCCATAATCATATTAAAATAATGTATGCATTGAATCAGTATTTCGGCATCATTATGTTTTGCGCACTCCGAGTAAGGTGTTTCGTTACGTATCATTTGAAAAAGCAGTGAAAATAAATTACTAAAAATAGATCGGGCACGCTGATTTCCCTCTGCATCAACTACCATAAAGTTTTTTTGATGATTTTGTTCATAATAAAGGATCATTTTTTTTAAAACGTAATCCTGTAGTGCTTTTGATGTGTTTGGACCGAATGGTGTATAACCAGATAATGAAAAGGTATCGCGTAAATTTGTATGAGTCTGTAGCGTTTGCTTTAAAAGCAAATAATTGTTGTAATCAGATGTTGGATACTTGAGAAAATATTGTTGTGTGCGAAGTGAGAAAGTGTTTTTGTAATATTCTTCAAAATCGAGATCAGTTTTGACAAGTGCTGTTGCATCATCCCATGATTTGCAGACAAATCCCAAGTTAACGTATTTTTCATAATGATCTGGCGAACGCTCTGGCGTGCTTTCTAAATAGGCGATTGCTTGCATATGATTAAAAAAAGTGTTTGCCAATGCCACAATACAAGACCAACTAATTTGTTTCATATCGTGTTGTTCTGGTATTAAAAATTTGGTTGCTGTTTGAAGATCACCATATGTCAGATTAAAATGATCAGAACAATCTGCTGGCAATTGTGTTAATTTCCCTTCCGTGGTGCGCCATAAAAAACTATACAGAACGAGTGAAAAAAATAACGATGTCGCAATGGAGTGACATAATTCAAAAATATTTTTTGGCGTGAAACGCATTATATTCCCCGATCATTTCTCAATATTATTTTTCTTGGTTCATATGGTAAGAAGCACTCTTTTGATGGGAAATGCATCATACTGAGATCGCCGAAATTGTTCAATAAGTGTTCAATATAGATACTGTGCTTTAATGCGCTGTTAAGAAAATTATTCTATTGACATCCGACTACTGGTGAAGTAACCTTCGCATGTTTTGTTTAATTAATAACCAATCGCACAAAATGCGGGAGTTTTTACTATGACACTTAAGACATTATTAAAAGTAACAGTCGCTACAACATTATGTGTTGCATCCATTGCAACATTTGCTGCAACAGCAACACCTGGTTATCGTATTTTCAACCAAAGCAGCGGGATGAGCGCAGCAACTTACACCACAACCAATAATCCAACTGGTGATTGCACTGGCGTGACATTCCCAACACCAATAGACAGCAACGATAATGGCACATTAACTATCACTTCATTTACACCTGGTTCAATTTGTTCAACACAATACAAATCATCTTATACTGGTGGTACTTGCTTAGTGACTATTTCGTATGGAGTCAGTGGTGCTATAACAATGTACGCAACACCATTGAGCGCTGCTTGCTCAGCAATCAATGGTAATACAGCGGTTGTGTTGTATTAATTCAAAAAATATTAGGATCACACTTTTCTTAATCATTGTGTGATCCATTTTTATCAACTTATTTCGCAGAAGAAATGGGTATGCAAAATCAACAAACTGTATCGCTAGCACAAGTGCAGCATCAATTGGCTTTAGCGGGTCATAATCTTACCCAGATTTTTTCAGATTTATTATTTATTGGATTGGTCATTGGTATTTTTGCTTGTTTGATTTTATTTAGATGTTCTCTATATAAAACCATGCATCTCGTTCCAAAAGAAAAACGCATTTTTCCAAATTGGTTTATTTGGATGGGATTGATTCCCTTGATCAACATCATTTTCGATTCTATGATGTTACCGTTTGGCATTCCGCATGGTCTGCGCGACACTGTGCCCAACAACATCAAAGCTGTGCGCACTACAAGAACACTGAAAATCTTGGGATTATGCATGATGCTCATTGGGATATTTGATAGCATTATTATCGTTATGAATCCACAGTTTTTATCACCGATGCAAAACGTAGTTCTCACTATCATTTGCATTGTTCTCGTTATTATTTATTGGTGCAAAACAGTTTCATTCAGAAAAAAATATTTATCACAATCTATAAGTTAATCAATTAGCGTCATGATGATTTTAAAAATATTTTGCTGCGCCATCAATATTTTTATCGCATGGCGCAACAAAATTTATGAAATTATAATATTGACACCCTGGTACAACGAATCAAAACATTTGGCGTGATGTGTTTTCCGCTGGCGCTTTGAATCCACACGTCGATATTTTTACCATTATATTTTCCACGCACAAAATAATGTTGTCCGGGTTGCAATGTGGCGTGGAGCTGACCTTGCCCAACATATTGACCACCTAAAAGACCGTTCATGTAGCGTACAGAAATACCAAAAGTATGTGGTTGGTTAGGAGTCACAGGCGCGTTAGCTGTGCCATTCCAAAATGTTCCTGCAGACTCGTAACCTTGGTGATCGATTGTGGATACATAAGTGTGTATCCAATCACCATACGCAAATAATTTTCTTGCGCCACTAATTGTGGTGCCTTGGCTTTGCGCTTGTGTTACTGAATAGTTGGATGCGCAACTTGCAAGAAACAAACAAAACAATATCACAGAAAACTTAATATAATTTTTCACAACGTGCTCCTTATGCTAATAAAAATTTATTTTGATAATTGATCGTCACAACGCCCTTTCCCACTCCAAAAATTATTATTATAACTACGTGTGATGTAATGCACATTTTGATGTGATGTCACATTGCGCACTCTTAACGAACAATAGTCACCACTGCCTTTAGGTGCGTAAGTGATTTTGTAGATATTATTTGGCTGTGGTGTAAACGAAAATACAGTCAAAGTACAGGTGGCATACTCGTTGTTCTCACTTACTTGCACAGTCACTAATTTGTCAGCTGGAATAACAGTGTATCCACCAGCGCCACCCAAAAGCGGGGTAGAATGTGTGCGCTTAAGGTCGGTACACAGTTTTGCATTTTGAAATAAGAAAACAGAATTATTATTTTCTAATTTCGCTGTGGGACCCGCATTTTTTATTTGATAAACTGGGGCGCAACCTGATAATAAAATTACTGAAAGCAAAAGTGCAGATGTTGTGAATGATATCCATTGCATCTCGAAAACTCCTTGTAATAAATATAAAGCTATTTTAATTTTAACAAGTATTGATCAAACTTGGTATGTTACCTAACATTGAAAATCAATGCATTACATTTAAATTTCGCGACAGCGACTAACAGGAAGATGCAAAAAGCAGTAGTGCGATATAGTGAGTTTTGATATGCTTTACTTAACAACACCCGCCACGCCTCTTAACAATGTGCACTCCGACGGGTTTTTTTGCGCATACCGGGTTTTTGAAAATTGCACCGCTCCCTTACGGTCGCGGCTCCGATTGTGGGATCGGAGCCAATGCGCGCAAGCGAGCGGGTTTTTTCTTTGCGCGCGTAAGCAAGCGATATAAATGAGCAAGGAGCCGCGCGCGTAAGCAAGCGATATTTTCTTTAGCCGATGTAGCTCAGTTGGTAGAGCAACTGATTCATAATCAGTAGGTCGCCTGTTCGATTCGGATCATCGGCAGAGATTGATTAAAATAATTTAAAATCAACTTGAACTGACAGTAAAGCGCATAGCTGCAAAATGGGTAACTGTCAGATCAAGTCGGAACTTTTACATAGAATTCCGATCGTTTGAGATCGGACGAATTATACTGCGTACGCTAACGCAATTATATCCGTGTTTTTTGTTATTTATATTACGACACCATATTTTTTTTCAAAAATTGAATTGTGTTGTCGCTCAGTGATTTGAGTGCGTTAGAGCCGCGAGTGATTTTGGCGATACTGACGTGATATTTTAGAGCGATGTCGCGCTGGGTTAATTTTTCTTTTAATAATTCTTGAATGATGGTGTAACGATCGGCAATATCATTTTTTTCTTCGATCGTTAAAAAACAATCGAGGAGTTGGGATAATTCAGTTTGATTTTTTGCTTTAAGGCAGAGGGATAGGAATTTGTGCCAGTGGGGTTTCATATTTTCCCGCTCCCTTACGGTCGCGGCTCCTTGCTTATTGATGCGTGTGCTTCCGTAAATATTAATAACAATTTTTCAATAAATCCGTCATTGATAAAGATTTTTTTTCAGCATCTTTGACATCGAAAATAATTTTTCCATCGTGAATCGCGATCAATCGCGTGCCGTATTGTAGCGCATAATTAAGTTCGTGTGTTGTCATAAGACAAGTCAGTTTATTTTTTTGCACCACGTCATGCGTAAATTCCATCACTTGATCTGATTTTTTCGGATCGAGTGCGCTCGTGTGTTCATCCAACAGCAACACATCCGGTTGATGACGTAGATACAATGCAAACGCCAACATTTGCTGCTCCCCACCTGATAAATTTTTCACGCGAGTTTTTAGGAGAGTGCCTAATTTTGGATTGAAGCGAGATAAATATTCTGGTAATTGCGCGACAAATGTCTTTTGGAAAAATGGTTTTCGCGTCACTTGAAGATAAGTGGATTCGATGAGTATCGCATTTTCTAAAATCGTCAAATCTAAAAATATACTTTCCGAAATGAATTGCGTTAGGGTGACGGCGCAGCTTCGAATTTCAGCGGATGTGTATTGCTCGATGGGTTTTTGTTTGAAAAAAATATCACCATTTGTGTGACGATACGTTTGATTAATTAATTTAATGAGTGTGCTTTTTCCAGAACCGTTACCGCCCAAAATCACAACGAATTCGTGTGCATCAACGGATAAATTCAGATGATCGATAATTTTTCTGTCGCCGATAGAAAATCCCACTTGCTTAAACTCAATCAGCGGTGGCATACAATTCTCCACGTTGTTTGGTGTAATGTGCTGTCGATAAAAATGCAACCAGTACTAATCCTAATACTAATCTCAAATAAATGGGATCAACGCCGAGCATCAGCAATCCGTTAACGATGAGATAATAAATAAATGCGCCAAGCAAACAGCCGAACAATCCTATTGCAGCGCTAAAACGATTGTGTCTCGAAAATAAAACGCTAGCAATTTTCTTTCCGATCACCACAGCGCCGATGGCGGTGAGCGCCATGCCCAACCCCATGTGAATATCGGCGTATCCACTGAGTTGCGCTGTCATCACACCGCACAACGCAGACAACATATTACTGATCGCTAATCCCAATCCTAAATAAATCGCTGGTTTTTTTCCAAGTTTTCGCAAGAGATGCGGATTGCTGCCAAAAGCGCGCAATAGCAACCCAGTTTTGCTGTGTAAAAATAAAAATAATAAAAAGGCGAGTAGCAACGCAAACAAAATTAAAAAAATGGTGAGGATGGTTGGCGCGTTGTTTTGCAGGTATTGTAGAAAAATAGTGTTGTTGAGCAAACTGATATTGGGCTGACCCATTACACCAAAATTAACACTATACAACATAAAAACCGCGAGAATGCCGGCGATCAGTGAATTTATTTTTGCAACGCGCTGCATGAGTGCGACGGCAATGCCAACGAGTGCGCCGCCGAGTAATGCACCAATAACACTTTCGATTTGAGTAAAATGACTTGTGATTAATTTTGCAAAAATAGCAGCGCCTAAAACAAATGTGCCTTCGACGGTTAAGTCGGTAATCATTAAAATTTCATAACTTAAATAAACGCCGAATGCGAGGGGGAGAAAGATCAGCGTTTGTTGTAGGGTGTTAATGAATAACATGTGTGTTTCTTATTTGTGTTTGTTTCATTAAGATGATTTGCTTCGCAAATCCCGCTTGCTAACGCGCGCGGCTCCTTGCCATTTTATGCGCGTGCTTCTGTGGTTTTATTTATATTTACATCATATTTATTTTATAATGATGCAATTTTGCCGCTTGTTTTATTTTTTCTACAGACAATCCTTGTTCGGTTGCAGCAGATGAATTTAAAAATACGTACGGTGTTTTCATCATATAAATAGGAATATCGCGCGCCGGTTTTCCATTCAATACTTGCAAGGCAATTTTAGCAGCATCGACACCGGTTTGTTTTTCAGAAATGCCCAGCGCAAATGCCGCACCATTGGCAACCGAGCCATCATCTGATGCAATCACAGGTAAATGTTTTAATTTGGCTTGTTGCAGCAATGTATTCAATCCACTCACAATCAGTTCATCTTTTAAAATAAAAATGGCTTGTGAATTTGGCGCGATATTTTTAGAAACAGTATACAAGTCGGAAAGTTGCGACACCATGAGCGGTTGTACGGCAATATTTTTTGTTTTCGCCACAGCTTCAAATTCTTTGACTTGATTGAAGATGCGACTCGATGCGCTGTAAATAATCGTGATTTTTTTAAGCGATGGAATCGCTGCGTGAATTAATTGCATGCGTTTAGCAGGGGGCACGCGACTGTTGACACCCGTGACATTCAGATTATTTGCTTTTTGTGCTTCCGATTTTACATGGTCAGCTGCAATGGCGACGATGGGTTTGTTGCGAACAACGGCGATGGCCATTTGTGCGGCATCAGTACCAATCGGCGCGACCAGTGTTACATCACTATCATTAGCGAATTCCTGCAGAATGGAGCGCTGCATACTGGCGTCACCTTCTGCATTTTTCACGGAGTAATGCACAGGGACTTTGGATTGCTGTGTCATGGTTTCTTCAAAACCATTCACGATTTGTGTCAGGGCTGGCACTGCGACGGGCAGCACAATGCCAATGGTCACAGATTTTTGGGTGGGGGCTGCCGTTGCAGACGTTCCAATGAATAACAGGCAAGCGATGCTGAGGTGTTTTAAGTATTTTTTCATGGTGTTGTCTCTGTGATTTGTAAATACTCATGTAATGGTACATGAGTACAAAGAGAATTGCAAGGTCAAAATAACGCACTTGCTCCGCTGCGCTCCCCGCGTGCTTCCGTGGTTTTTCATACGCACTTGCTCCACTGCGTTGCGCGCGTGCTTCTTATATGGACCCCGCCTGTTTCTGCAAGAAATAAATTCATTTTTAACAA
>MGXR01000012.1:0-1573 GCA_001801425.1 Gammaproteobacteria bacterium RIFCSPHIGHO2_02_FULL_42_43
CATGGACCCCTCACTGAAATTTGAATGACTGTTTAGAAAACTCTTTCATTCTGGCTCTTTTGAAGCCGTTTAGTAAGTGGCGGGGTCCATACTATCTGAGGTTGCGTGATTTGTATTTGCTCCATTGTTTGAATAATCAGTATATGCACTACCACTCGCATACATATTGTAATTCAGCTCACTCGTACCATTTTCAATTGAAGATATTTGTTGATCCCAGCTGTCATCCATCATTTTCTGATATTGTTGTGCGATGTCGTCATCGGGGTTGTAGGTGGGATGGATGTGGGTGGAGCGTGAATGATTGTCATAACTTTCTGGCGCTTTTGGAGATCGGGGGCTAGTGTTTTTGGGCTTTATATTAGCATTATTGCTCTCTTTCTTATCCATATGTTTTGCCAGCGGGTCAGCGACATCTTGTGCCACATCACCTAAACAACTGGCTGCGAGGTCTTGTGCGCTCACGTGACAGCCGATGGCTTCATTCAAGCCGAAATTCGCGAGTTCGTCGGCGCCTTGCTTTTTGGACATAGACACGAGCGGTAGCGAGTGAATATATAAAACCGAAGAAGCGTGAGAGAGTGAATGATTATATTTTATTGATTCGTTCACTTGTTTTTATTATCTGTTTGTTTGTTTTCTATTGGTTGCTCTGAGTGTGGTTTTAAATTGCCGAGAGGTGAAATAAAATTTAAATGCAAAATGCATAATCAATTGTTTTTTGCAATCTTTAATCCCAAATGCGTAATTTTAGTGCATTGTTTAAATAACGTCGTATCCCAATTCATGCAATCAACGCAGAATCTGCTAAGAATTTTTGTTGCAATTTTTATTTCTTGCGCAGAACCAGCAGCAGTTAAGGATTCTAAATACCTATTTAAATTATTAATTAAATACCATTCAAGGCTTTCTCTTTCTGGATTATTTTTTTTAAGCTCTTGTAAAAAAGTTTGCACTTCATTTATGAGTTGCTGTTTTTCAATAAGCATTGGCCATTCCTCTTGGTGTATAAATTTCTCGTGGCATCATTGTCTCTTGGAACATGTATTGATCCAGCGGACCTGTAAGAAACGTTTGTTGTGCTCCACCTCTCAATCCAAATTGCTGAGCAACTCTTCCGGAAAAAATGGTTGCACCCTGAGGAACTTCTACTATAGCAAGCCTTGTGGCTGAGTTATTTGGTAAAGCAAAATCAACAATACGCCTTGTCTGATTTTCTAATAAATTTTCAGATGTATAACGACCAAACATTTTAGCGTCAAAATCATCGAATGCACGATAAATTTGTTTTTGTTCAACGACATGTTCAACTCGAAAAGTTTCTAAATCGAATGAACGTAAGACATCATTACGATCAGCGGCATTTAATCCAGAATCTCTCAATAAATTTCTAGCCTCTCGAACATGTGCTGCTGCAATTGTTCTTACATTAGCGCCTGTAAATTCCGTTGCTTCGTTCCCCGCCTGACTCTTCACGATATTATCCATCACCCTCAACCGCATCGGTGAAAGTGCATTGACTTCACGGCTGCCAAACATACTCGCCCAATTTTTTGCAACACTTGAGGTGCCT